>NZ_JCAXEL010000050.1:0-729 GCF_059759055.1 Paenibacillus sp. GQ49
GTTCCCTCCGAGACGGATCCCGAGTAGTGCGGGGCACGTGAAACCCCGTATGAATCCGGCAGGACCATCTGCCAAGGCTAAATACTTCCTAGCGACCGATAGTGAAGCAGTACCGTGAGGGAAAGGTGAAAAGCACCCCGGAAGGGGAGTGAAATAGAACCTGAAACCGTGTGCTTACAAAAAGTCAGAGCCCGTTTTAGGGGTGATGGCGTGCCTTTTGTAGAATGAACCGGCGAGTTACGTTCCCGTGCAAGGTTAAGGTGAAGAGCCGGAGCCGCAGCGAAAGCGAGTCTGAATAGGGCGACATAGTACGTGGACGTAGACCCGAAACCGGGTGATCTACCCCTGTCCAGGGTGAAGGTGCGGTAACACGCACTGGAGGCCCGAACCCACGCATGTTGAAAAATGCGGGGATGAGGTGGGGGTAGCGGAGAAATTCCAATCGAACTCGGAGATAGCTGGTTCTCCCCGAAATAGCTTTAGGGCTAGCCTCGGAAAACAGAGTCGTGGAGGTAGAGCACTGATTGGGTGCGGGGCCCGCAAGGGTTACCAAGCTCAGTCAAACTCCGAATGCCATAGACTTACTTCCGGGAGTCAGACAGTGAGTGCTAAGATCCATTGTCAAAAGGGAAACAGCCCAGACCATCAGCTAAGGTCCCCAAGTGTGTGTTAAGTGGGAAAGGATGTGGAGTTGCACAGACAACCAGGATGTTGGCTTAGAAGCAGCCA
>NZ_JCAXEL010000051.1:0-697 GCF_059759055.1 Paenibacillus sp. GQ49
GTATACAGGCGTGTTTTGCGTTCAATCAACGTCGCTACGCAGCCTTTACTTTTCCCACGACCTGATACGACGGTATCCAGTTCCCAGTGCCCAAACGTTTCACGGGAACGAACCTCTTTGGGGCGATCCGAAATCGATTTGCCGATAGCGAATTTACCGCGAGTTTCTGTGGGTTTCTGACGCTTCCCTTTGTGCCGAAGGACCTGTAACGTGCCTCGAACCAGACGCCCGGCGTAGAGCCAGCGATAGATGGTTTTAAAGGAGACCGACGGCAGGCCTTGGAAGCGGAAACGTTCTGTGATTTGTTCTGGAGACCAAGTTGCCTCCAGTTTTTTCTCCAGTGAAGCAGCCAAGGCATCTGACCATTTACCTCGAGAGACAGAAGCCTTACGGCGCTCCTCATAAGCGTTCTGGGCATGTTTTGCCTGATAGGGATGTGATGCAGCAACACGATCTAACTCACGGTAAATCGTCGATGGATGCCTACCCAGTTCTTGTGCAATGGCTCTCGAGCTTTTGCCTTGACTGTGGAGGATTTCTAGCTTGCTACGTTCGATTATGCTAAGATGTGTGTAGCTCATGGTGGATTCTCCTTGTGTGAATGGTTGTTGTGGTGACTTCATTCTACACGAATCCGGCCATGGGCCCTTTTTTTATTTATTTCCAGTAGGTGTCGCACTTCATATTACAATCCGTC
>NZ_JCAXEL010000052.1:0-630 GCF_059759055.1 Paenibacillus sp. GQ49
GATGACGTCCGCCTGGGCGTTGGGATTCGGCACGGTATATCCGTTTGTTTTTCCACCGTGATTCAAGGCCGACCCTTTGATCACGCCGTAAATCCGGTCCCCGTCTGCAACGGCTCGTGCAAGCGGTTTTAACAGGACCGCGCCCACGCCTTCCCCCGGCACATACCCGTCGCCCCCTTCACCAAAGCTCTCACAGCGACCTTTGCTGGACAGGAATCGTCCTTGAGACAACATGATATATTTGTTCGGGTGGACCGACACATTCACCCCGCCTGCGACCGCAACCTGACACTCATTCTGTCTTAAACTCTGGCACGCCAGATGAATGGAAGTCAGCGAAGATGAACACATCGTATCCACCGCCAGACTCGGTCCGCGGAAATTACAGAAATACGACACCCGGTTGGCGATGGACGCCGGATTACCGGAGAGCGCAATTGAGGACTCGGCCCCGTACAGTTGGTATTCCTCGTACATCACACCCACGTACACACCCACGATGTCGGTAGCCAAACGCTCCCGTGTATACCCCGCATCCTCAATCGTCTCGTACACACACTGCATGAATAATCGTTCCTGCGGATCCATCATCTCAGCTTCCCGAGGAGAAATCTGGAAGAACAACGGATC
>NZ_JCAXEL010000053.1:0-545 GCF_059759055.1 Paenibacillus sp. GQ49
AAACATATGGTGCGGTCGAGAGGACTCGAACCTCCACGGGGGGTTAGCCCACACGGACCTGAACCGTGCGCGTCTGCCAATTCCGCCACGACCGCAAAATATAATGGTGAGTCATGAAGGGCTCGAACCTTCGACACCCTGATTAAAAGTCAGGTGCTCTACCAACTGAGCTAATGACTCGTAATGAAATGGCTGGGGATATAGGATTTGAACCTATGCATGACGGAGTCAAAGTCCGTTGCCTTACCGCTTGGCTAATCCCCATTAAAAAATCATGGGGCGATCGAGGGGAATTGAACCCCCGAATGCCGGATCCACAAACCGGTGCGTTAACCACTTCGCCACGATCGCCATAGAGTAAGCCATTCATCCACTAAGAGTATCTTAGTATTAGCAACTGCATCTATAATATACATTCTATCACAAATTCAGATGTAAATACTAAAAATGGTGCCGGCGAGAGGACTTGAACCCCCAACCTACTGATTACAAGTCAGTTGCTCTACCAGTTGAGCTACACCGGCACGGTGTATATTTAATTAAAA
>NZ_JCAXEL010000054.1:0-533 GCF_059759055.1 Paenibacillus sp. GQ49
GATGGTGAGTCATGAAGGGCTCGAACCTTCGACACCCTGATTAAAAGTCAGGTGCTCTACCAACTGAGCTAATGACTCATACTAAAATGGCTGGGGATATAGGATTTGAACCTATGCATGACGGAGTCAAAGTCCGTTGCCTTACCGCTTGGCTAATCCCCAATAAAAATATGGTGGAGGCTGAGGGGATCGAACCCCCGACCCTCTGCTTGTAAGGCAGATGCTCTCCCAGCTGAGCTAAGCCTCCAACTATATGACCCGTAGGGGATTCGAACCCCTGTTACCTCCGTGAAAGGGAGGTGTCTTAACCCCTTGACCAACGGGCCCCATTTCCAAAGCTCTCAACCGGGATCGAACCGGTGACCTCATCCTTACCATGGATGCACTCTACCTACTGAGCTATGAGAGCAAATGGCTCCCCGAACAGGGCTCGAACCTGTGACAACTCGATTAACAGTCGAGTGCTCTACCAACTGAGCTATCAGGGAATAATATGCATTTGCAGGGCAAATGCAATTCATCGTACAACGTCC
>NZ_JCAXEL010000055.1:0-428 GCF_059759055.1 Paenibacillus sp. GQ49
GGTTCGTTGCTATGAACGTTTTTGTCAAACCCAGCACCACATGCTGCTTTTCTCCGAAGCCCTAAGCGCGGGAGTCCATATGCGAGCGACGGTTGGCACGCTGCTATCCGTGGGTTGGTTACCACATGGTATGCCTTCGTCAAGGAGAGCTGTTACAAGCTAGCCACGCACGTTCAGCCCAATAAAAGCCTAGTGCAAACGAACCTCGTACATTCTCTCCTGAACCTTCCATGAACTCCCGGGCCTAAGGCTCCGGGTTTTCCCTTTTTCCTTTTAAACCATCCGTCTCTTCAAGATGAAAAACAGATCACTGAGCGTTCGGTAGCTCCAACGTTCGGGCGACCGCCCAAATGAACCCGGTCAGTTCCCTGGCTACGGCGGTAACTGCGACATTTTTATGTTTGTTTAATCCATAAACTAAACGGCGG
>NZ_JCAXEL010000056.1:0-385 GCF_059759055.1 Paenibacillus sp. GQ49
CGCTGTTCTCATGCCCGACCGTACCGCTTTGTCGATGGAGATTGCGCTCGGTGTAGCGATCTCACAGTACCCTACAGGGACCTTCCTCACAGCCACGGCTGATCGAGGAAAGGAGTTTGCATGCTATGCCAATCTAGAGACGACCCACGGTCTCCATGTTTATTTTGCTGACCCGTATTCATCCTGGCAACGCGGTTCCAACGAAAATGGGAATGGATTACTTCGAGAGTTTACCCCCAAGGGCACTGATTTTGCACAAGTGGAGGATGAACATCTCGCCCACTCCCTGGATTTAATCAATAACAGGCCCCGAAAATGCTTGGGGTGGAGAACTGCTCACGAATCTTTCACAGAGGAACTGTCGCACTTGGTTTGACAATCCGTC
>NZ_JCAXEL010000057.1:0-384 GCF_059759055.1 Paenibacillus sp. GQ49
CACCTTCCGATACGGCTACCTTGTTACGACTTCACCCCAATCATCTATCCCACCTTCGGCGGCTGGCTCCTTGCGGTTACCCCACCGACTTCGGGTGTTATAAACTCTCGTGGTGTGACGGGCGGTGTGTACAAGACCCGGGAACGTATTCACCGCGGCATGCTGATCCGCGATTACTAGCAATTCCGACTTCATGCAGGCGAGTTGCAGCCTGCAATCCGAACTGAGACCGGCTTTGTTGGGATTGGCTCCATCTCGCGATTTCGCAGCCCGTTGTACCGGCCATTGTAGTACGTGTGTAGCCCAGGTCATAAGGGGCATGATGATTTGACGTCATCCCCACCTTCCTCCGGTTTGTCACCGGCAGTCTATCTAGAGTGCCCA
>NZ_JCAXEL010000058.1:0-341 GCF_059759055.1 Paenibacillus sp. GQ49
TGGCTCTTAAAGTTAGCTGCGGTGTCTCGCTCGGGCTATTACAAGTGGAGAAAAAGCATACCAGCGGCAAAAGAACGTAGACACAAACAACATGAATTGGAGTCGCATATGCTTGCGATCCATCGCGCACATCCCTATTATGGTTATCTTCGAATGACGGTAGCTTTACGAAAAGAAGGCCTTAGAGTCAACCACAAAAAGGTGTATCGATTAATGAAACAATTAGGAATCTCTTCTGTCATTCGAAAGAAGCGTCGATTCTTTGGAAAACAAGCTTCTGTGGTGAATCCGAATCGACTTCAGCGCCAGTTCCAGACGGATACGCCATGTACTAAACTGGT
>NZ_JCAXEL010000059.1:0-298 GCF_059759055.1 Paenibacillus sp. GQ49
CAGGGGTAGGGGAGCGTTGTATAAGGGTTGAAGGTGTACCGTAAGGAGCGCTGGACATTATACAAGTGAGAATGCCGGTATGAGTAACGAAAAGATCAGTGAGAATCTGATCCGCCGAAAGCCTAAGGGTTCCTGAGGAAGGCTCGTCCGCTCAGGGTAAGTCGGGACCTAAGGCGAGGCCGAAAGGCGTAGTCGAAGGACAACAGGTCGAAATTCCTGTACCACCGTAAGCCGTTATGAGCAATGGGGGGACGCAGTAGGGTAGTGACGCGGACTGATGGATGTCCGTCTAAGCAGT
>NZ_JCAXEL010000006.1:0-332703 GCF_059759055.1 Paenibacillus sp. GQ49
ATTTCAAGAACTTTTATATTAATTTATATATTGCAGCAGGTTGTATTCACTCTTCTTGAGGAAAATGGGCAATTTACGTTGCAGTTTCCCTCTGCCATAGCTTAAATAATTATAATTTGGAAGATATATTTACTTATCCGCTTCAACAAAAAAGCTTCACCTTCACTTGTGTAGCTGCACATGATATATTGAGTGTATATCAACCAAAGGAGTGTGTGATCCATTATGGCACGTACACAAACACAAAAAGCATTACGCAAAGCAGAGCGGTCAGGTCAATGGTGCTCGGAACAGAGCCGAAGAGTTAACGGAGATTATGGTGCGTTATCCCAGCATGTACGACTCATGCCTACGAAGCAGGAAAAGTTGCAAAAGGTCAAACACAAGAAGCAGATCATCCAGGATGGTGGTGCTTCTTTTTATTTTGTCCATAAGGAACGGATTGCTGGATAAGTAAAATGATAGAATTTTGTACACTAAATGAAGGGAAGAACCTATACATATGACAACAGCGCTGCACATGAATAAAAAAATCGTTCGGCGTTTTTTGCTGCAAACGCAAGCTTTACTTGGACGTTGGCCCGCAGTTTCCTTACCTTCGGGACCCGACCAAGTGATGAGTCTGATCCGCTCCCTTGGCTGTGTGCAGATCGATCCTGTGGCTGCTGTAACCGGGAACCAGCATTTGGTGCTGGGTGTTCGCGACCCTGGTTATACTTCTAACAGTTTAAATGCGCTGCTGAGTGATCACAAGGTGTTTGAATATTTTGCAAATGCTGCTTGTGTCATTCCAATCGAGGATTATGCTCTCTTTGAACCTGTGCGTGCTCGATTAAGGGAGCGTCTGGCTCCGTCCTTGCAAGGTCTGGAGAAAACAGTGCAGCATGTGTTACAGCGTTTGAAGGAAGAAGGACCTTTACCTTCCAGAGCCTTCCGTGCTGTTGAACGGGTAAGTGGTTATTGGGACAGTGCAGATGTGCCTAAGACGAAGGATACCACACTTGCTCTGAATTTACTGTTAGACTCCGCTGTGATTCGTGTGGTGGCGAGGCAGGGGAATGAACGTTATTTTCATATTACCGAATCCGGATTGCAACAACAGGGACTTACGATAAAAGAAGACATCGATGTGTTGGCCCAGAGACAGGCTCTGCTGGATAAATACATTCATGCGTATCGTGTCGTAGATGCCCGTGATCCCCGTCTGGGTTGGCTGAAATCTACAGCGGCTGAACGACGCGCCGATATTGCTGCCCGTGTGTCAGATGGGCGAATGATCCCGCTTAAGGTGGAGGACGTGGCGACGCCTTATTATATTCGTGCTGAAGATGAGGATTTGCTGCTGCATATGGAAAAGGAAGAGCCACACTATGATCCGTCTGGCCCGGTCCGTTTCCTGCCACCGCTGGACAACCTGTTATGGAGAAGAGAACGTATTGTTGATTTATTTGATTTTCACTATAAATGGGAGATCTATACGCCAGAGGTGAAAAGAACCTACGGTTATTATGCCATGCCTATTCTTCACGGTGATCGGTTGATTGGACGTATGGACCCACGACTTGATCGCAAAACTGGAGTACTTACCGTTCGTTTGTTATCGATGGAAGAGACTGCTCCACCTGTGGAGGAATGGATTACGGATTTTCGGGAGGGACTTCAATTCTTTGCGTCCATGCATGGAGCACGTTCCATTACTATCGAGAAGACGGTACCAAAAGAGTTGAAAAAGCTGCTTAAATCGATTTGATTAGGGAATACATGAAAGAATGTATGGACACGGAAATTGGAATTGTTGAGTGATTTTAAAAGGGCAAAAAAAAGAGGAGCCAGATGGCTCCCCTTCATCGATTTTAAAATCAGATCTTTAACATGATATCCACAAGTTAGCTCTAACGAAAATCTAAGCTCACGTCCACGCCCAAACTTCTTTAGTTCACCAGATGAGGCATTTCAACGTTGGGATCAACATCTGCTTCATAATCCACACCATCGGTTTCAAAACCAAACAGCTGGAAGAATTCGCGACGGTAACCTTCCAGATCGGACAGATCGTAGATGTTCTCTGTGGTCAACTCATTCCAGAGCTTCGCCACTTCTTCCTGAACGTCAGCTCTCATCTCCCAATCGTCAATGCGAATACGACCTTGAGCGTCGGTTGGAACTTCTCCTCCCGTATACAAGCGATCAGCGAACAGACGTTGCAATTGCTCAATGCAGCCTTCGTGCAAGCCTTTTTCTTTCATGACTTTGTACAATGCTGAGATGTACAGCGGTACGACTGGAATCGCGGAGCTGGATTGAGTCACCAGCGCTTTAGCTACAGTTACGTATGCACGTCCACCTGTTGCACTCAGACGATCATTCAGCTTGTGTGCAGTCGCTTCCAGATGATTCTTGGCCTGACCGATGGAACCATCACGATAGATGGCATGGGTAAGTTCAGGACCGATGTAGGAGAATGCGATCGTTGTTGCATCATCAGTAAGCACGCCGCCTTGTTGCAGGGCATCCATCCATAGTTCCCAATCGTCTCCACCCATTACGGTTACCGTCTGACGAATTTCCTCTTCGGTTGCCGGCTCAAGGGTAACAGAGCTGATTTCGCCTGTGTGGAAGTTTACCGTTTTGTTCGTGTAGGATTGTCCGATTGGCTTCAGCACAGAGTTGAATACTTCACCCGTGTTCGGATCGGTACGTCGTGCCGAGGCTACGCTGTATACAACAAGATCGACTTGACCGAGTTCACTGCGAATCAGTTCAACGGCTTTGTCTCGTGTTTCGTTTGCGAATGCATCACCTGTAATGCTGTACGATTTCAGGCCTGCTTCCTCAGCGGCTTTTTCGAATGCAGCGGAGTTGTACCAGCCTGCAGAAGCCGTACGTTTCTCTGTGGAACTGCTTGGACGATAAATGCCGACTGTATTCGCTCCAGCTCCAAAAGCAGAAACAACGCGTGACGCCAGACCGTATCCGGTGGAAGCACCGATCACGAGCACATTACGCGGTCCTTTCAGCTCAGGCTGGGATTTCACATAATCAATCTGTTCCTGCACTTGCGCAGCGCAACCTACAGGATGGGAAGTGGTACAAATAAAACCACGTGTTCTTGGTTTAATAATCATTTATTTGCATCCTTTCATATTCAGCTCATGTTTCAGCATTTCGATAAAATGCTCTTACACATACTTTCTTATTGTAAAACAATTACCTCGGAAACGGAAACCGTTTCGTTGATTTCGCCGGAAGGGTGGCGTTATATCACTAATTTTGCGATGATGTGAATAGAATGTACTCGCTTGTTAGGACAGAAAGGACAGGGATACCATGCTGAAGGAACGCATTGAACTGCTAAGCAAAAGAAAACAAATCTCCCGTAAAGACCTTGTGGAAGGTCTGGTCACGCAGGCCCACTTTGCCAATATTCTGGCTGATCGTTATCCGCTACCTGAGGACTTGGCAGAAGCCATCGCCGGGCGTCTTGGGGTATCCCCTTCCTATATTCTAAAAGCTGCGGCTCAGGACGAGGAAACACTCGAACGAGCAGAGGTTGTTTTCGAACAAATGTCTGTTCCAGCGTCGGCGATATCCGAAGATACGGTGCATGCACTGGCAGATCGGGATGACACGTTGACCGTAGAGTTGACAACAGCTTTGATGAAGGCAGTCTATTATCAGCAATTAAACGATGCAACGGCTCATGAGTATATACATACGTCCTACCTTAATTTTTACCTGGAGAAGTACGGTCGTCCAGATGATATTGATCTGCCGCGTCCGTTAGTCAAAGCACTTTTATTCTATAAAATACAGTATTATCGTTCCAAAATGGCCTTTGTGGATGTATTAACTCATGCAAGCAGGCTCAGTGACCTGGCGCTTCCTGGCAGTGAATTCTGGTTGTCTGTGCAAAATATCAAGATGGAAGCCTATATTCAGGTCAAACAGTATGAAGAGGCAAAACAGGTATTCGAGCTTACGATGCGTCATGTCTATGATCAACGGATGTTCCATCGGTTGTCCGGGTTATATGTGGCATATAGTGGCTATTGTTTCACGATGGGGCTGGTTCAGGAGGCACTCTCGGCATTAACGATGGCGGAGGCAAACCTCGTGTATGCCAGCAACCAGGGAGATCTGGTGACGGCAATTGCCAACAATCGCATTGTCATGCTGACGATGACAGGTGAACTGGATCAGGCACAGGCGGAGATTGAACGATTTGAATCGCTATTGCAGCAGGAAACGGAAGAAACACAGCTCGCAATGCAGCCGCTCGTCAGTGTGTATCGATGCGAAGTGGCTCTGGCACGGAAGAACTGGGGCGTGCTCGCACAGAGTGTAGATCAACTCTTGAAATGTGCCACAACACAGGACCAGCAGATGAGCGCAACCTTCTACCAAAGCCATCTGGCTCTTGCGCATGGAGATCGCGAAGTTTTCATGGAGCGGGCACTTGCGTGTCTGCCTTATTTTGAATCCGCGCAGCATGTCATGCGGCTTGAACCGTTATATGAGGGGATGGCCGTAGTATCCGAGGATCAGCGGAAATACAAGGAAGCAGCCATGTATTATCGGAAGCTGGTATATCTGTTACGCAAAAAATAGAGCGGAAATATAATATTATCTGTTTGGAAAAGATGGATTATTTCGACTCTGTTTCATGAGCGTAAGCAGTACTAAGCTCCACAAAGTTCAGGACTTCGTCTGATACAGGGTATAGTCCTGACTCCGTAGCAGGGAGTTTCCTCACTTCCCAAAACTTTTCCATCAATTTCTCATCTCCATTAAAAGTATCGTGTGATAACTTCATTAATTCACAGGCAATGTTATAGCCTTCATCGGATTGTGGAGGAACAGATTCCTGTATGCACCACTCAATCCGGCGTATCAAGGAGACATATTGTTGAGTAGTCTTATCGTTATTACTAAGATTCGGTAATGATCTCTATAGAAAGGCAACTTCTTCAGTATCAAAATAATCGATCCACTGTTTAGAAATGGGCTGTACGTTATGGACCAGATGCGAAACCCGATCCCAGGAAAGTATGCCTTCTAGATCTATCATATTGATCAAAGACGTAGTATTTACAATACTACCCTGAATTGAAGTTAACTGCTCCTGAAGATGATTATGATGTGCGATCAGAATATGACGAAAAGATAGCTTGTTCATTACATTTTGAATATCTTCAAGCGATAGTGATAGTGATTTAAGCAACGTAATCTTTTCAAGCGTGAATAAATCTTCCTCTGAATAATAACGGCGCCCATTATCTTCCTTATGACTCGGTGTTAGTAGACCGATCTGATCATAATAACGTAGTGTTCTAACGGAGATATTCCTCTGTTTGGATACTTGTCCTGTTGTCCATCTGGGCATGTTATTTATTCCCTCCCATAAAAATGCTTGCAGGTGACGTTACGTCACCTAATATCATTATAATAAATAACAGAGGATTGAGGGATTAAGGATGACTAGATCGGTAATGTGGAAGAAGATGGATCATTGGACTTGGCGTGAGTTAATTGTATTACTCACTCTGGAATTCGTATTTGTAATGTTCGTTATCAAATACGCGATACAGTCCATGTATGAGAAGTGGTTTGAGAATACGCTTTATTCAGGGACACTCACAGGGCTTACCATCGCAATTACACTTTTAACGGGACTGTATTTGATTGCTTTACGACCCAAAAAGCTGTCGTGGAGAGATGTAGGAGTGAAGGAATTTCCTGTGAGAGATTGGTGGAGAATTGGACTTTGGCTACTGCTTCTCATCATTTTTAGTATGACAGCAATATATCTCACGAGTTTTCTTGGAAATACGGTAGAAAACAGCAAAACAGAGAGTCTGCAGCGAGATGTAACTCTTTTTACTATCGTTATTGGTATTGTTTCGGCTGGATTTGTGTCACCATTCTATGAGGAGATCTTTTACCGCGGATTCATATATCGCTGGCTACGGACTCGTATTAGAATGAAATGGGCGATTGTTGTTAGTGCACTGATCTTTACACTTGCACACTATCCCACGATTAATGCCATGCCCGTGAATTTTATTAGTGGGGTTGTACTTGCATGGACCTATGAACGAACAGGATCGGTCGTGCCCGGCATGATTGTTCACGGTGTGTTTAATACGATTGCCGTAGTGTTAACCGCGATGAGTTAGAATGATGAGTAAGTTAAGGATACACAATTAGTGCTAATGAGTCTTTTGGAGTCACTTATATGGAGAGGATCACTAGTTTGTACACATTTGAAAATGAATATTTGGGCTGTAATTTTGTGCAATGCAACGTATTTGGCACAAAATATGGCCGCCAATCGTGAAATGAAGATCGGATTAGCAGATCTTTTTTGCGGAATTAGCATCATTCCTTACCAAAGAAACGATTATCCCGTAATTCAATTGCCGGATTTTTCGTTTTTTTTGTATGCCGCCAGAAGGGTATTCAAGGACAAGTCACGGTGTTTATAATTTAACTATAAATACGTGTTCAAAAAGTCTGGTTTTCAGTACCGAGAAGATGGAATGAAGATAGAAATGGAGTAGCGGAGCGTAGGAGACCTACGTGAGCAACGGACATTTCGGCTGAATTTCATATTCGATGCTGATGATGCCGCTAGGCATGATTCGTAATCAAAAGTGGACTTTTTGAACAACTTCTAAAAACAAATAAAACAAATGAGGTGTTTGATATGGGATGGTTCGGTAAAAAGAACAAACAGGAAGATGCAATTGCTAAAGCGGATAAAATGATGAATAAAGGACTCACGGGCATGATGATGAAAGGTTTTGTATCAAAGGAACATCGGGATGCGATCAACCAAAGTCTGGATTCGGCAAAGCAGGCACAGTTGGCGGCGAGTGGTTCTCTGCCTTTAACGGCAACAGCAACGGTGGTGACAATCACCGATACAGGCAAACTGATCAACTTTGATCCGATTGTTGTGCTTGTGTTGGATGTGACAGAAACGAATGGCAACCAGTATCAGCGAACATTGGAGACACTGGTGTCCAAAATGCAGATTCCACGAGTAGGCGATCGGGTGGGGTTAGGTCAAAATCCAGCAAATCCGTCCGAACTGATCTACATGGGGCTACTGTCCATCTAGAAGGTATTTGGTTATAGGACAGTGATACTCTATTTGAATAATGCGTATAACAACGAATGATAGATATACTATTCCAGGTGTTGATAGAGATATTAAGAGAAATATTATGAGAGGGTGGATCATATGGTAGGTTTCCTGAGATTCATTGGTGTATTAACGGTGTTCGGAGTGGGGTTCTCCCCATTTCTGGCACAACAGCTGTGGAATGATCCGTTTATGATTATGCAGGCATGGTGGTATACTCCGGCGATCTTTGCCGGGTTTGCACTGATCTTTGTTCCTGCGATTTTGAGCAATATTTTTGGCGTAGGTCGAGTGAAGACAGGTTTACCAGCAGTGGGGGTCATTAAGACTATACAACAGACGGGGACGTATATTAATGAACAGCCTGAGGTTCGATTGGGTCTGACGGTGTCGCGTAAGGGGCGCGAGAAATACGATACGGAGATGAAAGCCGTCATTCCACTGACCTCCATGGCACAGTTTCAGCCGGGCAGTTTCATTCCGTTAGTTGTTTCCGTAAAGGATGAGCGCAAGGTAGGGCTTGATATGAAGGGGCAATTATCACAGGAGGATATGCAGCAATTGTTGGATGAAAAAATGGTACAGCAAGGGGTATCACCTGAAATGATGGATATTGCAAGAACAGGGGAAAAAGCGATGGCCAAGATCCTTGATGTCACTCCACTTGGGAGTGGAGGCAGTAATAAGATCAAGCTTCAGCTCAAACTCAGCATAACGAAAACGAACGGTAAAACCTTTAATGTGACAACGCAAAAAGAAATTTTGTCATCTGCGCTGCCGCAGGTGCAGCAAGGTCATATCATTAACGTCATCTATTCAAGACAAGATCCAACAAAATTGGTGTTGGCATTGAGTGTACAGGAGCGACAATTAAGTGACTTATTCTCTTCCTGAGGATGTAGACAAAAGGGGGTCCTAGAGATCATGTTTATGACGTGCAGGACCCCCTTTTTCATTTGGTATGTACGAGAGATGCAAGCAACGGACGGTTTTCAGACAATACCAAGGCGCATGCGATAAGAAAAGAGTACTTTTCTGGATTCTCCGTCAAATACACGATTAGCCAGCGCTCTGAACTCGTCAGCAGCTGTTAATAGATCATCCGCTCCGAACTTCAACGCCGTTTGCAGGCCGCCTTGGCTCAGGGCGAGATTGACATATCGATCGGCTGTGAATGTCTCGTGGTGATGAAACACGATTTCCCGGACATATCGGAACAACCCAGACTGCTGAATCTGCTGCAAATGCCCATCCTTGCTCCATTTGTGTGCCTGACTATCCTGGGGAGCCAGACTGGCTGCTCGTTGATCTGCTTCCTTATTCAGCTGCAGATAGGCTTGTTCTAACTGCCAGTCTAACATTGGCGGCCAGTCGCAATCGTAGGCTGCAAATACGCCCCCTGTACGAAGTACACGTGCAAACTCACGTAGTGTGGGTTGCGGCTCCATCCAGTGAAATGATTGGGAGCAGGTTAGCACATCGACACTGCCATCTGGTAGTCCGAGGTCATGAGACAAGCCGGACACAAAACGGAGGTTATCCGGCTTCCCGGCAGATTCCCACTTGGATTCTGCTACAGACCTCATGTCATCGCTGGGTTCAAAGCCGATGATACGCTCAGCTTCATTAAGCCAGATCCAAGAGGATAAGCCGGTGCCGCAGCCAACATCTGCGACCATACGCGGTGTGCTGCCAAGATATGTCGTTAGAATATCCACCACTTCAGTGGGAGCAGCTGGTCGGTTCTGATCGTATAACGTACCAAAACCTTTGAAACGTTCCACATTGTTGCGTCTAATGTCTTGCATGGATAAACCTCCTTCGGTCAGATGGATGACGTAGAGTCAGCTGTGATCAAAAGTTATATAGGCCTATATTATATCATTCATGGTTGGGAAGTTTGTTCATGACGTTCTGCAAATGTTCAACAGCTTTGATATGACGTCTGAGCAATTCCTGTCCAACATGAACAGGCTCGATTACGGTCAGCTCGGAACCAAATGACAGCAGGAAGGAGTAGAGCCATTCCCCTACATTCAGTTCGAGAGACACACGGAGCCTGCCATCAGGCTCTTTTTTAATGAGGGAAGGTTCGAAAAAATCATGTACTCGGTATGCAATGTTGCTGGAGAACGAGAGTGTCAGAGGAGTCAGGACAGGAGCTGCTTCTGATTCAGGGTAGGTTGACCCCGCATGAACAGGTTGATCATGTTTTCTCGTTAGAAAGGTCAATTGAGTGATCCGTTTCATTTTGAATGTCTCGAATTCTTTCCGATCAGGATCATTATGAATGTACCCTTTGAAGTACCATGTACTGTTTTTGAATATAAGCTTCTGTGGCTCCACAGTTGGCATGCTTTTCTCACCATCCGAATTAACATAATGAAACGTAATCAGTTGATTCGTTAATATGGCTTGTTTCACCTGATTGAACAGTTCTCTCTCTTGCAGGGGAATGCTGCCCCATGGTGAGAAATTGAATTCGATCCAGTCCAGCTTGTGATCAAACAGGGCGGTTAACCGTTGCAGCATATGAGCACTATTAAGGTGTGGGATTGCACTGATGCTGTATAGCCCCATCAAAATTTCGTTCTGGTCTTCTTCCGACAACAGGGACTTGTCCATGACATAGTTGTCCATCAGATGGATACCGCCATGTTTGCCGGTCGTTGTATAGACGGGAATGCCCGCAGCGCTCAACCGGTCGATATCGCGGTACACCGTACGTACAGAAATCTCGAACATACGGGCGAGTTCGGGTGCGGTGGCTTTCTTTTTCTCCAATAACAAAAGCAACATTCGAAATAGTCGGTTATTTTCCATGCTCTGATTATACCATGACAATAGGTGTCAGGGTATGGGTGGTACACTAATGTAAAAGTCTTACCAAGACATTTTGACTCAGTCTTATAATTTTGTTCTTCATTTATTGCGAAGTAGTGAAGGGGACGATATCGATTCTGAAGAAACGAAGTGTTCGCATTTATCATCGGATTTTTCCATTTAGAAATGGGAATAAAAGAAATCCGAGGATAACAGCGATCAGAAGAACGATTCGTGACCGGAACGGCTACTCGCATAATATCAAGCACTTTATATCGAAATGAGTTAAATATGAAGGAGGAACTGGTCATGACAATGAAAGAAGGATTTTACTGGGGTGGCGCTACGGCTGCCAATCAATTCGAGGGTGGATGGAATCAAGGTGGCAAGGGGCCAAGCACGTCTGACATGATGACAGGAGGAACACACACGATTCCACGCCGGATTACGCCTGTACTGGAAGAGGGCACGTATTATCCGAGCCATGAAGCGGTTGATTTTTACGGACATTACAAAGAAGATATTGCCATGATGGCAGAGATGGGCTTCAAAATGTTCCGCATGTCCATCAACTGGTCCCGGATCTATCCGAACGGTTATGATCTGGAGCCAAACGAAGAGGGATTGAAGTTCTACGATAATGTTTTTGCCGAGTTGAAAAAATACAATATTGAGCCGCTCGTAACGATCTCCCATTATGAAACGCCATTTGGTCTGACACAGAAGTATAATGGCTGGGCTTCCCGTGAAGTTATCGATTGTTATATCCGTTATTGTACAACCCTGTTCAACCGTTACAAGGATCAGGTCAAATACTGGCTGACGTTTAACGAAATCAACTGTCTGACGATGCCGATGGGTGCATATATGGCTGCAGGTATTCTGTTTGAAGGTAAAGAGACATTGGTCGACGGAGTGGATGATCCTCAGACTCGTTTCCAGGCATTACATCACCAATTCGTTGCGAGTGCCAAAGCGGTGAAGCTGGGACATGAGATTAACCCTGATTTCCAGATCGGCTGTATGGTCGCTTTCATGACCACCTATCCAAACACATGTAACCCGGACGACATGTTGCTTGCACAGAAGAAAGACCAAATTTCCAATATGATCTGCGGTGATGTACAGGTTCGTGGAGCGTATCCTGGATTCGCCAAACGTTTCTTCGCCGAAGAAGGTATCCAGATCGAGATGCAACCGGGAGACGAGCAGACTTTGCGTGAAGGCTGCGTAGACTTCTATTCCTTCAGTTATTATATGTCTTTGGTTGAAAGTGCGGATGAGTCCCTCGAGAGAGCAGAAGGTAATCTGCTGGGCGGTATCAAAAATCCATATCTCGAAGCTTCCGACTGGGGTTGGCAGATTGATCCAAAAGGACTGCGTTACACGCTGAATCATCTGTATGATCGTTATCAGATTCCACTGATGGTGGTTGAGAATGGTCTGGGTGCTATCGATGTGGTAGAGGAAGATGGCTCCATTCAGGATGACTATCGCATTGATTATCTGAAAGGTCACATTGAACAGATGAAAGAAGCGGTAGCTGACGGCGTAGATCTCATTGCCTACACGATGTGGGGATGTATCGACCTGGTTAGTGCTTCCACTGGAGAGATGAAGAAGCGTTATGGCTTCATTCATGTCAATAAAGACAACGACGGTAACGGAGACTTGAGCAGAACACCGAAGAAGAGTTTCCACTGGTACAAAAAAGTTATCGAATCCAATGGTGAAGAGTTATAATTTGGCATAAATCAATACCCGCTTGTTCCTATGCATGGGACAGGCGGGTTTTTGTATTGTGGTGCATAAAATGCAGATTTATTTACATACTGAACTAAAGTGACTAACCTAACTATGATATTTTAAATCTACTTTACGGACACTGTGGAATCGTTGATAACTGATTTTAGAAAGGTGAGATTTCTGTGGACGCGTCTGGGAACCGCTACAATATGTCGCCCATTCATATATTTTTTGTGTTATATGTCAGTTTGGTCAGTGTTGGTTTGATGAATTTTCAATATAAGATGCTTCACGGGGCAGAGAACGATGGTTGGATCAGCATCGTGATTGCCTCTTTTATTGTAGCCGGAGTTATTAAAATGATGTATGTTTTGCTGGGGCGCCAATCCCCGACCCAAGCTACGCTTGTACACATCAATCAACGCTATTGGGGCAGGTACGCAGGCTCCATCATCAACTGGATTTTTATGTTGTACTTTGTGCTGGGTTCTTCTGTGGCCTTCCTTTCCTATGTTCATATTGTTCAATTATGGGTTCTGCCTACCCAAAATACCTGGTTAATCAGTCTGGCAATATTGGTAATAGCCTACTATTGCGTGGCTGGCGGGATACAGTCGGTAACAGGTATGTGTCTTTGGGGAACCCTGTTCATTCTCGTGCTTGTTTTTCCACAAATTTTTCTAGTGTCATCCTATTTACATCCTCGCAATTTGCTGCCGATTTTGGATCATGATGCCTCCTCCATCTGGCTTTCAACACGGGATATGCTCCACGAATTTATCGGCTGCGGTATTCTGCTGGTCGTTTATCCCTTTATCCGAACACCCGAACGTTCGATTAAATGGGCTTATGCTGCAGTCATTACCGCCACAGTGGTGTACCTGGTTTTTTTCACATTTGCCTTTATGTTCTTCAGTCACGGACAAATGAAAGAGCATCTGTGGCCCACACTCAATCTGATCAGTATTATCGAAATGCCCTTGATCCAACGCATGGAGTATCTGGTCTTGTCTTTCTGGTTATTGAAAATGTTAGCGATTATTACGCTGGGACTCTGGGCGGCCTGTCATTGTCTGAAATTAGAGAGGTCGATCAGACCCACCCTGGGTCTGAGGTTCGCTGTGGTAATCTTCGTGATTTTAATCTTGATCATTAGAGATACCAACCAGATTGAGATGATGACAGAGGTGTATATGCGAATTGGAGAAGTGTTGATCTATATGTATCTTCCGCTTCTTTTTCTATTCTCCTTGTTCCGAATCAATCAGGGTCAGTTCTCCCCCACGAAGGACACCACAAATAGCGCGGACAAAGGAGATGAAGAATGAACTTATCTGCCCATACTCAAGAGCAAAGATTGGAGTCCGTTACGGATGTGCTTGCAGCCTGTGGTCGTTCCGATGATTTCATGACCCGTGATATAACCATTGGCAATTTGCCACTCGAATTTTGCTATTATAAAACGCTGGTAGACAGTCATTTGCTGGAAATTGTAATCCATGCGTTGCAAGAGCACACTGCTATTGACACAGTAGTGAGTTTGCACGATCTGATAACTCATACCCCTCTGGAGGAACTGAAAGTTTCGGATCAGAGTGATGAAGTGTTGCAAGCTCTTCTTCAGGGCAATCTGCTGATTCGAGGCCATATTCATGAACAGGAGACCATTCTCGTTCCTATGGCAGGCAAGGAAGGAATCCGAAGTAATAATGATACCGAGAATGAGTTCAGTGTAATAGGTCCCAAAGTTGGCTTCGTGGAATCATTGGCAGTTAATCTGCATTTGATTCGTATGCAGCTGCGCACAACCAATCTGATTGTAAAGGAAATAACGGTAGGGTCCTTGTCCCAGTCCAAAGTGGCCATTCTCTATGTGGAAGGCATCGCCAATCCTGACAACGTGACGAGGATGGAAGAGCGACTGAAGGCTATTGATTTTGATGTTGTATTTGATACCTCACAATTGGATCAATTGATTGCAGATAATTCGTTCACGCCTTTTCCGCTGTTTACCACAACGGAACGCAGGGACAGAGTTATCTATGCACTCATAACAGGCCAAGTGGCGGTGATTAGTGATGGCTCTCCCTCTTTTATAACAGGCCCGTCGACGTTGTTTGATTTCTTTGTCTCTCCGGAGGATTATTATCTGCCTTGGGCGCTGGGTTCCTTTTTTCGCCTGATCCGCATCTTTGGGGTGATTTTCTCCCTATTCGCCTCGGCGCTATATGTTGCCTTAATGACATTTCACTACGAAGTTGTGCCTAAAGAGCTTTTGGGCAAATTGATTTCTACCAGGCAAAGTGTACCTTTTCCGCCTCTTTTTGAAGCAATATTTCTGGAAACGACGATTGAATTTTTGCGGGAAGCCGGCGCGAGATTACCCAATCGTATCGGACAAACGCTAGGCGTAGTGGGTGGCATTATTCTGGGACAAGCTGCTGTAGAAGCTGCGCTTACAAGTAATGTGTTGATTATTATTGTATCCTTGTCTGCGCTTGCTTCGTTTGTCACACCGATCTATAAAATGTCGAATGCGATTCGTTTTTTACGCTTTCCGATTATTCTGTTAGCTTCAATCTGGGGCGCTTTTGGCATTGCGATTGGACTTTGTTTTCTGCTGGTTCATCTGTCGCGTTTGAAGTCCTTAGGTTCACCATACATGTCGCCATTCTTCCCGATGCGGTTCAATGATCTCAAAGACAGCCTGATTCGAGCATCCTATGAACAGACGACTACCCGTCCGAGTTATTTGAGGCCACTCTCTTTCATTCGTTATAAGCCAGGTAAAATGCATCGAACAAATCGTCTGGACGAGGAGTGATTAGGTATGAACCGTATAGGCAGAATCCTGTTGATTTTAATGGTCATATTTCTTCTCAGTTCCTGTAAAGATACCAGTATCATTAACAAGATCAGTCTTGTTCTGACTTCCGCATACGATCTGCAAGACGACCACATCCATAACAGTGTGCTGATTGGGGAGTATAGCGACAAAGACAAAAGTGATGTTAGATTGATGGAGATCGATTCATCGAATAACTTTGACGTTGTGTCAAGGATGAATATGCAGTCGAAGGAACCTATTGAATACGGCCAGTTAAGAGTGATGGTACTCGGGGAAATATATGCACGTCATGGTATTGGTAATATTTTGCATATTCTGTCTCACAATACAAAGGTGTCCAGACGGATGCAGCTTGCGGTTGCTGAAGGCAAGGCGCTGGATATTATTAAAGCATCCATGCCTTTTCAAGATCCGTTATATCTGATGAAATTAATCGAGCAAAATGCCAATTATGCAAATCTCCCTCATTCAAGCTTGCATCAGACGTTGTTCCAGTATTTCAGCAAGGGGCAGGATATTTATCTTCCAAGGCTCACCCTTAATGAACAACAGAAAATTGAATTGGATGGGTTGGTTATATTTAGGGGTGAACTCGCAACGCTTCAGATCAATGAGGAGGAGGGATTATGTTTGAAATTGCTGACAGAGAACGCTAAAAACGGCAAGTTTCTGGTGCCTGTCACAGATGTTCCTAACTTGACACAATCTGTTCCGAAAGAACCTCACTATGCATTGCTTAAAATTTTGTCTTCATCCGTAAAGCATCGGTCTTCTGATCCACAGTCCAAGACTTTGGATACGAGCATTCGGATCAGTGCTTCCGTCATTAAAGACTCTCAAAATGACTTTCTCTTATCGGGCAACGATATGAAAGCTCTGGAGTATGAGATCCAACAACATATGGAAGAGAAAATCAATCGACTTGTTCAGAAATTTCAGTCCGAACATGTGGACCCTGTAGGCTTCGGAGATTATGTGAAAAGCCGTACCCGTCAATGGAATAGCCAGACATTCTACAAGAACTATTCTGCCATGGATATTCGCTTACATGTGGATTTGCACCTCATACAGGATGGGATTCAAGAATAAGATAGGACATTTAACACAAAGAAATACCCGGCTATCCTTCAGTTAAGGAAAGCCGGGTATTTCTTTGTGTAGTACAACAGCGGGCCGCCTAGGCAAGCCTTCTGCTTTGCAGTTGGGACATGCGTTCCAAATGCCGCCGATAAAACCAGATGCATGTGGAGAGCCAGCAACCACTTAAGAAGTATCCGCCGACAATATCACTTGGATAATGTACCCCCAAGTAGATACGACTTATCCCAATGGTCAGTATAAATACGGCGCTGGCAATAATCATCAGTACACGTCCAGTGACGGTGGGTACATGTTTCCAGATTAGAAAGGCCAGTCCACCATACAGGCTAAATGCTGCCATAGAATGCCCACTGGGGAAGCTATAACCGCTCACTTCAATGATCCGGTTAATGGTAGGTCTGGCACGCTGGAATACCAGCTTGAGCAATGCATTTAACAGGGTTGAACCTGCGATCACACAAGCCAGGAAGAGCAGTTCGCGTTTGTGTCGCAGGAAAATGTATAATACAATCATGGCGATGATGGTAATGAAGACCACTGGCATTTCGCTGCCGATCCAGGTGAAAAGGTGCATGAATTGTGTCATACCAGGGGATTCCAACCCCTGAATCCATCCGATTAAGGTATCATCAAATCGATGAATCTGGTTGTCGCTGATGGACAGGGCGATGCTTATAAAGGCGATCATGCATAACGCTGCAACGAGCAACGGGAATGAGACGTTTCTTTTCCAGTTTTGCATCAAATGTTCAGTTCCTCCGCGATGTTTGATTTTGTAGGTTGTGTCTGCGAATGCGATCATAGCCATATTGGTATTGTGCTATAATTTTACAATAATTATTGCAGCAATAAAAATATGTAACCTTAACACGGTTGTTTGAGCAGAGAATCTAATAGGGGAGTGGGCGGAATGAAACGACGGTTGGTGATGTGCATGTTGGTCTTACTGTTGGTTACGTCTGGGTTAGCTCTATTTCCCGGAGAGAAAGTGTATGCTTGCAGTTGTGTCGAGAGTGATGTTCAAGAGAGATTGAAGACAAACACAACTGTATTTACAGGAGAAGTGGTGAAGAAGGGACGTTCTCAACAGTCGAAGCATGATGGCTTATTAAGAGAGTATACCTTTGATGTAGATACTGCATGGAAGGGGGTTAATGCCAAAAAGATGAAAATTCTCGCGAGTGACGGTGGTTCTGAGTCCTGTGGCATTCAATTTGAAAAGAATCAGTCCTACCTGATCTATGCTTATCAATATGAAGTGGATCATAAGCTTCATACGAATCTGTGCAGTCGCAATGTTCCAATTGAACAAGCCGGAGACGATCTGAAATTGCTGGGTGCGGGCAAGCTTGTAAGTAAAGAAGATTTTGGAGAAACCACCGATGGGAGAAGTGAATATATCCAACTCATATTATATGGTGGAGTCATTTTATTGGCAGCGTTGGCAGTCGTGTGGATCTGGAGACGAAAGAAAAGAATCTGAGTGCCCAACGAAAAAAGAAGTCAATCCCCGTACAGAACGTTAAGAAACATTGACGTTCTATACGGGGATTTTCAGGAGTGGCGTCAAATTTTATCCATTTGGAGTCGAGATTATCGATCCAATGGAACTAGTTCAGCTGCAACATGTATTCATAAGCCGTGACACCAAATACCCGTTTGAAATGTCGGTTCAGATGGGTCAGATCAACGAATCCACAATCGGCAACAGCAGCATAGACGTCCTTGTGTGTTTCGATGGATTGACGGGCACGCTCCACCTTGCAGTTTAAGAAAAACTGGTAGGGGGATATGCCTGCATGTGCCTTGAATTCACGGATAAATTGAAACTTGGACATGCCAAATTCGGAGCTTAGGTTGTCCAGCTTGAGCACATCTTCGTTGCTGCAAAACATGATTTCCTTGGCTTTGCGGACCAGGTTGTCCTGAGGCAACCAGAGCTTGGTGTCCATTTCCTTCTGAGCCAGCAGGTGAACCAGATCGAAGACCCGTTCGCTACACTCGGCTTCGTCCTGTCTGAGTTGAACGGCGTCGTTCAGCATCAGGATCTTACGGGCAAGCTCGGGATCATAGACGATGGGACTTCCAAAACGCAATTCCTTTTTGCCTATAATCTCCTCTACCAAATCCGGCTTCAAATACAGCATCACATAGTCAATCCCAGCCTTATCATAGGAACTTCCATCATGGGACTGTTCACGGTTAAACAACATGACACCATTTTGGTGAGAGGCCTGATATTGTCCGTCCAGGTTGTATTGTTGAATGCCGCGCAGGGTTACGCCGACCGCATACTCTTCATGGCAATGTTTTTTGTATGCAAAATCAGTAAAGCTGGCGGATAGTGCCAGCACGTCTTGCGACTTTTTATAGTTAAACCGTTCCATGCAGCACACCTCCCAAGCTTTAGATCAATCCGGATACTATAATGGCTGAGTATAACAAAAAAAGTGCCATGAGAATACTCAGTAATTTTTGGTGCCGATTCAGCAATGTTTTGAAAACCGTGCCAAAAACAACCCAACTGGAATAGGCCAGGAATCCAATGAAGGTAATTAACAGCACGAACAGGAACGAAGAAAATGAACTTTGATAAAAGGGCAATACATAACTTGGGATGACAGTGAAAGTAAACAAGACGACCTTTGGATTCACAAATTGCATGATGAAACCGTTCCAAAATCCGGTAACTTGTTTTGGTGCATCCTCCGTGGAACCCATCTTGTAGATTTGGTACGCCAGATACACCATGTACAGGCCACCGACAATCTGCATCACCTTTAGAATTCCTGGCAACACTCCCGCAAGAAGCTGATTAAGAAAAGCTGAAGCGGTAAGCAGCAGACCAAATGCCAGCGTAGCTCCCCACACATATTGCATCGTTTGACGTGCCCCAACGTGTTGTACGGAAGAAAGAATTACGATATTGCTGGGGCCGGGGGTGAATGTAACGACGATGCAGTAGATTAAAAAAGATGCAAGATTCATAATGCTGATGCTCTCCTCTGGTTGTAGTTTAGTTCCATGATCATACGTCCAGAGGGAGATACCATATAGTACATTATTGCAGCAGATACACGGTTAGCAACAGGAGCTTCCTTTTTAAAAGATAAGGGGGAGTTTTCTTTTTGAATGATTGCGTTTACAATTTAAACGAAGTACAAGGTGATCAGACAACTTGAGGAAGTGAACGGAATGAAAAAAATGCTGCTTGTTTACATTTTGCTAATCTCAGCATTTGCGTTGTATGTGTTGAGATTCGAATACACCAGTCAGGTAAACAGTTCATGGGAGGACCGTGGGCTGCGCGGTGATATCGGAGAGACGTATATCATGATTACATTCCAGTCCGGGCTGGAGTATTGGAAGAGCCCGCTCAAAGGATTTGAGGATGCCGCGGATGCACTTGGCGTGACCGTAGAATATCGCGGGGCTACCCGGTATGATGCGAAGGAGCAGACCATGGTGATCGAGCAGGCTATCGCTCGTAAACCCGCGGGCATTGCTATATCTGCAATCGATCCACAATCGTTAGTTCCAGCGATTAACAAGGCAATCGACGCAGATATCCCTGTTGTATTATTTGACGCGGATGCACCTGATAGCCAGGCCTATTCTTTTCTTGGGACAGATAATTACAAGTCGGGTGTAATGGCTGCCGATAAAATGGCTGAACTGCTGGGTCGTGAGGGAGAGGTCGCGGTATTAACTTTACCTGGGCAACAAAATCATGAAGAGCGGACGAAGGGCTTCCGCGATACGATCAAGGAGAGGTACCCTTCCATGCGGATCGTTGAAGTTGCAGATGGACACGGTGATGCGATGGTATCCAGAGACGAAACACAGAGAATGATGAAGGAACATCCCGAGCTGGCGGGTATTTTTGTGACTGAAGCCACCGGAGGAGCAGGGGCGGGGGAAGCCGTTCAAACTGCCGGGGACAGACATCCATTGCAGATTATTTCGTTTGATACAAATAAGGCTACATTGGACATGATCAAGAACGGTACGATCTCAGCTACAATTGCACAGGGAACCTGGAATATGGGATATTGGTCGCTCCAATATCTGTTCCATCTGCATCATCAGTTAACGGTTCCTGCCCCATCCTCATCCGGTGAAAATGCACCGCTTCCCGTGATGGTGGACACAGGGATCTCTGTGGTGACACGCTCGGATGTGGATGATTACTATGCCAAATAACAAGGGAGATTTCAAGAGTCCAAGGCCTTGGAGCAGGAGAGCGATTCTCTCCACTTTCAGGAACGGGATTCGGCGTTTGCGCTTGCGTAATATGCCCCTTCGCTACCAGCTGATGTTGCTTTTTCTGTTATTCGCCATTGTACCATCCGTAGGGCTTGGGTTGCTTGTGAACTGGACGGTGGAGCGCGTAGTTGAGCGACAGGTTGAAGGGCATACCATGCAACTGATTGGCAAAGTGAATGAAGCTCTGAACAGCAAAATGGAAAATTTGCAAAACATGACCTATCTGATTGCATTTGACCCGGATATTGATGCTTTTATGGACGACAAAATGCCACCGAATGATGATGCAGGCATCGAATCGATGAACAGGGACACAATTACCGAAACGGAGCAAAATCGGTTATATGGCATCAAACAAACCTTGCAGGGGTTCACAACATTATATCCTGAAATCGCCGGAATTGTTCTCGTCAATGCAAGTGGTGACTATATTAGCAACGAGATGTATCCCCGAGCGGAACAGAGCCTGATTCAGGAAAATTGGTATCAAAAAGCTTCGGCCAATCCGGGCATCTTCATGGTATTGGGTCAGCCGAAAGAGCGTAATCTCACGACACATGTACGGTATAAGGACGATGAAATTGTATCGGTTGCGCGTTCCATAACGGATGAAGCGTCAGGACGTGTGCGGGGCGTTATTATGATTGATCTTAAACTAAGGTCCGTCTCTCAGGCTGCCCGTAATGTAACCTTGGGGAAATCCGGTTATGTGATGGTGACGGATGCAGAAGGTCAAAGTGTATATAAGCCGGAGCACCCGCTAATAGAACACATTCCCACAGACTGGTTCCCCTCCGGTGAGAGTGGAACATTTACCGCTGAAACAGAAGGTGGAACGTTATTATTCATGTATCAGTCGTCTACCTTTACGGGTTGGAGAACGGTAGGGGTATTTCCAACAAGAGACTCGATATCCGAAGTGCGCCAAATCCAGTTTTACGTGGTTAGCTTTGTATTTGTGGTGTGTTTGTTTGGCCTGAGCGCCTCTTTATGGTTCTCCCGTTCCATTGCTCAGCCTATTTTCCGGCTCATGTCCTATATGCGCAGGGCGGAGACCGGCAATCTCAGACCAGGTCGCTGGAGCGACCGGGCTGACGAGATTGGCATGCTTGGCAACAGTTATAACCGAATGCTGGCACAGATTCGAGAACTGATATCACTTAATGAATTGCGGGAGCGGCAGAAGCGTGACGCTGAGATGCGAAGTTTGCAGGAGCATATCAAACCACACTTTTTGTACAATACCCTGGATACGATTCATTGGATGGCGCGCAAAGAGGGGGCAGAAGATGTATCCGGCATGGTTGGCGCGTTATCTCGATTATTTCGCATAGGGCTTAGTAAGGGACAGGATTACATTCCGCTGCATTCCGAGATTGAGCATATGACCAGCTATCTGCAAATTCAGCAGACACGATACCGCGATCGTCTTCAGTATACATTGAATATCCCAGAGGAACTGGGGGAACTTTTCGTGTTAAAGCTGCTGCTTCAGCCTCTAATAGAGAATGCAATCTATCATGGGATCAAGGGCAGGCGTGGGCCGGGACACATTCGGGTGGAGGCCAGATTGGAACATAACAGACTACTGCTGACCGTTCAGGATAATGGGGCAGGCATGTCCAACGAACGGCTGGCCGAGATGCAGCAGCTGCTCGAAGCTCCTTTGGCAAGTTTGGAAGCGTCTTCGCCTGGGATGACAGGCAAAAGTTATGGAATGTTGAATGTGCAGGCCCGTCTCCGTCTGTCCTTTGGCGATGAGTACGGTATTGTACTGGAGAGCCAGGAAGGTGAAGGAACGAGTGTGACCATCAATCATCCGTTGATGCGAGAGCTCCCACCAACCAAGCAAATCAATAACGAAGAGAGGCAGGAGAGTGAATGGGAAAATTCATGAAATCAGCCGTGACAACTTCCACTGAAACAGATGAGACATCCGCATCAACCACAGTAATGGAGATTACGCCGGATAGCCATGTGGCGAAGAAATATCGCGTGCTCATCGCTGATGATGAACCGATCATTCGTGAGGGGATTCGGGATGCCATTGACTGGACATCGCTTGGGATGGAGGTTGTAGGTGAAGCGGAAGATGGCGAGGAAGCGCTGGAACGGGCGGCTGACCTGGGTGTGGATATTGTTCTCGTTGATATGAATATGCCATTCCTGAACGGAATCGAACTAATCCGTGCCCTTCAGCAGAAGTGTCCGGGCTGTCGTTACCTGATCATCTCGGGACATGATGAATTTGCATATGCGCAGGAGGCGGTTCGTCTTGGCGTAGAGGATTACATCTTAAAACCTGTGCAAGCAGAACAATTACATGCTGCACTTGAGCGATTGCATCAGCGACTTACTGAAGAGCACCAGAGGACGGCATATGTACAACAGGCAGCTCATCAGATTGAACGTAATATCCCGTTGCTTCGCCAGCGATTTATGCTGGAATGGCTGGAAGGGCAGGCTGAGGGAAGAAATTTGACGGAGCAGCTTGTGTTTTTGCGGCTGCCCGCCGTCCCACCTGTGCAGATTGGGGTCGTACGCTGGCCTGCCGCTGCAGCTCGTCAGACGATACTGAGAGAGAATGATCGTCAGTTGTTTCTGTTTGCAGTGGAAAATATAATTAGTGAACTGCTGGGGGATGTGCCACATGTCCTGTTTCGGGACGTAAGCGGGTTGATCGGCATGTGTCTGTGGCAGGAAGCCCCTGAAGAGATAGAGTCTCTTTTGGAACAACAGATCAGTTCTTGCCTGAATATTGCCATTCATGCTCATGTGGAGACACATGCAGGGACACTGGAAGAAACGCCGGATACGTACCGTCATTGCCGTGAACGGGTATACGGGGAAGTGCAGTTGTCCCCTCTGGTTCGCCGGGCAAGACAACTTATTCACGAAGAGTATGCCGATCGGGAACTGACTCTGGAATCGCTCGCTTCCCGTCTACAAGTATCTGCTGTATATCTTAGTCGTGTGCTGAAGAAAGAGCTGAATGATTCCTTTGTCACGCTTGTCACGCATGCTCGCATTCGCAAGGCTATACAGCTGTTGGACTCAACAACACTGCCGATCCACACCATAGCTGAGCGTGTAGGTTATGATACCCAACATTATTTCAGCACTGCATTTAAGAAAACAATGGGCATTTCACCAGTGCAGTATCGAAAGAACGGGGGGACAGCTTATCAACCTTCCGCGAATTAAATATCGTATTACAGTTGTTCATTCAGACGTGTGAAAAATGAGATGGATATGTTCTACTTCGCGTGAAGCGAAGTGGAGCATGTCCTTTTTTTTGACTCTGGTATGGTATCTCATGGGTCACACTTGTACTTTAAGCGTTTCCATCAAAAGTTAAATTTTTATAAAAAAGGTTCAAAACGTGCAAAGACCTTGCGGCATCTCGAATGCTACCATTAGTCTCAGACAGGAACAGCAAGCAACAGGATGCACTACATGTATTGTAAGCGTTATCTTATAACTCATTCAGAACCGTATGACGTGAGGAAAGGGGAACTTCATATGAAAAAAGGAGCAATGCTCATCTGGCTTCTGGTGATGACCTTAATGCTCTCGGCCTGCAATCTGGCAGAGAGTGGTCCAGGCAGCAAAGACAAGGGATATGTCGGTATATCGATGCCAACCAAATCATCAGAACGATGGGTGGGAGACGGGGAGAACATGGTCCGTCTGTTTCAAGAGCAGGGGTATAAAACCGATCTTCAGTATGCTGAGGATGTGGTCGAGAATCAGATTTCACAGATTGAAAACATGATCACCAAAGGTGTGGATGTGATGGTCATCGCGTCCGTGGATGGCAACACATTAACGGATGTAATCAAGAAAGCGCATGACGAAGGGATACAAGTGATCTCGTATGATCGGCTCATTCGCAATACGCCATACTTAACCTATTACGCCACGTTCGACAATTTTAAGGTGGGTGTGCTTCAAGCCTCCTACATCGAACAAAAGCTTGGACTCAAGGATGGAAAAGGACCGTATAACATTGAGCTGTTTGGTGGCTCTCCGGATGATAATAACGCCTATTTCTTCTTCGACGGTGCGATGTCTGTGCTGAAGCCGTACATCGATTCCGGCAAACTGGTGGTACGCAGCAAGCAGATGACGATGGCCCAGATTGCGACCTTGCGCTGGGACGGGGCACTGGCCCAGTCACGGATGGATAACCTGTTGAGTGCTTATTACTCGGGTGATAATCTGGATGCAGTATTATCTCCTTATGATGGAATCAGTATTGGTATCATCTCATCCTTGAAAGGGATTGGTTACGGTACTTCGAACAAGCCGCTGCCCGTTATTACAGGACAGGATGCCGAACTTGCCTCGATCAAGTCCATTGTGGCCGGGGAACAGACGCAGACGGTGTTCAAGGATACACGGAAGCTGGCGGAGAAGACGGTAGAGATGGCCAATAGTATTTTGCAAGGAAAACAGGCTGAAGTTAATGACAAAACATCATATAACAACGGAATTGAGGTTGTTCCGGCGTATCTCTTGGATCCCATCTCGGTGGACCGTACAAATGTGGAGCAGGATATCGTTGGTACACAGTATTACACGAAGGAAGAAATCGGACTGAAATAATAAATGAAAGGAGCACATCCCATGGCCGGAATCATTCTGGAAATGAAAAACATCACCAAAACCTTTCCTGGCGTCAAAGCGCTGGAAAATGTCAATCTGAAAGTCCGTGAAGGCGAAATTCATTCCATATGTGGTGAAAATGGCGCAGGTAAATCTACGTTGATGAAGGTACTGAGTGGTGTATATCCACATGGCACGTATGAAGGCGACATTTTATTTCAGGGCAAAAATTGTGAGTTCAAGGATATTAAGCAGAGCGAGGATCTGGGAATTGTCATTATTCATCAGGAGTTGGCCCTGATTCCCTACCTTTCAATTGCGGAAAATATATATCTGGGCAACGAGCGTGCAAGCAGAGGAATTGTCAACTGGAAGGAAACTTTTGTAGGTACACGAGAACTGCTCTCGAAGGTGGGACTGAGCGAAAATCCAAATACGCTGGTATCCAGCATCGGGGTAGGCAAACAGCAACTGGTCGAAATTGCGAAAGCGCTCTCCAAAAAGGTTCGTCTGCTAATTTTGGATGAGCCAACCGCTGCGCTGAACGAGGACGACAGTGAAAATCTGCTGCAATTGATGTTGGAATTCAAGAAACAGGGCATTGCCTGTATCCTGATCTCACACAAGCTGAATGAGGTATCCAAGGTATCCGATTCGGTGACCATTTTACGGGATGGCAAGACAATTGAGACGTTGGATATGAAGAAGGAAAAAGTGACGGAGGACCGGATTATTAGTGGAATGGTAGGACGTGATCTCACTAGCCGTTATCCGGAGCGTCATGCCACCATTGGTGAAGTTATCCTTGAGGTAAAGGACTGGACGGTATATCACGAACATCATGCCGAGCGGAAAGTACTGGATCAGATCCATATGAATATCAGACGTGGTGAGATTGTAGGTATTGCCGGGCTGATGGGCGCTGGGCGTACCGAGCTTGCCATGAGTATCTTTGGCAAATCCTATGGCCGGAATATTTCGGGTCAACTCATTAAGAATGGTAAACCAATCCACAACAATACCGTCACAGAGGCTATTCAGAATGGGTTTGCTTATGTGACAGAAGACCGCAAGGAATACGGACTCATTCTGATGGATGACATCAAGCGCAATATTTCCTTAACGGGTTTGAGCAAGCTGACGCGAAACGCAGTAGTGAACGAGCGTGAAGAAGTACTCGTGGCGGAAAAGATGAAGAAAAGCATGAACATCAAAGCACCAAGTATTTTGCAGAAGACCGGTAATCTGAGTGGAGGTAACCAGCAAAAAGTGGTGCTCAGCAAATGGATTTTTGCCGGACCAGATATTCTTATCCTGGATGAACCTACCCGCGGTATTGATGTGGGAGCGAAATTCGAAATCTATACGATCATTCATCGACTTGCTGCTGAAGGCAAGGGCGTACTGGTAATCTCATCCGAGCTTCCGGAGGTTCTTGGCCTGTGTGACCGGATCTATGTGATGAATGCCGGACGAATCACCGGTGAAGTCAGCCGGGAGCAAGCATCGCAGGAAACGTTGATGAGATATATGACCAAGTCTGGAGGCGGCAAGCATGGAAATGATAACAAAACTGTTCAAAAATAATATCCGTCAATACGGCATGATTATTGCCCTGGTAGTGATTATGCTTTTGTTCGAGGTACTTACAGGCGGGCTGTTGCTCAAGCCGATTAATATTACGAATTTGATTTTGCAGAACAGTTACATTCTGGTGCTGGCGATCGGAATGGTGCTGGTCATCATTACCGGGCATATTGACCTGTCTGTTGGTTCCATTGCAGCCTTTGTTGGTGCCGTTGCCGCGATTATGATGGTTGATTGGCAGCTTCCGGCTTGGCTTGCAGTTATCGCTTCCTTGCTGGTTGGCGCTTTGATCGGTGCATGGCAAGGCTTCTGGATCGCATATGTACGGATTCCGGCATTTATCGTGACGCTGGCAGGTATGCTACTGTTCCGCGGCTTGACGATGATCGTGCTGGAGGGGCAATCGATCTCTCCTTTCCCGGGTGGTTTCCAGAAAATAAGTTCGGGCTTCCTGGCAGACATTCAATTCTCAGGCTTCGGTCTGGTATCGATCATTGTGGGTCTTGTGCTCACCGTCTGGTACATTGTCAATGAACTGCGGGAACGCCGTTCCCAGCGTAAATATGGATTCGAGGTCGTGTCACAGGGACTGTTTTTGCTCAAGTTGATTGTGGTGGCTGTTGTGACAAATCTGTTTACGTTTGTACTCGCAAGTTATGCAGGTATTCCGAATATCCTGGTCCTGCTGTTTATCCTGATCGTTGTGTACTCCTTCGTTATGAATCGTACTGTCATGGGACGGCATGTGTATGCGCTTGGAGGTAATGAGAAGGCCGCGGGCCTGTCTGGGGTCAAAACAAAAAAGGTAACCTTCTGGGTTTTCGTGAACATGGGTACACTTGCCGCGGTATCCGGGTTGATCTTCGCCGCACGTTTGAATGCGGCTACGCCAAGAGCGGGTACCAACTTCGAGCTGGATGCCATTGCGGCCTGTTTCATCGGTGGTGCTTCCGCTTCAGGGGGCATAGGTACGGTATTTGGTGCCATCATCGGTGGTTTGGTTATGGGTGTGCTGAATAACGGGATGTCCCTGATTGGTCTCGGTATTGACTGGCAACAGGGGATTAAGGGATTGGTACTGCTGCTCGCTGTAGCGTTTGATATCTATAATAAAAATAAAAGATCAGCGTAACACTTGATAAAATGAAAAACAGACCTTGATCTCAGGATCAGGTCTGTTTTGCTGTATGCACAACTTATTTACATCAAGGCATCGAGGAAACGTGTGGCGATCCCAAAATAGATAAACAGGGACAAGATATCATTCAATGTGGTGATTAATGGGCCAGAGGCAACAGCCGGGTCGACTTTGAAACGACTAAGCAGAAGCGGGATGCATGTACCGGTCAGTGTACCAATAACCAGAGTGAGGAACAGAGATACCCCAATAATGGCGCCCAGCAGCCAGTCCCCTTGCCAGAAATAAGCGATGACAGTAATCAGCAATCCACATACCAAACCAATCATGGTGCCTACCTTGATCTCCCGACCAATCAGTGCGAGTACGGTGGCTTTGTCGAGTTTGCGTCCGATCAGTCCGCGTACCACAACAGCCAGAGACTGCGTTCCTGTGTTACCGGTCATACCTGCGATCATCGGCATGAAAAATGCCAATGCCACAACCTGATTGAGTGTATCCTCAAAGAAATCCACAATACTTCCCGAGATTAGACCAATCAATAGAAGCAAGATGAGCCAGGGAAGCCTGCGTCTGACGGCCACGAGTGGTTTGGTATCAAAGTCGATATCCTTGCTACCGCCCCCCATCTTGGCCAAATCTTCACTGGCTTCATCCATAATAATATCGATGACATCATCCATCTGAATGATACCGCATAATCTGTGATTTTCATCCACCACCGGAAGTGCAATAAACTCATAACGCTGTAGAAGCTGTGCTGCTTCTTCCTGGTCCATATCTACCGTTGCATGGATCACCCGCCGGGTCATCAGTTCTTCAACCTGGGTCTTATCGTCAGCCAAGGCAAGGGATCGATAACTCACGACACCGACCAGTTTGCCTTCATTATCGGTTACATAGAGATAACTGGAGGCTGAAATATGCATGGTACCTTGTGATTGTCGTAAGGCCTCCTTGGCTGTCTCATGAGCGAGCAGGGTCCGATATTGATCTGTCATGATGCGTCCTGCCGTCTCCGGCGGGTAATTAAGCACGGATCGGATAATGGCAGAGTGGTCCAGATTCATGTTGGACAGCAATTCTTCTCGGCGTTTGGCGGGTAAATCGTGCATAAACCGGATCAAATCACTTTTGTCCATCCGCTGCATGACTTCAAGTGTTCGTTCCGGCCCAAGTCGTTCAAACAGTTGAATCTGTTCGTGCAGCTTCAAGGTCTCGGCGAGATCCGCCAGAGCATCGGGTTTGAATAGGAGCAGAAACCGATTGGTTTCTTCTTCAGGGAACTTTTTATATACAAGTGAGAGGTCGTAGGGATGCAGTTCTTTCACCAATTTATAGAAATCGGGAAGGTTCCGGGATTGTACATGTTGCACGAGTTGTTCGGTGATCTCCTCCACGGAGAAATCTTTCTTGGTATGAGGTCCGTTCATATCGACACTCCTTTCTATTCGGTCAGCTTCATATTTTTAAACGAAATGGGTTGGGAATTAAACAAATGGAGAAAAAATGAGAGTCCCAAAATGATATTGTAATCTTGCTCAAACATTCGATATGGGCTTACAAACAGCCGCTTCAAGGATATACTTGTTGTACAGCAACAGACGAGGAGGACATGCGCTAGTGGAAGTAGATATCAGAACACAATTGCTCAGCATGGTTGAGCCGGAGTATCAAAAATTCTCGGCCGCACTTATTCCCAACATCACGAATGTACTTGGTGTAAGGTTGCCAGCCTTACGAAAAATTGCCAAGCAGCTTGCCGCAGGGGACTGGCGCACGTATCTGGAAACGGCAGAGGATGAATATTTTGAAGAAGTGATGTTGCAAGCGATGGTCATTGGGCATGTACAGGCTGATCTGGACGAACTGTTAAAGGCTATTGAAACATTTGTACCGAAGATTGACAACTGGTCGGTGTGTGACAGCTTCTGTGCTGGACTGAAATATACGAAGGTTCATTCGGAGCCCATGTGGGCGTTCTTGCAGCCGTATCTGAGATCTGATCAGGAATATGAAATCCGGTTTGGTGTGGTAATGCTGTTGAATTTTTATCTGAATGAGAGATATATCGATCAGGTTCTTTCCGCATTGGATCAGATTAGACACGAGGCGTATTATGTAAAAATGGCAGTCGCTTGGGCCATCTCAATGGCTTATGTGAAACAACCTGAGGTGACCATGCGTTATCTGAACCATAATACCCTGGACGATTTTACGTATAATAAGGCACTTCAGAAAATCACGGAATCTTATCGCGTGGATCCGGAGAGCAAGCAGATGATCCGCAGTATGAAACGTAAGGTGAAGAAGCAGGTTACCACCTAGTCCTAGCATTAAGCATTCCACCGGGGAGAGGGCGATAAACGAATGAGAAATAAGTTGATGTACACCACGATGCAGTTGGACGGTCGTCCATGGGTGCTGCTCGCTACGGAACAGGGATTATGCCGAGTGGTTATGCCCAACGAAACACTGGAAGATTGGAACGGCTGGATACAGAAGGTTGCACCTGGCGTGGAACTGGAAGAGAACGAGGATGCTCTGAAACAAACAGGTATGATGGACTGGTTGCAGTCCTATTTTGCAGGAGAATCGATGGCTTATACAGATGCGATCCCACTGGACTTGATCGGAACGAACTTCCAACAGGAGGTATGGAGAGAGCTAGGGCGTGTGCCTTATGGTGAAATTCGGACCTATGGTGATATAGCTGCTGCGATTGGAAGACCTTCGGCTGTGCGAGCAGTTGGGGCTGCAAATGGGGCCAATCCAATTCCGGTTCTGCTACCATGCCACCGCATTATAGGGGCTAATCGCAAGCTGACCGGGTTCCGTGGAGGCCTGGAGATGAAGCGCAGACTGCTGGATATCGAACAGATTGAAGGTGTGACCGATGGAGGGCATGCGCGGTTTCATTTTTAAGCCTGATAATAGTTAGAAAGTGAAAGTCCAATATGAATTAAAGCATATTTATTATTTAGAGAGCATCATAAACAATTTTGATTATCCTTGTTTTTCTTTATTTGGGATAAAATAAGTGATTTGTAATATGGAAGTGGTATATAATCTATGTGTGGTATATATATATATCTTAAATACAACTACTAGGAATATGCATATTCAATGAGGATTCAAATTTAATTCAGAAAGGAGGAACTACGATGTCGTATGCTCCTCAAAAGCGTCATTCTAATCGAGCAAAGCGCTGGATCATTACGATTGGAATATTCATAGTTGTTCAAATGATTTTTATCGCCATTGATGGCACTTTCTTGGAACCCAGTATAAACGATAGTGACAACGTATTGGCCAAAACGGTAAGAGGGATTTTGGAATCAAAATTACTCACCGAACGGATTGCCCCGTATTCTTTTCCATTTTTTAATTTGTTTTTGATAGTTCACGTTGTTGCAATATTGATTCAAGCATTGGGAGATAGTATATCAGCTATATTTGCAAAAAGATAAGCAAACAAATGGCAGGATACTAAAAGATTTATAGAAATCCAATTTGCAAGCTGGTTATGGTAAACACCAGGAGCCAGCTTGTTATTTTCTCTGATGACGTTCTCTTAAGATCACCTTATCTATAATTCCTCTTTTTCAGCTTTCTCTCCACATCAGTCACTTCTAAATATCAAATGTGCAGTTTCAGAACATTTTAATAATTCAAACGCATAAACAAGAGTGAGTTCTCAAAGAGTCGATGTTACGTGAGGAACGTCCGTTTGTAGTAAAGAGGAATTTTGAATTATTTTGGCAATTATGGTAGAACTATATGATGGGTTATGATACAATAGTGGAAAAAATATGTAAATGTAGATTATTTAGTTTACTATCTTGGTGATCATCAATTAATATATTTATGGATTTGGACATAAAAAGAATTCTTATATAGATATATGAGGGGGGAAATCACAGTTGGAAGATATACATATAAGTTCCGAGGAGTTAAACGGCGTACATCTTCACCTGTACAACACGAATAAATTTAAGACAGTAAGCATTATGTTAACGATGAAGTCGCCTCTCCAAGAGAGTTTGATCACTGCAAGAGCACTCATTCCCCATATCCTGAACGGAGGGTCAATACATTACCCGAATCGTAAGTTGATACAACAAAAACTTGATAAATTGTACGGAGCAACTCTCCTTCTAGATGTACAAAAAAAAGGTGAAGATCATAGCATTGTTTTTAGGATGGAGATACCTGCGGACAAATTTCTTGATGATTCTGCTTCATTACTGAAGTCGTCTCTTGAGTTATTGCATGAGATCGTTTACAATCCCTTAATTGAAAATGGAGGGTTTCATTCTGTAATTGTTGAACAAGAGAAACGTTCCTTAAAACAACGGATTGATTCAATACATAATGAAAAAATGCTATACGCGAATGTTCGCTTGCTAGAAGAGATGTATAAAGGTGAGCCTTACCAAATTCCAGCATTCGGAAGAAAAGAAGATATTAATTCACTGGATGCAATATCAATTTATCAAGCCTACGAAAATATGCTTCAAACGGATCGTTTTGACTTATTTATTGTGGGTGCGTTTAACGAAGATCAGGTCAAATTAATGGTGCAGAACATCTTTTGTGAACAACATAACAATGAATTTATGAAAGGGTTTTCTTCTGCAGGTGTAACTGTAAATGATATTAAAGTTATTGAAGATAAAATGGACGTAAAGCAAGGTATCCTTCTGTTAGGGTACAGAATTTCTTCGACAATACAAGATGAGGATTACGAGGCTGCAAGAGTGGCGAATGCTATTTTTGGCAGGTTTCCATCTTCCAAGCTATTTCGTAATATACGTGAAAAGGAAAGTCTTGCTTACTTCTCTCATTCCCAAATGGAAAGCAATAAAGGATTATTGATCGCTATGGCAGGGATTGATTTCATTCATTATGAACGTGTAGTTGAAATGATTAGAGAACAAGAGCGTGCCATGAAACAAGGAGAATTTACAGATGCGGAAGTTGAACAAGGTAAAGGAATGTTGATTAATCTATTATTGGAAGCGCATGATTCTCCTGTAGGAATTATGGACATATTCATTCAATCTGTGGATAGTGGATTATCTATTGATATACATGATCAGATTCAAAGAATTAGTAAAATATCAAAAGCTGATGTCATTTGCACGGCTAAAAAGTGGGAACTGGATACGATCTACTTTTTGAATAGAGAGGAGTGAATGAATTGCACCCCATTATTTATGAGGGATTAGAAGAAACCATATATTATGAAAAGCTCCCCAATGGCCTTGAAGTGTACATACATCCCAAGAAAGACTTCCATAAAACAGTTGCTACATTCACAACTAAGTACGGTTCGATAGATAACAAATTTTCACCTGAAGGAAAAGATTATTTTGTTCAATTCCCGGATGGAATAGCCCATTTTTTAGAACATAAGATGTTTGAATGTGAAAAATGGGATGCATTTCATAAATTTGCAGAGCAAGGAGCCTTTGTTAATGCATTCACCGGTTTCACTCGTACAGCGTATACATTATCGGCTACATCTCGCATAAAAGAGAATCTCACAACTCTTCTTGATTTTGTTCAGGAACCCTATTTTACAGATGAAACGGTAGAAAAGGAAAAAGGTATCATTGAACAGGAAATAAAAATGTATGACGATAATCCAGACTGGCGTGCACGATTTGGTGTTCTGGATAATCTGTATAAGAGTCATCCAGTTAAAATCGATCTTGCAGGAACAATTCCTTCTATTCAACAAATTACAAAAGAGGATTTGTACACTTGCTATAATACATTTTATCACCCGAGCAACATGTTGCTGTTCGTTATTGGACCTGTAGTTCCTGAAGAAATTTTAAGGCTTGTTCGAAGCAACCAGGAGCAAAAAGAATTTCCGGAAACTAAAAAGATTCGCCGTTTTTTTCCTGAAGAAGGTGCTGCAGTGAACAAAAGCTCAAGTGTTATAAAATTGCCAGTTCCGATTCCTAAAGTTTTTATTGGATACAAAGAATCATTTCCGATAAAACAAGGACAAGAGATACTTAAATATGAGTTGTCATTAAATGTTTTGCTTGAGTTGATGTTCGGAAGCGGTTCAGAAGCTTATGAGAAAATGTATGAGAATGGTTATGTGGACAAATCATTTAATTTCGAATATACACATGAAAAGAATTTTGGGTTTTCGATCATAGGTGGAAACAGTCATTCGCCTGAAGACGTAATTAAAATTATAAGTGAAACCATCGAGAAATTTAAAAAGGACTCCATCAATCAAGACGATGCAGAACGTGTTATTAACAAAGAGATTGGTGCATTTTTAAGTGCCATTAACTCGCCTCAATTTATCGCTAATCAATTTACACGTTATCGTTTTAATGACTTGGACTTATTTGACGTATTGCCAACACTTGAGAGCTTAACAGCATCTGATCTTGAAGATGTACTGCATGTACACTTTTCGGATGATTCAAGAACAACATTAATTGTAAAGGACAAATAGAAAACAGAAAATCAGGAGGTGAGAGAATGTCAAATCTTTTAGAAATTAAAAATGTTAGAAAATCCTATGGAAACAAGGTTGTCTTAAAGGGGATTTCATTTAATGTCCCATCCGGATCAATTGTTGGTTTTATTGGCGATAACGGTGCGGGGAAATCAACAACATTCAAAATTGTATTAGGGTTAATTTCCAATGACGATGGCATGGTGAACATATTTGGAGAAGAAAATATAAATAAAAACCCTAAAATCAAAGAGAAGATTGGCGTCGTATTTGATGCAGCTAATCTACCGGCTCATCTTACAATAAAGCAACTGAATAAAGTTTTTGGCAAATTGTTTGATTCTTGGGATCAGGATAACTTTCATCGTTTAGTTAGTTCTTTTTCTCTTCCTGTAGATAAAAAGGTAAATGAATTTTCACGTGGGATGTCAATGAAACTGTCAGTTGCTGTTGCATTATCGCATAATGCACAATTATTGCTTCTTGACGAAGCGACGGGAGGGCTTGACTCCTCATCAAGAGAAGAGATGTTAAATGAGTTAAAAAGTTTTGCCAGCAAAGAAAACGGGGGTATATTACTTTCCTCTCATATAATGAGTGATATTGAGAAAATAGCTACTCATCTTGTCATTATAAAGGAAGGTGAAATTTTGCTGAATGCAGAGAAAGATGAAGTTTTTGAAAACTATACAATTGTAGATATGGACATGGAAAAACTTAATTCACTTAACCAAGATATCGTGGTTGCCAAAAGAAACCTTGATACGTATTACAGTGTACTTGTATCCGATAAAAAGCAATTACCGCATGATCTGGTGACGAAGCCCATCTCAATGGATGACATCAGCTTATTATTAACAAGGAGTAATGAATAAATGAACGGTTTATTATTGACAAGTTATTATTTAGTTTATCGGAGTTCCTTTTTATATACGGGACTGGCCATACTGTTATCGGTCATCATTTTAACATTTGCAGATGCCTCTATGCATCGGTTAGTTGCACTGTTAAATATCTTGCTTATGGTGATGTCTGCCCTTGACGTAATCAAATTCGAGGGTAAGTCGGGTTATGATAAATATGTTCTTACTCTACCTGTCAGTAGAAGTACTATTGTACAAAGTCACTACCTCTTCTATTTTTTGGTGGTAATTTACGGAGTTATACTATCGTATAGCATCTTTTATATATATGATCTGGTGTCAGGCACGCCGATCAATGAGATGTCCGATTCTATCTTTTTTGGGATTTTCGCAGTTCTTCTCACTGGTGCAATAAACTTTCCACTGTACTACATCTTTGGTCCAGAAAAATCGGATTCCATTACATTGGGGAGTGTAGGTGGGGCGATATTGATTACGATTGTTTCACAAAGCTTGGTTGGTTATGTGGCATCATTCTTTAACCCGAACAATCCAGATCTACTTGCCCCGATTATTTACTTAATATTTGGTGTTATTGTCTATATTGTATCTTTATGGTCTGCTATTCTAATATACCGAAGGAAAGAATTTTAAGAATGACAAGTTTATAAAACAGGCTCAAAAATTTTTTTGAAGGCTGTTTTAATATGTAATTCGTCTAACAACGTTAATTATTTCGATAATAGAGTACGTTAAAGCTAAATCGGAGGGGTTATGTATGGAAGGAAATATGCTATACAATCTATATTTAAAACCAAACTCGGAATATTACGGTAAATTGGAGAATGATGCAAAAAAGCAGAATAGGTATGAACTTGGTGACATTCCTGATACATATGCGGTTATCTCAGATCGTGAATCGGTTTGGAAGCACTATCATGTTAAAGGTTCACGACTTCCTGATCAGGGATGGAAAATTCATGTTACAGCGTTATTCGAAGAATCACAGAACCTGTTAGATCAGGTTTCTAAATTATGTATAGATGAGCGGATTGAGTTCAAGCACCTCAAGGATAGACAAAGTTTTATCAAAACGAATTCGAAGAATGCCAATCGTGCTTCTTCGGGGAAGTTTATAACAATATACCCTGTGAATAACAATGTCTTTGTAAAATTGTTAGACATGTTATGTCTAGCAACCCAAGGGTTTAAGAAAGGCGCGTATATACTTAGTGATAAGAGATGGAAAAATAGTAATGTATTTTACAGATATGGTGGATTCAGAAGTGTATATAATGAATATGGAGAACATTGTATTAAGGATGAACAAGGTAATCTAGTTAAAGATGAGAGAACGCCCTTTTATCAGGTTCCTGATTTTGTGAAAGATTTTGATGATTATCTGAATTCACTAAATTATTCTGATGATCTGGAAACTAAAGGGGATGGCAATTTAGAGCGATATGAGATTGAAAGTGCACTTAGCTATAGTAATGCGGGTGGGGTATACCGTGCGACTCGAAAGAAAGATAACCTGAATGTGATTATCAAGGAAGCCAGACCAAATGCTGGTTTGGACGGTTCAGCTCATGACTCCTTATCGAGACAGATAAAGGAATATGATGCTTTAGCGAAGCTTAAAGATGTAACGGGCGTTGTAAGTTTAATAGAGTATTTTCAAGAATGGGAGCACTACTTTTTGGTGGAGGAATTCATTGAAGGGGGAGACTTAAGGCAGTGGCTCGCTCAACACTTTCCATTCTTTAGAGACGATGAGCGTATGCGTAATCATGCCGCAAATGTTAAAAAGGTATTGTTGCAACTTTTTACACTGATAGATCAGATGCATAAAAAAGGAATAGCCATGGGTGATTTTCAGCCAGCGAATATAATGGTGGCTGATGACTTAACCGTGAGGCTAATTGATTTTGAAACAGCTATGCATGTAACCTCCAAAGACAAACCCACTATGATGACCATCGGATTCGCATCCCAGGAAATGAAGATCAGTGGAGCGAGAGATTGGTTTGGATTAAAGAAATTAACAAAGTATCTGGCTCTTCCAGTGTTATCTTCGGAAGTTTTAGATGAGTACCTACAATACAATCACTTCAGATGGATAAAAGAGATTTATGAAGACTCATTTTACCAATTTATTGTAGATTTACAGGAAAAATGTGACCAAAAAATAAGAAATTACCAAGAGTATTTTCCTAAAGAAATGGTCCTTTCTGATAAAACAAGTGACTTTAACATCTCCTCAATCACGAAGAAATTAATAGAGGGCATGCAGGATAATTTAACAAATGATGAAAGATTTGTTCATGGAGATATCCGCCAGTTTGAGATGAATGGGGGTAAATTCAACTTTTTAACTGGTGGGACTGGTGCTGCTTTTACACTTATCAAAAATAATACGAACTCTCTAGAAGTCGATAAGTGGATCCAAGACTTTTTGTTAGGAAATTTAAATACTATTGAAGCCAATGGTATGTTTGATGGGAAAACAGGGATATTGGCTTTATTGTATGAAACAGGTTATGAGGCAGTTGTCTTAAATGAATTGAAGAACATAAGAGCTAATATGAACGAATCCAATATTTCTTTGCGCTCAGGTCTTTCAGGAATAGGACTGTTCGTCATCAGTTTATATATCGAGACAGAAAACGATGAATATTTACAGTTTGCGAAGGAAATTGAAGAGTCAATTGAAAGAAATCGAAATAACGATGCGCGGTTTAGCACGAATGATTGGATGGCAGTAGGGATAGGAGTAATTGATGGGTTATCAGGTGTCTCTCTCTTTTATTCCGCCATGTATTCCATCACGGATGATAAACAGTATTTGGAGAGAGCTAGACAATTAATAAAGGAGGATCTAGAAAAAACAATATTTGATGAGGTAACCGGCTCCCTACAAACATTGGATAATCGAAATCGTCAATTGCCCTATCTTTCAGGAGGGTCGATTGGAATTGGAATTGCAATATGGTTTCTAAATCATGTAAGTGGAGAAGAGGCTTATCAAGAAGAAATCAATGCGATTACAAAGTTGTCACAGATCTGTTCCACTATTAGTGGTGGGTTGTTCGATGGGGCAGGAAGCTTCCTTTTAATTCCTTCTTTGATGAAAAATAACGGGGATCGTGAAGTAATTATTAAAGAGGTATTGAGCCTGCTTAATTTATTCTTAATTGATAAAAATGGATATTATGTATACCCGGGTCAATTCTCATATAGGCTAGCGGATGATGTGTATACAGGTAGCTCGGGAATAATACTGGCATTGATGGGGATCGTCAAAGATAACCCGCTCTATTGGTTGCCACTAGTCAATTCAGATGAATTTCTGACAAGAACTAAAGCTCACGATGTTTCAGTAACGAGTTAATAAAAATTAGTTAAGAAATATATGGGTATATTGTTATGGCTTTAGCCAGTTGAGTGCGTGAAACGCGCGAAACAAAAAACCACCCGCTATGCGGGTGGAGGGATCGAGGGTTTGACCACCAAGACCATTCCGATAAAATTGAGATGTTCAGGCTCAAAGAAAGGAATGGTCTTAGATGGCAAACAAGAGCTATAGCCTAGCTCACACAAAGTGGATGTGCAAATACCACATTGTATTCACCCCGAAGTATAGACGGAAAGAAATCTATAATCAAGTGAGAAAAGACTTAATCGAAATTTTTAGACGTCTATGTAAGTACAAGGGAGTAGAAATTATAGAAGGTCATATGATGCCCGATCATGTTCACATGTTGGTAGCGATTCCACCGAAAATAGCTGTCTCCACGTTCATGGGATATCTAAAGGGAAAAAGTTCGCTAATGATATTCGAGAAGCATGCCCAGCTCAAGTATAAATACGGCAATCGAAAGTTTTGGGCAGAAGGGTACTATGTGAGTACAGTGGGCTTAAATGAAGCAACAGTAAGAAAGTATATTCGTGAGCAAGAAGCACATGATTAAGCGTTAGATAAGCTGAGTGTAAAAGAATACGAAGATCCATTCAGCAGTAATCGGAGCAAAAAGAAGTAAAACCAGTTTAACTGGTGAGTGAAAGTGACAAATAACACTGAGCCTGAACAGCCCTGCTGTCAGGCTAGCGTCTTTAGGCGCAGTTTGGCAACAGGGGGTTATACCCCAAGAGCAAACCACCCGTTGGACGGGTGGTCCTGATTGAACATAAATTTTAGGAGGAGGTGAAAACAATGAATGCAGTGTTGGAATTGCAGAAATTATCCAATAACAAAGAGGGCAAAGGTCATGCCGTGGAAGCAACAGTAACAACAATTACAGTAACCATTTTTCTTTCAACATTAAGTAATCATTGCTAAAAAGTGAGTATCATTCCGGAAAAAGGAGGTGAAAACAATGAATGCAGTATTGGAATTGCAAAAATTAGCAAAAGACAAAGAAGGTAAAGGCCAAGCTGTGGATGGAACAATTACAACCACATGGACTGTAACTACGTTCCTTTCAACAATCAGTAACAGCTGTTAAAAGTATGATTTCCACTTAGAAAAGGAGGTGAAAGCAATGAATGCAGTATTGGAATTGCAAAAATTAGCAAAAGACAAAGAAGGTAAAGGCCAAGCCGTGGATGGAACAATTACAACCACATGGACTGTAACTACGTTCCTTTCAACAATCAGTAACAGCTGTTAAAAAATCTATGAAATAGAATCGCAAAAAACGCGCCATTTTACTAACTTCAATAACTGGTTGCTTAGCTGATTTTAGCTGATCTTCAGCTAAGCAACGCATTATTTTAGATACAAACCAACCAATAAAAATTCAATAGAGGTGAAAAAATGGAGAAATTACTGGATATAGCTAAAATTCCCGAGCCATTTGAGGAAGGATCAGTACAAATCTGGCTTGACTCAAACCGTGCTGACTTTGTTTTGAAAGCTCATTTTGATGAAAATATTCCTGGTGGAAGCAAGGGGAACGATTTTATTGATGAAACTGTTAATTTTATTAGCGAAATTGCACCGTTGACGAAGTATAAAAAGATCATTGATTTAGGTTGTGGCCCAGGCCTGTATTCCCAAAGTTTAGCTGCTAGGGGATATGAGGTTGTTGGTGTGGATTTTAATGAAAAATCAATTGAATACGCAGTTCACGAAGCCCAAAAAAAGGGTTTAATAATAGATTACAGAATCGAAGATATGACTAACATTGAGATTGAACAGGAGTTTGATCTTGCTCTACTAATCTATGAAATCTATAGTGTCTTTAATCCGGAAAACAGAAGAAAAATACTTAGCAATATCCATCGTGGTTTAAAGTCCGAAGGATTAGTTCTATTAGATGTGTTATCGGAGAATAGTTACGAAAAATTTGAGCAAAATTTTATGTGGGGTTTAACTAGAAAAGATAATCCATTTTCGGATAAAAAACATTTATCTTTATTTGCTTCAATAAAATACCCTGATCATGTGACTTTGTCAAAAAATGTTCTCGTTTTTGGAGATGGTGAGCTAGTTAATTATCACTACTGGAATCAACATTTTACGATTGAAAGTCTGGAAAAAGAAGTGAATGATGCCGGATTTACTCTCGAAAAAATATACGCAGATGTGAATGGCGGAGAGTATCAAGCGGAGGGTGAGTCTTTCGCGGCGGTTTTAAAGAAGAAATAAGGATTATGACCCGCCACCGACAGTTTTCACATTAAATGCTTCGTCTCGAACGTCCTCTCTCTCCAGTCATGCATGGAATTACCCCGGTTCTTTACTTTTCGGTTCATGCTGCGGATCCTCTGCTTACTCTCTCGATCAACGCGAGAGGATTCCGTTATTTTCTGGAGAGACTTATGATGTGAAAAATCATTCGGAGCAGTATACTTCAGATTATCCATATCACTTCATGTTTATCTTCATAAAGCCTGGAGATAGTCCAAGCAAGCGTCATATTTACATAATAAATTTTGTATGCTATTAGAGCGTTTACTTAAGCGACCAGCACATTGAAGGCATGACGGATGAAGGGCATGCGCGGTTTGGTTTTTAATGAGATTGGATGAATGTATAGACAGATGGATGGAAAATAAATCTCTGATAGGAGATTGAACGCGTAGGACAGGCACTGGATTGTGTCTGTTTTTTGGCATTCTTTGATCCATAGCGAGCCAAACGTTCCGCATATGGAACACCAACCTTTTACGTATTTTTGCCCGGTGAAACCGTATGGTACCATGGATCATAGATCAATCGGTATCCGGGGGGCGTAATGCCGGGTAAGAAAAGAGGGATGACATGATGAAGCAGGCTTATTGGTTAACAAACGTGACTGTGGAGCGGGGTTATGCTCTGGAGGGAGAACAGGTGACGGGGACGCGGACAAGCCCCGCTCATCTGCGGATTGAAGATGGAGTGATCGCGGAGATTGTGGAAGGAAACAACGCGCTGTCTAGTGATCTACCACAAGTAGATGGCAAGGGACTTCTGCTGTTGCCTTCGTTCGAGGAGGCACATATTCATCTGGATAAAACCTACTACGATGGGCCATGGACAGCCGTTAAACGTATCTCCAGTATTTTCGAACGTATTGAAGAAGAGAAGGTTCTGTTGCCCAAGTTGCTGCCAGATGCCCAGCGTCAAGCGGAGAGTATTCTGACCTTGATCCAGGGGTACGGCTCCACTCATGTACGTAGTCATTGCAATATTGAACCCGTCAGTGGCTTGAAAAGACTGGAAGCGACGCGGCAGGCTCTGGAATCATTTTCGGGCAAAATCTCTTCGGAGATCGTGGCTTTCCCGCAGCATGGACTGCTTCGCTCCCATTCAGTGGAGCTTATGGGCCAAGCGATGAAGGAAGGGGCAACACATGTGGGCGGACTTGATCCTCATACGGTGGACGAACAGATCGAGAAATCACTGAACACCATGGTTGAACTGGCTGTTCAGCACCAGGCGGGCATCGATATTCATCTGCATGATGGCGGGCAGGCTGGCAAACAAACACTGCTGGAACTCGCAAATCTGACCGAAGCAGCAGGGCTTCAGGGTAAAGTTACAGTAAGTCATGCGTTCTGGTTCGCCCGCGCAGAGCAGCAGGAAGCAGAAGATATGGCGCAGCGAATGGCCTCGCTCGGGATGAGCATTGCTTCCACGGTGCCCATTGGCAGAACGATGATGCCTCTTCCCATGCTCCACCGTATGGGTGTGAACGTGAAGCTGGCCACAGACAGCCTGACGGATCATTGGTCTCCTTTTGGCAATGGGGATATGCTTGAGAAAGCGGGACGATTCGCAGAACTGTACGGATATAGCGACGAACTGTCCTTGTCTCAATCTTTGGCATGGGTAACAGGCGGGATTACACCGCTGGATTCACAAGGGGAGCAAGTCTGGCCGAAGGTAGGCGACACCGCGAGTTTTGTATTAGTGCATGCGAGTTGTTCGGCGGAAGCTGTTGCGCGGCGATCTGCGCGGCAGGCCGTATGGTACAAGGGGCAATTGGTCAGCGGATCAACAGCGGATTGAGGAAAATAGAGCGGGTGCAGCCACGGAAAACCGTGGTTTTTTGGCATGGAGAAAAAGAGGAAAGAACTGTTCGCATATACCACATTTTGGGTTATGATGGACATAGTTAATGAAGGGAGTAATACAAATGAAGATTGAGTATGCAACGGAAGCTGACTATGACTATATCATTGAAAGAGATCGGCATATCCATCAGCCACTTATGAAAACGAAGATTAGTGAGAAAGAAATATTCATCCTATGGGACGAGGACGAGAGATCAAGAGTTGGATGGATGAGGTACGGTTACTTTTGGGACAACCTTCCCTTCATGAATATGATCTGGCTTGATGAACCCTATCGAAACGGCGGATATGGCAAAAAAGTGGTGCATTACTGGGAAAATTTAATGAAGCAACAAGGCTTCGATACGGTGATGACTTCAACGCAATCAGACGAACATGCCCAACATTTCTATCGAAAGCTGGGGTATGTTGATGCAGGGGCTCTGTTGCTCGATACACAACCTTTGGAAATTATATTGATCAAGAAAATCTAGCAAATAAGCTGCAAGGAGAGATGATTGTGGATGTGAAAAAAGTAAGCCTACAACCCATAACCAAAGAAAATGAACTCGAGTGCATCCACCTTAAACCACGGGAAGATCAGCTGGATTTGGTCGCAAGCAATGCGGATTCATTGATGCATGCAACGAAGGAAATTACGTCCAAACCATACGGTATTTTGGCAGAGGATCAGATGGTCGGTTTTATTTTATTTGATAACGAGATCTACAATGACGGGTATTACTGGATTCTGCGCTTCATGATTGATGAGAAGTACCAGGGGAAGGGTTACGGCAAACTTGCCATTCAAGAAGTGATTCATATGTTGCAAGAGAGAAGTGACTGCCAGCAAATCAGGGTATCCCATGTTCCACATAACATTGCGGCAAATGCGCTGTACAAACGTTGCGGGTTTCAAGAAACGGGAGAGTTTGAAGACAACGGTGATATCATTTTAAGTTATCAAGTGAGGTAACAGGGAGGGGAAGCTTGATGATAAGAGAGGCAGAAGCTAGGGATGCAGCGGTTATTGAAAGACTGTATAAAGAATTATTGCCAAACAACTTAAACACGAAGGTACTTGCAGAACGGATTGAAGAGGTTCGGAATAACCCAAACAGTTTTTTGTTTGTGTATGAAATGGGTGATCAGGTGATCGGCACAGCTCATTTACATATTTGTCTGGATGCTTTGGTGGAAAATAGACCATTCGGCGTAGTTGAGCGGGTTATCATTACGGAACATGTGCAGAGCAAGGGATATGGATCTGAATTGATGAAACATATAGAGCATGTATGTGAGCAGAAAAATTGTGTGAAGGTGTTTCTTACAAGCGGATCATCCAGAAACGAAGCACATCACTTTTATACGAAATTGGGATACAACGGAGAATCCAGCAAGGCATTTAAAAAGTATTTATAACTTATAACATTCATCAAGGAAAAGGAAGTAGAAGCAAAGAAATGAAAGATAACAAACATCCAGTTCAAGATCTCCGATTCATCGTTACTTTGCTCGTGGCTACTTTATGTTGTTTAGGTGTTGTGATGTATTTACGTGCCCAAACAGATACGAATATGTATCGATTTTTAAGTTGGGACATGTTCCTGGCATGGGTACCATTCATCATCTCATCCTGCATTAGATACATATTCAATAAGAAATTAACCACAACGAGCATGATATGTATGGGGCTGATGTGTGGGGTATGGCTCTTTTTTCTGCCCAATGCGGCCTATCTTTTTACGGAGATTCTGCATTCATTCAGATATTTTGATGCCCAAGGGGAGGTTAGATTTTGGGTTAATATTGATTTTTGGTATGGACTCACCCTGACGTTTGCCGTAGCGATCATCGGATTGCTGCTCTCGACTTGTTCGATCATTCAAATCCATGGCATGTTAAACAAATTAATAAATAAGTACATTAGCATGATGGTTGTCGGTGTTATTTTGCTATTGAGCAGTATAGGGGTCTACATTGGTAGATTTAATCGGTGGAATTCGTGGGATGTATTAACCCGACCTGGGAAGATCTTCGTGGATCTTGTGAATGATTTTAATGCAGCGAACAGCATAATGGTTGAGTTTGTTGCCATTGTATTTACGGTTCAACTTTTTGGCTACGTTATCGTATCTTTGCTAACCGCAAGGTCGGGCAGTTCATCTTCATTGGAAAGGGCAAAGGATCTGAAATTATGAAGGCGATAACGCAGGAAATTACGGAAGAATTGTTGGCTGTGATGGATATGTACCAAAGAATCGCGCGGCAATTGATCGACCAACTGATACTGGAAACCGATCAGCCTGATCGGACGGAAATTCTCGCAGGTGCGTACCATCTGCTGACCAATGCGGATGTAATCCACGGAGAAGAAGAATTAACGGGAAATTGGTATTTTGATGTTCACGGCGAGCATTGTATGTTCAAGAATACAAAAACAGGGCAGACATTAGAGGTTTTCCTTGGTCGTCTTTGTATTTCGAGAATCCGTTTAAGGACATGTTGGATTTCTTCGAACGTATTGAGGCACAGCATGTGTTAATTCATGTTCACGGTGTGGCGTATAGGAAAATGATTTGATTGTTTGCCGTTTAATTAGATTTGAGGAGGAATTACGTATGAGTTTAGCCGAGTGGTCTACAGATATTCTTCAATATGATCTGTCGGATGAATATTCGATTCGCAAAGCTGACTTTGCCGAATGGGGATTATATTGCACGGTTTATTATGATATGCGTTATGTCGGATTTTTCAGGGAAGAAGAGTTCAGTTCTTCCAAGATCAGTGCCTACTGGATTTACAAAGGAGAAAGCAAAATAGGTGGCGTGAGAATGGAGCCTAACCGGATGTATCATTTGTTTTTTATCCCGCCATTCCAGCAGTGCTTTGAGGTATTGAAACTTCTGAAGCATAAATTATTACAGTGGTCGGATCGCAGCAAACGTATTCTGACCTTTGAGATTCTTCCAGACCAAGTCGATCTATATGCAAGAGCTGGATTCTGGCCAGTGGAGTTCAGATGTCGCTGGATGCAGCGGCCTACAGATCATTTTGAAATCGAATGGGACAGCAGGGTAACCGTGAAGGGTCCAGAGATTATTGAAAGTGAAACCGGCACCAGAAAATATGTGAATGAAGATGAAATTGCTCAATGTGACCTGGAGAGTTTTGCAGGAAGTCTTGAAGCTACACGAAGAAAACATACCACTCTTGCAGATTTTATACCAAGCGATGATCCTAATTATACCAATGAGATTCTAACTCAAGCTTCCACGCTAGTATACGACAAGGAAACGGGACAGCTTATTGCAAATTGTCGCTTATGCTTGCAAGACAATCAGGCTGCTGTGTATAGCATAGGTGTTCGTCCGGCATATAGAGGAAGAGGGCTTGCTACACTGATGTTACAGAGAGCATTAAATGAACTTAAAGGTAAGTATCCCGTTCTACGATTGTATGTGATGCAAGGAAATGATGCCGAGTCCGTGTATCTGAATCTGGGTTTTATTCCGGGTGTGCAGGAGATTCAGACGATGTATATTCCTGAGGAGGAATCACAATGAAGGTTGCCATTTTAACCGATATTCATGGGAATTTTCCTGCGCTTCAAGCGGTATTGTCTGATATCGATTCCAGAGGAGACATTGAGCATACATTTTGTTTGGGAGATATGATCGGTATTGGCCCGTACTCCAATGAAGTGATCGAGATGTTGTACAGCCGCGAAAATATGATAGCGATTTCGGGGAATCACGAAGAGGCCGTATTGAGTTTGCTTCAAAATAAGGGTCCATTAGAAGGGCACAAAGGCATGGCCGAGCATCACGAATGGATTGGTCGGCATTTGAGTGCAGAATCGATCAAGAAAATTCAAGCTCTACCGAAATTCGTTGAAAAAGAGGTAGAAGGACATCGGTTCCTTTTGACTCACTATCATATGAACAACGACAAGTTGGATGTCATCGATAAAGATCCATCCGGGACCAAATTGGATGCAAGATATCAGGGGACGGCCCATAATTTGGTTTGTTTTGGTCATTATCATATTCTTCATTATTATAAGACAGATCAAAGAGTATATATGAATCCGGGAGCTTTAGGCTGTAACGACCTTGCCATTGCCAGATATGGAATCGTGGATCTCCAAGAGGGCAAAATGGACTTGAAATTCATTGGCGTTCCATATGACAATAGAGAGTATCTGAAATCGTATGAACGGTTGAACGTTCCGGATCGGGCTTTTCTTTTGAAGGCATTCCATGGAAATCAGTTGGAGAGAGAGGGTGTATAAACTGCAGTAACCGTTTGTAACAATGTGCTGCTACTTGGAAAGGAGAGATGTACATGGGAATGATCATTATGTTGGTGGTGTATCTGTTCCTCGGTATTTATGTTGTGAAAGTTGGAATAGATAACTCAAAAAATAGCCAGCACACCAAAGAAATATTATCAGAGTTAAGGGAAATTAAGGACCTATTGAAAGAGCGAAGGTAAAAAGGTGGGATGACTATGATTTACGATTTACAAGGTGAAGCCAATATGGAACCTATTGTTGGAATGTTATTTTCCGCAGTAAAAGAGAATAGTCAGCGACTTAAATCGATTACTGAGGGGATGTCGCAAGAAGAGGTAGATTACAAAGGGGAAAAGAACCAGTTTAATAGTACAGCTCAATTAATACGACATATTACGTTTGTTGATATGAATTGGGTTTATAGAATAAAGGGAGTTGTCCTTCCGCAGTCATTAATAGAGCAATATGGTCCCATGACTGATGAAAATAATAGACTTCCGCTGGTTCAAGATGTGTCACGTGACACACTTATCTCTCAATATGAGGGTGTATTAACCCTTCTGAAAGAAACATGCACACAAGTAGCAGATGGTGACCTAGATCGAGTAGTTACTTTTGGACATCAGAACGAAAAGCAAGCTACGGTACGTTGGGGATTATGGCATATGGCTGACCATCACCGTTATCATCAAGCTCATATTAATCAGCTAAGAAAGTCGTTCCAAACACAGAATGATTGCTAACACATAGGCAGGTTATTTTTCTAATGCCAGATCTGATGATATCACCACCTCCCCTCAGCGGTTACTTCAGATCTGAAGTACACGTATAACAATATCCTGATCATGGTTACCAAAACCGGCACCATAGATCGTTAATCCCCCTACGTTGGGGCTTTCTTCGTCAACCGTGAAACGTAGCGTCCAGAACGGTTCGCCTAGTTTGACATCTTTGAGAGTAATGTCTGACATCCGCTCACCATCCATATAGGTACCGTAGGCATCAATACGAATAGTCTTCAACAATCCATACTGATTCACATTGCGATGCCACCATTCTGGCGTATATTTGCCGCGTGCTGCTCTGCCAAAGTCGGCAGGGCTTGTCCACGTTCCAAGAGAAATGCCATTGAAGGTGAAACGAATATCGGAAGGCCAATGATCTCGCAATCCCGGAGCTTCAGACGCTAGTTCCATCGAAATTTCAATAGCATCGGTTGTCTGATCCGGTAGTACAAAGTTAGGTGTTTTATATTCAACATAGCCTTTCCCAAACCACAAGATAGCAGCGTGTACACGCTCAGGATCAAGGAAGTAACGTGGATCGTCCCATACGCCGATTTCTTTCTCAAGTGTTCCTAGCCCACAGGTAGGGTGAATATCAAAAGCAGTGTAGTGTCCAACGGCTATCGTCTGTTCTCTGGATCGTGAAGTTTGGCTTGCTGATGGCAGCTCGATCTCAATCTGATTTTGCTTGAGGTAACATAATTTGTGCGTCCCTCCGTTGATTCGAACTCGCCTGCTCCCAATTAGACCCGCATCCTCCAGTTTGCGAATATGCATCGTGACAATGGAGGGGCTAAGCTCTAATGCTGCGGCAATGTCCTTCACATTCATTTCGCGAACTGCAATCATATCCATGATTCTCCATCTGACTTCGCTTGCCAGCGCCTCATATAAAGGAAGGAACTGGGATTCCCCATTTGCTTTGATCATCTGTACAACTCCCTACCCTCAATCTTCTAAAATCACATATATATTAATTTAACGAAATTAGCTCCAAGATGCAATCCATATTCATTGCAAGTTTATGCCCGATGGTGTTTAATTTTTGTAGTTGTTACGAAGTTGAATTCTTATATTTGTGAATTTTATGATAAGAGATGGAGTGGCGTAATGAAATACAATAACCCTGTTGTGAAAGGTTTTTATCCAGACCCTAGTGTGATTAAGGTGCACGATACCTACTATATGGTGTGTAGTTCTTTTCAATATTTCCCGGGCGTACCGCTCTTTGAAAGCAAGGATTTGCTGAATTGGAAGCAGATTGGTCACTGCCTGACTCGTAAAAGCCAGATTCAGCTCGAGACGGTGAACAGCTCCGGGGGTGTATTTGCCCCAACCATCAGGCACAATAACGGGCGTTTTTATATGGTCACAACGAATGATACGACGCATCAGAATTTCTATGTCTGGACGGACGATATTTACGGAGGATGGTCTGAGCCTATTTATGTGGATCAAGGCGGGATTGATCCCGATTTGTATTTTGAAGATGGAAAAACCTTGTTTATGAGTAACGGGGTGGATGATGAAGGCGTTGGCGGAATTGTTCAGTGCGAGCTTGAAATTGAAACTGGCCGCAAACTGACCCCGAGTCGTTCGATATGGAACGGAACAGGTGGACGATATCTGGAAAGCCCACATCTGTATAAAATAAACGGATTCTACTACCTGCTTGCTGCTGAGGGCGGCACGGAGTATGGTCACATGGTTACGTATGCTCGGGGAACTTCTTCTTCAGGACCGTTCGAAGCCTATGCGCACAATCCGGTTCTAACCAACCGTAATTTGGGCGGGTATGAGCTCCAGGGTGTGGGGCATGGTGATCTGGTTCAGGATGATCTGAGGAACTGGTGGCTCTTCCACTTGGGATTCCGACAGATTGGCAGATGGGCTACGTACCATCATTTGGGCCGAGAAGTATTTCTGACTCCAATTACGTTTGGTGAAGATGGATGGTTTACAGCCGGGCATGAAGGCACAACACTGACGAGTTTTGAGACCAATCGTATCCCGGATACGGTGATCCAGCAGGATAAGAAGCATTATACGTTTGCAAATACAGACTGGAACCTCGACTGGTGTTACCTTCGTCATCCAAATACAGAACACTATCAGCTTGAATCAGATAAGCTTACGCTAACAGGAACCGATGTAACGCTGGACGTTCCGGCCTCCCCAACGTTCATTGGGTTACGTCAAAAAGACTTTAATGCCACAATTTCAGTCGATGTTGGTGTGACGAGTGGAGAAGCCGGGATCACGATCTACATGGATGAGAATCATCATTATGAAGTGGCTATTCGTCAGGAGCAGGACGGTTATAAGGTGGTCGAGCGTCTAAATATCGGTGATATCAAATCGATAGAACATGAAGTGGATCTGGGAAATAAACAGCATGCAACGCTGGTGATCCGCTCAAGCCAGGAACGCTACAGTTTCCTGTTTCAAGCAGATGGTGAAGAGATTCTGCTGGGCACGGCACAGACGAGATACCTATCCTCGGAGGTGGCAGGAGGTTTTACAGGCGTACTTATTGGTCTATACGCGAGTGGGCAAAATGCTTTGGCTGAGTTTACAAATTTCAAGTGTGATTATCATTGAGAAGTTATGAGGAGGGCCTAAGGGTCCTTCTCTTTTTTTTAATTTGTGTCAGAATATAAATCTATCGATAAATGCTAATAGAAGAGAGGTATGCAAACATGGAAGTACATTATAAAATGCCAGAATCCTTAGAAGGCATCGTTCGAATAGATATGGCATTACGTAAACAACATGATGCGACCCTTCAGGATTATATGGGGTTTTATATTAGTTTTAACAATGATGATGATAGATACTATTGTACGCCAGATGATGCCATCATATTTGGAAGAACAGGGGCAGATGGTGACCATTTTGCTTTTTTCACGTTCAACAGATCCATTAGTGATTTGGAAGAAGCTCCGGTTATCTTTATCCAACCTACGGCGTTTGGTAATCAAGTAACTTTAGTGGCCAGAAACCTTAAGGATTTTGTAGCATTATTTATTAATCTTAAGGAAGTGTATGTTCTGGAAAGATTTCGGTTTTATAAGAACAAATTAGATTTTATGAACGACTATAACGATAACTATATGGAAGATATAAAGATGCGAGAGAGTGATAATCAATTAATTATTGAACTGTTAAAAGAGAATATTAAAGGGATAACAGAAATTGATGATGTGTACGAATATATGATTGAATCCCAAAAACAAATAGAACTAGGGATAAACAATGATGATTTTGCATGATCTCTATATGGCATCACTAAATAATCTACATGTAACAAAAGGGTAAAAGAACGTGTTATTTAATTATATAGCTTGATTGGATAACCAAGGAGGAGTTGTATGGAGGATCAATGGAGAATTGCAAAGTATGATCCGAAATGGCGTGATTTGTTTCTCGAAACGGGTTCGAAATTAAGAGAAGCGTTAGGAGAAAAGGCCGTGCGGATTGATCATGTTGGGTCCACTTCAATTGTGGGAATAGACGCCAAACCCATCATAGATATACAAATATCAGTTTCTAATCATGAGAATCTGTTGGACTACAAACGTGAGATCGAAACAGTCGGATTTGTATTCAGAGCAGAAAATCCAGATAAGACTAAACGTTACTTTCGTGAAGAACCCGGAAACAGAAGGATACATATACACGTTAGACAGGCAGGCAGTTTCTCCGAGCAGATGACCTTGCTGTTCAGAGACTATTTAAGGGAGCATCCAGAAGATTGTTTGAACTATGCGGAAGAAAAGCACAGACTCATATCATTGTATAAAGATGAGCGTCCCAAATATGTTGAAGGAAAAGGACCAATGGTGTGGAGCATATTACAGAGAGCACATCGTTGGTCTCAAGAAATCGGATGGCAACCGGCAAAATCTGATGCATGAGCACATCCAATGATAGAGATAACTGTATTGGAGTGATGAGATGAACATGGGAAGAAAGCTGATGACAACCGTTCTAACCATCATTTGTTTTACTTTGGCTGCAAGTCTCATATCGATGAATGAATCCTACAGTTTTGATTTTTACATTGTTATTTATCTGGTATACGCGACTCCCTTGATCCTGTTGATCGGGCTACCTTTATCGATATTGCTAGACTATCTGCTCAGCCGAATACAATTCCCTAATCATGTGTTGTATCTAAGTACGAGGATATTAGGCTATGCATGTGCTGGAGTTTTAGGCATGTATATCTATTATCTGGTCATGGGCGCAGGAGAAGCAATCTTGGATTTCAAAGAGACGTTAGTTCTGACCTTATTTGGCGTTTTTGCTGCTATTCTATTTGTACTGATTGATATGGGATTGGAAGTTTTGTTAAAAAAGCAAAGAAGAAAGAGTTGAATTAAATGGATTTGTCAGGAGGAAAGCAAAATGACAACGCATTGTGCACTTCTAATCATTGACGTACAGGTAGCGATGTTTGATGAAGCAGATCCCGTATATCAAGGGGAACGATTGCTTCAGAAGATTCAGGTGTTAATTGCCAGGGCCCGTGAAGCAGGCCATTCCATCATATATATCCAGCACAGCGAAGGGGCAGGCAGTCCACTGGAACGAGGAACACCGGGCTGGGACATCCATCCGTCCATTGCACCTATAGCTGGTGACCTCGTTATCGAAAAAGAGACACCGGATTCGTTTCACAAAACCGATCTGCATCTGAAATTGCAAGAAGATGGCGTGACGGAGTTGATTCTCGCGGGTATGCAGACTGAGGTATGTGTAGACACGACTTGCCGCAGAGCGTACAGTCTGGGTTACACGGTCAATCTGGTTCAAGATGCGCACAGCACATGGAATTCAAAGACGCTTCAAGCGGAGCAGATTATTGCACATCACAATACGGTACTGAGACTGTTTGCCAACGTGGTGGATTCGGAGAATGCGCTGTAATGCTAGGAAAACGTAGGCGATTCTGGTTTTTCATAGGTGCAGCAATTATGTTTCTGTATTTTCTAATCACGAGTAACCCTGATCCAAATAAGCCGATTTCAAGAAATCAAGTGATAAGCACAGAGATGAGCATAGTCGTGTACACCAGGACAGGCGACGGTGGAGGACACGTTAGCATTGACAATGTTACGTTAAGTAAAGAAGACACTAGCCGTATAGTCGGCTGGCTGAATGCAGCCCCGGAAACAGCCAAAATACCAGTAGATGATGTCACAGGAAGCATTAGTGCAGGAATTGCTTTGAGATTAAAGCATAACGCTGAAATTACAATTCAATACAATCGGAAACAGATTATTGTAACCAGAAAAAGCAGATTTAATAGAAGTTCGAGATATATAGTTGATCAAAAGGACTTAAGAGACTTTATGGATCAAAAGTTGAAGGGAACGTACTTTGGAAAAGATCCCGTCAGGGAGGATTAAGGGGGAAGAGGTATTGACGATTAACAAAAGAATAATGAATCTATCAGCCTGGCTTGCTGTATTAGCCATCCTTTGTATTCCTGGAACTTTACATACTGAAGATGGACCGCTCCGAACAGAGTATGGTTTTCCAATCCGATTCTTTACGGATTATCATTATGCCAACTTGGACGGAACAATCTGGTTTATATCTGGCATCTATTTAAATGTACTTCTATATTTGTTCAATGTCCTGTTTATTTATGCAGGTATTCATGTAATCTTGTATATAAAAAAGAAATTAACTAAATAAATTCAACAGAATATTTACACGAAACGGAGAGGACAGAAAAAACCTGAAGAAGCGAAGTGTTCGCCTTTATCCCCGGATTTTCCCATTATAAAAGGAATCAAAAAAATCTGGGGATAACAGCGATCGGAAGGTTGTTCTGTCATCGGAGTGGTAAGTGTAAATATTCGGAGGATACCTTTGCCAATACGGAATTGATCAAATCTCTCTGAAAAAATAGCCGATAAAGGGGAATATACTGATGGAAACTTTTTTTCGTTACAACTGGATGGTGCGTGAGCAATGGTATGAATGGTGTGAAGATGTACCGCTTGAAGAATTGCTTCGGCCTCGCACGGGCGGAGTAGGCAACATATTACAAACATTATTTCATATCATTGATGTAGAGTGGAGCTGGCTTCAGTTACTTCAGGGCAAACCGGATGATGCGGAAGATTTTGCAAACTACCAGAATCTTGAGGCGGTAAGGCGACTCGATCGCAAGTTACGTCCTGATGTAGAGGCATTTGTTACAGCCTGGGATTCGAGTATGGAAAAAAGAGCTTATATCGATCATCGCTCAGCTGGCAAGGCCAGTACAGATTCATGGGGAGAAGTTATGCGACATGTGATCGCCCATGAGATTCACCATATGGGACAGCTGTCGGTATGGGCCAGAGAATTGGGGAAGCAGCCGGTATCCGCCAATGTCATTGGCAAAGGCCTGATTATACCTGACTAACAGGGAGAGGCGGTCATAACATGGAAGAAGGGGAAATGATGACGATTCAACTTAGCCAGATGAAATGGATAGAACTGGATGAACGTATCCAGCAGGTGATGGAACAGGAGTATCAGATCATTTCCTTGCCACCTGGACTGGAAGCGAGTGTGATGAGAATCGAAATGGAAGATCAGCGGTACGTATTGAAAGTCTGGGACAAGGATTCCAAACCGGATATTGCCAAACAATATCGATTATTGTCCAAGCTTTATCAAAGTGGAATTCGTGTTTCCAAACCCTACGGTTGGGGATTAGACGAGCAAGAGAATCAAGTGCTGTTAACGAGCTATGATGGAAAGCCGATTACCCAATTAACGCAAACCAAGCTGATACATTTGGCTGAGCGATTAATGGAGGTCCATCGTTATCCGGTGAATGAAGTGGGTACTGGAGAAGGTGAAGAATACATATCCAGGTACGATTTTGTTCAATACTTTTTTCCTCAAATTGAATTACATGACGATATAAATGATCTTCTGGCAAAGTTGATTCAGCAGGTCCAGATCAGACAGGACCGTTTGATTCATGGCGATTATAATCTGGGAAACATTCTTGAGATGGACGACCAGTACACCATCATCGATTGGACTAATGGGCATTACGGTGATCCAAGGTACGATATGGCATGGTCTGTGTTTCTGATCACCGTCTATAATGGGGAAAGTTATGGCGAGATGTATCGCGCTCAATTTGCACGTTCTGCAAGTTATACGTACACGCTGGAAGAGGAGCAGGTTTTTGAAGCTGTAGCTTGTCTTCGCTGGATTCTGTTAAAGCGCGTTGGGAATGTCCCCATGGGGCCAGATGTAATGGAAAGGGTTCACAACATGGCTGTCCATAATCCGTATTTGAATGAACATCTGCTGTAATCGTAATACGGGGATACACAATGACGACAGTATACGATTAAGTAATAGAAAGACCACTTTTTTTAAATAAAATAAACAGTCAGTCCTAAACTAGCGATCCTCGCATACCTATGATAGTAGAGGAGCGTGATCGATATGGAGCAGAAAGTGCAAACCTACTTTGAACTGAAACAGCAGCAAAAAGATATTGAGCAGCAGTTGTCTGTACTACGAGATGAGATTGTCGCGTATTGTGCAGAACAAGGGGTGTATGAGACGCAGGTTGGTGGTTACACCGTGAAAACAGTGCTTCAGAACCGGAAGGAATACGATGATCAGAAGCTGTATGCTTCTCTTCCAGACCCGGACATCTGGCGATTGTTATCCAAGGTAGACAGCCATAAGCTGAAAAGCCTGATCAAGCTGAACATTCTGTCCGAAGAGCAAATTAACCCGGCATGCACAGTGAAACAGGTGACCTTGTTACAAGTGGACAAGCTGTAACGCTTCATACCCTCTTTGTGCATGAGTTGAATTTAACTGAACAGCCCGATCACAAAACACCTTCCGAGAAATGTTCTGTTTAGATGAGCAGTCGGACATACGTGGAGGTGTTTTTGTTTTGTGCACAGGGCCCAGGATCATAAATAGTTAAATATGAGGGGGAAGAAGTATAATTTGTTCATTGTAAGCGTATTCAACAAACGATATGATGGATAAAAAATGGCAGGGAGGAATTGTAAATGCCAACTGAAATTCCATCATTACATGCTGCGTACGCTAATACGTTCAAAATAGGTGCTGCTGTACATACCAGAATGTTGCAGTCCGAAGGGGAATTTATCGCCAAACACTTCAATAGCATCACGGCTGAAAATCAGATGAAATTTGAAGAAATTCACCCGGAAGAGGATCGTTATACATTTGAGGCGGCGGATAAAATTGTTGATTTTGCTGTTGCCCAAGGGATTGGGGTTCGCGGACATACTTTGGTTTGGCATAATCAAACATCGAAATGGGTCTTTGAGGATACCTCAGGTGCCCCTGCTTCCAGAGAGCTGCTATTATCTCGCTTGAAGCAACATATTGATACAGTAGTAGGTCGGTATAAGGGGCAAATATATGCGTGGGATGTCGTCAATGAAGCTGTTGAAGATAAGACCGACCTGTTCATGCGGGACACGAAGTGGTTAGAGCTGGTGGGGGAAGATTATTTGCTGCAAGCGTTCAGTATGGCCCATGAAGCTGATCCAAATGCGCTTCTTTTCTATAATGACTACAATGAGACGGATCCGGTCAAGCGGGAGAAGATCTACAATCTGGTTCGGTCTTTGCTGGACAAGGGAGCGCCTGTACACGGGATTGGGATGCAAGGGCATTGGAATATTCATGGTCCTTCGATTGAGGAGATCCGAATGGCTATTGAGCGTTATGCTTCACTGGATGTGCAGTTGCATGTTACGGAGCTGGATATGTCCGTGTTTCGTCATGAGGATCGTCGAACGGACCTCACCGCGCCAACTTCAGAGATGGCTGAGCTACAGGAGCGTCGATATGAAGAAATCTTTAATTTGTTCCGTGAGTATAAATCATCCATTACCTCTGTGACGTTCTGGGGAGTAGCGGACAATTATACCTGGTTAGACCATTTCCCGGTACGCGGACGCAAAAATTGGCCCTTTGTTTTTGATCAACAGTTGCAGCCTAAGGAATCATTTTGGCGTATCATTAACCCTATGTCCTGAACATCAGATAAGTGGAGAGAATCGGTCACGATGTGGCCGATTTTTTGCTGTAGTCAATATAGATTATACAGTGCGGTTATCTCGTGCATGATTAGAGGCGTTGATTTGTATGGATGATAAAAATATGGTATTAAATGGGATTATGTGATAGGGTTGAAGAAATGGTGAACCAAATTCTTTCCTGAAATGAGATGAGAAGATGGATTGCATCCGAAACTATTTAATTACTTTTGCCGGAAATTTTATATTTAGTTATTATATTTTTGAAGAAGGTACTTTTGCCAAACCGCTGATGTTTGCTACATTGATGCTGTTACTGATCATGACAATCGATTACATGAAAAGTAGAAACAAATATACATTGGAATAGGGTATGTCCATGTTTTTAAACGATTCTGGAGCATAGGGTCGTTTTTTTATTGTATATAGAACAGCTTCCATTTACATCATGACCATTGTTCATTACACTTGATGAGTAGCACCTCATTAACTCAGTTTTTGTTTACTCAATTCAGATCATCAGGAGGATATCATTATGCATCAATCCGCACATATTCAGGAAGCAAGAGATTACATATTAAACCGAATCCATACCAAACCTGCCGTAGGCATGATTCTGGGTTCGGGACTGGGAGCGCTCGCGGACGAGATTGAAAATGCGACCGTTATTCCGTATACAGATATTCCGTATTTCGCTCAATCGGAGGCTATCGGTCATGCCAATGAATTGGTTATTGGTGAACTGATGGGCAAAACGGTTGTAGCGATGAAAGGCCGCCTTCATTATTATGAAGGTTTTACACTGGACGAAGTGACTTTCCCGGTTCGGATCATGAAGGCGCTGGGTGTCGAGCAATTGCTTATCACCAATGCCTGCGGAGCCATCAACACAAGCTTTGAGCCGGGTCAACTGATGCTCATTACAGATCATATTAACCTAGTAGGCAATAACCCGTTGATGGGGCCGAATAACGCCGAACTGGGTGTTCGTTTCCCAGACGTATCACAGGTATACAATCGCGAACTGCGCAGCATTGCCCTTAAGGTTGCAGAAGAGCAGAATGTTGGCCTGCAGCAAGGTGTCTATGCATGGTGGAGTGGCCCGGCATATGAGACACCAGCGGAGATTCGCATGATTCGTACGATGGGTGCGGATGCAGTGGGTATGTCCACGGTACCTGAAGCCATTGTTGCCATTCATGGCGGTATGAAGGTACTGGGCATTTCCTGTCTGACCAACATGGCCTGTGGTATTCTGGATCAGCCGTTAAGTCATGATGAAGTTATTGAAGTGGCTGCGCAAGTGAAAACAACCTTTATCGGACTTGTAAAAGGCATCTTGAAAGAGATCTAATCGCGAGATGATTTTTATCTAGGGAGCGATGGAATGGATAGGATAGAGTTTTCATCCAACCAAATCGAAACCACCAAAAAACGTATGCTTCACGAGCTGTTACTCGTGAGACATACGTTTTTTTTTATTTTGCAGAACTATGAATCATCTGAGAATGATCGGCCATGATTGCTGGTGTGGACTCCCTGATGATGGGTTTGGTCACAATGTGTGAGACCTGATACGGCTGTGTCGGGCTATTAATCCGGGATAATAGCATCTCCGCAGTCTTAATGCCCATCTCATTGCTATAAATATGAACCGTCGTTAATGCTGGCTCAATAATTCGAGATTGGGGTGCATTATCGAATCCGCATATCGCAATATCCTGTGGCACAGCGACATTTCTATCTTTTAACGCCCTGATCAGATCAACTGCTATAAAGTCATTAGCGCATACGTAGGCGGAAGGTAGGGATGCCAGTTCTGCCACTCGCTGGTTCAACCATCCTGGCTTGGAAAACAGGCGATCATTGTCTACGATGCAATGGGAGAGGTCGACCTGCAACCCCGCCTCCAGCATAGCACGGTGATATCCAACCCATCGTTCATTAAAACTCTTGCAGTGATTGTAATCTCCGACGAATCCGATACTTTTGTAGCCGCTCTCAATTAATTTTGTGGTTAACTGGTAGATGCTATGTTCATTCTCCATGAGTAGCAAATCTGCTTGGAATTCGGGATAACATATGTTGGAAGCGCAATCGATAAAGATGGTGGGAATGCCCAGGTCGGTAATCAGCTGTGTATATTCCAGATCAAATAATTCAATGCAAATAATGCCGTCTACTTTGGCTATATCAAAATTGTTGGGAAGTGTAAGTGTATCTTGATCGTCTTCACGCACGATATGAATCGAGAGATTGTATCCCTCCGCACTGATTCTTTTCTCCAGACCGCTGATTAACAACGAACCAAAGTGAGATGTATTAGGCAGGTTTTCAGTTAACAGGGCGATATTGCCCGGAGCCTTGCTTAGAACCTGCTCATTGTCCATATAGGCAAACTGTTTATATTTAAGTTCAATTGCTTTTTTAATTACACGATTTCTGGTCTCATCCGGGATGTTTCCGCTATCATTTAATGCTTTGGAAGCCGTATTCCTGGAGATCCCCAAAGCATCAGCGATGTCTTGTATCGTGACTCTTTCCTTTGCCATCTAATGCTTCACCTCTAATCATCAATAGTCATCCATATTCTTCTCTAAGTCAAATGTATAATAGAACGGGACAAATAGCAATCTCTGTTTTACAAATGTACAATTGTATTTACATTTAGATAGGCGAATTCTATTTTCATAATTGTTCCAGAAGTTTCGTTGACTAGTGTAACAATGATGATCTATTACGGTGAAAATATAGAAATATCTAGGCTGGTATTAACGATTCAGTGTTGTATATATGCAAATTTAATCCTCTTTAGTTACATTAATGCAAAGATAAAATGATCAAATGCACAAATATTTTTTTACAAAACGTATTGACTAAATCTGTTGAAACCTGATAAATTGTAAATTATCAAATAGGCAATTGTAATATTGAAAGCCCTTACTGAAAACAATTGTCAACTTCTAGAATGAACGGGGGTATCGTGTTGGATAACATAGCCGACAGCAAAAAGGGCGAAGGAAGGGTACTGAAAGTGAGGACGACAAGCGGTCACAGGTTGCAGCAGCTCAAAAAAAATTACTTTTTATATATGTTGCTTGCACCAGCCTTAATTTTGACTCTTATCTTCAAGTACATTCCGATGTACGGAGCCATCATTGCGTTTAAGGATTTCAGTCCGATCAAAGGCATCATGGGTAGTGATTGGGTGGGACTGAAGCATTTCGAGAAATTTATAGCTTCACCCAATTTCGATATCATTTTAATGAATACGCTTAAACTCAGCTTTTTGGGATTAATATTCAGTTTCCCGGTGCCCATTTTACTGGCACTCATGCTGAATCAGGTACGCAAAGCTGGCATCAAGAAAAATATCCAATTGTTTCTATACGCACCCAATTTCATCTCGGTTGTCGTTGTTGTGGGTATGCTATTCATCTTCCTCTCACCGACAGGGCCGATTAATCAATTAGCCACATGGATTACAGGTCAGCCAATCATGTTCATGTCTGAACCGGAATATTTCCGCTGGATCTACATTTTGTCCGATATCTGGACTGGAGCGGGTTGGGCTTCCATCATATACGTCGCGGCTTTGGCCAATGTTGATCCGGAGCTTCACAATGCGGCTAATCTGGATGGAGCCAATCTCCTTCAGCGTATTCGCCACATTGACCTTCCAACGATTCGTCCGATTATGGCCATCGTCTTTATTCTTGCAGCTGGCGGGATTATGTCCATTGGATTTGAGAAGGCTTATCTGATGCAGACGTCCATGAACCTGCCGTCCTCCGAGATTATTGCCACGTATGTCTACAAGGTGGGGTTACAGTCTGGAGATTACGCTTATTCTGCGGCAGTTGGATTGTTCAACTCCGTTATCAATGTGATTTTGCTGGTGACGGTGAATCTGATTGTGAAGAAATTGAATGAAGGCGAAGGCCTCTATTAGGAAAGGAGTATTATCCATGGTTGTTAAACACACGGGAATGGATCGATTGATCCTCACACTCAATGCCATCTTTCTCACCTGTGCTGTACTGGTTGTGGTTGTTCCCCTGATTTATATTGTTATCGCCTCATTCATGGACCCGACGGTGCTACTGAATCGTGGACTGTCCTTTAATGTATCGGACTGGAGTCTGGACGGATATCAGATGATTTTGTCCAATCCAGCCATGATCCGGGGGTTTGCAAATGCGGTATTGTACTCGGTTTCTTTTGCACTGATCACCGTGACCGTATCCATATTTGCAGGTTATGCATTGTCGGATGATAGGCTCGCGGGACGTGGATTTTTCATGATTATCTTTATCATTACCATGTTCTTCGGCGGGGGATTAATCCCTACGTATCTACTCATACGTAATCTCGGCATGTTGGATACGGTGTGGGCGATCATCATCCCTGGAGCCGTTAACGTCTGGAACATCATTCTCTCCAGAACCTTTTTCAAAGGAGTCCCTCGAGAACTGAAAGAAGCTGCAAACGTGGATGGCGCTTCTGAGATGAAGATTTTCTTCCAGATCGTCATTCCGTTGTCGAAACCGATCATTTTTGTACTCGCACTTTATGCGTTCGTTGGGCAATGGAATTCCTATTTTGATGCAATGATCTATCTCGATAATCCGAACCTGCATCCGTTACAGCTCGTTCTGCGTTCCATTCTGATTCAGAATCAGGCTGCACCGGGCATGATCAGTGATCAGCTCGCGATGGCAGAACTGAAACGGCTCTCCGAGATGATTAAATACTCAGCGATTGTCATTTCGAGTCTGCCACTCATCATCATGTACCCGTTTTTCCAGAAGTATTTCGAAAAAGGTGTCATGGTCGGTTCCCTCAAATAGTGAACAGCCTGCGATACAGTAAGTTGATCCAATCCAACTCATGGAGGTCATTATTATGAAAAAAGTGAACAAGTCCAGAAAAGCCGTTACAACGGCATCTATTTCCATGTTATCTGCAATGCTCTTTCTAACCGCCTGTGGCGGGGGTGGAGGCGGCGCGGCAAGTGAGGCGCAATCACCTGATGGTAAGGTGACATTGAATTTTATAACACAGAGCTCTCCACTGGCTCCAGCTGATCCAAACGACAAGCTGATTAACAAGCGACTCGAAGAGAAAACCAATGTGCATATCAACTGGAAGAACTATACGAGTGATGTGTTTGCAGAAAAAAGAAATCTGGCGGTCGCCAGCGGTGATTTGCCGGATGCCATTTTTGATGCAGGTTACGGGGATTATGATCTCCTGAAACTGGCGAAGGACGGGGCGATCATTCCACTAGAGGACATGATTGAACAACACATGCCCAATCTGAAAAAGGTGCTGGAGGAAGCTCCCGAATACAAGAGCATGATCACGGCTCCAGACGGACATATCTATTCATTCCCATGGATTGAAGAACTCGGAAGTGGCAAACAACGGATTCAGGCAGTGGATAACTTGCCCTGGATTAATGTGGAATGGTTGAACAAGCTTGGACTGAAGATGCCAACGACAACCGAAGAACTGAAAGAAGTATTGATTGCGTTCAAAACCCAAGACCCGAACGGCAACGGTAAGGCCGACGAAATTCCGTTATCTTTCATTAACAAACCGGGCGGAGAAGATCTGACATTTCTCTTTGCGGCATTTGGACTCGGAGAGAACTGGGATCATACTGTGGTAACCAATGATGGGAAAGTGGTCTTCACGGCAGCTGATGAAGGCTACAAGGAAGCGGTTAAATATATTCATGAGTTGGTTAAGGAAGGCCTCGTGGATGTCGAATCGTACCAACAGGATTGGAACACGTACCTGGCGAAAGGCAAGGATAACAAGTACGGCATGTACTTCACATGGGATAAGGCTAACATTACAGGCATGAATGATACGTATGATGTTCTGCCTCCGGTTGCCGGGCCTAACGGAGAGGTCAATGTCACAAGAACAAACGGGATTGGGCTTGATCGTGGTCGCATGGTCATTACCAGCAGTAATAAAAACCTGGAATCTACAGCGAAGTGGGTAGACCAACTGTACGATCCGCTCCAATCCGTACAGAACAACTGGGGTACCTATGGAGACGAGAGTCAGCAAAATATTTTTGAATTCGATGAAGCCAAAGGGATGCTGAAACATCTTCCACTGGAAGGATCTGCACCTGTGGAACTCAGACAAAAAACCAGTATTGCAGGACCATTGGCCATTCTCGACAGTTATTATGACAAATACACAACCAAACCGGAAGATGCGGCTTGGCGCATGGAACTTCTCGACAAGGTTATGGTTCCGCATATGAAAGCGGAGAACGTATATCCAAGTGTGTTCTTCTCCATTGATGAACTGGATCGATTGTCCACGATTGAGACCGATCTCTTCGCCTACGTGTTACGTCTGCGTACAGAATGGTATCAGAACGGGAAAATAGATCAGGACTGGGATGCTTACTTGAAAGAGTTGGATCGCCTTGGATTGCAAGAATGGCTGCAGATTAAACAAGCGGGATATGACCGTAACAACAAATAAAGAAAAGTACGGAGGAGAAACCATAATGTCGACAATTCTTAAACAAGATTACAGAAATGAATACCATTTCTCACCAAAAGAGAAGTGGATGAACGACCCAAACGGCATGGTGTTTTTCAATGGGGAGTATCACTTGTTCTATCAGTATCATCCGTTTGGTACTACATGGGGACCGATGCATTGGGGTCACGCGGTAACCCGAGATCTCGTCACTTGGGAGGAACTTCCTGTAGCTCTGGCACCGGATGAACATGGCATGATTTTCTCCGGCAGTGCGGTGGTGGACTGGAACAATACTTCCGGATTTTTCGAAGATGAGCCGGGGTTGGTAGCTATTTTTACACATCATCTGGAAGTACCAAATGAGCATCCTGTTCAGCGTCAGAGTCTGGCGTATAGCAAAGACAACGGCAGAACCTGGACTAAATACGAGGGTAATCCGGTATTAAAGCATGAGTCCTTTGTAGATTTCCGTGATCCCAAAGTGTTCTGGCATGAGCAGACCAAGGAATGGATTATGATTATCGCTTGTGGTCAAACGGTATGTCTGTACCGATCTCCCAATCTGAAGGATTGGACGCTAGGAAGTGAATTTGGCGAAGGGATCGGTTCACACGATGGCGTGTGGGAATGCCCGGACCTGTTCCCGCTTGCAGTGGATGGAGATTCAGAGCAGGTGAAATGGGTGATGCTCGTTAGCATCGGTGCAGATCCTGCTTTTAAAGAAGGATCCAGAACACAATATTTTACCGGAGATTTTGATGGAAGTACATTTGTCCCAGATGAGGCATCCCATACGGTTCGCTGGATTGATCATGGCCGGGATAACTACGCGGGAGTTAGTTGGTCAGACATTCCGGCTGAAGACGGCAGACGCCTGTTTATGGGGTGGATGAGCAACTGGATGTATGCCAACCAGACGCCAACCAATGATTATCGTGGAGCAATGACCATTGCACGGGAGCTGTCACTGGAGACAAGAGCAGGTGAAGTGATACTGATTCAACGTCCTGCGCGTGAGCTCAAGCAAGCCCGTACGCCATTATTGTCCCTACAGGATGCTTCGATTCAGCAAGTGAGTGAGCAGTTGAACGCTTTGCAAATAGTGAACTATGAGATCCATGCAGAGTGGACTCCAAATCAGTCGTTCCAGTTTGCCTTAAGAAGCGGAGCTGACAACGAAACGCTCGTTGGCGTAGACGCCAACCGAGGGGAAGTGTATATCGATCGTAGTGGATCGGGTATCGGCGATTTTCATGAACATTTCCTGAGCCGTCATACAGCTGAGTTAAAGGCACCGAGTGCGAATCAAAGTTTGCGTATCTTTGTAGATCATTCATCTGTGGAGGTATTTGCAAATGATGGTCAGGCGGTTATTACGGATCTGATCTATCCGGATGTGGATTCCAAGAGCATCTCTGCTCATGCCGAAAATACTGATCTGGTCTTCTCTTCACTTCATATCTATGAGATATCACCAACCAAGGCTAAAGGTTAATTGTAATGAAGGAAAGGAGTCCAGAACGATGCGTATTGGAGCCATAGAAGCGGGCGGAACAAAGTTTGTATGTGGTGTAGGTAATGAGCATGGACAGATTGAAGATCGGATCAGCTTTCCAACAGAACATCCGGAGACCACTCTTGCCAAGGTGATCGACTATTTCAGGGATAAAGATGTGGAAGCCATGGGGATCGGCTCCTTTGGTCCGATTGATCTGCAACCGGATAGTCCCACCTATGGTTATATTACGACCACACCTAAGCCTGGGTGGGGAAACTGTAATGTGATTGGAACCTTGAAGCATGAATTTCCGGTTCCTTTTGGATGGGATACAGATGTGAATGCTGCCGCGCTCGGTGAAGTGACGTGGGGAGCGGCGCAAGGGCTGGACAACTGTGTATATTACACGATTGGTACAGGCGTTGGTGTTGGACTTGTGGCAGGGGGCCAACGAGTCCATGGATTGTTACATCCCGAGGGTGGACATATTCGCACAAGACGCCATCCAGACGATCACTTTGCCGGATTATGCCCGTATCATGGCGATTGTCTGGAGGGTATGGCTGCAGGACCAGCCATTGAAGCCCGTTGGCAGATCCCTGGCAGTGAACTGCCGGCAGATCATCCGGCGTGGGAGATTGAGTCCTTTTACATTGCGGAGTCGATTACAACGGCCATCTTGCTTCATTCGCCGCAGAAGATCATCTTGGGCGGTGGTGTGATGCAGCAAGATCATCTGTTTCCTATCATCCGGGAGCAGGTAGTGCGGAATCTCAATGGTTATGTGAATGCAGCCCCAATTAAGCAACATATTGACCAATATATTGTTCAGCCCGGATTGGGCCAGCATGCAGGCCTGTGTGGTGCGCTCGCGTTGGGTCTGGAAGCATTGCAACATGCAGTGCTAGCTTCAAATGTTTCATAGTTTTCTACAATAATCTACATCCCAGAAGGGATGGCTGCGGGGTTCGCTTATTTGTATAAGCAAGACTGCACCGTCCTTTTTGGGCTTTTTTATTTTTTTTGAGGAGTTCAATATGTTTGAAAAAAATGGTGCGTTCTAAAATCCGATGTTGCTCAAGTGAGCTGCCAAAGGTATGATTTTTAGTGTTCTATAGTGCGATAAGACATTCGGAAATTAACGTGTCTCTAATGGAAAGGAATTCAACCAATGAACCCAATAACAATGCGTCAAGCTGTACAGGCAGACCAAGAACAACTCGCTGATTTGCGGGCGTTGGTACTCTACGATGATCTAAGCAGGTTGGGAAGGTACGATGATGTGAAAGTACGTGAACGTTTCCGAAATACGTTCGACCCTGTCCATACGCGGATTATTGAAGTGGAGGGTTCAATGGTAGGTTGTGTAGCGTTGAAGCCCAAGTCTGAGGTATATCTATTGGAACATTTCTACATACATCCCGATTATCAAGGCCAGAGAATAGGAACTCAGGTACTGAACATGCTGCTGGAACAGGATGAAGTTCAGGGGAAACGGATTATTTTAAATGTTTTGCAAGGAAGCCCTGCTCGGCGATTGTATGAACGATTTGGATTTATATTGGACAGTGAAGATGAGGTCGATGTATTTATGTCGGTCCAAGTGCAGTAAATTTTACTGTACATCTATATAAGTTGAACTAATCTTTTACACAGAAACGGAGAGGGCAGAAAAAACCTGGAAAAGCGAAGCGTTCGTCTGAGAGTTTTCTGAAAGAAAGCTACGTCGTAAGCATAGGCTTATCAGCGGATTTTACCCTTGAGAAAAGGGAATCAAAAAAATCTGGGGATAACAGCGATTGGAAGGTTGTTCTGTCATCGGAGTGTTCAGTGTAAAATCTTTAGTTCAAGTTATATAACAGACCCATTCATTTAATTCTTGAATGGGTCTATTGAACTTTTCTATTATACTTTCCGATGACGTTATCCTAATATGGATAATAACCTACTTTTTATATAGGAATTATATAGTATGGAGAATGCCAAGATGCCACAATGGAAGAGAAATCTGTATATTCTGTGGTTCGGCCTGTTTTTCAATCATATGGCGTACTCGCTATCCGTTCCGTTCTTTCCTATATTCCTGCAAAATGATCTCGGTATCCAGAGTGGCTTGGAAGCTTGGTCGGGTATCTCCATCTCCATCAGCTTTCTGATCAGCGGATTATGCGCACCCTTCTGGGGATCACTGGCTGATAAATATGGCAGCAAACTGATGCTGGTCCGTTCCGGAGTGGGGCTAGGCATTGCACATCTGGCTAACTTCTTTGTGTATGATCCGTATACGTTTATCGCGGTGAGGGTCTTTCAGGGACTCATGGCTGGTTTTCATCCCGCCTCGATTACACTGATCGGCACCAATACTCCGGAGAAACAGGTGGGTTATGCACTTGGCGTGATCTCTACGGCCAGCGCTGCGGGCGGAATTCTTGGTCCTCTTGCCGGTGGTGTATTGAGTCACTGGATCGGACTGCGGGGATGTTTCATTGCATCCGCTGTAATTACATTACTCGCGGCTCTGATGGTCCTCGGTGTTAAGGAGTCACGACAAACTCTTACGATCGTTCCAACGAAGATCATAGGGGATTTGAAAAGAGCGGCTTCCACGCCGGGTTTGATGCGAATCTACGGTTTGATTCTCTTAGTCTCGACCTCCGTGCTCATCATCGAACCGGTGCTGACGCTCTATGTGGTCCAGATTGGCGGAGATATTGGCAGTGCAACACTCAGTGCAGGAATTGTCTTCTCGGCGATTGGTGTGGCAACCGTCATTATGGGGCCGCGCTGGGGGAAGATTGGTGGAAGGATCGGATACGAGAGAACACTGTTTATCGGTCTGATTGGCGGTGGGATTGGCAGTCTGCTGCAAATGACAGCAACTAATCTGATTTATTTTGGCAGCCTGCGATTTGTCTTTGGTTTGTTCTTTGCTGCAGTCTATCCGGCGCTCAATGCGCTCATCATCAAGTATGCTGATCACGATTTTCGTGGGAGGGCTGTCAGTCTGAGTCAGACGGCGAGTCAGTTCGGTATTGTGCTTGGACCGTTAATCGGTGGTTTGTTCGGTGGATGGATCGGCATTCCGTTTATTTTTCTATTCACAGGGGTTGTATTAGTGGGAGCGGCTTGGGCAGTCCGGGTAAGTGATGTGAAACAAGCGGATACATCGGGATTAAGCATGGCAACAGCAGAAGCAGGCGGAAACAGCATAAAGAAATAATGAAATGACGAAACGACTCTCAGAGATAAAAGGATACTCGAACTGAATGGTCATCACTACAATCTAGGGAGGAATATATATGTCGCAACGACAATTGAAATTGGGAGCTAATCTGAACGGAGTGGGTAACAGCATATCCTTTTGGCGTCACCCGGATATTCCCATTAACGCGAGTGTTAGTCTGGAGTTCTACAAGAAGCAGGTGCGTATCGCGGAAAAAGGCAAGTTTGATCTGCTCTTTATTGCAGATGGCCTCTTCATTAACGAGAAGTCCAATCCTCATTTTCTCAATCGCTTTGAACCTCTCACGCTTCTGTCCGCACTCGCCGGGGCAACTTCCCACATCGGGCTGGTTGCTACATTGTCTACTTCCTATAGTGAACCCTTCACGGTTGCGCGGCAATTTGCCTCGTTGGATCAATTAAGCGGTGGGAGAGCCGGATGGAATGTGGTTACTTCACCTCTGGAAGGTTCGGCACTGAACTTTGGCAAAGGCGAACATCCGAACCATGCGCTCCGCTACGAGATTGCGGAAGAACATCTGAATGTGGTCAAAGGCCTTTGGGATTCCTGGGAGGACGATGCCTTTATCGGAGACAAGGAACAGGGCGTATTTTTCGATCCTGCCAAGTTACATACGCTGAATCACAAAGGAGCACACTTCTCGGTACAGGGTCCGCTTAATGTAGGGCGTTCGAAGCAGGGTCATCCGGTGATTTTTCAGGCGGGCTCATCCGAATCTGGTAAAGATCTGGCTGCCCGATCGGCGGATGCCGTCTATACAGGACATGAGACGTTGGAGGAAGCAAGGGAGTTCTACCGGGATGTGAAGGCAAGAGCAGTGGCATATGGTCGTCAGGCAGCGGATATCCTGATCTTCCCGGGCATTGGCCCGATTGTGGGTAGGACAGCGGAAGAGGCTGAGCAGAAGTATCAGGAAATTGCCGAACTGGTAAGTATTGATCAGGCGCTGAATTATCTGGGACGTTACTTCGATCATTATGACTTCTCCCAGTACGCGCTGGACGAACCTTTTCCCGAGATTGGGGAGATCGGCAGCAACAGCTTCCGCAGTACAACAGACAAGATTAAGCAGCAGGCACGGGAACAGGGGCTGACCCTGCGCCAAGTCGCGTTGCTGGTATCCACTCCACGTACATCGTTCATTGGTACACCGGATCAGATCGCAGATCAGATTCAGGAATGGTTTGAAGGCGAAGCGGCAGACGGATTCAATGTTCGTACCGTGGTGCCCAATGGATTGGAAGATTTCGTGGAGCTAGTTGTCCCGGTTCTGCAAGAACGAGGGCTGTTCCGCACGGAGTATGAACATGAGACGCTAAGGGAGAATCTGGGTCTTGAGATTCCACGTAACCGGTATACTTTAGAGAGCGTGAGATAGAAAAGATAGAGCGGTAATGACGTTAATGTAACGTTGTTGCGGCTCTTTTTTGATGGTTTCTTTTTCGGAGAGTACTGTTATTATAAAATGATAAAGAATACGATAAACAAGCTGCAATTCCAGACAAGTCACAGGAGGAGATTGGGATGATTAGAGGGTTAACGAATGCGGGACTGGGCAACATCGAGTCTGATGAACAATATATCACAGAGGCGGCCAAGCACGGATTCGGATCTGTAGATTTGAATCCGCTCTCATTGATTGAAACGTATGGCAAGGAACAGGCGCAACATCTGCTGGAAAGCAATCAGGTGATCATCGGTTCATCGGGCCTGACGGTAGAGTGGCGGACGACAGATGAGCAGTTTCGTGAGGGATTGCAATCGTTAGTCGCTATGGCTGAAGCCTCTGCTTCGCTGGACTGTTACAGCTGCTGCACGTATATTTTACCCTCAACGGATCAACCGGCAGCGCAATTTATGGCGGCAGCTACGAAACGCTTGAGACTCTGCGCAGATATCTTGGACGCTTACGGGATTAAGTTAGGGCTGGAGTTTGTTGGCTGCAATCATTTGCGGACGCAATGGAAGAATCCGTTTATCTGGCGTGTGGAAGATACGCTGGACTGGATCGAGACGATCCATGCGTCTAACGTAGGTTTGCTTGTAGATTCCTATCACTGGCATACGAATGGTTTACCGATGGAAGATCTGTTGAAGTTGAAGAAAGAGCAGATTGTTCATGTGCATATCAACGATGCTTATGATTTGCCGATCGAGGAATTACTGGATTATGAGCGTTTGTACCCCGGCGAAGGGGTCATTGATCTGGGCGGATTTCTGAGAAATCTGCAGGCGATTGGCTACAATGGTGTGGTGGCTCAGGAAGTACTGGCCCCGGCATCGAATCTTGGTTCAAGTGAGTTGTTCGCCAAGTCAAAAGCTGGATTCGATAAGGTGTTTGCGACAATATAAGCTACTGAAAAAAGGAGGACTGTTCCTGCCATGTTAAGGGCTATGGAACAGCCCTTTTCTGCTTTCTATTAATCCAACAAACCACGTTCTTTCAGTAATTGTGTCGTAACCACCCACAGTCTGTTTTGCATGGCCTCATCTCCGCCAGGATGTATAGGAACAATAGATGCTCCAGTTCCCACATTGAAATATCCTCCTGATACCTCGCCATACTTCTGTTCTACAGCCAACCGAGTTATGATATCCGCACCCCGTCGTGGGTCGCCGATGTGCAGAAAGGTTAGAATGCGCTCAAGCACACTTGCAAACCATAGTTCTCTCCCTAGACCCGTAACATTGAAGCCTGGATTCAAGGCATTTACGCGAATTCCGGTTCCACGCCATTGTCTGGCTAGTTCACCAGTAAACATAATATTGAGCAGTTTGGTTTTGCCATAGATTGGAGAGGAACCGCGTGCAGTAAATGGAGTGATATCCGTTAAGTCATCTGGCAATACCAGTGTGCCATGATTCCGCGAAGCTTCAGATGCAACATTGACGACTCGGGCATGGCCGGACTGAATCAGGGAAGATTGCAATGTGTGCGTTAACAGCCAAGGTGCCAAATAGTTCACGGCAATCATCTCGGCATATCCTTCGGACGTGACTCTCTGTTCAAATGCATGAAGTCCGGCATTATTCAAAATTACGTCTATACGCGGATAAGCGGCTGCAATCTCAAGCCCAACACGTTTTACATCACTCAGTAACGACAAGTCTCCATAGAAAAATTCGATTTTGGCACAAGGCATGATTTCCTTGATTTTGTACCTGGTAGCGTCTGCACGTTCCTTGCTTCGGGCTGTGAGTATAAGGTGTGCCCCGCGTTTGGCGAGTTCCATGGCAGCAAGCTGACCTAAACCGCTTGTTGCTCCGGTGATGACAATAATGGGATGTTTAGTTTTCATGAGAAGATCTCCTTTTGACACGAATAGATTCGGAATTATATAATGGACATAAATCAACTATAAATATTAATTGATATTTGTCAACTATATTTCGAAAAGTCTACTTTCATGTATCTGGGAGAGGGAGTTAACAATAATGAGTAAAAATTCAGTCAAAACCAAAGCTAGAACAGCCCTGGAGCTAGCGCTGGGTGAGCAGATTCATGCACTGATCAGTGCATCGCATGCGCTTAACGTTCGGTCAGCCGAGCGTTTTGATGCGAACCTGCAACCTGCCGCTTTTCAACTGGTACGGTGGCTCTACTCCTATGGCCCAACAAGCGCCGCGGCTTTGGCAGAAGCGAATGCAATGGACCGCAGCTCGGTCAGCCGATTAATCAAACAACTCGAAAAGTCAGGATATGTTAGCAAAGAGCAAGACCCCAACGATCGGCGCGGGGTGTTACTGTCTCTTACGGAACTGGGTCAACAATCGACGGTTGGTGCGCTCAAGGAGAAGGAGTCAGCTTTTTATGGCCGTATATCCAGATGGGATGATAAGGAACTGGAGCGTTTCACCGCCATGCTCAGGCAGTTTAACGGTTTGGAAGAAAAGTGAGATGAACAATAGTGTGGATTGTATTTGATACCTGAACCATAGGACATGTCACCATGGAGCGAGGTAGACTACAAATTCATAGCAAAAGCGAACATCTGGTGATGTCCGCTCGTGAAGTTCCCAGATCATTTATAGTTTCCAGGGAAGCTGCGGGATTTTATATCGGAAACCCTGATGGTTTCCTTTTCTCACATATATCCAAGGTGGTGGGACAGGGGTGCCTAGTGCTTTATACAAGACCGTTCCTTCATCGCTCGCGGAATATTCTTCGATACTACTTTGGATATCCTCCCAATGAACCTTACCTTGGTAAGACAGTGTCTGCCCTTGAACGATAACATGAGGTGCACCTGAAATAACTCTCTGCGTTATGTTGAGAACGCCAACCTTTCCTGAGGACAACATCATCAACTCACTCATGAAAAGTATGATAATCAAAATGACTATGCTCACAATCCATCGCTTTTTTCTCATTTTGTGACCTCCACTACCTAGGGATCATTTCCTCATAGTTAATGACTTTTAATAACATAATCTCGTCAGAGATGGTATTGATTTTGACTGAATAGGGCTTAATAGCTTGCAGGAATTCATTAATGATTTTCTTACGATCCTTATTAAAGACGGCAGATGGTATGTGATTCTCTTTTAATACGTTATCATTCATTATGACTTGTTTAGAATAACTTACTGAATTACTATAATCGATTAGATGCGTGACCCCCGTGAATTTGCCACTAGTTATTGTACCTTTGGAGAATTCGGATGGTTTAATCCCAATATATTTTTCAGAAGAACCGTGTTTCTTTTTATAATTGATAATCGTGTCAAAAAAGTCCTTATCCCCGGTTAACTTTTCGTTGAAATAATCATTTTTGAGAGCAATCGTAGTTGTATGATCAGTATATCCTAGTGAGACAGTATCTGAAGAGTGGATTGCGTAATATCCTTGAGACATCTTGCCCTGATTGAATGTTCCATCGTTAATGGTGTTGTTGTAACGGTCATGTATAGGGTAAACCTTACCATCAGAAGTAAGATACTGTACTTCTAGCCATTGCGTAATTTCTTTTCCTTTACCATGATATGTATCGTTAATCCATGATCCGATGTAGGTTTTTGTAGTGAATTCACCTGTTCCATGGCCCATATTAGATTCATTGTAATCCTCAAAGGGGACACCTCCACCTTTAACTAATGTATATGTATACTTGCCTTTTCCTTGCCGTGTACCACTCACCCAATCTCCAGAGTAAACTTCGGTTTTTCCCCATCTCGCGGTTCCTTTACCATGAGGTTTCCCGTTTGAAACTTCACCATAGTACGTCGCTCCATCTGATAATTTTAAGGTTACTTTCTTCGATGCTGCTTCTGTTGGAGTAGAGCTTGATAATAGTACAATGATCATGGTGATCGTTAATCCAAGACCTAGATAGAATCTTTTCAAAAGTGTGCAACTCCTTCAATGTATAATGATCTTTACGTTGTTAGCCATCTCCAACATTATCGGTTTATGTATCGTATTTTTCCAGTTTAAATATAAAGTGGAGATAGGTTTGATTTCACAAACAACTCGTCCCCAGTTCACAAAAGTAAAGATATAAATGCTGAAGCAAAATCCCGCTCAACCCAAAGTACCTGCGGCTTCATGGCATATTATGCCTGTAGTTCGTGGGTGCTTTTTTCTATACTCAGCATATGCGCAACCCTGATCTTTTTACAAAATCCACTATCTACTCCATCTCATCATTCCGCTACACCAGTTCTCCTCCTAATGATCCACAGCAGTGGTGGAACTTTCCTGAATCGTGAACAATCTCTGAATTTTGTATCACCTCCTATTTGCAGCGTTATCCCTAGATTCACTCCCCCAATATGGAGCAGTACAGAGCATGGCTCTGTTAGAAAAAGCTTGAGAAACCTTTAACGGAATATGAAAGAATGCAGGTATATGTAAAATTTTAAATACATGCTTCCAGGCCGTTGACCCTGCCCCCGAAAGTCTCTTATATTTACTCCCGACACAACAACTCAGATCGGGTGGTGGAATGATTTTGTTCAATATTAAAGGCAAGAAAATGCTCGCGATGCTTACACTTATACCCTTGGCTACAGGGATGGTCATGGGGGCTTTCCCTGCTGCGATAACGTATGCAGATGCTGGGGACAACACAGCGATCAACAGCTCCGCAACAGGTTCTTGGCAAACGGGAGATTTGCATGTACATACGTTTGAGTCCGATGATGCACAGGTTTCACTGGAGAACGTGCTCGATGCGGGTTTAACCAAATATGGGCTGGACTGGATCGCGCTTACGGATCATTTGCGGTTATCCAAACGAGATCACAACGGGAACGACATTTCGGGTGGACCAATACCGATGTCCCAAGGAATGAATGAGTATCAGGTGCCACAGATCAAGGCCCTTCAGAATGCAGGTAAATACGCAGGAAAAACGATCTTCTCCGGTTTCGAATGGGACATGCCGACACATGAACACGTTGGGGTGGGGATTCTTACGGATGAACCGAATTCAACCGAAGCGCTGAACGCTGCCAAGGAATTCGAATACCGTTTCACGAATCGCGCAGCGAACCTGTTTAATGCGGCTGACGTAACAAAATGGGATCAGAACGGAGCGCGTGCGTACACGACTCATAAGGATGCCTTAACCGCCATCAATTGGCTCGCAACGAACTATCCAACGACAAGTTATGCGATGATCAACCATCCTTCACGCGGCAAAAACAAATATACCATCGCGGACTTCCGTGAGTTTAACGATCTGGCACCACAAGTGGTATTTGGTATCGAAGGCATGCTGGGTAACCAGATGGAACCGGATCGTGGAGGGTACAACACAAGCTACAATGTAGCTAATCCGACCGCAGATGATGGATACAAATACCGTACATACGGCGGTGTAGACTATATGGTCGCCAAGGTTGGCGGACTATGGGATGCATTGCTGGGAGAAGGACGTCACTTTTGGAACTATGGCAATTCGGATTACCACTTCAAGACGATTGGCACGAATTCCAGTGGTTATTTTCCGGGCGAATATGCCAAGACTTATTCTTGGGTTGAGGGTACAGGTATGCAGGCTGTTCTGGATGGACTGCGTTCGGGGAAATCATTTTCCGTATTCGGCGACCTGATCAACGCACTGGACTTTACAGCTTCCGGAGCGGGTGCTCAGGTTGAGATGGGCGGAGACCTTCATGTGACTCAAGGCGATGAAGTAGAGCTGAAGATTCGCTTCAAGAGTCCAACGGCGAGCAATAACTATGAAAATCCAATCAACAGCGGCACGTCTGCTGGACAAGTACCCATGGTGGATCACGTTGATCTCATCGCTGGGGATGTGACAGCCAAGGCCCAGAAGGGTACAGCCGCATATACCAAAGACACCAACGATTCTACCAAAGTACTGGCTACCTTCACACCCAACGATTGGACCACAGATGCCGAAGGTTATAATGTCATCACGTACAAGATCAAAGCTACAGACCAGGACAAGTATTTCCGCCTGCGCGGTACGAATCTGGGCATGAACGTGACAGGTGAGACTGTAAATGGTGAACCGCAGCTTGATCCGAAAAATACGACAGCTGATGCAACGATCCGCTTTAATCAAATTAACGATAGCAACTATCGCGATCTGTGGTTCTACTCAAATCCAATCTTTGTGAGTGCCACACCTTACAGTGATGCACAAGCAGTAACCGATACGCTTCAAGCAATCGATCTGGGCGATCTGAACGCGGTCCATTCCGATCTTACCCTTCCTGTTGAAGGGAAGCATGGTGCAACGATTAGCTGGTCCAGCTCCAACCCGGAACTAATGAATAACGAGGGCAAGCTGCTAACGCAACCGGACAATAATGAGCGATTGGAACTGACGGCAACCGTGCAACGTGGCACGGAGTCACAACCCAAAACGTTCACTGTCATTGTGGAAGGCAAGAATAATCAGGCGCTGGTATTAAAAAGCAACATGACTACCGCTGACGGCCAGCCGTATCACACGGATACATGGACGAACCAGTCCGTAACGGTTAGTGTAACCAGCGCAGTATACGCGCCTGCTACTTCCGCGATCATCGAGTTGTCTCGTGATGGAGGGCAGACGTACGAACTTTATACAGAGAATACACCTTTGGAGGTAACGGAGCCGGGAGAGCACAACCTTTTATTCCGAGCAACAGACGATCTGGAACAAACGTATACTTTACCTCTGGTCATTCAAATAGACCGTGAGATTCCCGTCATCACCCTGCAAGGTAGCAGCCAGATGACGCTGAACGTAGGAGATACGTACAACGAGCCTGGAGCACAGGCTTCTGATAATGTCGGCACCCGTGGTTCCGTGCAGGTGGATGGCACGGTGAACACACAGGCAGCAGGGATCTACACCCTTCGGTATAACGTGAAGGATATCGCTGGTAATGCGGCACAGGAAGTTATCCGTACCGTGACTGTACAAGCCCGCTCAGGCAATGGTGGCGGGGGTTCAGGTGGAGGTAATGGAGGCAACTCTGGTGGGAATTCTGGAGGAAACACACCAAGTGTGCCAACAACGCCTACCGTTCCAACCACACCAACCAACCCGGAAACGGGGTCAGATTCATCCACTGAAGTGAAGGTGGAGGTGGGAGCGAATCAGCCGGTCCAAACGGGTTTGAAAGACATCGTGCAATTCAATGTTCCATCGGGAGCCATTGGTTCCAAGGATACGCTGCAAGTGTCTGTGGTTGCCAAGGATAAGTTGCAGAATACAGCTTCCCTGAATGTGCTTGGACAAGCTGTACAGATCAGCCGCAGTGGCGGAAGAACGTTGAATGATCAGGCGACATTGAGCCTGAATATGGATTCGGCAGATATGCCTAACGGTACCCAACCTGCAATCTACTATTATAATGAAGCTCGTCAGAGCTGGGTATTTATCGGTGGCAAGATGAATGCAGCAGGAAGCATAACGGCCAATGTTAATCATCTGGGTACATTCGTTGTGTCCAGTTACACACCGGTGAATCTGTCTGACCTGAATGGACACTGGGCTTCCGACTACGCAGATCGTTTGTTGGGCATGAACGTGATTCAAGGTTACACAGATGGAACATTCCAACCTTCCAAAAAGATCACACGGGCAGAGTTTGTTACGTTGCTCAGTAAGGCGCTGGCATTAAAATCAGTGCAAACGGATCTGACATTTGCAGATCAAGGTAGTCTGCCAGACTGGGCCAAAGGTGATATTGCCGCAGCCGTACAAGCGGGAATTGTGAAAGGCTACGGTGATAACACATTTAAGCCCGATCGTACGATTACTCGTGCCGAGATGGCAGTCATGATGGCGAATGCGCTGAAAGTAAGTTCAGATGCACAAGCCGGAATGTCTGGTAATACATCCGTTAAACCAAGTTTCACCGATGCATCGCAGACGCCATCTTGGGCACAAGAAGCACTGGATGCAGCGGTGCAGGCCAAGATTGTGAGTGGATATACGGACCATACGGTTCGTGCAGGAAGTGAAACGACCCGAGCGGAAGCTGCCACGATGATCTATAACTTGTTGCTGGCCATGTACGTGTAAGGAGTAACGAATAGAATTAACCGTAATTTCAGCAGATATAAAGTAGATAAAAAACTGATATCCTTTTGGGGTATCAGTTTTTTTGGGATTAAGACTATCTCATCTTGGATGGTATTTAAGACGTTCCATAGCTTTAATTCACGAAACGAAAGGGCAAGTTACTGTGATAGAATGAGTTAGGTTTGGATGATGAAACGGTGGGGGCTAGAAAATGAACAAAACGGAGCGGCAACTTGCGATTACGCTTGAATTGCAGAGAAGAAAGATGTTACGAGCAGAAGATTTAGCTGCTCAATTGGAGACAAGTGTACGGACGATATATCGAGATATTCAGGCATTAAGCGAAGCTGGCGTTCCGATTATGGGAGCCCCGGGTCATGGGTATTCCCTCATGGAAGGATATTTTCTGCCCCCGGTAAGCTTCACCGTAGAAGAAGCTGTATCCCTGCTTATGGGAGCTGATTTTATCGAACAGAGATTGGATACAGAATACGCGATGGAGGCTAAGTCGGCTCAACGTAAAATTGAAGCGATTTTACCAGAATCCGTTCGAAACGAATCGATACGTGTTCGGGAAACGATGCGACTGCTTCATACGGTTGAACCTTTAACCCGAGCGCGGGTGAAAACATACCTTAACCAGATACGTAATGCCATTTTGGAACAACGTAAAATCAGCTTTATGTATTTGAAAAAAATGCCAGGAACGGATGGGAATCGGTATAACATGCGTGAGGTTTCACCCTATGGCCTCTCACTGGTTCAGGAGAATTGGATGTTAATTGCACGTTGTGATATGCGACAAGACATTCGTCATTTTCGTTTGTCACGGATGACTGAACTTTCCGTGCTGGAGGATCAATTCCTTTTGCCACCGGATTTTGATCTAAACAGTTATCGACCTCCTGACGACCGTAACGAGCAAGTATTAATTCGGGCTAAACCTGAAATTGCTGACAAAATTATGGAGGCCCTTCATTTTTATATGGATGCATTTGAGGAGCAAGAGGAAGGTGTTGTTTTTCATTTTCGTGTCCGCTACCCGGAAGAAATATTGCATTATTTACTTGGATGGGGTGGAGATATCGAGGTCTTGGAGCCGGAGTCTTTGCGCTTCCGAATGCAGGAAGTAGCCAAAAACATCTTAAAACACTACTGACATACACCTGTCAGTAGTGTTTTTTTATACTTTGATATATCACAGATCAAGAGGAGTGGGTTGAAGGATGAGAAGTACAACGGAAGTATTGACATCATTTGAAACGGCTGTAGAACGATATTTGGCAGAACTGAACAAATTGGATATGTCTAGCTTATATAAAAAACAGAGTGAAGAGGAATGGTCCATTGGACAGATGTATGTACATTTGATTCAATCAGCGCTTTTCTTACATCTGCATAATATTGAGCAGTGTTTGAGCAGCGAGGATTCGACATTAAACTCGGGGGAGGAAAAAACAGAACTAGGTAGGAAAGTATTTGAATTAGGACAATTCCCTCCCGTGCCTGTTAAAGTCCCTGCTTCCCCGCAGTACACCCCGCAACCACCTGAGAGCATGGAGTCCTTGATCGACGGGCTTCACGAGGTAGTGAACCGGATGAGAAGCACGGCATCTGTACTACACCAAGCGTCCGTAAACAACAAAATACGTCATCCAAGGCTTGGCGCTCTAAACGCTCAGGAGTGGTTTTTGTTGATAGAGATGCACTACAGACATCATTTTTTGCAATTAGATCGATTGAAATCGAATCTGGAAATGTAAACGAGAGAAGGGAATGGGATGTATCCATGAAACCAAATCAGGATAGCAGATATTGGATTGGCGTTGTATCTGCTTCTCATGTAAATGTAGCCGTAGAGGGAGGGTTTGCGCAGCTGTGCCATGGCAAGTCAGCGCTGTTGCGACAGATGTCCCCGGGCGATTGGATGATATACTACTCTCCACGTACAGACATATCAACTGGCAAGCCGCTACAGGCTTTTACCGCTATTGGTCAGATTATCGACGACAGGGTCTACCAATATCAGATGTCGGAATCATTTGTACCCTTTCGCCGAGATCTCCGTTATCTTCCGTGTCGAGAAGTAAAGATTGCAACGTTGTTAGACCAGCTCACTTTTACACGTGGGAATCGCAATTGGGGGTTTCCATTTCGTAAAGGTCACTTTGAGATTGGGGTTGATGACTTCAGGATGATAGCTTCCTCCATGTTGGAAGATGAGACACAGTCACTACTGGATATTAGCTTAAGCCATAAATGTTAACCAAACCAAAAGGCCCATAGATTGTCTATGGACCTTTTAATTTTAAGGATAATCATATCCTCCACCGTTGATATTACATTTGCGAAGACGCTGGATGCCCAAGGAAAGACCTTTAATCGCTCCGTATTGCTCAATAGCTTGAATCATATACACAGAACAGCTTGGTTCAAAACGACATTTGTTCCTCACCTCAATGGGGGCAAAACGTTGATAAATTCTAATACTCCATATCAGGATCACTCTAACACGTCGTAGAACTATGAATAACATACTTGCTATGAAAACAATCTGGGCACTTAGCAAAGCATATACTGGAATGAATGGATTCAAGAGATAGAAACAGATCATAGAGATGATTAGCCCTGCGAATAATGCAAGTGAAACGTTAAGCAAAGACTTCAACCAATCGATTTCTGGAATAACATGAGTTCTTATATAGAAACTGCTTCGAGGATCGTTTTCTTCATGATGTGTATGTAAGAGTCTAATAAGTTCTTCTTCGGAAGGCATGTTATTATATATCAGTTCCTCAGATTCTGAGTTTCGCATGATTGTTGTACTATTATTAAATCTCTCTGTAGAAAATCAGCATATAATGATGCGTTGTAACAGGTTGTTGGAGACAACCGGGTTTCTCAGTGACGGCAAGCGACTCCATGGATTGATAGATCCATCCGGATTGTGCTTTGTGATTGATGATATCCGCAAATAAATTAACAGCAGCCTGAGTATCACCTCGGTTTACTTGAACATTTTTCGGACCCGGAACAACTGTGTACTCTCTCATTTAAATCATCCTTTCGTATGTTGGAATTATGGCAATAGACATTCCATTATTTTACTATGGGTATGGTGAACTGTCGATTGAAACTTATTAGATGAGATTGAATTAAATGATAGGCCATCTAACTGGATGGTCTTTGTTGCGATTAAGGTTTAAATTCACTTGGAAAAGTCAATAAAAGCTCTGTAAGCAACGCTGTACAATCCACTGAAAACCAGTACAATTGAACCTATAAGAACATGAGATAAAGAGAGGGATTTCTCCATGACGGATACAAGTGGGAATCGCAAAGTTGACGGCTATCTAAAGAAACTCAAAACGTGGAAGGAAGAGTCTACAAAGCTGAGAGAGATCATTCGAGATTTTGAACTGACAGAGGATATGAAATGGATGCACCCTTGCTATATGCTGGATGGGAAAAACATCGTACTAATTCATGGATTCAAAGAATACGTGGCCATTCTGTTCTTCAAAGGTGCTCTGCTGAAGGATAACCACGGCATTTTGGTCCAGCAAACGGAGAATGTACAGGCAGAGCGTCAGCTTCGCTTCACCAGTCTGGAGCAGATTGAGGAGCAGGAGGCTATGATCAAAGCCTATATCCAGCAAGCGATTGAAGTGGAACAGGCCGGACTGCAAGTGGAAATGAAAAAAACTGCCGAATATAGCGTTCCTGAGGAGCTTCAGCAGCAATTCGATGAGAATCCTGCTTTCCGAGATGCATTTGAAGCACTGACACCCGGACGGCAGCGGGCATACCTCTATTATTTCTCACAACCAAAGCAAGCCAAAACAAAAGTGTCACGAATCGAGAAGTGCATGCAGCCGATCCTGGAGGGCAAAGGATTGAATGATTAATCTTAACAGGAGAGTGTCCCATATTATTCGAACTTACCAATACTACGCAATTTTTAATTTTGCAGAGGATGGAATTAATGTTACATTTCCTGATTTGCCTGGATGTATCACCTGTGGCGATTCAGTTGAAGAAGCATTATTGATGGCGAAAGAAGCACTTGAATTATTTTTGGATGGAGAACCTGTTGAAGATATTCCTCCACCTCAAAGCATAATGCCTGAATTATTGAACTCTAAAGATAAAGCGTATTTAATTGAAGCAAGTATTACGTATTACTGATCGACTCTATATTTACATATCTGAACTCACCATACGGAGTTTAGAACATCGTCGACTTCTTTGATTCTTGTAACAGACGGTGTTTGAATTAGATTTCCTTTGACCATAACCATAGAGATGTCTGACAAGGCCTCGATATGTTCCAGTGGATTTTGCTCCATGATAATCAGATCGGCATTTTTTCCGATATCCACCATCCCTGTAACATCCTCAACACCGAGGATTTTCGCATTGGTTCGAGTCACCATGTCGATGACCTGTTTGTTGTTCAGGTTGGCCTGCCTCATGTAGTGGTCCATCTCTCTCCACATATCATAGTGAGTCACGTAAGGCATGGAGGCATCGGTGCCGATCCCGATGGTGATGTCGTTTTCGATTGCTTGTTTTACACCTTTGAGCATGGAATCGTAGACGAGTCTTGAATTCTCTTTTACCGTTGCACTTACCTTTGTTACGCTGGTATCCAGTGAAGCGGATGAATAGGCGGCTTGCAGGGTGGGGATGAGTGCGGTGTAACCATTCAGGGCATTGGGATTATTTTTGAACAAATGAATGATTTCGTCATCCATCTCCGAACCGTGCTCGATGGTATCAACGCCACCTTGTAACGCAACTCTTACGCCTTCCGTGCTCTCCACATGCGCTGCCACCCGCAAACCAATCTTATGCGCTTCATCGCAGATCGCCGCAACTTCGTCCACCGTCATCTGTAAACGGCCAGCCTCTCCCACCATTTTCGCATCTGTCACGCCACCCGTCACACAGATTTTGATCAGATCCACGCCGTGTTTCACATTGATGCGTACATTTTTGCATGCCAATGGATGGTTTGATAAGACACTTTCATAATTTTTCTACTATTGTAGTGCACATAAAAACGTGATTAACTGGATAAGTGTATTATTACGTTATTTGTGGATACAATACTTTTCACGGTGTTGTGATTCAAATAACAGAGATAGAAATCAAATGATAGTAATAAGAAAGAGAGACGTAAATTATGAAAAATTTATATGGTTTTCTGGAAAAACAAAAGAAATCTTTTAAAGAAAGAGAAATTAAGCTACATAAAGAAGTTAAGGAGAAAGTATTAAATGAATTTGAAAGAATCATACCTAGAGACATACTTGACCTAAGCATACAAGATATTTATTTACTAGATATACGTTTGAAGCATGATGATACATATAAGTACTATTTATATCCTGATTCTCCAGAAAAATTAGAGATTACTAACGCTATAAATGATTTCACAAGGTCCGAAGACTTTGAATTCTATCAATACAGAAGTAGAGAACATGAAATTCTTCATAAGCAAATAGAAGAAATACTAAATACTGAATATGATAAATATATTTATTGGTGTTCACTGCCTAATGTTTCATCTTATGACTTGTTAGATCAAAGTAATAAGGTTATATATCAATTTTCTCTAATTAAATTTGATAAAAATAATTACAAAAGATATTTTTATAGAGATGATGTTGAACACGAATATATGCAGTCTTTAAAAGTAAGTTGGAGACTCCGATGGGAAGATCGTACTTATGACGAGCTATTCAAGCATTCTGCATCAAGATCTAATAATTTTCTTGCTGATAATTATACACATTTCAATGTACTATCTTCACTAAGGTATGAAAGTCAAGTGAATAACGGCAGTATAGTTTTTTTGAAAAATCGTAGTAGGAAACAGGATGATTTCGAAGTTGAAGTTTCAATATCTTTGAAAGTACCAGTAAAAATAAGCGATTATAAACACATCCGAAAATTATTAGAAATGACCAATGATCGTATTTCATTATTAATAGACGAAAATTATAATGCATATGGGTTAGGGAGAGTCAATAATAATACAGGATATTATAAAGTGAAATTTACAGAATATTTGCAATGGATAATGTATGCAGATGAACATGAAGAAATAGGTTATTCAAATCTAATTCCCTATTTACCGTTAAAAATTGATTATATAAGTGATTTAACTACTAAACTTGAACACACGTTTAGTAATAATGTGAACAAAGAAATAATAATAGAGCTGATTGAGACAGTAAAAAATCAAAAACATGGCACAATGGTCGTTATTTCGGAAAGAGCATCCGAAGAGATGAGGCGCTTGTGTTACGCTGGAACAATTATAGAAGAAACTATTCTTTGTAAGGATGTAATTGAATTAGTGTCTAATATTGACGGCGCTCTCTTAGTTGATCTTAATGGATTCTGTCATGGCTTAGGTGTCATATTGGACGGATCAGCAACTTCTAAAGGTGATCCATCCAGAGGGGCCCGATTCAATTCAGCAGTGAGGTATCTAAATAAACAGAAAGAAGAGGACGTTGAATGTTTAATAGTAGTTATCTCAGAAGATAAGTATATTAATATACTTTCAACAAATAATACAGATTAAGCATATTCTTAATTATAGTTACTTTAAAAAAAACCAATCATTGAACAATTTCAAATAACCACAGGTGAAATTGTAAATTAAGTCTAGACTCCTAGTTGAAATTAGGATTGTTAAAATATCAGTTAAAGTAGAAAATCTATCAAGCTACAGTTCAATCTATTCCGGTACTTGAATTATTAAAACTCAAAATGAGAGATACTTAACGAAATGCCTTTTATATTACGCTAAGGTGAATGAAAACATTATTTTTATTTTGAAATGTCTTTGGACTTGAAACGACAATTAATTGAAAATAAATATGCTTTATTTCATTTTGTTGGAAGCAAAGGAAGTTTCTTAAAACAATCATAATCCTCCTTAATTGAGATGTCGAGTTTTTTGGAAAATGGTAACCTAAAGAGCGAGTTGGAAATCCGCGATCAAGACGAACGTTATCCAGTATGTTAGATAATGGGATAATCTAAGTAGCCTATGTTGTAGTAGGTCGCTACAGGTAAAATTGTTGTTCATCGGCTATAGATTGTTATGAGCAAGTATGTTATAGATCCATTTCTGGAGGGGAATTCATGAGTAATTTTGGTCTTATTGTTACTTCAAATACAGATACTTTACCTGCTTTGAATAGTTTTTATATGGGGTATGAAGACCAACATGCAGAAAATGTTGAAGATGGGTACACTACTAAACCTGAAAGATTGTTCTGGGTTAATCATTCTGATTTGAATAGATTTATTGTTAAAATGGGAGAGAGTAACTTTTTTTCTTTACATCGTGTTTTTTTGAGTTATTATGAAGCATTCAATAAATTACAGTATTTTTGGAATAATCAAATTCCAGAACAAATATCAAATAAAAGTGAAAATCTATTAGTTAGTGACATAGAATCCACCTTGAACTTGCAAGGTATATTTATTAATAACTCGATAGCCTTGAAATATGCGAATCATATAGCTAATAATGGTCAAAAAAGATATATTGAGGTGAATCCGTTTCAAGAATATTTGTGGTCCATACAAATGAATGAGCTTTTCAATTCTTACAATATTCCAAAATTTAATGTAGCTGTTATAAATGAAAGAAGCATTTTTAACTCGAGCTATATTTTCAAAGGTGCTGTCGTGAAAAAAGAAATCAGTGTAGTTCTATACGAGTGGGCTAACATAAACAGTTTTATCCAAGCTGATTTTATAAAAAGATTGAGTAACATACTTGAAGTTATTACAAATGACGTATATAGAAATAAAGATGAATATGATCGCAAATCTAAACTACATAGAGTCAATAATTTAGTTTACTCTCTAGTTAAACAAATTGATAAGGGATCGTGGAGGAAATACTTCTTCGGTATGTTTAATGCTTCCGATTTATTTGGAGCCTACTCTCGACATAGCAGTAGCGAAATTGTAGGCATAAAAGGCATAAATAGTCAGAGGAATATTGATTGTAAGAACATTATTGATGATTGGCGTAACAATAACAAGCTACCTACTGACGAACAGTTTTTAAAAATCTTCAAACTTTGGTATTTTACAACATCATATTTGATAATTAATTGGCTTCGTCTCCCTCATTTTACTATGACAAACTAATTAATAATCGTTATATGAGTTGTTGGTGAGTTGCGGAAGGAAACTTATGTATAATATTACCAATAATGGAGGAATGTAATCACTAACTTAGAACAAATATATTTCTTAACATGAGATTGTTAAAGTTACATATAACTATAAGTAGGTTACACTTAAACATACTAACAATCCCGAATCTCAATAATCTCCCTAATATCATCAATACCCAACGCCTCTGCGATCCGTTCAATATGAGCAAAGTTGATATTCTCACGTTTCCCAGACTGCAACTCACTCAAAGCAGCGTGGCGGATATCAGATAATCTTGCTAGTTCGCGCAGTGAGATATTATGTTTTTCCGTGAGTTTATGAATATTGACGACGACTTTCTTAGCCATGAGTATCACTCCTAAAATTTCCATATGGTCTTGACGTTACGCATGAGCGTACCATATACTTTTTGTATATCTGGTACTCTTATGCGTACCAATTTTAGGAGTGGTGACATGACAAGTACCAACAGCGAAGACCTCGCTTTGCAGTACGCACAACTTGTCCAACAGGAAGACGATTACGTCGATCAGCTGGTCACATGTAACAAACTCATCCTGGATGCCATGGACATCATCGCGAAGCGAGGCGGGGTGCTGCATATGGACACGGTGAAACAAGCTGCATATCACCTTCATTCCATGGAACAGGATCTAAACAGAATGTTATTTAAAGTCCGACTGGAGAAGAGCATCTTGGCAAATCAAATGAGTCAGTCTACATAAAGTCACCTTAACTAAAGGACAGCGCAGGATCATATAAGATGATCTTGAACTGTCTTTTTGCCTTCCCTTCCAAACGTCTTTCGCTCCCAATTTAGCATTGACTTTCCTGCCAAATCCCCCTACACTTCAATTATTAAAATACTTTTAAAAACATTCATTGAATGGTTCGAAATGAACGAAAGGAGGCATATAACTTACCATGTTACCCACATCACACAACACCCAACAGGTGAAGCGCATTAACGTTGAACTTGTGAAGAATACACTCCGATCCATGGGCGTAGGCACGAAGGCTTCCATTGCAAATCTGACAAAACTCAGTGTTGCCACATGCGGCACGATCCTGAACGAGTTGCTTCAGACAGGTGAGATTATCGATCTGGGACCAGATGAATCGAGTGGGGGGAGACCGGCGAGTCGGTACCAGTTTAATGCGGACTACGCCAGCGTACTGTGCCTGATTATTCGAACAGAGGGCGGCATTCACTCGATCACACATACATATGCCAATCTGAACGGAGAGATGGCCGACGAACAGACACTCATTTTGGATGAGATTAATGTCACGGTGGTAGAGGATTTGATTGCAAACCTGATCGAACAACACCACAATGTGCAGGCCATTGGTATCGGCATACCTGGGGTGGCACACAACGGCGTTATTGGGATCTGTGATGTACCGGAGCTGATGTATCAGCCGCTCGGCCCAAGGCTCAAAGAGCAATATGAAGACGTGGAAGTGGTCATTGGCAATGATATGAACCTGACGGTCTACGGACTTTACAACCAGCAGCAGTTTGAGGAAGAGAAGAACTTCGCGGTAGTTACGTTTCCGGAGAACCATTTTCCAGGTGCAGGTTTTATCATTGATGGTCGTCCGCTGACCGGGAACACGCAATTTGGGGGCGAGGTGTCCTTCTTACCTTTTGGCGTGTCACGAGAAGAGCAGTTGCGAATGTTGAAAACGATGGAAGGGTTGCAGGAACTCGTCACAAAGACGCTGATTTCCATCATTGCGATTATCAACCCGGCAGCGATTGTCGTTACGGGCGATACTATGGACCCGGCTATGCGGAATGACCTGTTACAAGGCTGTCTGGATCACTTGATCCCACAGGAGCATATGCCGGAGTTGATCATCCAAAGAGACACTCGGCGCGAGTATGTGACTGGACTAGTCGCTGTTACACTGGAGAGCCTGACCTACCGCATTCAGGTGATTGAGAAGCAGTGGTAAAGGACAAAGGAACTTTTACAAGTATTCTATTTTTAGGAATAATGCTTAACTATGTTTCCTATTTCATATGTACAAATCATTGACACGATAACGGAGAGGGCAGAACCAATCTGAAGAACGCCTTTATCCCTGTATTTTACCGATCAGCAAGAAATTCAAAAAATACAGGGATAACAGCGGTCGGAAGATGGTACTGCAATCGTAGTTATAACGTGCAATCATTTTCCTGAACACACTGGAGGAACTTATTTTGAATCAGCAAGCAGGTACACAAGGCAACAAACGAAAGTTCAACAAGCTGTACGCCATGCAGCTGGCAACAATCTTTCTCGGATTTATCGTATTCGGCATATCGGAAAATATTAAGGGGCCGGCCATTCCGCGCATTCAATTTGACTTCAATCTGGATGAGAAACAGCTCGGGACGTTATTGTCCCTGAATGCACTTGGGTACCTGATCGCCTGCTCCTTCACGGCTATTCTGGTTCGCAAATGGGGCATTAAGGCGGTTAGCATTATATCGTTTGCATCGATGATTCTCTCGGGTGTGTTCATTTACATGTCTCATAACTATCCTCTCTTTGCTTCATCGTACTTCTTCATGTACATCGGTAACGGCATGCTGGAGATTGCTTTGGCGATTCTGGGTGCAAGGATATTTGTAAAAAACACAGGTACGATGATGAACCTGTCCCATTTCTTCTATGGACTGAGTTCAACGGTGGCTCCTTTGCTGGCGACGGGTGTCATGTCCTTGAAGGTGTTTGGACACGAACTGGACTGGCGCGGCATGTATCTGGTCATGTTGTCACTCTGTCTGCTGCCGATCATTGCGGCGCTGCGCAGCAAATTCCCGGGGGACGATCTTCCTCATGAAGATCGGACTTCACTGAAGACGTTAACACGTGATCCTGCCCTTTGGCTGATGGTGCTCATTCTTTCTTTTGGCGTGGTATCGGAGCTGGCGGTTGGGGGGTGGCTGGTTAATTTCTTGGAAAAAGCCTACACGTGGGACACGGTCAAAGCCTCCGGGTTATTATCTGCGTTCTTCCTCACGTTCTCGCTGGGACGCCTGCTGCTTGGACCATTGACGGACCGGATCGGATTTGTATTATCACTGATTCTGTTCTCGGCTTTCTCGGGAGTATGTACGTTCGTGGCGCTTGCAGGGGGAGAGCGTCTTGCGATTTTCTTTGCGATATCTGGCGCGGGAATAGCGATGATCTATCCAACAGTTATGGCGTTTATCGCACGAAGATATCCGAACGGCAGTGACACCGCGATTACGTTCACAGTTACTCTGATGGGGGTTGGTAGTGTCATTGGTAACTATGTGATTGGCTGGGTGATTGAAGGTGTGAAGAATATGTACGGTTCAACAACTCAGTTGGGGCTGCTGCGCGGACTTCAGGCGGGATATGGATTCATCGGTTTATGTGCTGTGATCTGTGCGGTATCTGGCGTAGTGTTGTATGTGTATTTGAAAAGAAGGCAGGAACTGATATAGAAATCAATTGAAACGATAAAGCCCCACTGATCGCCATGATCGGTGGGGCTTTGCATGTGAATATACGAGTAGATTAGTACGGCATATCATCTATCACTAGTAACTTAACAAATCATAACCACAGGCCATGTAGAGTAAGGATTTTTTTCATCATATACCAGCTACTCTACTATACAGCCCGCATTTCCTCAGGCAAGCCTATGACTTGTTCAAAGCCGTTCTTCTTTTCCAACGTTTCAAAAGCACGTACAATCCAAAAGCGCCTAAGAAAACCACCGCTGCCGGAACGATATAAGGTTTAACAATCTCATCCACATGTTCCCATTGAGAGCCTAATTTGAAGCCTAAGTAAATGTACAATGAGGTGATCGGAAGCATGGCCAAGAATGTAAAGATACTGAATTTAAACACATTCATCTTCGCCATACCACAAGGGATGGAGATCACGGTCCGAATGCCGGGAACAAAACGTCCATAGAAAGCTACCCCGCTGCCATATTTCTCGAAGAACTTATCGGAAGCGTCCAGATGGTGGGGGCGAATCAAGAAATACTTGCCGAATTTTTCGACCATTGGTCTGCCGCCGTATCGTCCCAGGGCATATAACGTCAGAGGTCCAAACGTTCCGCCTACGGTACCCGCCAGAATTGCCAGCCAAAGCTTCATATCCCCAAGATACACCCAATATCCCGCCATGGGCAGCACAAGTTCAGCAGGTACGAATTCAAACGACAAGGCAATAACGAGACCTGCGTATGACAAATCTTTAAAAAAGAGTATAAATTGCGTGATCCATTCTGTCATGCTTTCCCTCCATGAATCTATCTTTTTTATATATAAAAGAAACACTCCTCTACAAAGAGTAACAATAGCGAATAGAGCTTGTCAAAGTTCGCATGTATAGCCATTTCAGGACACACTGCGGCAATATGTTTACCCGTACATAAGGGTTGAATGGATTCATTGACACTTCATACGGAACTGGTTATCGACCAGCTCCATATCATTGAATACGCCCCCTCTTACGCTGCTGTGCGCAAGACCGTGGAGGCCGGATGGCCGACGGGAGTGTGGTTTTGATTTCTTTGACTATACGTGGAAAAAGGGAGATGTCTCCCTGCGGGCTGAATTTGAAAAGTCGGGTCGCGGGCTGACTGCCCTCGAAACACCGGATTACGAAATCTCTACAGAGGTCGATGATCATGATCTGGTTTTCGGTTCCAGCTATAAGGTTCGCTATCGCATTAAGAACACTTCTGCGTCCGAACTGGCAGTCGAGATCAAGGCACATTATACAAGGGTAAGCTACCGAGGGACTATAGCTCCATAAAACAGGGGCAGTCTGGACTTCATTTTTTTCGTCTAAGGCTTACAGCTGTTTTTCATTGTTGGGGATGATCTGACTGGGAACCCTCGTTTCGACCAAATGAGGTTTTTTTATATGCTTATTTTGCTTTATACCAATGGTATATCTATTCATAATCATAGGCTGTACAATCATTATTTTATGGTTGAATACAATGTATCCTTTTATTGTTTCATGTATATCATATAGATATACAACTGTAGGGAGGTGAGGTATAATTGGAGCATCAATCAAACGAAAGGCGTGGGATTGCCATGACTACAGCCACACTTAGCAAATGGGGAAATAGCAGTGCGATTCGCATTCCTAACCAATTGCTTAAGCGTCTTAATCTGGAAGAAGGCTCGGAAATCGAGATTTTGGTGACAGAAGATAATGAATTGTTGTTGCGTCCAAAAACCAAGCCTGTAGAGTCCAATGAGGAACTACGTAACCATCTAAAGACTTTGCTCTCTAAAGTGAAACAGGATACAAGACATGAAGAAATAGACTTTGGTACTGAAGGGAACGAGTTACTTTGATTATTCCCAAACGAGGCGATCTGATATGGCTTGACTTTGATCCTCAAGCGGGTCACGAGCAAGCCGGGAGACGACCGGCTATTGTTCTATCGGAACTTGAATTCAATGAAATAACGGGTTTTGCCGTTGTATGTCCTATAACGAGCCAAGCCAAGGATTATCCTTTTGAAGTTACACTACCAGAAGAGCTGCCATTTTCAGGTGTTGTTTTGACGGATCAGTTGAAGAGTCTTGATGTGCGGCAACGACGTATCCAAATTGCGGGGCATGCCGAACCAACCTCTGAATTTATGAAATCAGTTCTACGCAATGTCCGTTCTATATTGGCATAATTGAAAATTAGTAGCTGATCATATTCCTAAATCCACGTCTAACTAAAAGACGTGGATTTTTTCTTTCATGCCTAAATAGATTCGTCCATCCTTGACGCTTCTAACAAGAGCTTCCGAAAGGCACATATAAGTTGGAAAGAAAGATTTTTAATTCTCTGAAAATGCTTCCATTTATAGTATGATAAGACTATCACTAGCTTCTTAACCATCCTGTACATAAAGAGAAGGAGATCAGAACATGACCGTAACTTCGATTATTGATCAAATCCATATTATTGAATACGATCCCTCTTACGCTGCCGCACTCGCGGATATGTGGAACCGTAGTAATGAAAGCTGGGGAGGTGGCACCAACCTTAGAACAGAGGAAACAGTTCGCCGGGAGATGGAGAGTTCGTCCAATCTTTATGTGTTTCTAGCCGTTCATGAGAAAGAGGTTGTTGGCTTCTGCAGTTTTGCTCATTACCGCTATGACGAGAGAGCGCTATATGTACCGCTGCTTAACGTACGCCCCGACTATCACGGTTACAAGGTCGGACGTAATTTGATCCTGAATGCTGTGCGCAAGACCGTGGAGGCCGGATGGCCTCGACTGGATCTGTTCACGTGGGCAGGCAACACAAAGGCTGTACCGATGTACAAGAAATGCGGATTCTTCTGGGAGAAAAAAGATGAACATGTGCATCTGATGAATTTCATCCCCACGATCTTACAGACCGAAGCACTTGCTCCTTATTTTGAGGAGTTGGATTGGTATGCAGACAGCACGCGTGAACTCGTCACCGAGCCGGATGGCCGACGGGAGCGTGGTTTTGATTTCTTTGACTACACGTGGAAAAAGGGAGATGTCTCCCTGCGGGCTGAATTTGAAAAGTCGGGTCGCGGGCTGACTGCCCTCGAAACACCGGATTACGAAATCTCAACAGAAGTCGATGATCATGATCTGGTATTCGGTTCCAGCTATAAGGTTCGCTATCGCATCAAGAACACTTCTGCGTCCGAACTGGCGGTTGAGATTAAGGGTGAGGATAACAAAAACATTCGATATGCGCTGGACGTTGCACGAGCAGTGGCTCCGGGAGAAACCATCATCGTGGAAGGTGAGTTTCACCTTGATCCAATTACAGAGGAACAGAATACCAATAAGACTCATCCCGTGGTTGCCAGCACATGGTTGATCGGCGGTAAGAAAGCGGAGTTCAGGTTAGGTATTGCCCCGAAATTCCCGGCCAAGATCAAGACCGTCTTGCCTGTGAAGGAGCTCTATCCAGGTATTCCGGCCGGGTTGGTTCTGAACGTGGAAAATAATGTGGATGCAGAAACGGAGTTCAGCTTGAACTTGCCTGAGGATGAATTCCTTGAATGGGCGGAGCGTTCGGTGCGCTTTACGGTGCCTGCCAAAGGCAAAATGTCTGTGCCAGTGCCTTTCACCTTGCGTTCGTATGGTCTCTATTCCCAAGAAGTAGAAGTGACGGCTGTCCCAGTGGGGAACCATGCGATCTCTTTTACAAGCAAAATTTCTGTACTGATGAAGGGAATCGAAGGGAAATATGGCGGGCAGATTGAGGATCAATGGGTGGCTGTTAATGGTGCGTTCTCTATTCATATGAGCAAGCAAGATAATAACATGTGGATTGAATACCCGGGCTCCCGTCATTCGTTCTGGTGGACTTATCCGAAGCTGGGTAAGCCGTTTGCCGAAGAGTTATCCAAGAAACAAGCAAAAGAAGTGAATATTTATCCCGAAGGGGAAATTCAGGTTCTTGAAGCACTGTATGACTCGGAGGATTTCCCTGGCTTGCAGATTAAGTCTGTGGTCAAGCTGTCTGCGAATGGAATCGCCGAATTCCACCACGAGGTTGAGAATACACGAGACAGCGCTTGGGAAGAAGAGCTGTTTCTGATGAATAACTTTGGTTTCTACGGAAACCAGCTAATTTTACCGTATCAAGGCCGTTTTGTGGATATGGGGGATTCTTACGCTGGTGATCCGAGCCATTGGGACAGCGCCCAAATCACGGAGAACTGGCTGTTCTGTAAGGAGGAGTATGGTGCCAGCGGTATCTATTGGGACCCTTCTCTGAAGTTGCTTCGCCCGGAATACACGCTGGGGTTTCAGCATGAGCTTGGCCGTATTCCTGCAGGAGCCGTTGTGCGGACAAAAGCAACTGTATATGCTTTGAACACGTTTGCCAAATGGTCGGATTTCCGTGCGTTTGCGCGGAAGCAGCGTAACCCGGTCATTCCGTTGCTGGACAGTCATCTGGATCTGACACTGAGTGAGGGGAATCCATTTGCCCCGGATGTGCTGCAAGCAACGTTGACTGAACACAAACTGGTTTCGCTTGCGGGCAAGCTGGAGCTGTATGTACAGCAGGGTGGCAAACCGGAGGTTATGGCCAATGCGAAGGAATTCAATCCGGAGCAGAATCTAAACTCTGCCAAGCTGACATTTTCACCAGACGAAGCGGACCGAGACCAACACGTGAGTGGTTGGAAAGTTCGTGGGCTATACCGGGGCGAAGATCGGATTCAGGAGCGAACTGCCCTTTGGTTCCCGCAGAGCGGAACAGAGGTGAAGCAGAAGATTGAAGAAGGTTCATCTGGACCTTTGTACACCGTAGACAATGGAGTGTTGTCGATCGCCGTTGCTCCTGAATTCGGGAGTGTAGTACACTCCCTGAAATATGCAGGAGAAGAATGGCTGGATAGCTCATACCCTGAACCGGCTCCACGCTCGTGGTGGAATCCGTGGTATGGCGGGCTGGGTGTGGGGGTTCCAGGCATGAATGGTTTCAGCCGCCAGTTGGAACAGAGAGCCGCTTCCTGGACAGAGCAGAAGGATCAATACGGCAACGTTTGGAAGGGTATTAAGCTGACCACCCGGATTGAAAAGCATGAAGCGAATCGGGGAATCACGATCCAGCAGCATTATCTGATGCTACCGGGTGTCCCTGTACTTTGCACGCTACTTGCCGTGACAAACGAAAGCGGCCTGACGCTGACGGATTACTCGCTTGCGGAGGAACGTTTCCTCCAGCCTTCATCTGTATTTGCGGAAGGTTGGATAGAGCAACCGGGTAAAGATCGATTCCCGCTCGGCAAGGTGGATGTGGGCTTGCCACTTGAAGACCTTTTGCGAGTAGGATCGGTTTCGCGTGAGAACATGCTGCATGCGGTCCATCGTTACCCGAATCAGAGTGCATGGGGTTTTGCCAATAATCAGGTGACGGGTCTGAACGTACATCATCATCTGACACTCCAGCAGGGGGAGACGGTCTGGACGGAGCCGACCTATCTGGTTCTGGGACCAATCCCGCTGAGTTCAGCGGATGTGCATGACCTTCTCAAACTGAATTTTGCAACTTCTACCGATGAAAAGGAGGCTTTACATGCCGATCATTGATATTCATATTCATCTGTCGGACATCGACAGCTTTCACCGAACAGCAATCGATTTATCGAAAGTGGATTACTCTGCCGCTGGTCTTAAAGCGGAGTTTGATAAAAACGACGTCATTATGGGTATCGGAATGGGGGTTACGGAGCAGACGAAGGGAGCATTCCCGGATTCCAGTTCCCCTAACCCGATGGGACTTGATCTGGAAGAGAAGGTTCCGTCATTCCTCATGGAATGCGTGGGCATCAATCCCAATGCGCTAGATGGTAAAAACGCTCAGGACGAGCTTGACCGGATTGAAGCAAGACTGCAATCCCCAGAAGTAGCCGGAATCAAACTCTATGCCGGATACTATCATCACTATGTGTATGACAAAATCTATACTCCGGTCTATGAACTCGCAGCCAAGTACAACCTGCCTGTCGTGATTCATACGGGTGACACGTACTCCATGAATGGATTACTCAAATATTCGCATCCGTTGACGGTGGATGAATTAGCCTTGCAGCAGCGCGGTGTGAACTTCATGATCTGTCATTTGGGTGATCCATGGGTGATGGATGCAGCTGAAGTGGTGGCGAAGAATCCTAACGTGTACGCGGATTTGTCTGGTCTTGTGGTGGGGGACCGGCCCCATTTTGAACGGTTCATGAACGAGCCTTTGTTCATGGATCATTTCCGCCGGGCCTTGGTCTATTCGGATCATTATGAGAAAATGCTGTTTGGCACCGACTGGCCGCTTGCGCCCATCGATCTGTATGCCGAATTTGTCCGTCGACTTGTACCGGAGCAGCATCATGATAAAGTCTTCTATGAGAATGCCTTTGGGCTGTTTCCGCGTATTGGACAGCGGATTGCCGATCTGGGGTAAGCGAGGGATCTGATTTCAACACGGAATTCGTGGTTATATAAGCTTTTATCATAAAATGTACCCTATGGAGCAGACACGTATTAGTCTCTCCGTAGGGTGTTTTTTTGTATGCCTGTCGAGGTATCTTACAACGAGTATAACGAAATGAAGTACAGCATGTGAACGGAAAACAATGCGATCCAGCTTATACGTACTAACATTAAAAAGCCTGACGACATCGTCAGGCCCTTTTTGATTAATCCTTCGGTTCAACTACAGCTTCATTAACAGGGGTATCCTTTCGTTTCAGATACATCTTGCTTGGACGGTGCAAAAGCACGATAAGCAGGGCGAAGAGATGAATCAGGGTAAACAGGTTACTCTCATTCGGAATGGAAACGAATAGCGCCAGACTCAGAAACGTCACGGTGAGCTTGAACTTTCTTTTGGTGATGAATATAACAGCGAGCAGGCTGGGACCGATGATAAACAACATTCTGGCTAAGAATACGCCAGAGGCGTAAGCCAGATCATCTCCTTTGCGTGAGAAACCCAGATAGGCCTCCATGTTCTGGTTGAAGTCAATGAGGAACACGATAAAGGACACAATCACGTAGATCAGTTTTACACTCAATAAAATGCGCACGACATTTAATAGCGTAGGTAATGCTGTTTTTGCCATATCACTTCTCCTATTCGACATTTAATAAAGTAGGCATTCTCGGATTCAATGCGGTGTCCCTCTTCCTGCACGATATGTATTTCATATATTATACGATGTTGATGTCATATTTTGTATTAACCCAAAGTCTTCATTTTCCAATCGTTTGCAGTGGCCTTTGACCTAGAATTACTGGGGAAACAGCTTACAGATTATTTGATATCGACCGATATAAAGTAGATACATAGAATTTGGACTTCATAATGACGAAAATGAAAATGGATGGTGAATGGAATTATGGTATTTAGCAAGGCAAGAGAACGCATGCGCAACATGTCGTTCAGAGTCAAGTTACCACTTATGATCAGTCTACTGGTGTGTATCGTACTGGCGGTAACTGCGGTAGTGTGTTACAGCGTAGCGGCAGTTATTACACTCGACAAAAGCAAAGATGAAATTAAGGCAACCTCGGACCGGGTGGGGGCAGGTCTGTATGCTTCACTAAGTTTGGAAGAAAAATCCACTTTTCTGATCACAACACATCGTACCTTCCAGGATCTGCTGGAGATTCGGAATACGGATGGGCAGGAAGGTGAGAACTTTTTCTCGGAAAACAATGAGCTGCTGGATAAGGCAAGTGGTATTCTCGCGGACAGTCTGGCAGGTATGGAAGGTAACAACAGTCTGATTTTGTTGGATCGGAATGGCATTATTATTGCAGCGAATGATCCGGCAGTGATCAAGGCAGAACGCGGAGATCGGGCATATTTCCAAGAAGCGATTCAGGGTAAAAACGTGATTAGTGAAGGGATTGTAGCCAAGTCCTCAGGACAACTTGGTACGGCTTTTGCCATGCCAATCTACAATGAGAATCAAGAAGTACAGGGAGTGCTCGTATCTGCGGCATCCACCTCGTTCTTCGTTAATCAGCTTCAAAATATCAATATTAATGATGAGGGAAAAGTGATCATTCTGGACCGTGTAGGTACGGTCATCTACGATTCAGCGGATGAGAAGTTGGCAGGCCAGAAGATGGAGTCCGGCGAATACCAATCATTGGTAGATCTGGCTCCTGGCGCTGAACTACAGCAAGGGGATATTAGCACAGATGAGAAAGTGGCGTATTACTCCAAAATCCCAAGATCGGACTGGACCGTCGTTGTTGAAGATAAACTGAGTGATGTGCAAAAGCCTTTGCGTGCGATGGCAAAACAGATGTATATTGTTCTGTTTAGTGCTATTGCGATTTCCGTCGTAGCGGGTATTCTGATCTCTTTGCTGGTAACCAGACCAATTACAAGACTAACTGTGTTGTTCAGACAGCTTGCGGGCGGCGATCTGACGGTACAGGCTCAAGGTAAATATAGCGGAGAATTCAAACAATTGGTGGACAGCTTCAATACTATGGCAGCAGGCAATAAACAGCTGATCTCCAGCATGAACCATTCCATCGGCATCCTGAAAACAAGTACATCCGAGCTGGAACAGTCCACTCAGCAAACTTCGACCACGATTGCCGAAACAACGACAACAGCATTTGAGATTTCACGAGCGATGGAGTCCCAGGCGAACGATACGGAAGCCATTGTGGACAAATTCATGAATGTGGGTAACAAGATTGCCAACGTGAATGGAATGTCGCAGGCAGTGAAGTTCAAGGCAGATGAAATTACGGATGCATTCAAAAATAATCATGAAGTTATTGATGCACTCATTGCGGTGAACGGCCAGAACGAGATTGAAGTTGGCAACATCTCCAAAATTACAGTGCAACTCGCCGAAAGCTCCTCGGGCATTCACCAGATTACAGGTACGATTGCCGAAATCGCAAATCAGACGAAATTACTTGCGTTGAATGCTTCGATCGAGGCGGCGAGAGCTGGTGATCAGGGACGTGGCTTCGCAGTCGTTGCTTCTGAGATTCGCAAGCTGGCAGAGCAGACGACAGCTCAATCGGAGGATATCAACCGAATCGTGATGCAGACCATTGATCACGTGGAGCAGAATAACCGGAGTGTTCAGGCTATTGAAGCGATTGCGGAACAGCATAAGAGCAGTGTTAGCCAGACCAAGGAGACATTCAATTTTGTCACCGAGAATATGAATGAGATGATGAGCCAGGTTCAGGCTATTGCTACTGAGATCGAATCCATTGAACGTGATAAGGATGACGTCATTGGGGCTGCACAGAACTTGTCTGCTTCCGGTGAAGAGGTGTCGGCTTCTGTTGAGGAAGTCACAGCAACAATGCAGGAACAGTCCGGCATGACAGAACATTTGACAAATATGGTGCAGAGAATCGATGGACTGACCAAACAACTTGCCGAGGAATCATCTCGCTTCAAAACAAAATAGGAATACCAAAAAGAAACCCGTTTCTCAAAAGAGGACCGGGTTTCTAGACACAAAGAGCACCTGTGCCCATCTATGGCTACAGGTGCTCTTTGGTGATGTGCTACTCTCCTCGGACGGAAGGTGCATACGCCAGCACTTCCATTTCAATTAAATAAGGACCTAACCCGCTGAATACGGTAATACGGGCGGGATAGGGCTGTTTAATCATTCGCGCATACACTTCGTTGTATTCGGACTGATCCTCGACTCGGGCCAGATGAGTGGTTGCCTTCACAATATGATCGAGTGTAAGTCCGGCTTCTTGCAGGATCACCTCAATATTACGAATACACTGCTCAGTCTGCTCCTTAATGCCACCGATAGGCTCAAGCGTTTTTGGATCAACGCCTACCTGACCTGCGACGTAGACCAAATCTCCTGCGCGGACAGCATGGGAGAAAGGAAGCGAGAACTTGGGTGCTGCACTTGCATGTATGATGGTAGACATCGTAGCTGTCATTCCTCTCCTAATGAGTGTGTATATTTGTTGTTAACTGATGCCAGTTCGTAGCCTGCTGATAATGATGAGCGATGGACAACACGCGGTCTTCTCTCATGAGTGGACCGGCAAGCTGCATGCCGATAGGCAATGGCTTCCCTGAGGTGGTATCAAACCCGATGGGTACGGTGATGGAAGGTAGTCCTGTATTGGTGAACGGTCCGTTGAAAATCGGGCTGCCTGTCTTGTAGCCATATGGGGCCACATACGGTGTTGATGGAGTCAATAACACATCTACTTCATTGAAAAGCATCATCATCTCGCTCCGGAATATCGTTCGGATGCGTTGTGCCTGCAAATAATCAACGGCACTCGTCTGGTAACCGAGTTCAAGCTGCTCCCGCATCGTGTGACCGTAACGATCAGAGGCTTCCGCGAAGCGTTCCTGATGGAAGGCGGCAGCTTCTGCCCGCATTACCGTACGATGAGCAGCAATGGTTTCTTCCATATAAGAAGGCAGGTCAACTTTCTTCCATTGCATGCCCAGCTTCTCAAGCACAGCGATTGCCGACTCTACCGCTAACAAGATCGCCGGTTCATCAGTCTGGAAGAAGCTGCTCGGTAGCCCGACCATCATTCCTGATATAGGATGCTCAAGAGCATTTGTTAAGTCTGGCTTGCCATAAGGAAGCGTGAAGGAGTCCAGCTCATCTTGCCCGGCCATCGCTTCCAGAACGATTGCGTTATCTTGTGCAGATCGAGTGAAGGCGCCAATATGATCCAGGCTCCAGCTGGCTGTGATGACACCATTACGGCTAACCCTGCCGTAAGTGGGTTTCATACAGGTTAATCCGTTGTATGCTGCGGGTCTAAGCAGAGATCCAAAGGTCTGTGTTCCGAGTGTGAAGGAAGCCATGCCAGCCGCTACTGCAGCGGCGGAGCCGGAGCTGGAACCGCCCGGGGTATGTTCTAGATTCCACGGGTTGCGTGTTGGCGGTTCTCCTCCCTGAAAGGCGTATTCCGTCGTTGTTGTCTTGCCGAGCAGGATAGCGCCTGCAGCTTGCAACTTATTAATCACAGTTGCATTCGTTCCGGGTACGAAGTCAGGAAAGGTATTTGATCCGGCCGAGGTGCGTATGCCAGCGGTATGGATAATGTCTTTGGCTCCATAGGGAATGCCGTGCAGAGGACCGAGATATTCGCCATTCATCAGTTTTTGTTCAGACTCTCTTGCGGCCTGCAAAGCCTGTTCGGCGGTGACCGTAACGAAGGCTTGCACAGAAGGCTCTACTTTCTCAATGCGATTCAAATAGGATTTTGTAAGCTCGACAGGAGATATCAACTTATTTTTAATCAGTGTCGCGGCTTCAGCAATCGTCAGCTCGTTCAGCGGTTTCGTAATCATCGCAGAGGCACGCTCCTATGCGGGGGATTGGGCCCTACTTCTTCTGGCAACTTGAAGCTTCGAATCAGCTCCAAGTCTGCTGTAAATAGGGCAAGCTCCTCGCTTGTAATAACTCCGTCCGCATATTTGGCGCTTTCTGTACGGCGGTGTGTGAGATAGTTGTCCTGGTTCAGAGTAATCACCCTTTCTCTCTCTATTTGGTGGTGAAGCTTGAATCGATAATGTCCTCGTAATCGAGGTCTTCCTTCAGATTGCCGATGAAGCGCTGCATATCGATTGCGGTCTCGAATGCTGATTCATTGATGAGTCCCTCCGCAGGGTATACCTTGCTATCGATCATGCGTTGTACCGCTTGCTTCACGACGTTTTTGTCCAGATTCGGGAATTCCTTCACGGCAACTGCTTTTGCGCCTTCAGGATTCGATTGAATGTACTCCAGGGCTTGCTCAATAGAGGTCACAAAGCGCTGGGTGAGATCAGGATTCTTTTCAATGAAGCTTGCGGTTGTATTCATCGTTGCAAAGGCAAAGTCAGGATAATCCTTCGTGAAATCATGGACGATATGCAGCCCTTCTGCAATGCCTTGATCCAGCTGAGGCTCGTAAACGATAGCAATGTCGGCTTTGCCGGCTAATACAGCACCAAGCTCGGAGCCATTCTGAACCTCAGTGATCGTCACATCCTTGTCGATATCGATGTTATTGTCAGCGAATAGTTTCCGCAGTAAGCTGTTCGAGCTTGTAGGTGCCAAGCCCACAACGATGGTTTTACCTTTGAAATCTGCTGTCGAGTTCACGGTTACGCCTTCTCGCGCAACTGCCCATACTGGAGCACTGCCGGATAGAAGGACCAGTGAGCGAGCATCTCCGCCCTTTGCATTAGCAAATGCGACATGCTCAGGACCGTGGAAGGAGAACGCAGACTCGCCTGAGATCACCGAAGACAATGCTGTTGGGCCACTTCCGGCAGCACGGATGGAAGATAGCTCAATACGATTCTCCTCTAGGAATCCTTGGTTGTTCGCTACATACAAGGGAAGGTAGAGCAGGTTGTGATACACCTCGGAGACCATAATTTTGTCCACCTGCGTATTTGCTTGCCCCCCGCTATTAGATGTACCTGCACCACTCGCGGGTGTTGTGGCATTGCTTCCGCATGCACTGAGCAGTGTAGTCAAAATAAACGTCATCGTTGCTAGAATAGCTATCTTTTTGAATGTACGCATTAGTCATCAGGCCCCTTTAATCGTTGTAGGTCAGCTATACAGATGTGGATGTGCTGCTGGTCTTGTTGTCATTCCATGGAAGGAGACGGGATTCGATATAACCGACACAGGTGTAGAGGAGCATGGCGACCAGCATAAGCATGAACACGCCAACCCATACGGCCGGAAGGTTGAACAGGTTACCTTCGACGAATACCATATGTCCAAGTCCTTTATCTGAAGAGATGAATTCTCCACCTACAACAGACACCAGTGCCAAACCGATATTGATACGGAAGGCCGAGATGATCCATGGCAGAGAGGAAGGAACGATAATTTTGCGGAAAATTTGTGATTTCTTCGCACCGAAGGATTTCATCAGATTAATCTGGGATTCGTCGATTTGATGCGTCGCTTGGTAGGCGGATAATAGCGCGACGATAAATGTCGCCACGGAGGCCAGAGCAATTTTGGAGAAGATGCCTGAACCAAACCAGATGATAATCATGGGAGCAAGTGCGATCTTCGGAATACCGTTCATCGCTACAATGAACGGATCGAGCACACGGGCAACGGACTTGGAATACCACATGAGCAGTCCTGCCAATGATCCGATTAAGCTTCCGGCTACAAAGCCGATAACTGTGGCATTCACCGTTGCAAACGCGTCTGTAAGCAGTTGCCCTGAGCTGGCCATCGTGATGGCGGCATCAAGAATGGCGCTTGGTGATCCCATGAGGAATCCGTTAACCAGTTTCAGACGAACGGCGGATTCCCAGATCACCAGGATGACTGCAACAATAATGAACCGCCATAGCATTGTTACCAGCCATTCTTTGGAGAAGGTGGACTGTCTGCGTTTGCTCTTGCTCTTCGTAACTCCAGCAGGCTTTCCGGCAAGGGTAATTTCAGGTGATGTGCTCTTCATTAGCTGATCCTCCCCATTTGGATATCAAGCTCTGACCAGATCGATTCAAAATACTGCTTGAACTTCTGGTCGGAGCGGGCTTTCAGTGCTGAGCCATATTGCGAAGCGAGACCAATGTCATACACCTGCTTCACGGTTGTTGGTCGTTTACTCATAACGGCAATTCGGTCGGAGATGGCAATCGCTTCCTCGATGTCATGCGTGATCAGGACGCCTGTCTTGCCCTCGGATTTGAGAATGGATAAGATTTCATCTTCCAGAATGAGTCTGGTCTGATAATCAAGTGCTGAGAAGGGTTCATCCAGTAATATAATATCGGGCTGGGTAACGAGGGTACGTATGAGGGCAACACGTTGGCGCATACCGCCTGATAGGGTGGAGGGATAGGCTTCTGCGAATGAAGCCAGGCCATAACGATCCAGATAATCCATGGCAATATCGCCGCGATCCTTTTTGGAAATGCCCTTCACTTCCAAGCCTAACGTGACATTATCCAGGATGCTTCTCCAAGGGAGCAATAGATCCTTCTGCATCATATAACCGACATGTCCGGTGGTCTGATCGATCTCTTCACCACAGACGATAACCTTGCCATTGGTTGGCTTGAGCAGACCTGCGATAATATTGAAAATCGTACTTTTGCCGCAACCGCTTGGTCCCACGATACTGAAGAACTCCTGTTTCTTGATTTGCATCGAAACCTCAGCCAGGACCTGAATATCTTCTCCGGTTGCACTGACAAATGATTTGGATACGCCTTGTATCTGTATAGCCATGATAGGTAGCCCCTTTCCTACAGCCTGATGGTAGTTCGTTTCTTGATGCGAATTGATGTTAATTAACATGACATTAATGAATATATTCCTAATCATATAGACTGTTTGCATCATTGTCATTAGTTACTCTGAACATAAAAATAGAATTAAATCAGTTAAAATGCACAAATGAAGATTGAACATGAATTGAATATGAAAAGAAAACAAAAGAACGTGTCATTATACATGACACGTCCTCGGTTTAAGACGTATGATTAGCTTCACTAGGAGCTGGATTAACATTCAAAAGGGACTCAAGCGCGAAGGCAAGTCGGAAGCGCAGGCTCTCCATCGGGTCCTTAATGTTCCTGCCGGTCAGTTTCTCGCATTTTTCCAACCTATAGATCACTGTATTGCGATGTACGAACAGCTCTTTGGCTGTATCAACGATCTGGCAATGATTCTCATAGAAAGAGGACAAGGTTTTCATAAGCTCGTTACGCTCATTTGGATCTCGGTCAGCGAAGGCCTTAAAGGTTTCGTGATGGAACTGCAGCATCTCATGATGGGGAATCATGCGCAGCAGACGGCTTATATCCATGGTTTGATAGGAGTGAGCGAAGCGGGTCTTTCGCATCTGATAGCCGGATTGGAGCGCCTTGACTGCCTCCTTATAGGAGAGTCCGATATCCAATACGTTTGTGTAGGGATTACCTATTCCGAAGGATAAGCTGAGTTGCGACTCTGTATACAGACTGCTCGCGATCCGCTCAAGCTGCTGAACAACGGTATGTTCGTCCCAAGACGATTCGGCCAAAAAGACGAGTATGCCGAACTGGTCGTTCTTAGTGAACATGACAAAGGAGAGATCCAATCGGGCGAATTCCTGTTTAATCAGCTCATAATTAGCGTCTCGTTCCGAGATGAAACGCTCTCCCCCAGAGGGAGTAGAGTTCTGCTTAGGTATGTCCGCTAAGGATTCATCCTTTTTGGCGATGATGAGAACAGAACTCCCTTTGGCTTGCAGCCCATATTTCTTGCCGCGATGTAGCGCTTCTTGTTCCGAACGAATGAAGCCCTGAATGAGATCGGAGAAATATTCATTTTTGTAACGGCGGGAGCGTTCCTTGACGGCTTGTTTCTTGGTTAACTCCAGGCCGATCACATTGACGGCTTGCTCCAGTGCCAGAGTGGAGAGTTTAGAGCTTGCGGAACTCTCGTATAGTGCGATCAAATAACCCTCGTGCCGATCCGTGAAGATGGGATGAAGCTCAGCATGTCGATATTTATCAGCAGTAAGTAGACAGATCGAGATTGCGGTGTGGAAGGAAGGGGACTCATCTATAAAAGTCAGTAAGGGCGCGGCGAGAGACTGGTGATCCATCTGTTGTGCATAATGGGAGCTTGCCGTAATCTGTTTCTTCGAACCAAGCAGAAGTACAGGTGAGGATAGCAACTGAGACAATGTATCTACGATGGATGGTATGCCTTTTCCCTGCATCACCATCGTGGAAAATTGCTTGTGAATAGACAAGGCGTAGTGTAGCTCATGGGTTTTGTTCTGGAGGATGGCACTGATCGAATGTTGAAATATCTCACCGAGTGTATTGTCTATCTCAGACAGCTCGATGATTGGGAAGCCTAGTCTGTCGGCTATCTCAAGCAGTTGCGGAGATAATTCAAGAGAGAAACGCTGTGTCTTGACAGCAAGCGCTGCACAACCAATTGCATGCATGTCTGTAATGAATGCAAGATGAGCATCGGGACGATCTTTTAGGATATAACCGTTCGTCAGCAGCATATCCCCTGGCTTCAGGAATTGGACAATATCTGGTGCGTCCATAATATTAATCGATTGCACCAAGCGATCAAGGCCACGATGCCCGGCAATGACCTTTGCTTTGGAGAGAATGGGGATAGTCAATAACTGTCGCAGATCCATCTTTAACCCACTCGCTTTCATAATGATATGTTATAAAATCTAACATTAAGTGAGGTGGGCGTAAAGAAGAGTTTGGATAAAGAGGCTAAAAGATAGATGTAAACAAATTTCTCATAAATATAAAAACTTTCCAATAATTCAATGCGTTATACTAAATAGATCTCAAAGAAAATTTGATCACTATTACCAACTCTATCACTAAAAAGGAGTTCTCAATCCATGAAACGAAAAGGATTAGTATCGCTTTTACTTGCCAGTGTTGTTGCTGGTTCTATTTTAGTAGCATCGACTACAACTGCGGAAAGAGTCGTAGCCCAAACTCCGATGGAAGCAGCAACGGAGTACTTTCAGGCTTACATTGCTAGGGATGTTGAAGGAATGATGTTCTATTCTAAAGATACAAATTATTTGGATGAGAAAAGTCGTGAAGAAGGATATGTGAAGGATTTTAAAACCAATCCAACTACAGGGTATGAAATTGTGGAAAGCAAACAAATCAATACGGATGAAGTTCAACTTTACGTAGTTCAAAAGTATGCAGGACAAGACTACGAACAGTCACCACCACTCCCGTATAAAATTTTCAAAAGCGAAAATGGATGGAAGGTTTTGGTAGAGCTACTAGAAATCAATACATTGACAGGTGAAATCACTAAAGGTACACCGATTCACGCTTTGCAGTATACAGATCATTAGTTGTGATTGTGAAAAGTGATTCCGAGGAATAAATTTATCAGAAATTAAGCTCGGAAAGGCGGTGTAGCAATGCCAGCGACCTGGACATTTAATGCGAACAAAATGAGATATTCTCCCATTTAAGAAACATTCTTATACAGGGGGATGGTTGTACAATGAAAATTTCAGATCGACTATTAAGACAATATTTAGATCACGTTTATTGGATATGTGGAGGCCCTTGCGGCGGCAAAAGCACGATGACTAATTTACTTTCTTCAAAATGGGATATGAATTATTATTCTTCAGATGACCACACTTTCGATTATCAAAAAAAGGCTAATCCGCAGGATCATCCAGCAATTTTGCGACACTTCATTGATTGGGAATGGTTCTTTTTAGGGCGTGGGAACGATAGAAGTCACTGGTTAAATTCAGTGTTTGATGAAAGCGTTGAGTTTATTATTTTGGATTTGTTACAGATGGGGAAAGAGAAGCCAATCGTAGTAGATACTTTTATGGAACCTGCTTATCTAAGGGAGATTGTTAACCCCAACCGAGTTGTTTATATGTTTGCAGAAGATGACCTAGTTCGAGCGGAGTATTTGGATCGGGATCATCTGAGAGGCATGGAGGGTTTGTTCCCTAGTTTATCAGATCCACAACGTGCACGGGAAGAAACATTAAACACGGTGGTTAGAGCATCGAATCATTACCTGCAACAAGCAGAGCAGTATCAATTAAAATGGTTTATGAGAACATCTCAGTCTAATAAAGATCAGATGTTACTGGAAGTTGAAAAGCATTTCGGTTTTTGATGATACTGAAGTGTCAAATTATATTCGTCGTCATTTGTTACACTAAAAGTATACGGTAACTCAATAAACCTCAGACAGCAGTCGATCAGCTTGTGAGCTGCACCCCATTTGTTAAACACGACTAACAATGGAGGTACAGTTCACGTGATCGGTTGTTTTTGTTCAGCTAAAGGACAGTTTAGTTCAATGAATGAGCTAGAATAAAGAAAATATATAAATAAATCGAGGTAAGAAGTTGAAAACAAAGAAAAGCATGAGACAGATTTGCCCAAAGTGTGGCTACGAGAAATGTGTTCCCAAACTGTATATCGATAATCCAAAATATCCTTCTGGTTCAATTTTAAGATGTAAGCAGTGTAAATCACTTTTCTCGCTAAGAGATGGAGGATGGACCTTTTGGAAAGAGTGGGAATGAACTAACGGGAAGGTTACGTTATTGGTAAATCAGCAAAATTATATACTTGACTCTAAAGTGCTAAGGTGGGTATCATTTCCATATATTGATGATTAGGAGAATGACAGATGTTAATTCAAGAATTAAAACAATCTCACCATCATGAAAAGCGTTAATCCATTCCTAAAAAATTTGGGGTGGGTTAACGCTATTCGCGCTCCCCATCCTGTGAGATATGAACGCGCAGGACTAAGGTCTAGCGCGTTTTTTTATTTTTTTTACAAAAGAAATGGAGGAGTAAAAATGGCAATCGTGACAGATTCAAAAGGTAACATTTTTTTGGAATTTATTCGTATCGAATACGATAAGGTCATTACAAGCACACTGGATGCTCCACTAACACATGCTCTAATTGTGGTGAAGTGCCAAGGAAAATATCTATTCATGCATAATAAGTGGAGAAACAACTGGGAACTTCCAGGTGGTATTATTGAAGCTGGAGAGAATGCGGAACAATGTGTAATTAGAGAATTGTTTGAGGAAACCAATCAAAATATGGATACGGCTGAATTCAAAGGGCTAATGAAGTTTAGACTCCAGCCAAGTTTTCATGGACCCGAACGGACGGAGTATGGAGCTCTGTTCATGGGTGAATTGTGCCAACTTGATGATTTTGTTGAAAACGATGAAGCTTCTTCAATTATCCTTTGGGATGGTACATCGGAGATTGGTGATATCGCAGAAATAGATAAGAAGTTAATTGAATTCGTGTGATACATGATTGAACTAACAGTAAATGATAGTTCAGGGAAACCAAGGAACAAATTGAGCAACCCTTTCTATACATCATTCGTTAGAGTATGAGAGAGGTGATACGAAATTATTAAAATGAGTAATAGCATCTTAATGTTGGTATTAGCGGTATCCATGACAATAGCTGGGTGTTCATCAACCGATAAAAATGAGGATAATGTTACTGAACGTGTAGTAGCAACTGATTTTATTCTCGAAGTCACAACACCAACAGTTTTAAGTACGGGTGAGACATTGAAAGTAAAAGGAACATTAAAATATACAGGTATTAAACCTGTTGAAGTAACCCATGGAAAACCTATCATTCGTTTTTCCTTCTCCGGTAGTAACGAGCAGCGTAATTATGCGGATGTGGGATATGTAACTGAGTTTAAGTTAGGTCAAGTGGTTGAGGTTGAAGATGAGTTTATAGTAACCAAAAAAGGGAAACAAAATCTCATTGTGGATATGACCGCGGATATCTCTATGACCATGAACCCAATTGAAATTGTTGTGAAGTAATTTCAGCAAAATTGAACTGACAGCAAACGTTAACTCAAATGAAATGTTCACAAAAATAGTGCCTAATAAACTCAATAAAATTGATAAAAAACCTCCCGTCCCACGGAGCATCTGGGATTGGGAGGTTTTGATTATAGTGCTAATTCAACGTTTATCGTACAAACCATCCAGTGGGCTGAGGGGCTACGTCTGCGGTATCTCGTAAATCATGGACTTTGACATTACTGCCATAGATCATGGAATCGCTACTCAGTCGGAATGAAGGGAAACTGTGCTCGGATTGCAGACGCAGAGAGGGTTCAAAGTAAATCTGCTGCTGTTTGTTGATTACAAAGGGAAGCGACCCCGCTTCTACGGTAACATCATCGCTATCCGGTTCGTTTAAGATCAGAAGTACCGCAATTCCGTCACAACCGCATCCATCGGTATCATAAAACAATTTGAAATAGCCTGGTCGATCTCCCAGCTTTTCAGTAAGTCTTGCTTCTGCCAGCGGACTGACTTGAATGATCATGACGTCGTTCACACTCCTCTAATCTCCATTGAATTCGCTTACATTTTAATATATGGACCATAAACGCAGATTAGAAGGTGAAATAAAGAAAAGCATACATGTACTGTAAAAATATGGACGCTAATGCGTAATGCAACGAACCATTCACGTATGAATGTCATACCCGGAACTTCTATGGGTTCAGTGTGAAATCATTCGCCCGACACTGAAACCCATTTCATCGCCATTCCTTATCTGGTATGATAAGCAGGGAAAATAGGGAAAATTAGAGAAAAAGGAAGGTTCCGCTATGACACCGATCACCATATACGACATCGCCAAAGAAGCAAATGTATCTGTAGCGACGGTCTCCCGGGTACTGAATGATACGGCACCTGTGCGTGCAAGCACCCGAGAGAAGATTATGTCCATCATTGAAAAGCACCAGTTTCAGCCCAATGCGCAGGCGCGCAGTCTGATCAAGAAAGAGACGGGTACCATCGCCATCATCCTGCCGGACATTACGAATCCCTTCTTCCCGGAAGTGTTCTGGGGAGCGGAGAATGAGGCTCGCGGATTGGGGTATACCTTCTTTCTGTGCAATACCGCAGGTGACTACAACAGGGAATCTGAATATTTGTCCATCCTGCGAGAGAAGCGGGTAGACGGGATTATTTTCCTCGGCGGGCGAATTAACATGCAAGTCTGTCCGGATGACATGGCTCAGGAATTGATTGATATGGGCAAGCGTATGCCAATTGTACTGGTCAATGGCAATATTGCCAAAGGCGGGTTCCACCGGGTATACACGGATGAGGGGGCAGGGGCAGCCCTTGCAGCTGAGCATTTGCTTGAATTGGGGCATCGGGATATCGCCTTTGTTGGCGGTCTGAAAGAGTTGTCCACCACCATGGTCAAGGTCAGAGCTGTGCAGAAGAAACTTCGGGAGCATGGGCTCGAAATACCGAAAGAACGGCAATTGCTCGGCAGCTTCTCCATCGACGATGGCAAACGGGAGATGTCCAAACTGCTGGATCGTGACAATCCACCCACCGCAGTCATCTGCGTTAATGACAACACAGCGATTGGTGCGATCAAGTCAACGATTGAGCATGGGCTCTCGATTCCGAAGGATATATCCATTGTGGGATTCGATGATACACCGCTCGCCAGTGCCGTTATACCGGAACTGACAACCGTATCCCAGAACACGTATCAGCTTGGCAAACAGGCTGTGGATGTGCTGCATGAGCTGATTAATCAAGGCAAACCGAAGAAGCAGATCATTCTGCAACCGGAGCTGATTGTGCGTCAAAGTACAGGACCTGCTGCAAGATAAAGGGTCTGTAATTGGAAAAGAAAGCGTTGACATTTCCTCGAAGGGTGAAATATAATGAGTGCGTGAATGAAACCCCTTTCATAAAGTGGAACGGGTTTTATGTTTCAGCTTAATGAAACCCATTTCATGAAACGGGTTTCAGTGTAGTCATCCATTCATTATATCAAGGGGGCGTAACGTATGAGAAGAAGTCTAAAGGTCATTTCGTTATTGATGCTGGTCATGGTAATGGGTCTGACAGCCTGTAGCAGCGGGAGTAAAAATGGTTCTTCCGGCGAGTCCGGTGGCAAGGTGGATCTGAGCATGACCATCTGGGGCTCGGAGGATGAGAAGAAGATTTATCAGGAACGACTCGACATTGTGAAACAGACGTATCCCGATATTAACGTGAAGCTGAACGTGGTTGCAGGGGATTATGACCAGAAGGTACAGACCATGATCGCCGGAGGAACGGCACCGGACATCATGATGATTGCCGAGAACTATCAGGCTTACGCCTCCAAGAATCAGATTATACCGCTGGATGACATGATTCAAGCGAACAATGTGAATATGTCCGAGCGTTATTCCGATGATATCGCAAACCTGATGAAGTATGATGGCAAACAATTTGGTTTGCCGGATCGGGCAGGTGCGATGGTCCTCTTTTATAACAAAGATCTGTTCGACAAGGCTGGGGTGGAGTACCCAACCAAAGATTGGACGCAGGATGATCTGATGGCGGCAGCTCAGAAGCTGACGGTGAAGGAGAATGGCAAAACGGTTCAATGGGGTTACTATCCGGGTAGCTGGTGGCCGCAATGGATGCAGCTGATCTACCAGAACGGTGGCTCGCTGTTCGATGAGAGTGGCAAACCAACCTTCAATACAGAGCCTGTGCGGAAAGCATTACAATTCATGAATGATCTGACCTTCACACACGGTGCGGGACCAACGCCAACCGAGATTGCCGACATGGGGAATATCGGAGCTGATCCGCTGTTCGCTCAAGGCAAGATCGCCATGGAAACGACAGGGTTCTGGAACATCGGTTCACTTGCCAAGGTGGAAGGAATTAATTGGGATATCTCTCCGGTATGGGGCGAAACAAACGCATTCTTCAACGGGTTAACGATTACCAACGCTTCCAAACACAAGGAAGAAGCATTCAAAGTCATCGAAGCACTGACCACACCGGAAGCACAGATGCCAATGGTCAAAGCCGGTCAGGATGCTCCTGCAACCAAAGCAGGTCTGTCCAGTGATGAATTCCTGAATGCTGAATACGGCGGCAAAAAAATCAACATGGCTGCGTTCAGTGAATCAACGATCTATGCAGAACCGTTCAACCCGCAATGGAACGAAATGATGAAGCTCATTAACGATAAGCTGGGTGTGTATTTTAACAACAAAGCCTCGCTTGATGATACCGTAACCGAAATTCAGAGTGGTCTGGAAAGACTCTACAAATAGAGGATTTTTCTGAACATGCACAAATAGCAGCGACAGCAGGACAGGTGGAATCGGCGAGAATGCGGGTTCCATCTGCTCTCTGCGTCATGGGAGGGCTTAACGTGAGAAAAAAGGACGGGAAATGGTTCTACATCTTCATCTCGCCTTGGCTGATCGGATTTCTGGGGCTGACTCTGGGTCCGATCCTGTTTTCCATCTATATGAGCTTCACGAATTGGGATCTGTTCCAGTCCCCTGAATTCATCGGTATCGACAATTACAAAACATTACTGACCGATGATCCGATCTTCTGGAAATCCGTCGGCAATACATTCTTCTATGCATTGATATCCATTCCACTGGGCATGTCGATCTCGCTCTGGATTGCATATTACCTCAACAAGAAAATCAAAGGGATCACCTTCTTCCGTATTCTGTTCTATCTGCCTTCCGTTGTTCCGGTGGTTGCGAGTTCATTGCTCTTCATCCACTTGCTTGCGCCAACTGAAGGTTTGATCAACCAGGCACTTGCGATCTTCGGTATTCAGGGTCCTGCTTGGCTTCTTGATCCTAACTGGGTTAAGCCTGCATTGATTCTCATGTCCTTATGGGGTGTGGGCGGTGGCGTGGTATTGCTGCTTGCAGGGATGAAAGGCATTCCACAGGAACTGTACGAGGCCGCTGCCATCGATGGGGCGAAAAGTACACAATCGTTCTTCCATATTACATTCCCGATGTTGACTCCCGTCATTTTCTTCAATCTCGTGACCGGAATGATTGGAGCGCTCCAGACCTTCGCGCAGGTATTTATCGTCACTGCCGGGGGACCTGACAATTCAAGTCAGATGGTTGTTCCCTATTTGTTCCAGAATGCGTTCCAATTCTACAAAATGGGATATGCATCGGCGATTGCCTGGGTACTATTCATCATCATCATGGCGTTGACACTCGTTGTATTCCGTTCATCGGCGCTATGGGTGCACTACGAGGAGGGAAAAGCCAATGAGTAATCCATCGACTGTGGAGAAGACGATATCCTATATTTTTCTGATTCTGGTCGGGGTGCTGCTTGCTTCGCCTTTCCTGTACATGATCTCCATTGCACTGGCAAGTGACGCAACAACCGTCAAATCAGCCTTTACCTTCGTTCCAATGGAGTTCCAATGGTCGAACTTTTATACCATCTTCACGAATAACAATCTTGGCACGTATCTCAAAAACTCGGTCATCATAACCGTCTTTACGATTGTCGGATCGGTATTATCAGCTTCGATCGTATCCTACGGCTTTGCCCGAATCAAGGCAAAAGGCAGCCGTTTCCTGTTTATTGTGTTGCTCAGTACGATGATGATTCCGGGTGAGGTGACGATGGTACCACAGTTCATCATCTTCCGTCACTTGGACTGGATTAATACATTTTACCCACTGATCGTACCGAGTTTCTTCGCCGGAGCGTTCAACGTATTCCTGATTCGGCAGTTTGTCATGAGTATTCCAAAATCACTGGATGAAGCCGCCATGATCGATGGTATGGGACACCCGGGAATCTACTGGAAGATCATTATGCCACTGACTTATCCGATACTTGCTGCCATTGCGATCTTCTCATTCTCCTATAACTGGGGGAACTTCATGGGGCCGCTCATCTATATCAATGATCCGGAGAAAATGCCGCTGGCACTCGGCGTGCAGCTGTTGACTACGGTAGGTGGCGGACAGATGCCGCCTTGGAACCTTGTCATGATCGCTTCCTTGTTCCTCACCATTCCGATGGTGCTGGTCTATCTCTTCGGACAGCGTTATGTCTATGAGGCTAACATTAGCGGCGGAAGCAGTGGAATCAAGTAACACAGATGGTGCCTGAGTGTGTGTCTATGTTTTGAATTTAACGTTCAAGGTCAACGGAGTCATCAACGTACATGGAGAAAGGATTGTTTAGCCCATGGCGCATAAAGAACAACGCAGCAGGAGCAAACGGAGTTATATCCTCATGGGGGTAGCCCTGATTGCCCTGCTGGCAGGAGGAGGAATTGTTATCAATCATTTTGCCAATGAATCATCCAAAACACTTGTATTCCAAGAGGAACCGGTACGTTTGAAGCTGGATCAGTCCTATGATCATTTTGAAGGTTGGGGCACGTCACTTGCCTGGTGGGCCAACGATCTTGGCGGATGGAAGGATCAGGCGAAGGTTAGTGAAGTGATGGATCTGGTCTTTGATCCGGAGAAAGGATTAGGGCTGAACATCGTTCGTTATAATATCGGCGGTGAGGAAAATCCAGAGATGAAAGCCCTCCGTCCCGGCGGGGATGTACCTGGCTTCCAGCCTGAACCTGGAGAGTGGGACTGGGATGCTGATGCAGGTCAGCGGGCTGTATTACAAGGCTCGATGGAGCGCGGCGTGAACATTGCCGAAGCATTCTCCAATTCACCACCTTACTGGATGACGATCAGTGGATCCGTTACCGGAGCTGTGGATGGCAGCAATAATCTGCGTGACGATCAGTATGATGCATTTGCCGATTATCTGACCGAAGTTGTGAAGCATTATCGGGACGATTGGGGGATCACCTTCCGCACACTGAATCCGCTCAATGAACCTTCCTCCGACTGGTGGAAGAAGGGCAATATGCAGGAAGGCAGTCATTTTACGAATGAGAAACAGGCCGAGATTATCAAGAAAGTTGCTGCATCGTTGAAGAGCAAAGGACTGGACGGAACCGTCATTAGTGCCGCAGACGATAACAGCATTGATGAGACGGTGTTTAATTTCAACCTCTATGATCAGGACACGCTGGACGTAATCCAGCAGATCAATACCCACTCCTATAATGGTAGCAAAATGGAAGAGCTGCGCACATTGGCAGAACGCCAGGGTAAGAAGCTGTGGATGTCCGAGTACGGAACAGGCGGCAGCGAGCCGCACAGTCATGAGGATATGACCTCGGTGCAAGAGTTGGCAGAGCGAATCATGTTTGATCTGAAAATCATGCAGCCATCCGCCTGGGTATACTGGCAGGCCGTTGAAGATGAAGGGGCCAATAATAATTGGGGCTTCATTCATGCCAATTTCAACGGAGAAGAGCAGTACGAGATGACCAAACAGTATTATGGTATGGCTCAGTTTACAAAGTTCATTCGTCCCGGCGCGACGATTATTCCAACGGATGGTGGACGCACGCTGGCTGCCTATGACGCAGAACGTCAGAGACTGGTGCTGGTGATTCGTAACGAATTGTCAGCGGGTACAACAGCGTTTGAACTGGAAGGGTATGCGTACGGAAAATCATCCACCGCTCAGGTGTATCAGACTTCACGGGATCGGAACTTGGAACAGCTTGAAGACATTCCGGTGTATGCCAACGGACTTGAAGTGCCCACGGCCGACAACTCCATTACAACCGTTGTACTGGAAGGTGTGACGTTGCAGGGGAACTGATAGCAGCACTCGGAAGGTTGTTCGGTCATCTGAGTGCTGGTGTAAATATGAACAATATCATTTTGAACTAATCATTTACACAGAAACGAAGAGGACAGAAATAACTTGAAGAAGCGGAGCGTGCGCCTACAAGCTTTCTGCAAGAAAGCTACATCGGAAGCATACGCTATCCCCGGATTTTCCCTTTGAGAAAAGGGAATCAAAAAAATCTGGGGATAACAGCGATTGGAAGGTTATTCTGTCATCGAAGTGCCAGTGTAAATATTCATTAGTTGAACTTATATTTTAAATGAACAACAGGACATATGAACCTAAATAAAGAGAAGGAGGGGATAACTTTGACAGAGAAAGCATCCCTTTTGCTGCAGGAACAGGAGAAGAACATCGCCAGGGCTGAGAATGGTGTTCAATCTGAATTAACATACGATGCACGCAGCTTTTTCCTAAACGGAGAGCGTATATTTCTGAACAGTGCCACGATCCATTATTTCCGTATGCCGAAGGAAGAATGGCGTGAGGTTCTGATGAAGGCGAAGCTGGCAGGCATGAATTGCATCGACACCTACTTTGCGTGGAATGTGCATGAACCGGAAGAAGGACAGTGGTCCTTTGAAGGGGACAACGATTGCGGAGCATTTCTGGATTTATGCGCAGAACTGGGCATGTGGGTCATCGCGCGTCCGGGTCCGTTTATCTGTGCAGAATGGGATTTTGGCGGTTTTCCATACTGGCTTGGTACAAAGGACGGCGTGAAATTCCGGGAAAATAATGAGACGTATTTGCACTATGTGAATTTGTATTTTGACCGACTTGTGCCGATCATTCGGAAACGCCAGCTGTCTGCCGGGGGTACGGTCATTCTCGTGCAGGTGGAGAATGAGTACGGGTATTTGATGGATGACGCTGCTGCAAGTGACCATATGAATACGCTGAGGGATGGATTGTTGCAACGTGGCATTGACGCTACGCTGATCACTTGCGTTGGCGGGGCGGAAGGCACAATTGAAGGGGCTAATTTCTGGTCAGGTGCTGACGGGCATTATGAGAAACTTCGAGCCAAACAGCCGAACACCCCAAAGATGGTCACGGAATTCTGGACCGGATGGTTCGAGAATTGGGGAGGACCTGCGGCCATTCAGAAGACAGCGCCTTTACTGGAGAGACGCATCATGGAGATCCTGCGTGCCGGGTATACCGGAATCAGTCACTACATGTTCTATGGTGGCACGAACTTTGGTGGATATGGCGGCAGAACGATGGGTAGCAGTGACATCTTCATGATTACGTCCTATGACTATGATGCACCGCTGAACGAATATGGACGGGTGACACCGAAATATGCAGTAACCAAGAATTTGTCCTATTTCGTCCATGCTTTCGGGGCCCTTCTGATGGAAACAGAGGAAATTCCAGAAGAACAGATCGTTGTACGTCATCCTGAAGGCATATCTGTACGAGGCAGACAGGCTAACAACCAGCAGATTTGGTTCCTGGAGAGTCACAAGGATGAACGCGAGACAGTGCACATTACGTTGGAAGAAGGGCGAACTCTTCCGGTATCGGTGAATCCGGGACAGATTGTTCCGTTGCTGGATCGAGTACAGATTGCTGAACACGTATACCTGACTGTGGGTACGATGATTACGGGCAATGAAATGATAAACGGAGAATTGACCCTGTTCATCGTGGCCGCTGCGGGACAGCGGTCTGTTGTTGAACTGGAAGCCGGGGCACTAAACGTCACGGGCAGTACGATGCAAGTGCTAGTTGAGCATGATTCAGCAAGGAACGTATACCGCTTCGATCTGTTCCATTTCCAAGAGTCTGGAATGATTCGATTGGAAGCAAACGGTACACCAATCCGTTTCGTCATTCTGGATCAAGAGATGATGAATCGAACATGGCGATTGGAAGCAACAGACCAGAAAGGACTTCGTTATGCGATCGGCTTCGATGACGTAGATGTATTGCCATCTGGTCAGGTCAAGGGCATGATCACTGACCCAGATCGCACAATTACGCTGCTTGGTGACTGGACCGATGGAGAACGGACGTTAACAGGTCACGAGTTCTATGCCAGCGAGAAGTCTATTGCAGGTATGCAGCAGCAGCTTCCATGGACATTACCGAGTGCGCCGACGTTGTCTGATTCTCCTGAGCTGTCACGTATTGCATTAACTGCGAAGCAACGCTCGGCGAGTGGACAACCGGAAGACTTTTCCCGATACGGACAAGATTTTGGTTATCTATTGTACGAATGTGATTTCGAGAGTCCAACCGAAGGGGTCACTAACCTCATTTTGCCGGATATCCAGGATACTGCCAGAATCATCGTTAATGGTGTTCAGCAGGCACTGGTTCGTCAGGTAGGGGCAGCAGGTGTGCAGTTGCAGGTGGCCAAAGGGAAGAATACACTTCAGATTCTGGTACAGCATATGGGCAGATTGAACTTCTCCCCGTATTTAGGTGAGAGCAAAGGTCTGGCTGGTGCTGTGTATCTGGATGGCAAGGTTCAGGATATTCGTCGGGATTGGCGTACGGAGAGTGGAAGTGTTCATCTCGATGAGGTGAACTCTCTCCAAGAATCTCCACTGCTGAGCAGAAGCTTTACGCTGGATGGCATGGATCGGGCGATTCTTGTGGGTGCCTTGAGCAAAGGTCTTTGTATCAATGGCATCGAAGTTCCGATGGAGGGATATCAGGATTGGTTTGCCTTCCAGACGTTAGACATATCCTTGTATATCAAGGCCGGAGAGACGAATACACTGGAAATGCCGTATAGCCGCTCTTCGCTGAATCGACTGGAACTGATCACGTATCCAAGTCAGGGCGAACTGAAGGATTGGCGTATGGCAGGGACGGATGCATTGCTTCCCCAACAATGGGAGAGATACGAGGTAGAACAGGAAGCGCTCCATCCTGGACAGGGATCAATCCAGCGTGCAGGACAGCCTGGTATCGCCTCAGGTGGCAATTGTACTGCCAATCTGGTGACCGTTACCTCGGACGATGGGATCTCAAGTGTTATGGTGAGCGAGAAGGCTCACTCTACATCTGGTACCCTCCGAGCACAAGACTCGTACGGTCAGCCCGTTTGGTACCGCTGGCGTTTCACCAAGCCTACCCTTTCCGAGCATCATAAGGTGAACTTGATGCTTCGCCTGACTGGGATGAGCAAAGGAACCATCCACTTGAACGGACATCATCTGGGTCGTTACTGGCAGATTGGTCCGCAAGAGGATTACAAGATCCCTGTAGCCTGGCTACAGGAAGAGAATGAATTACTTTTGTTCGATGAAGAAGGTAAAACACCAGAACGTGTACGTTTTCTTTTAGATGGGCCATCCCGTTATCCATGGGTTGTGGTGAAGTAGCTCATGTATTGATCTTTAGCTGTCTTATTGATTTAGAGATGCAAGGGAGCGATGACTGGAACGAGATCGTTCGAGTTTGAAGCAGCCATTTATTGTAATGGACCAGGACTAGAAAATAGCAACACATAACGCAAAAGTTTATTTTTACCGCAGTTTTACCCCCTCATTTTCTTAGCCAGATTGACCTGGGTTTGTGAATCTTGGGATTCGGTCTTGGGAGTGAGTTCGGCTAAGGGGATGGGGAACTGTGGTAATCAGGTTTGTGCAATAAGCAGAGGGAACATTTGTGGCACGATTATTTGTAAACGTTTACATATATAAAGAGTGTTCATCCATGATCTGTGAAGGGAGTGATGCTTCATGTAATTGGAATTTGAACAGGTAGTCGTAAGGTGTGTCTATAGAGGTTGACTCCAAGATAACGTGTATTCTGCCATAGGGTATGTTAAGTCTAATTAATTATTCCATTTAATCATGGATAAGGAGATGACCCAATGTTGACGAAGACGGAAGAGGGGATAGGAATAGGAGTAGAAAAGTCCAGCGGTTTCAAGGCCGGAATGATTCTGCTGCTCGGAACATTGCTTCTATTAACGATGTTATTCCCCAATACAGCCAGAGCAGCGACAAGTGTTTATACGATATCCGCCTTTACGAACACAAGTGAGTCCAATATGTATATCTATGAATCGTATAATGCGACCCACTATAGTTTGCTGAAAGGGCCAGCCTATACACCTCCGGCCAATCTGATTCGCGATCCCAGCATCATGAAGCACACAGATGGTCTATATTACGTCGTCTATACCACGAACTGGTCGGGTAACACCATCGGCATCGCCTCCAGCCCGGATAAGGTAAACTGGACATTTGTCCGTAATATTACTTTATCCACACCTACCACAATTGCACACACTTGGGCACCAGAATGGTTCAAAGACAGCAACGGCAGTCTGAACATTATCGTGTCCCTCTCACCAGGTAACTATGAGAATTTCAAACCTTATGTACTCACAGCTTCAGGTAGCAATCTAACATCTACCTCATGGTCTGCCCCTACTGAACTGGCGGGCATTGCTCCCAATTATATCGATACGTTTATCGTGAAGACAGGCTCAACCTATCATGCTTTTACCAAAAACGAGACCACCAAATACATTGAATATGCGACATCCACCTCGCTAACGGGCCCTTATACCTTCAAAGGCACAGGGGATTGGGCAGGTTGGGGATCTTGGGTGGAAGGCCCGGCGCTTGTTCAGCTGGATAATGGTTCATGGCGAATCTACTTTGACGGCTATGCGACACAAAAATATTATTACAGCGACTCTGCTGACAACTTCCAGACTTGGGGTGCCAAGCAAGAGATTGCAGGTCTTACCGGACTGGTCCGGCATATGACCGTATTGAAAGAGTCCGGACAACCGGGTGATATCCGCAAGCTGGAGTCCTTCAATGTGCCTGGCAGCTACATTCGTCACTACAACTATCAGGCGCGGATTGATGCCAATGTCAGTCCGGCGGAGGATGCACAATTCCGTATCGTTCCAGGTCTGTCAAATGCAACAGGCATTTCGTTTGAGTCCATGAATTATCCGGGTTATTTCCTGCGCAATAATAATGGCAACATTACACTCGTGAAAAATGACGGCAGCGCTACGTTCCGAAATGACGCCACATTCAAACGTGTAAATGGACTTGCTAACGCTAGTTGGACATCGTATACCTCGTTTAGTAACCCGAACCTGTACCTGAGACATTATAATAATGTGCTGAAACTGGAAGCTGTCGTTACCGCACTCGATAAGTCAGACGCGACCTTCAGAGAGGTTGCACAATAATAGGTGTTTATTTTCTAAGTTAAACTATACATTTACACATAACGGAGAGGTCAGAAATAACTTGAAGAAGCGAAGCGTGCGCGTTTATCCCCGGATTTTCCCCTTTTTAAGAATAATTAAAAATCTGGGGATAACAGCGATCGGAAAGTTGTTCTGACATCGGAGTGCAAGTGTAAAATGATAAGGAGTGAAGCGGATGAAGTGGTTAAAACGAATGAGCTCGCTGCTGCTGGCAGGAAGTCTGCTAACAGGCAGTTTGGGTGTGGGGACAGAGGTATCTGCTGCGGGAGCCTACACGGCTGTTGCCGATCCATCGAAGCAATATCAGACGATGGAAGGATGGGGGACATCCCTCGCGTGGTGGGGCAAAGTGGTTGGAGAATATTCCAATCGGGATGAGTATGTGGAGAAAATGTTCAACGCAAATACCGGACTGGGTCTGAATATCCTGCGGTACAACATTGGAGGCGGGGATAATCCATCATCCAATATCCTTGAATATCGCAAAGCCGTTCCTGGTTACCAGCCTTCTCCCGGCGTGTATGACTGGAATGCAGATGCAAACCAACGATATATGCTGCAAGCTGCCAAAGCTCAAGGCGTGAATATCATCGAAGCTTTTGCGAATTCCGCACCTTACTGGATGACCATCAGTGGTAATGTGTCCGGTTCGGCCAATGGTGGGAACAACCTCAAGCCCGATTACTACGATGATTTTGCTGATTACTTAACCGAGGTTGTGAAGCATTTTCGGGATAACTGGGGGATCACATTTGATAGCGTAACTCCGCTGAATGAACCGATCTCGACGTGGTGGAAGCAGGGCAATGACCAGGAGGGCATGCATTTTGACCGGGCGGATCAGAACACAATTCTGAGTCAGGTACAAGCTTCGTTGAATGCAAAGGGCCTGTCCACAAAGCTGAGCGCACCGGAAGAATACAGTATCGATGATACTAATGTGTCGTTCAATAGCTATAGCAATGCCGTTAAATCAGCGATCACTCAGATCAACACTCATACGTATGGCGGAAGCAATCGTACTGCTTTGCGCAACACAGCAACGTCTGCGGGCAAACATCTGTGGACCTCGGAATATGGAGATGGGGATGCAAGCGGACTTACGATGTCACGTACCATCCTCAAGGATATTCGCAATATGGGCGCAAGTGGATGGGTGTATTGGCAAGCCGTGGATAGTGCAGAAGGATGGGGATTCTTCAAGAACGTGTTGAACAATACACAAACGACCAGTTACACCGTGAACCAAAAATATTATGTCATGGGCAACTACAGCAAATTTATTCGTCCCGGATACAAGATTATCGGCATGAGTGATGCCAATACCCTTGCAGCCTATGATGCAGCTTCCGGCAAAGTAGTGCTGGTTACAACCAATTCGGAATCGACGGATACAACGGTAACCTATGATCTCAGTCGTTTTACTAACACAGGTACGTCTGCTCAAGTATATCGGACCTCTTCAACAGAGAAGTTGCAGCAACTGACCAATATTTCGGTGCAAAATAAAACCTTTACCGCTACGGCCAAGGCTAACTCGGTCACAACTTACGTCATTTCCGGTGCAACTTACAATGGTGGTACAGGATATGAATCCGGGGCAATCTACAAATTAATCAACCGCAATAGTGGACTTGCACTTGATGTTAACGGTGCTTCTTCTACGGGTGGGGCAACGATCATTCAGTGGAATGATAATGGAGCAGCCAACCAGCAGTGGAAGCTGGAGTCGGCAGGTAACGGATATTACAACATTCACAATGTAGGCAGTGGGCTTTTGCTGGATGTGAATTCGGGTTCCACACAAGGCGGAGCCGCTCTGATTCAGTGGCAGGATAACGGGGGCAACAATCAACAATGGCTGCCAATTGATGTGGGAGGATATGTGGTACTTGCGAATCGAAACAGTGGCCTGACGGTTGACATCAATCAAGGTTCTCTGACCGCAGGTGCCTCCACTATTCAGTGGGCCGACAATGGCGGGGCCAATCAGCAATGGAGCCTAGTCAAAGTTAATTAGTGTGAGTACGCATGAATTAAACGTTATTATGTGTCCTTTTTTCTTGGAGGTGCAGTGCTTTAAACAACACTGCACCCTCAAGGAAAGTAGCTATTTTAGATATACATATATTTATCCACCCAGCTGGTACTTAACGAAAACGGGATAGGGCGAACCTGCTAATATCCTGATCCGTGTACCCCGTTTGCACCAAGTCGGATAGAATCTGCCCAATGGCACTTGCAAACTTGAAGCCGTGACCGGAGAAACCGCCTGCCAGCCACACACGTTCATGGGCAGGGTGTCGGTCGATAATAAAATCTTCATCCGAAGTAAATTCATACTTGCACACACTACCACGTTTCAATTCCCCAGCTGCCTGAGGCATATGAAGTTCGAGCAGCCTGCGCAGATCCCCCTCGTCCGTTTCTTCCGTACCAAAAGGAGCCATTGTACTTCCTGGTGTCCACATTTGGCCCGTATCATGACGACCCATCTTCAGACCTGATCCGCCAATGCTTGGAAATCCATAATATGTACCTTCTTTTCCTGCCAGTGTAAAACCGGGGAAGTGTGCCTCGCCATACAAGGCTTCTGGTGCATCAAACCATCCAACCGTTTTACGCACTGCCTGAATTGGGAGATCCACAAAAGGTTTTAATGTCTGAAACCAGGCGCCAGCGCTCAGGATGATTTGATTTGCATGGTATGTCTCACCACCTGAAGTCTGAACTGCAACGGAATGGGGTCCGTATTCGATATGCTCCACAAGCGTGTGCGTTAACAAGGTGGCACCGTGAGTCTCGGCTGCTTTGCGGAAGGCACGAATACAGGGTTCACTATACAGATAACCCGCATCAGGCTCATACATGCCCTCGTAATGTTCAGGTATTGTAATACCTGGCCAGCGTTTCATCACCTCGGCTGCGTGCAACGTTTCATACCGAATACCTGCATCATCTGCATGGCTCAATCGGTTGTGGAAGGAATGAATCTCTGGATCAACCACATTTATTACACCGGAAGGAACAAACAGTTGGTCTCCGGTCGTTTCCTCCAGCTCGTGCCATAACTTCTGTGCAAGTAATGCCATGGCAATATAGTCTGGCCCACCACTGTACACATGGCGCATCAGTCTGGTATCCCCGTGATGACTTCCTTCCGTGTGCGGAGGATCAAAGGCATCAATTAATAAAGTTTTGCATCCACTGCGCGATAGATAATAACCCGCACTCATACCCATGGAGCCGGCTCCAACGATAATAACGTCATATGATTGTGTGATAATAGCACGTCCTCTCCTATGTATCCTTTTCTACAGTAATGCCTTAATAGAACATATTAATAGTAAAAGCTTGATGAAGGCAAGTGTAGTAAAATGGACTTCTACAATGAATGTTGCAAAGGAGACCTCGCATGAGTGAGCAATTTAGGTTTGATCTATTTCCATTAATTCAGACAGAACGATTCATCCTCCGGTCAGCTGAGGCTGGAGACAGCCATGATCTGCTCGCGTTATATTCCGATGAAGCTGTAGTTCAATATATGCCATTCACTCCCTTTGAATCCGTGGAGGATGCACAGGGTGAGATGAACTGGTATACGAAGATTTTCAAGGTACACACGGGTTTACGCTGGATGATTGAAGACCGTGAAACTCGTAAAGTGATCGGAACCTGTGGGTTCCTGAACTATGAAGATGTACATAACCGTGCAGAGATCGGATACGACTTGCGTTCCTCTTTCTGGGGCCGCGGTGTTATGACTGAAGTGGCCCGTACTGTGCTGCATTTTGGATTCACGAATATGCAGCTCAACAAGATCGAAGCGAAGGTTGAACCGGAGAACGAGGCGTCAATTCGCCTGTTACACAAGCTTGATTTTCAACAGGAGGGTGTACTGCGACAACATGAGTTTGAGAAAGGCAGATATATTGACCTTGCGGTGTTCTCTAAGTTACGAAGCGAACTATAGTCAAGCTAGCACCATAAGGATTCCAATGACTCCATCTCATCTCAAATCCGTAAGGCTTGTCCCCCAGAATGGGCCCGTGCTATATTGGAGAGATGTGAGGAGATGAGGATATGAAGCTGGTGTCCTGGAATGTGAATGGCTTAAGGGCATGTGTGACCAAAGGATTCATGGATTATTATCAGGAGAGTAAGGCGGATATTTTCTGCCTTCAGGAGACCAAATTACAAGCTGGACAGATTGAGATGGACCTGGGGGAAGATGTTTATCAATATTGGAATTATGCGATCAAAAAAGGATATTCCGGTACGGCTGTATTTAGCCGAATCAAGCCTTTATCCGTTCGTTACGGGATGGAGGAGGACAGCGAGCCGGAAGGACGTATGATTACACTGGAGTATGATGAGTTTTATCTGGTGAACGTCTATACCCCTAACGCGAAGCGGGATCTGACCCGACTGCCTTACCGTCTGGAATGGGAGGATCGATTCCGGGGGTACATTCTGCAATTGGAGCAGACTAAGCCGGTTATTGTCTGTGGTGACTTGAATGTGGCTCATCAGGAGATTGACCTGAAGAATCCGAAGCCCAATCTGGGCAACTCGGGATTTACCCTTGAAGAGCGTGGCAAGATGACTGATTTGCTTGCTTCCGGGTATGTAGACAGCTTCCGCCATCTGTATCCGGATCGTACGGATGTATACAGCTGGTGGTCTTATATGCCGAAGGTTAGAGAACGGAACGTCGGCTGGCGCATTGATTATTTTCTCGTATCCAATCAATTGGCACCTAAGGTGGCAGATGCGCATATCGACTGCCACGTGATGGGCAGTGATCATTGCCCGGTGGGTCTTACGTTACAACTATAGGTAAGGATCATCGTGAGATAGATTGAGGTAAGAGTTTTAGAATACAAGTATAGATCAACTGCAAGTTTCCTGAATGGGAGATTTGCAGTTTTTTTTGCGTTACAGGTAGGGGAGGGGCACTGGACTTTGGTTGGGGAAAGAACTGGACTCGGGATTGTTTCAATCCCGCTATTTCTTGGGTACGATTGAAGCATACATATATAGATGAACCTTTGGGGTAAGGGGTAGAGAAGATGAAGAAGGGGTTACGGAGAGGGTTAAAAGTGCTGGGAGGCATCATGCTTGCCACAGGACTTTTGCTGCTGGCAGGTACAGCGTATGAAGCGTATCAATCCACGCAGGATATGAAGTCCTATCCCCCGCCAGGCAAGTATTATGAAGTGAGTGGTCGCAACATGCACCTCTACACCGCTGGCAAAGGAGAGGTAACCGTGGTGTTTGCCTCAGGCTGGGGGACACCCAATCCATATGTGGATTTCAGTCCGCTATATGACAAGTTGAAATCACAGGTGAAAATTGCGGTATATGATCGGTTCGGGTATGGATACAGCGACTATACAGATGAACCTCGTGATGTTGATACCATCTCGGAAGAGATTCACCAATTGCTGCGAACATCCGGTCAACGTCCACCTTACATCATGGTCGGTCACTCTCTGGGTGCGCTGGAGACACTGCGGTTTGCGCAAAGGTATCCTGATGAGGTGGCTGGCATGGTCATGATCGATGGCGGAAGCCCGGAGTATTACAGTACGGTGGAAATGGATACGCCCGAATGGTATTTTACTTCAGTCCGATTCCTGGTTAAAACAGGCATTGCGCGTACATTGCTACATTCGGATCAGATGATGGCAACACTGGTCATTGACCCGGAGTTGGTTTCTGCGCCGATGAAAAAGGCTGCCACCATTGCTACCCTGAAGCATGCATACAATGACAATGTGATGGATGAGATTCGTCATTCCAAGATCAACGCATTACGTGTGCTGGAGAACAAAAAGGAGTTTCCTTTTCCTCTGACGATCCTGACAGCCGGATCAGATCAACCCAGTGAGGGGAGTCGGGCATGGCAGGCAGATCAAGTGAAATTTGCTTCATGGTCTAGACAAGGAACCCAGCAGATTGTCCCTCACGCCGAGCATTACATCCACAACAGTCAACCGGATATTGTCGCTGCCGAGATCATGAAATTAGTGACACCGTCCAGTGACCTATGAGTAACATGACCCCACAAACACATGATGAACAGGATGAGGAGGAGGGATGGATGAAAAAGTTTAAAGTAATCACCCGCTTCTTGTCCATTCTCGTAGCCAGTTGTCTATTGTCTTTAAGTGTATTATCTGTATCTGTGATATGGGTTAAGAATAACGTTCATGCCGTGCCTGTGATCCAGCCGTTTGAACGAGATTAGCACATAAAATGAAGATGAAGGAGTGGTAACGGATGGTGAAGAGAAGGAAATATGTATTGGCCTGTGCGGCACTGGCGATGATGGTGGCCTTGAGTGCTTGCAGCAGCGCGGCAGACGAACCTAGTGATACGGAGAAGGTGGACACCGAAGTTTCCTCCGGAACTAATGAACAAGCGACTAATGAAGGTGCAAGCGAAGCAACAACAAGTGAAGTGATCGAGACGGAGGGTACGACTGCGCCAGCCGACTCGGATTCAGATCGTGGTGAGGAAGCCGCTGCTGGAACCAATGAGTTGCCGGAGAACTTGCCAAGTGATTTCCCATTGCCGGAAGATGCAACGATTCGTTTAGCCAATTCTGGTGAGAATGAAGGCAAGCAATCGGCCATGGTGATTTTCTCCACTGAACAAGATATGAAAACCGTATCCCAGCTGTATAAAGATTACTTCAACGCCAAAAAGTTAACGGATGCAGGTCAGACGATCGATGACAAAAATATTATCATTCAGGGAACCGATCCGGAAACGCAGGATGTCTGGTCCTTGATTGGAGGAACATTGGCGGGACAGGAAGGCGTCATTGAACTGACGTTGACCTGGACAGAATCATAAGCAGAAGATAAGGGGCTATTTTTCTTTCCTGCTTTCTGCCTTCCTAAAATAACGAATGAACGCCATAATACCTTGCATACGGAGCCGCATTATTGCTGCACCGCTGCAAGGTATTTTTATTTCGAACTGGAAACCTGACAGGTTACATGGTATGTTATATCATTATAAACAGAGTAATAGACAACTATAGAAGAAGACAGGAGAGGATTGAACATGATTAGAGTGGGTATTGTTGGTTACGGTAACTTGGGTAAAGGTGTAGAGAAAGCCATTTCCCAGAACGAGGATCTGGAACTGATTGCTGTGTTTACACGTCGTAATCCGGAGCAGATGGTCGCTGAAAGCACAGAAGTACGTTTTGAGCATATCTCTGCAGCGGAGCAATACATAGGCAAGATTGATGTTATGATCCTCTGTGGTGGTTCTGCAACCGACCTTCCAGAGCAGACACCAGCCATCGCCAAATTGTTCAATACGGTAGATAGCTTCGATACACATGCGAAGATTCCTGAATTCTACAAGGAAGTTAATGCTGCGGCAGAGCAAGGCGGTCACGTAAGTGTCATTTCCACAGGTTGGGACCCAGGCTTGTTCTCCATGAACCGTCTGCTTGCACAGTCCATCCTGCCAGAAGGAAAAGAGTACACGTTCTGGGGCAAAGGTGTGAGCCAAGGCCACTCGGATGCTATTCGTCGTGTTCCAGGCGTTAAGGCGGGTGTACAGTATACTGTACCTGTTGAAGAGGTGATCAACCGCATTCGTGCAGGGGAGACACCAGAGTTGTCTACACGTGAGAAACATCTGCGTCAATGTTATGTGGTAGCAGAAGATGGTGCTAATCAGGATGAGATCCGTGAGACGATTGTGTCGATGCCTAACTACTTTGCAGATTACGATACAACTGTAACGTTCATTAGCGAAGAAGAATTGAAATCCGAGCATGAAGGTATGCCGCATGGTGGATTTGTAATTCGCAGTGGGGTTACGGGTGCGGGTCAAAAGCAAATTATTGAATTTGGTCTGAAACTCGACAGCAATCCTGAATTTACAGCAAGCGTACTTGTAGCGTATGCAAGAGCCGCACAACGCTTGAGCGTGGAAGGACATAAGGGAGCGAAAACGGTATTTGATATTCCGCTCGGTCACTTGTCTCCGAAATCGGCTGAAGATCTTCGCCGCGACTTGTTATAATTCTGATTCGTTCCAGTAATTTTATAGAAACAGCTCGTCCTTGGATGTACAGGACGAGCTGTTTTTTTTGGCTGTTGCTGTACACGATTCATACATTCATATGAATTGGCAGGTACTATCCTGCTTGTATCCCTGCCCGTGCTCTTGCGGAAATGGCACCCTACACCCAGTGTGAGGGAATGTTAAGATGATCCGGCAACTTGGTATTCACATTACCTTTGGCTGCATTAATCTGGGATTGCGTCAGGAAGATGCCACCTCTCAGGTCTGCATCGCCCAGATCTGTATCCCGCAAGTCTGCGCCAATCCAATCCGCATTTCGTGTATCTGCATTTCGGAGATCAGCTGCGATCATTAAAGCCCCTCGGAAGCTTGCGCCCCGCAGGTCAGCCCCTTTTAAATTAGCACCAAAAAAGTCACTTCCGGTACGTTTTTTACTCTTCTTCGACTTCCCTTGTCCATGAGCGGTGGGTGGCACATTCGCACGTACCTTCTCACTTGCCTCGACCAAGAGTTGATTCACACTGGACCGATAATTGGCGATGTCCAGACGGAGGAGTGCCGCAGGCTCCAGATTGCTCAAGCGCTCAATCTCCTCATATAACTCACCAAATGCCGAGTGAAGGGATGACGTCTCCGGTCTCATCATCATTTCCTTCATATAACTGAGCAACTCGTGAAGTTGTCGCAAGGCAGGCAGACAATCGAACATCTCGTTTGCAGACTCTGGATGATCACGCCAATCTTTGCCCGCGTAGGTCACTTGGGACAGCTTCTGTCCAGCTCCGAAACAGTCATATACCGTGCAACCTTTGAACCCTTTCTGCCGAAGCTGGGTATGGATACCGCAGCGATTGTCCGTGCGCAGATTGGGACAGGGTGTGCCGCTGGCTTTATCAAAAGCAAAGTCAGATGACTTGCCATAGGGCAAGGCAACACAGCACAGGCCAAAACATTGCTCACAGTCTGCGCTAAGATGAGGACTCGCAGTGCTGGCAAATGGTTGGTTAGACAATGTAAACACTTCCTTATAATAGTACAAATAGATGGAATTACGTCAGTACCACTTTACCATTGCCTTGCGATTAGAGCAATTCTAATCAGTTTTCTCGTTCTATCCATCGAAGGTAGGGAAGAAGCCGAGTGAGTTGCCTTTACAATTGAGTTACTCAAGGGAGAAAGGATATGAGCTACTCCTCATGTGGAGGACAACAAATGCATACAAGGAAGAAGGGAATTCGTGTATGGATTGCAGTATTGATAACGAGTTGTTGTGTGGCTATAGACAGGATGGAAGATATGCGATTGATCATGCCCTAGTGAACATATAGAGGAAACAAACCGCCTTCCAGCATCGGGGAGAGCGGTTTGTTTCATCTCATGTGGTTACCCTATCAAGAGGGAATACAGATGAATTATCATGCATGGTAGGTCAGCAGATCAGTATATCCGCACAGGGTTATTCTAGCTCGGGATCGATAGGATACTTATGACTGCCCGTACTTACTTCCTGAAAGATATCATTCGAATTGGTATTTGTTAGATTGGGAGTGCCTCCCAACAGTTTTTCCAAATCACCCATGGTGACGGGACGAGCGTGCGGCTTTAGTGCATAAGCAAGTTGGCCATTCGGTTCCAATGTTGCTATCTCCAGATCGCTCAGGTTGGATATTCCATTTAATCGTAACTGGGTTTCTAACTGATCTACGGTGTACCGCATTTTTTTTAAATTTGTAATGCTGATCTCACCATTCTCTACCACGATTTTGGAGCTTCCGCTCAATAACTGTTCGAACAGATTAAATTTAATCTTTAGTCTCTCTACCAAGAGCAGTGTTGCAATAAAAACGGTGGCTGATCCAATTGCCTTTCCTAGTTCATGATTTGCAACAGGTTGCACAATGGTTGTGCCGATTGAGATCATGATGACTGTAGTAGCGACATTCATTTGTGAGATTGATTTGCGCCCTGCAATTCGTAGAAGAATCATACCTACGAGTACTAACAAAATGGATTTCCATATCCAGTCCATGGTGATTCTCCTTTAATTCAAATATTATCTTTTTTCGTTAAAGGTAGCTTGTTCTGGAGATGAAATGTTTATACAACAAATCAGCAAGCGTTTCTCTGTTGATTACTGAGAGACGCTTGCTGATTAAAGTTATTCTATATCATTCCTATTAGTATCAGACTACACCTTGAGCAATCATGGAATCAGCTACCTTGAGGAAACCGGCGATATTCGCTCCGGCTACGAGGTTGCCTTCACAGCCATACTCTTCAGCAGCTTCTACACAGCTGGTGTAGATGTTCTTCATGATGTCATGCAACTTGGCGTCTACTTCTTCAAATGACCAGGACAACCGCATGCTGTTCTGTGACATTTCAAGAGCAGACACGGCTACACCGCCGGCATTAGCCGCTTTGGCTGGACCGAACAGCACGCCTGCGCCGTGGAAGACGTCAATGGCAGCCAGAGTGGAAGGCATATTTGCGCCTTCGCCAATGGCCTTCACGCCACCTTTGATCAGAAGGGCCGCAGCTTCTTCATCGATCTCATTTTGCGTCGCACATGGAAGAGCAATATCACAAGGGATAGACCAGATGCCTTCACAGCCTTCGGTATATGTAGCATGCGGATGTTCTTTGATGTATTCGCTGATGCGAAGACGATCAACCTCTTTCAGACGTTTCACGGTATCCAGATTGATGCCTTGTGGATCGTGTATGTAGCCACCTGAGTCACTACACGCCACGACTGTAGCTCCAAGCTCCTGGGCCTTCTGAATGGCATAGATGGACACATTACCAGAGCCAGAGACAACGACTGTGCTGTCTTGGAAGCTGAGCCCCTTGGATTGCAGCATCTCCTTCACGAAGTACACACAGCCGAAGCCAGTTGCTTCCTTACGTGCCAAGCTTCCTCCGTACAGCAGACCTTTTCCTGTCAACACGCCTGCTTCATGCCCGCCATGGATACGTTTGTATTGGCCGAACATGTAACCAATTTCCCGTGCGCCTACACCAATGTCACCTGCCGGTACATCGGTATCGGAACCGATATATTTGTACAGCTCTGTCATGAAGCTTTGCGTGAAACGCATAACTTCCAGATCCGATTTTCCTTTGGGATCGAAGTCAGAACCGCCTTTACCACCGCCAATGGGCAGACCGGTCAAAGCATTTTTGAAGATCTGTTCGAAGCCAAGGAACTTGATGATGCCCGAGTATACAGAAGGATGGAAGCGAAGTCCACCTTTGTAAGGGCCAATGGCACTGTTGAATTGCACCCGGAATCCACGGTTAACCTGAACTTTGCCCTGATCATCTACCCATGGGACACGGAATGTGATTACACGTTCGGGTTCAACAAGCTGTTCCAGCAGACTATGGTTCCTGTACTTGGGGTGTGCTTCAATAACAGGAATAAGGGAATCCAGAATTTCTTTGACAGCCTGATGGAACTCGTCTTCGTACGGATTTCTGGCGACAACCGACTCGTAAACGGAATGAACATAATCTGCGGCAGTAACTTGAACGGACTCTGTAGTTTCTTTTGTTATCGTGGACACTTTTTCGATGCACTCCTTTATTGTGTTAAAGTCTGTAGAGGCTTATTTGCATAAATTGAATAAAAGTTTGTAGTTAAATATACAGGAAAGCAAATAAAAATACGAGATGAAAATTCATAAAATGTTTTTTATGCAGTAATTAAAATGTTCTATGGATCTACCATATGATGTGAAGAATTAAGTTATTAAATGGAATATATGACCACAAATGATAATAAAAAAGCAAGTTAGACGAATATACTGGATTAAAATATTAGTTTTGGTAAGATGGTAAGAAGGTCTCGTATCCCGGGGTCTTTTTATAATATAAAGGAGGAAAACAAGATGATGAAGAGAAACATGCCAATCAACATGGAGAACAAGGCTTGTATAGGGGGTGAAATTTACTATGAACCATAGGACTTCCCGCCATAATTGCAGAGAGAAGCTGGTGAGCCAGCTATTTACATTCGGTGAAGAGAAAAGAACATTTCTCGACGCCTATTTCGACGTGCGCGATCCAGAGCGGATACAGTTGGAAAAACAACTGTCGGCATATACGGAGTATGTGGAAAAACTGCTCCTGGGCCCGGATGAAGATCTGGACTCGGCTGTATTGATCGGCAGTCATATTGATTTTGAATATCTCGATTTTCATACGTCAGATTCGTTCATGATTGTTATGCCAGAAGATACCGATCCTGATGAGGGGCGTATTTCCTTCCTCTCTCCAGTAGGGAGTCAATTACTGCTTGGCAGTGTAGGGGAAGTTAGGTCTGTTCATACACCATCAGGTTCCATGAGAATCCGCATCACGGGGATTGAGCTGAGGAGCGAAACCTTGAACGAGCCGGCCCTAGGGGGTGCAGATCATGCACTTTAAAGAGACAGACTTGCCAGGGATTGGGCGTAAATACTGGCTGCATACCCGTAGTGGTGAGCACTTGGTCATTGTGATTCATAACGACGAGCGACGTGACCTGTTCCATATGGAGTCAGGGGATACGCCTGAAGAGGTGGGCGATATGGTATCACTTGTCACCCTGGACGATGATGAAGCCCGGGCAGTAGCCGCCATCGTTGGTGGTATGACCTATAAACCGAAGTTTCAGGATGAGCGTGAAGTGATGCTTGAAGGGCTGTTAATCGAATGGCTGCGAATTGAACCTCACGCCGCAAGCGTTGGCATGACGATTGGTGAACTGGATATCCGTCAGGCTACGGGCGCCGTTATTCTCGCTGTTGTGACCAAGGATAAGGAGAAGCATTTTAATCCAGGCCCGGATTATGCTTTTACCGCTGGAGCTACAATTGTAGTTGCCGGTGAACGGAATCAGATCAAACATCTCAAACAATTGTTGACTGATGGACGGACTTAGCCTATGGATATGCTCATATTCGAAGTGGGAATTGCCGTTGCGCTGATTACACTTACTGGGCTGATATCTTCACGATTACGATTTTCGGTCATTCCGTTCTATATCCTGATTGGTATGGCTGTTGGACCACATGCACCACAGATCGGCATAGTGGATTTACGTTTTATCGAAAGTTCGACCTTTATTGAATTTATGGGCAGGCTTGGCATTTTGTTTTTGTTATTTTATCTGGGTTTGGAGTTCTCGGTCTCCCGTTTATTAAAGTCTGGTAAAGCCATTCTGACCGGGGGCATGTTCTATGTTGGTCTGAATTTTGTCTCTGGATTGTTGTTGGGGTGGTTCATGGATCTGCCCCTTCAGGAGACACTTGTTGTCTGCGGGATCATGACCAGCTCTTCTACAGCCATTGTAGCTAAAGTGCTGGTTGATCTGAAACGCACGGCAAACCCTGAAACAGAGATTATCATGGGCATGATCATGTTCGATGACTTGTTCATCGCGATTCATATCTCCATCCTGACTGGGCTTGTGCTCAGCGGGGCAACTTCATTCTTAAGTGTTCTACTGGTATCGCTGTCTGCCCTGCTGTTTATTGTGCTGTTCCTGATTATTGGCAGGAAAAGCATCAAATATATTGATAAGGCACTGAATATCAAGTCATCAGAGTTGTTCCTGCTTACCGTCATGACACTGCTCTTCCTGGTGGCTGGTTTCTCGGAGACACTACATGTAGCGGAAGCTATTGGAGCGTTGATGATGGGACTTGTGCTGGGCGAATCAAGACATGTGAGTCGGATTGAACATCAGATCATGCCTTTCAAAGATTTTTTTGGTGCAATTTTCTTCTTCAGTTTTGGCCTGACCATCGAGCCGGCTTCACTTGGCGGAGCTGTTGGGATGACGATTATTGCCGTTATTCTGACGATTGCCAGTAACTATGGTGCAGGTATGATTGCTGGCAGATTGGCTGGAATGAGCCCTAAGGCCTCGTTGAATGTGGGCTTTACCCTGGTCTCCCGGGGCGAATTCTCCATTATCATGGCAAACATCGGCAAGGCCGGAGGGCTGATGGCATCCATCCAATCGTTTGCCGTGTTGTATGTGTTAATTCTGGCTGTGCTGGGGCCTATCCTGACAAAAGAATCTCCGCGGATTTACGCATCGTATGAGCGACTAAGGAAGCGGATGAAACGAAGGGAAACGGGTTGAGCCGGTGCGGCTCTCCCTGGGCAGCCAGGGAATTTTCACCGTAATACTTAATAGGCGTCACACCATTTGGAGAGAGAAATTACTCCGGGGTGTGGCGTTTTTTTATTACTGGGAACCCATCCAATACAGCCTTGTTAGTATACCTATTTCACCAAATTATGGTATGTATCCATATCTTGTGCGTGGTCGTGAATGTTCAAGTCCACGGGCAGGACTATAGTTGTGATTTGGTAGAGAGGGATTGAAAATAAGAAGTTATTATGTAAAATAATGTTATATTCAAATCTAGCAGTTGAACCAACCATTTACACGAGAACGTAGAGGACAGAAGAAACCTGAAGAAGCGGAGCATTCGCCTTTATCAACAGATTTTCACCTTTGTAAAATTGAATCAAAAAATCTGGGGATAAACTGTGATCGGAAGGTTATTCTGTCATCGGAGTGGCAAGTGTAAATATTCTTTAGTTCAACTTATGTTTCAATGTAACAGAAGGTAGAATGACGAGGAGGAATAGCTCATGAACATGAAAAGTAGATTTCAACGGTTAAAATGGGCCGGTACAGGGATGTTGCTCAGTCTCGTATTATTTGCTCTGCCTGCATCTGCTGCATGGAACGATACATATCAGGGTTACGCGACGTATACAGGCTCAGGTTACTCGGGAGGTGCGGTGTTGCTTGATCCCATCCCGGCGGACATGAAGATTACTGCACTTAATCCGTTCCAACTCAATTATAACGGTGTCAAAGCCGCTTTAGCGGGAGCCTATCTCGAGGTGCAGGGTCCTAAAGGCAAAACAACCGTCTATGTAACAGATCTCTATCCAGAAGGCGCCAGTGGAGCGCTGGATCTCTCACCGAATGCCTTTAACCTGATTGGTGACCCAAAGGCAGGTAAAATCAATATCAGCTGGAAAGTAGTCAAAGCCCCAATTCAAGGCAACGTCTCCTATCGGATTAAGGAAGGTAGCAGTCAGTGGTGGGCAGCCATTCAGGTTCGTAATCACAAATATCCGGTGCTAAAGTTCGAAGTGAAACAGAAGGATGGTACGTGGCTCAATCTTGAAAAGCAAGACTATAATCATTTCCTCGGAACTGGACTGGGCAAAGAAAAACTAAACGTTCGTATTACCGATATTCGCGGTCAGGTATTAAATGACACGATCCCGGCTCTGCCTAATGATGGGTCAGGCGGGGCATATATCGTACCGGGCAATGTACAGTTTCCGGATTGACAGAATTATGAAGTTGTTATAAAAAGAAGTATGGTCATAGACGTTTTTAACGAAAAGTCGTACACTGTACGGCTTTTTTTGGTATAGGAAAAGAGGAGAATGTACCGTATGAAAAAAAGTTTGCCTTCCTATCAGACAACACATCCCTATTGGAAACAGTATCAGGCCTTTTTCCCGGAAGAAGTCAGGCTAGGGGAGCATACAGCTCCTGAGGAAGAATGGTCGGAGTCAAATGGGGTCCATCTGCATATCGATCGTTTACCTGCGCCGGAGTCTTCAATCAAAATCCTGTTCATTCATGGGGCGGGAGGCAATGGCAGGTTGCTCGCTCCGTATGCTCGCATGTTGCAGCGGCATGGATACGAGGTGGTATCGCCAGATCTTCCGCCGTATGGGTTAAGTTATGCAATGTCTGGTACACGTATCAACTACGAACTATGGATAGAGCTGCTTGTGTCACTCATCGAACGGGAATACAAGAAAGACGGCAAGCCAATCGTTGTATTGGGAAGTAGTATCGGAGGTATGCTTGCCTATCACACCAGTGCACGCAGCAAGCGTGTTAAGGGTTTGATCGCAACTACTTTTGTAGATACGAGTAACCCGGAAATGCGTGATCAGCTTGCACCGAATCGTCTGGTAAGCCGGGCGGGAAAACGGATGATGGATCTGTTCCCTGGTCTACTGGATCATGTACGTATTTCGGTCAAACAGGTATCCCGAATGCAACTGATTACTAATAATAAGGACTTAACCCGGCTTATTATGGATGATCCACAAGCGGCAGCTACACGTATTCCGTTGGAATTATTAAGAACATTCCTTAATAAAAAACCGGAGGTAAGCCCGGAACAGTTCAACCAGTGTCCGGTCCTGTTGGTTCACCCTGAACTGGACCCCATGACACCAATCAGGTTCAGCCAATCTTTTTTTGATCGTCTGGTGGTGGACAAGGAATGTGTGATCTTGGAGGGTGCAGGCCATTTTCCTATAGAGCAGCCAGGACTGAACCAGTTGGAGGTAGCGGTACTACGATTTTTACAACAAATTCAATGATGACCACAGGCTACTACACTGCTTCGCATATCCTAAGTACGTAAAACACCTCCCATTAAGGGAGGTGAATTTGAATGTTATTAATATGAATTGCATTACCGCCAACCTGAATTTGTGTGATTTCATTAGAGCTGTCCAAAGTTAATCTGGCTCGGATCTCAGAGGGGCGGTTCATGGTATACCCTTGTCTGATCGTGTACGTGTGAAGATGAGGATCTGTAAGCTGGTTGTATTGGGATAAATAACAGAGCATTGCACCATTGGATGTGCCCGTTGCGCTCTCTTCCGGTATATCATAAAGCGGTGCAAAATTACGGCATTCTGCCAGAACGTCTTCAGCATCTGATTCGAGTGTAAACACATGATAACCTACGGTATGATGAGCCTTGCATATTTCAGTGATACGCTGGAAGTCAGGGTCGATTTTGGTTAGAACATCAATATCTTTAACGGCTATCATGATATCGGGTAGCCCGGTAGACACAATCTGTACAGGTAGTTCGGAATGCAAATCCTCCATAGAAATACGTAACGAATCGGCAATCTGCTGTCGATCCACGATCTCCCCAAACTCCGGCAACGTCTGAGACAGATAGACTTCTCCATTGACTTCGATATCAACTTTAAGAATTCCGGCCAGTGTCTCCAGTGTATATGTACCAACATTAACGAGCAGCTGTGTCTTCATTAGATAAAATAAAGCAATTGTGGCATGTCCACATAGATCAACTTCATCACTTGGGGTGAAATAACGCACTTTGAAATCAGCCTGATCCGACGGCATGACAAACGCAGTCTCTGAAAAACCGACTTGTCTGGCAATCTCTTGCATCTGGGTTTCAGACAAATGCGCTGCTTGTAAAACAACACCTGCGGGGTTTCCGCCATGAGCCTGATCAGAAAATGCATGTAATGTACTTACTTCTACTTCCATCGTGTTACCTCGCTTGTTCAGTTATTGGGTTAAGATTTAACTTCATCGCTAATCGACATTATATCACGATTGTTGAATTGGCTTGTGAATCTCAGATTGTTGTGAATTTTGAATGAATAGGTCAAGTGATTGCTGGGAAAGGGTAATGATGGAGGAGAGCATAACGATAATCCAATGGAAAGGCTGGGATCTCTAATGAAAGCAATTGTGATTGAGGAATTTGGTGGAGCGGAACAATTGAAGGAACAGGAAGTAACCAAGCCAAGATGTGGAGTGAATCAGGTGTTAATCCGAACACATGCCACGTCGGTGAATCCGGTAGACTTCAAAATCAGACAAGGTGATATGAAAGAAGCAGCGGAGAATTTTCCGTTGATTCTGGGCGGCGATGTTGCGGGTATTGTGGCTGAAGCAGGTTCAAATGTCACGCGGTTCAGAAAAGGTGATCGGGTATTTGCGCGTCCGCGTCAATTCGGAACCTATGCAGAATATGTTGCTGTTGATGCGGATATTATTGCCCGTATACCGGAGCAACTGAGTTTCGAGGAAGCAGCAGCGATCCCGCTGGCCGCGATGACCGCCTGGCAGGCACTTGTGGATCATGGACGTTTAGGCAAAGGACAGAAGGTACTTATTCATGCTGGTGCAGGTGGTGTGGGGACGTATGCCATTCAGATTGCCAAGTCCCTCGGCGCTGAAGTGGCTTCCACGGCGAGTGAATCAAACGAAGCGTTGCTTCGTTCGTTGGGTGTAGATCATTTTATCAATTATAAAAAAGAAGATTTCTCGGAGATTCTCTCCGGTTATGATGTTGTACTGGACACCATGGGCGGTGATATTCAGCGTAATAGCTTCAAGGTGTTAAAGTCTGGCGGGCATCTGGTATCCTTGGTGGAACAACCGGATGAGAAGCTTGCCAAGGAAGCCGGAGTAACGGCCAACGTCTTCATGATGGAGCCCAAAGGGGATCAACTGGATCAGCTGGCTGAACTGGCTGCGGAAGGCAAACTCAAATCGGTTATTGATGGAACGTACCCGCTAACTCAACAGGGAGTACGGGAAGCACATGAGAAGAGTGAAACCCATCATACCCGCGGGAAACTGGTTATTCAGGTGCAATAGAAGTCATTAACTGGTAGAAGTATTTGGACTCATGAGTCTGATACAGATTGAACCAGGCCTGTAATGTTTCTGGTGTAAGGACATTCAACAGCTTCAACACATGCATCGTAAATTCTAACGGAGCTATTCCAGATGCAGTAACTACATTTCCATCGGTTACTGCTGGCTCCGTTACATAATATGTTTCTCCAGTATAATCTGGGCATATCATCTTCAGGTATTCTAAATCATTGCTTGTATGTTCTATGGAATCCAGTATCCCTATTTTTGCAAGTGCAACTGTCGCACCGCAAATCGCCGCAATAACTGTACCCTCTTCTATAGAGACAGCAACTTTTTTCAATAGGGGATCATGGATGGTGTCCATCCAGGTGTTTCCTCCCGGAAGAATGATGACGTCGTCACCTTTCAATGTACATTCATCAATAGAAATATGGGGAAGGATGTTCAATCCGCCCATGGTAGTTACCGGATGTTTATCTATGCCGACCGTTACGACCTGTAAAGGCTTAATTTCTTTCCTGAAATACCTTCCCGAGTTCAATTCAGCAGTTAGATATCCTATCTCCCAATCTGACATCGTATCAAATACATATAGATATACGTTCTTCGTTTGCATCATACATGCTCCTTTTGTTTTCATGATTGAATGGATTACTCTTGTATTATAAATAAACTTCACTGACAACTACGGTCAGTGAAGTTTTTAAATTTGAAAATTAACAGATATGCCGATAGAAAAAGTGAGATTGGGACATAACCCTGCCAACCAATATAGGGGCTGCTCCCCAATTGCAGTGGAATAAGATATAATAGGAGAAATTTATTCCATTTTGTGCATGAGGTGATTAGGATGTCCAACGAACTCATTCAAGCCATTCAATTGTTAAAAGAAAAGAAATGGGTGGATCTGACCCATACGTTTGGTCCAGGCTCTCCACATTTTTCAGCTTTTGAGGCAGCACAATTCGATACACTGTTTGCTCACGATCAAGGTTTCTTTGCCCAGAGCTTCAAGTTCCCGGGTCAATACGGGACACATCTTGATGCGCCGATCCACTTCGTTCGGGATACCCGGTATCTGGATGAATTAGGTTTGAAGGAGCTTGTGCTCCCGCTTGTGGTCATTGACCAGTCTGCAGAAGTAGAGAACAATCCGGATTTCACACTGGAAGTGGAGCATATTCTTGAATTTGAAAGAGAGCATGGCGTGATTGAAGCTGGAAGCTTTGTAGCCTTACGTACCGATTGGAGCAAACGCTGGCCTAACCATGAAGCATTTGATAACAAGGATGATAAGGGCAACAGTCATGCACCCGGATGGTCGGTTAGTGCGCTCATGTTTTTATTTGAGGAGAGAAAAGTGCAAGCCATTGGGCATGAAACCTTTGACACGGATTCAGCGGTGGATTATCAGAAGAATGGAGCACTTCTGGCAGAATACTATGTACTTGCTCAGGATACATATCAAGTTGAGCTGTTAACCAACTTGGATCAGGTGCCGGCCAAGGGCGCTGTTATCTTCAACATTGTACCCAAAGCGGAGAAAGCTTCTGGTTTTCCAGTCCGGTCTTTTGCCATTTTGCCGTAAAACGGGGTAGATCAAAGCTGAAATAGATAAATCAGGTACAGAACTCATAGTGATACTCAAATGGACAGCCGGCTAAATAGTCGGCTGTTTTTCAGTTAAGCTATAGGGCAGGTTAGTTTAATGAAAAGGGAATAACATACCTCATAAAGAATACTTTATCTTTAAAAGGGAGGGGAACACATTGCATAGTATGATGAATAAGAGGCAATTTATTGAGATGACAGTTAAAGAACAACATTCTGTAATATTTAAAGTTAATAATCGAGATGAATTTTTCCGTGGTGTTGCTAAAGAATTGAAGGAAGGCTACCTATTTGTTGGAACAGAAGAAGGTAAAAACTTTAAATTTAATATGGATGATATCATTGAGATTTATGCTATCAAGTCTTCATCTCCAAAGCATAGTGCTATCCAATCCCACAGTTTGATTAAAGGTAGCAAGGATGACCTTGAAAGCCTTGTACTCCAGTTTGAAAGTTTAAATGACGATGTAAAGAAACAAATTACCTCTTCTTTATCAAAAGTGCTTAGTAAGCAAGTGATCATTTCGAAAATGGATATAACTTCATACAATGTATCTGAAATTGAAATGATTACTAATACGATAAATGGATATCTACTCACTATTAAAACACTGGATATTCGTTCCGAATTTTTCGAATCATACAACCAAAAGACTTGTTTTGGGAAAGGGCTAGATCACAATCAAGAATAGCCTAAGGGAGGAAAAATTATAAACGCTAAAATAGCAGGTCGGGAACTGTCAAAAATCCCTGGGAGGTGAGTATGTGAAAGAAGGAATTAAAAATGTTCTGTTAGGTGCTGTAGTTTTTGTTGTTGGCTTTTCCATTATTCTTCTTCTTACAAGCTCCGATATTGAAGCTGAACTTACATATTATGCTGCCATAGCATATGCTCTTTTATACTTAGCCAGTGTTATATCTGTCTGCACCGCGGTACTCCTTAAAAAGATGAGTCAATTAAAAAAGTGAAATTACTCTTAAGCTAACGGGAAACGTTAACTCAATAAAACAAAGAAAGCAGCAGATCATTATGATCGGATGCTTAGTTTAACAAGGTACTTAAATTGGTCGAACTGGGCGGTTTTGTACAGTGCGAAGAAGTGATCAGCTAGTGGAGTTGGCAATGAGCTCAAGCTCGGTTATAACTTCATCAAGCGGCTTCCTGGTGTCGATCTCAACAGTAGCTCCAGCACGTAAGAGAGGCTCAACAGTAGCGACGTTTTGCATAATTTCTTCACGTTGTTCGACAGTTTTTCCATAATCGTTTGTCTTACGGGAAGTTATACGTTCAAGGATTACTTCGAGGGGGGCACTTAACAACACTACTGCATCAAACATCGGGTAAAACTTCCCCTGATTTGATACACAACCCGAAATGAATAAAGTACCTTCGCTATGTTCAGTGAGCAGCTCATCGATTCGATTCTCGTGCCATAACCACCCAGAACCATCCACATTCTCGCTCCAACCATCATAATCGGTGTCGATAACTCTATGCCCTCTATGAGCAAGTTCGCCCAGAACCGTTGATTTACCTGTACCCGACATTCCTGTCACCAGAATTATTGCCTTCTTTTTTGATATTGAGCCCGAAGTATTTGTCATATTTTCACTCCCTTTATAAGAAAGTCAGGTAAGTAAGCTTATCAGAAACCAAGTCCAGCTAGGATTTGACCTATTGGAAGCATAAATGTGTATTTTAGCTAACTTATGGATTAAGTCACAACTAACAAAGCCTAAATAATTCAAGTATGTAAATAGCAAGGGAGGCGTATTCCGCCTCCTTTTTATGTTATTACTTTTGATCCGAGCGAGGATCTTGATTAAATCTTTGAGAGATTTTTTTCTCTGTTTTCTTACGCCGTATCCAGCGCTTGAGTAAGCCTTCTTCTTTGCGTTCTTGCAGTGTTTCCTTCAAACCTTGAATCATAAATTCCGATCTTCGTCTGTCATCCCGACTAATCTCGCGTAATTCCTTAATAAATTTGTCGTCCATATCTGCCTCTCGCTTATTCAGGATAATTCCATTATACCGAACGTACGTTCTTTTATCAAGTTTTTCCATTACGAGTGATTTTCGAGATTCAATATAGTGAAAAGAAGCACAGGAACAATACGCGTCATGTGTGAGAATGGTACTAGAGGGTTTGAGCAAAATCCTCCATATATGAAGTTGAGAGACGAGAGAACGGAAGGAGCAATTCATGATGAAGCAGCGTATAGGCAGATCGTGGTTACTCATTTTGATGCATGGAATGCTGGGGATTGGAGCGATCGTTGGAGGCGTCATTTTAATCATAGACCCATCCGGAAGTATGGTGAGTTTGCCCACATCTTTGTTAGAGAATTCTCCGTTTGCCAGTTTTTTGTTCCCGGGGATCATCCTATTGCTGGTACTTGGCGTGATGCCTACAATGATTGCTATTTCGCTCATCTGTTACGTTCATTGGGGGCTGGGTGAGAGACTGAATCTCTATCCTGACCGCTATTGGGCTTGGACTTTTTCGTTGTATACGGGTTTTGCTCTCATCATCTGGATTATGGCGCAGGTGTACTGGATTCAGGATGTCTCTATTATTCACTTGGTCTATTTTGCATGGGGAGTGGGTATTCAAGTTGTGACCTTATTGCCCGGGGTACAGCGAATCTATTCGAAATAAACTGCTCGCTTGTTGAAAAAATAGCTGCCGACAGAATCGTTGAATGATTCTGTCGGCAGTTATTTTTTATGGGCATCGAGATAATACGCGTTGTTGTAGTCATGTTGTCCACATGTTCCTTGGACTGAAAAGGGCTCGGATAAATCTAAATCATATTGACAAAGAACTATTATCCTCGCATACTTACGTAATACACTTTATAAAGTTTGTTTATTAACTAGAGGAATAGACACATGTGGTAAGTATCGCAAAATCATAATCCGCATGAAACAGGGAGGTAAGTATGGATGGTCTACGTTATTATGGCAGTTATAATATGGGCAGGTACCTATGCAAGTATGGTCTTGTCCAACCAGCCGATGGAAGTGAAACCTGTGAAGTCAATGGATGATTTGTTTGAGTGAACAAAGTAACCCTGCCGATTTCGATCCTTTTCCAGCACGATGGAACTCATTGTTCGAGTAAGGCATTATGTTATGATATGGTTGAATGACATCCATACCATTGCTTTGGCTCAATTGAACCAGAGTAGAAACGAGAGGGTTATGAAAAAAGCCAACGCTACAATGATGAAATACATCAATTTGAATAATGTGCGTGAAGTCATGCAGCAGATTGAGACGGCGACCAAACCGCAATTAGCTTTATTAACCAATCTTAGTGTTGTTACCATTAATGCGCTGATTCAGGAATTATGTGATGGCGGAGAGTTGTTCCAGGATAAAGTGGTTCCCTCTAACGGCGGTCGTCCTGCTCAGGCATATCGATATAATTATAACTTTAAGCTTGCTTTGGTTCTTTACATCAAAGAGATGAAAGGCCAGGAATTGATTTCGGCAACGGTCATGAATCTGGAGAATAAGGTTGTGCTGAAGGAAGAGAGCATCTTGCCTGCTTTTGATAAACAGCATATGCTGCAACTTATCGCGCGTTTCATTACGGAGTATCCCTCCATTGATATGATCGGCATTGGTATTCCGGGGCAAGCCGTAGATGGGGACATCACGGTGAGCAGTCATGAAGAGCTTATTCACTCACATCTGATACGGGAGATCGAGAGCGAGTTCCAACTGAACGTTCTCGTGGAGAATGATGTTAATGCAGCGATTAGCGGATACTGTACACAGCATGCGGATATGAAGGAACGGAGTGTAGCAGGAATTTATTTTCCGAACCGATACCCGCCGGGTATGGGCATGATGTTGAATGGACAGATGATCCGTGGGAAAAACGGGATGTTTGGTGAGATCAAGTATCTTCCTTATTCACCTGAGTGGCACCGTGACTTGAGCAAAGATGATTTTGTAGTGAACGTATGTCACATCTTGCAAACGATTAATGCCGTCGTTGCCCCGCACCAGATTGTCATTTATCAGGAACGGGTGGAGAGAGAAGAGCTGGATATGGCGTGGAAACAATACGGGAAGGATCATCCCATGCCGTCGTTGCCCGAGATTGTACATCAGGACTCGTTCCAACATGATTTTGATGCTGGGTTACGAGGAATGGTGCTTCAGGCGTTGAAGTCAGGCATTCTATCAGAAGCCTTATAACCCACAGGCCATGTTTGTGGCTTTTATTTTATAAGCTAACCCTTGTAGAGGAGGATTCATGATGCGTGAAGAAGAGAGAATCATGAAAGGCGTGTTGTTTAGTCCAAGTGATCCGGAATTAAAAACCATCAAAAGGCGGGCCCATAATCTCAGTCAGCGTTACAGTCAGACCTTTGAAGAACAGACTGAGGAGAGGAATCAAATATTGCAACAGTTACTGGGAGAGATCGGTGAAGGTGGATTCATGCAAGGCCCCATCTTTTTTCATTATGGTGTGCATACCCGAATAGGCGATCATTTCTTTGGTAATTACAATCTGACGATACAAGATGACGCTCAAGTGACGATCGGGAACTATACCAGTTTTGGACCCAATGTTACGATTGTTACTCCCATTCACCCCATGATTGCCAGCGAGCGGAGACAGATGGTGGACCAAAACGGTGATGTGAAGTCACTATGTTATGCCAACCCGGTCACGATTGGAAACGATGTATGGATCTCGGCAAACGTTACAGTTTGCGGGGGCGTAACGATTGGAGACGGCTGTGTGATCGGAGCAGGTAGCGTGGTGACTCGTGATATTCCACCGCATTCTTTTGCAGCAGGCGTACCGTGCAAAGTTATTCGCAAAATTACTGATGCGGACAGCATGTTAAATTATCCCGATGTTCTGGCAGATTGCCGTGTGCTGGAAGAATGACAAAAGGCTACCATCAGGATCATATAGATGATCTTGGTGACAACCTTTTTTTGTAGGACCGTTATAATCTCGAACATTCCAAGTGGGTAGAGGTCACGGAAGGGCACTGGGTAGCCATATCTAGCTAGTGCAAGAGCAAGACATCTTTTTTCAGTAAAAAAGAACCCCGACGATGATCTCCATAGATCGTTATCGGGGTTGAGTTATATGTTCTTTGTATAATGGCAGTAATCAAAAGCGATTATTTGAATTGAACCGATTTTTTGATGGTATCAATCTCGGCTTTGGTCTTATCATCCATGTAAGTGAAGATGAAGTTGAAAGCATAACCTTCAATGATTGTACTATAGTAATCTTGAGTAATGGTTGAACCGTCACCTGCATCCATCGTGATTTGCATCAGATCCATCTCTTTACCACCGATGGTTTCCGTTGTCATTTCCTTATAATCGTAAGGGAACTGGCTATCCACCATGAATTTCTTGGTTGCTTCCAGGTAGTCTTTACCTGTACGGATGCCTTGCAACAAGCTTACTTTCTCAGCAATGGCCATAGCGGAAGGGCCAACTTGCCCCCCATCCAATGGATACTTTGAAGCCATAAGCAGATTCAATGTTTTGGTCTGAGACAGTTCAATTTGTTTTTTCTTCGTTTCATCATCACCAGCAATCGCTTCGGATGAAGCACTTGTCAGCTCATTCATGCCTGCAGCATCCTGGAACTCCCATGCTTCCGGGAATTTCAGAGATACGCCGAAATAGTCATTGGTGTAAGAACCTTTTTCCGTCGTCCCCAGCTCAACGTCTTGGGAATTATCAGTTTCCTTGGACTCTTCGCTTGCTGGTTCTGTTTTCTCTGTTTCTTCTGTATTCGCTGTATCAGAATCAGTACCCGTCGTTGTTTCTGTCGGGGTAGGCTCTTCTGTTGCGGCTGTGTTATCTGCTTTGTCACCGCAAGCGGCTGCAACCAGCATAATCATAATGAGCATGGCTAATAAAGAAGCTTTTTTTGGAATTGTCATATTACCCTCCTGAAATGTGTGTGTGTGTTTCTCTCTCTCTACATGTTGCCTGCTTCCTAAATTGTAGCACAAACGTTCTCATATACTACCTATAGGAATCTATAGGGGTCTTCTATACATAAGACATTCGGCTGGCAATTGAAACAGCTTCTGTGCTGGATTGCACACCTAATTTGTTGAAAATCACTTTTTTGTGATGATTCACGGTGCATTCCTTGATCTTTAATTTCAAAGCAATGGCTTTTACCGTGAGGCCACCGGCTATCATCTCCAGAATCGTTAACTGACGCTCGGTGAACTCCACCGCCGGTTTGTCGCACAGTTCAGCAGTCTGTTGACTCTGGTAACAGTTCTGCATGTACGCTGGAATTAGCTTGGCAATGGCGATCAGTTCACCTTGCATATCTGCATTAATGGTGGACACATCCAGATAACCAAAATGTTGGGATCCCATGAACAGCGGTGCGGCGTAACAATGCCAGCTTTGAAAATAAGGACTTTCATGCTGTTCCGGCAGCAACAGTGCAGGTTTATTGTTATCCATCGTTTCTGATATGGCGTTGACTCCACAGCTCTTTGCGGTGAAGATCATACCCGGACATATAGGGGAATGTTTCACCACAGCTTCAAGATCTGAACTGTAATCCATGGAGAGTAACACACCGTCCGTATCTGTGAGTAGAAAAAGATAGGTGCCCGTTAAATTCTCTTTGATATCCGAGATACTGTTCTGGAATGCATGAATCAGGAAATGATTGATTTTGCGAAGCCTGTCCAGACTGGTTTTTGGTGAATATTCGAACGGAGCCGTTCCTGCTGCATGAGAGCAAGTCGGGGACACTTCGTGTCGTGTGGCAAATGTAATGGCAGGCATGTTGTTTCCTCCTTGCTGTACAGTTCTCATCCAATCGTTTGAATGACGTGTCCTTCCTGGTCCTTAATTTCTGTTCTAACAATCTGAACGAGAATATGATCCAATGAAGTTATCTCGAATGTCCCTTCAACCGGGCGAAGGTTCTCTGCCAGCTCCTCAACAATTTGTTTGTTCACCGTCAGGGTAACTTGTCTGTCCGATTCCAATACGGCTGGCTGTTCTCCTGATTCGAACAGAATATTAGTATCCGGTCCGATCAAGGATAGGGAGGCACCTTTCGAAATTCGGCTGCGAAGGATGGTGCCAACTAATACGGCTTGTTTGGCTCCAAGCTGGAGTTTGGCCGGGACCGATTTTTGCAGCAATCTTTTGCGAGGAGACTCCCAAGCCAGTTGTTGTATGAATAAAAACGCTGTGCTGGACCCGTCCTGTTCCATTCCATCCTCAACCGCTTGTATAACCGAAGGAATATCTGCGTACGAATTTCTCATCAGATCCGTCACATATTTGGGCATGAACATGGAGGAGGCAGACAGGAATCCACGAGCATTCCAGCTTTGAATCATTTCCAGTTCCCGACCTGTAATGCCAACCATCTGAATAAATTGCACTGAACCATTAGGCGTAGAGATTGCGGGTAGATCCGGATCTTCAATAAACGAGAGAGCAGTCAGCAAAGTATCAGACTCCAGACAGATGGGGCCATTGGCGTCCATGTAATCTCCTGGCTGAAAGATATTTCCGCTGTTGAACACGTAACGGCCTACATTCTGTAGCAGATTCAGCGCCCAGGCTGGCGGATCAGTCTCTGCTTCACTACGTGTAAGACGAAATGTGAGTTCAAAACCATACCCGCTCTTGGATGCATCCTGCATCTCTTTTTCATATAATTCAGAGAAACCATATGTGACAAAATGCCAGTGAGGCATAGGTGTGTTCACCGCATAGACGCTGATACCATCAAGTGGATCAGGCCCACCGAGCATATACGGAAGGGCAGTGCCGTAGTGTTTTGGCTCCTGTTCCCCATACAATTCACGCATGGATTGATCAATCGCATCCCAACCGGATGTGTTTTCTTCCTGAGTCATTATTGAATCCTCCTTGACTGTTCTTTCCCCCGAAAAACATTTAAAATTAAGTCTACCTGTTACAGAAACGGATTCAAGCGGCTTAAGGATGAATTGTGTCAGATAGGACTTCGGTGTTATTAATTGCAATCCAGGGAGTGAAATTACATGAGTATGAAAGGTATCTATTTAAAGGAGTTTAATCAGGCAAGCTGGGACTCATTTTCCGAATTGTTCGAAGAACTTGGACAAAAGATGGACCCTGCATGGGTAGAACGTGCGCGATTACAAGGGATTCCGGCAGATATAAGTCGGGTGCTTTTGTGTGAAATGGGGGAGTACGCTTTTGAATGGATGGCGAAAGATATCCCGGCTTTAGGGGACCAAAGTCCCGCTGTTTACCTGGAAACGGAGGAAGGAGCGCAGGCATTAAGGGCAGCGATTATGCGTATGCCGCGTTAATTTTTTCGATGGTGAGAGTGTGTGAACGATCAGTTGATCCAGTGAAGTTGATTTTGCAAAATAGATATGTTACGCTTACATTACAAGAGCAAACACAACAGAATATGCAATAACATCTTTTGATGGATTGTAACTGTGAAGACAGGCAAAACCTAAACTGATGGTGAAATGAAAGCTCCTTTTTTTGGTGCTATTTTACCTTGAGTTTAGGTTTTTCTTGTTTTCTGCTCTAAATTACACCATTTTTTATCTGGAAAAACCAAAATAAATTTCGAAAAGAGGTTGTTGTTCATGACCACGGCAAAAAAAGGATTCCCCGAAAACTTCCTATGGGGCGGCGCTACAGCTGCCAATCAATTGGAGGGTGCATTCGATAAGGACGGCAAAGGCCTCTCCACAGCGGACATGATCGCTCATGTTCCAAAAGAGAAGCGTACAGGCGGACATGCTATGGAAATTTCCTCTTCCCGAATCGAAGAGATCCTCTCCGGCAAAATTGAAGAACGTTTCCCGAAACGTTTTGGTATCGATTTCTATCATCACTTTAGAGAAGATATTGCGTTGTTCGCTGAAATGGGCTTCAAAGTTTTCCGTTTGTCCATTCACTGGGCACGTATTTTCCCGAACGGTTATGATCAAGAGCCAAATGAAGCTGGTTTGAAATTCTACGATGAAGTCTTCGACGAATTGTTGAAATACGGTATTGAGCCGCTCGTTACATTGTCTCACTATGAGACACCGCTTGGCTTGACGCAAAAATATAATGGCTGGGCTGGCCGCGAAGTGATCCAGCACTACGTTCGTTATGCAGAAACGGTGTTTAACCGTTATAAAAATAAAGTGAAATACTGGCTGACGTTTAATGAAATTAACGTAATGCTGTTCAGCCCGTACACTGGCGGCGGCATTCTGATCGATAAAGTGGATAACAAGCTACAAACCACTTATCAAGCGCTGCATCATCAATTTGTAGCAAGTGCATTGGTAACGAAGCTTGCACACGAAATTATCCCTGGTTCCCAAGTGGGTTGTATGCTTGCTCGTATGGAAACTTATGCAGCAACATGTAATCCGGTAGATGTTCGTCTGGCTCAACACGAGAATCAAATCAACCTCTTCTTCACGGACATGCATGCTCGTGGTAAATACCCGAACTACATGGCTCGCTATTTTGAAGAAAACGACATCGTGATCCAAAAAGAAGCAGGCGATGACGAGATCTTGCTGAACAATACCGTTGATTTTATCTCCTTCAGCTACTACATGTCCGTAACCAAATCTGCATCCGCAGACAAGGAAGAAACATCGGGTAACCTGACTGGCGGCGTGAAAAACCCTTATCTGGAAGCATCCGACTGGGGCTGGGAGATCGATCCGATCGGTCTGCGCGTAACCTTGAACAACTTCTGGGATCGTTACCAGAAACCATTGTTCATCGTAGAAAATGGTCTGGGTGCATATGACCGTGTTGAAGAAGACGGTTCGATCCATGACTCCTATCGAGTGGATTACCTGAAAAAACACATTGAACAAATGAAAGAAGCTATCAAAGACGGCGTCGATCTGATTGGATTTACAGCATGGGGCCCGATTGACCTTGTGAGCATGTCCACTTCCGAAATGTCCAAACGTTATGGTTTCATCTACGTGGATCTGGATGACGAAGGTAACGGAACACTCAAACGTTCCAAAAAGGATTCATTCGACTGGTACAAAAACGTAATCTCCAGTAATGGTGAGCAACTGTAGTTCTCACGTTTTCTGAGCGGGCAAACCTGATATAACAGTTCGTGTTTAATGGAATTTAATGTTCCTGAGGGCCTGCTGATTAGCGTTTGTCCGCTTTTTTATGTGCTACAAACATTACATATGGAGGGATATCTTTTGAAAAGATGGAGCATGAACACAAAAAGTATGGGATGGATGCTTGCCCTGACACTAAGTCTGAGTGTGATCTGGCCAGCAACCGTTGGTGCGGAAAGCACCCAGGTTACTCGAATCCAGGCCAATACCTATGTTGGTGATCCTGGAGAGATGGTAGAGTCCTTTGACATTACTGTAGCGGATCCGGAGAAATATCAGAATCTGAAAGCTTCAGACTTCGAAATTACTGGCAATTATGATGGCTATCCTTTAAATGAAGCGGAAGAGATCATACAAAATGAGTATGAAGATGACGGAATAAAATTGACAATTACGGATCATACCATCCATATGGCGGTAAAGCCTTTTAAATATCCAGGTGGATTTAAGTCAGCATTTGCAGTCACAAGCAAGGCGTATCCTGAACTTTCTTTTGACGATAAAAATGTAAATGTAGTCAAAACGCGTACGGTCGATGAGTTTGAAAAAGGACAATTTACAGGCAGTAATGGTGCGAACTTGTCCTATCAACTGAAACGAAGCACGTCCGAAGAACCGAAGCCGCTCATGGTATGGCTCCATGGTGGTGGCGAAGTTGGTACGGACGGGCGCAGCCATCTTACTGCAAATCGTGGAGCTGTAGTCTGGACGGAATCGGGGTATGATACTTCCGTACTGGCCGTACAGTATCCTGAGAATTACAGCTTCAAAATCTATGATAACCCGGAGCAACTGGCCCAGATGCAGGCGTACTTCGTGGCGCAGTATGAGTTGATTCAGAAGCTGGTTGCTGAAGGTGAAGTTGATCCGAATCGGATCTATCTGTCTGGTGTTTCCAGTGGCGGTGGTGGTGCCTTCCGTTTCTTGACACAATATCCCGATCTGTTTGCTGGAGCGATTATTGTAGCGGCCAAGGATACGGTAGCGGATTACACCGGATCTGTAGAAGCATTCAAAAAAGAACTGAAAGATATTGTGGATGTCCCAGTATGGATTATGCATGCCAAAAATGATCCAACCACTGACAGCCGGACAAGCTCTTTGGCTTATCAGGCTTTAACTGAGCTTGGAGCCAAGCATGTCAATATGACGCTGTATGACGATGCATACATGGATAGCCAAAGACTGTATGGCGGCATGAAGCATTGGTCATGGGTACCGGCTTTTGACAATAAAGAAGTACTTGCCGACCTGTTCCAATTAAGCAAAGGAACTTCGGGGGAACAGGATGGAGGTAACACAGAGCATGGAACAAAGCCAACGGAGCCTGTGACAAGAGCGCAGATCTCCCTCGTGCTTGCCGACAAGTTAAATCTTCCTGAAGTATCCGAATCTGCTTACCCGTACACAGATTCTGCCCCTGAATGGGCTCGTCAGGCCATTGCAACAGTGACCAAGGCAGGGTTGATGAAAGGTGTCAGCAATCAGATATTTGCCTCGGGAGAGGAAGTAACACGTGCACAGATGGCAGTGATCGTAGACCATATTTTGACGAGTCGCGGCTGGAATGCTGCAGACGAGTCAACTGTATTATTGTTCAACGATTTGAATGATAAGCATTGGGCTTTTGAAGCCGTTCAAAATAGTGCCAAAGCCGGTATTATGTCCGGTATGTCCAGAGATCAATTTGGTTCATCAAAGTCGATTACGGGTGCTCAACTGGAGCTGATCATGCAACGATTGGAACAACTGCCAACTAACTAAGTTCTATAACCAACCTATTATAGTGATAAATAATGAGAGGAATGATTGATATGACTACACCATTTCCGAAAGACTTCCTATGGGGCGGCGCTGTAGCAGCCAACCAACTTGAAGGAGCTTATAATACAGATGGCAAAGGTCTTTCTGTTCAAGATGTTATGCCTCACGGGATTACAACGCCTAGAACGGAAGGTCCTACAGAGGATAACCTGAAACTGATCGGGATTGATTTTTATAACCGTTACAAAGAGGATGTTAAACTGTTTGCTGAAATGGGCTTCAAAGTGTTCCGTACATCTATCGCTTGGTCCCGTATCTTCCCTAAAGGTGATGAATTGGAGCCAAATGAGAAAGGTCTGCAATTCTACGATGACCTTTTCGATGAGTGCCACAAATATGGTATTGAACCACTCGTAACGATCTCTCACTATGAGACACCGCTGCATCTGTCCAAAACATATGATGGCTGGGTTAACCGGAAAATGATCGATTTCTACGAGCGTTATGTAACAGTGCTATTCAACCGTTTCAAAGGCAAAGTGAAATACTGGCTGACGTTTAATGAAATCAACTCCATCCTGGAGGAGCCATTCATGAGCGGCGGAATCTACACGCCAAAAGCAGAACTGTCCAAACAGGATCTGTACCAAGCAATCCATCATGAATTGGTAGCCAGTGCCCTGGCTGTTAAACTGGGCCATGAAATTATGCCTGAAGCCAAAATCGGCTGTATGGTACTGAGCATGCCTACGTATCCGTTGACTCCGAATCCGGATGATGTGGTTGCAGCGATGCATGCTGAACAGCGCAATGATATCTTTGCTGATATCCATGCACGTGGTTATTATCCGAAATACATTAATCGTTATTTCAAAGCGAATAATATCAATATTAAGTTTGAAGATGGCGATGCTGAAATTCTGAAGCATACCGTAGACTTTATCTCGTTCAGTTATTATGTAAGTATCTGTGAGACAGGTGATCCCGAGAAACGTATCGAAGGAAAAGGAAACCTGTTTGCAGGTGTACAAAACCCTTATCTCAAAGCGAGCGAGTGGGGTTGGCAGATTGATCCGCAAGGACTACGCGTAACCCTGAACAAATACTGGGACCGTTATCAAAAGCCATTGTTTATTGTCGAAAATGGTCTGGGTGCAGTCGATGAGCTGATTACGGACGAAAATGGCAATAAAACGGTGAACGATGATTACCGTATTCAATACTTGAATGACCATCTGGTACAGGTGGGAGAAGCTCTTGAGGATGGCGTAGAAGTGATGGGTTATACGTCATGGGGCTGTATTGACCTGGTAAGTGCTTCAACAGCAGAGATGAAGAAACGTTATGGCTTCATCTATGTAGACCGCAACAATGATGGTTCAGGAACATTGGATCGTTACAAGAAAAAATCATTCCACTGGTACAAAGAAGTCATTGGTACAAATGGCGCAAGTCTAAAGAACAATAACGAGTAAATACTAGTTCTATAAGCATAGTTGTACAAGCACCTTCTGATGTCACATTAATGCACATTAACCGCTTTCACAAAAACATTGTCATATGGATAGTTATATGGTAAGATGGGCCTAAGGCTAATGAATACTGGATTGTTACTGTTCAATCAGGCAAAACCAGAGGCGGGGCATATTTTGTGACCTGCTTTGGTTTTGCCTTTTACTACTTTGACGGTGCAAGGTGATGTGAAGAAATGAAAATTGAGAAGGTGTTGAACAACAACGTAGTTACCGTAATTGATCCGGGAGGAAACGAACTGGTCGTTATGGGACGTGGAATTGCCTTCAAAAAGCATACTGGTGAATCGATTGACGAGAGTCTCGTCGAAAAAATATTCTCGCTTGAAAGTAAGGAAGTATCACAGAAACTCAAAACACTTCTGTCTGATATCCCGGTTGAATATGTCGAGTGCTCGGATGAGATTATCCGTTATGCCGAGACGGTGTTAGGTGAGAAGCTGCATGAAAGCATCTACATTTCACTGACGGATCATATTCATTTTGCCATTGATCGACATCGTCAAGGATTGCAGATCCGTAACGCATTGTTCTGGGAGATCAAGCGCATGTACCGGAAGGAATATGCCATTGGACTCAAGGCGCTACAGATTATTGAGGAAACATTAGGTGTCCTGTTACCCGAAGACGAATGCGCATTCATTGCAATGCATCTGGTTAATGCCCAGATGAACGGTGAGATGAGGGAAACGATCAGTATTACAAACATTGTTAAGGACATACTTAACATCGTAAGACGTAGCTTTGTGATTGAACTTGATGAAGATTCATTGAGTTATTATCGATTTTTAACTCATCTGAAGTTCTTTGCCCAACGTGTGTTGCAAGGAACGGCGATTGAAGATAAAGAAGAAGATAATCCCCTTCATGACTTGGTGAGCAAGCAGTATCCGGAAGCACATGCATGTGCAGTAAGGATCAGTGACTATACGCGTAAGATCTATAATCGGGTGTTGTCCAAGGAAGAGATATTGTATCTGACCATTCATATTGAACGAGTTGTCAGAAATGAACAAACAATTGAATAAAATTGGGATTGTTACTGCTAAAAAGGCAAAACCTAAACGTTGAATAATGATAAGCTTTTCTGCTTTGTCATTATTCAGTGTTTAGGTTTTTTTTTAACCTTCATTACACATAAAAGGAGCAAAACACAATGGATAAACAACAATTGTCCAAGGATATTTTGAAGCTTGTCGGTGGCGAAGAGAATATCGATCAAGTCACACACTGTATGACAAGACTCAGATTCAACCTCAATGACAACAAAAAAGCGGACAAAGCGACGCTGAAAAATACACCAGGCGTTATGGGTGTTATGGAAAACGGTGGACAGTTTCAGGTCATCATCGGTAACGATGTGCCTATCGTGTATAACGCACTTGTTGGCAACATGTCCAAATCTCCAAACGCAGATAATGCAGCATCAAGTGCCTCAACTGGAGAAAAGAAAAAGAGAAATCCGGTAAGTGCGTTGTTCGACTTCATTTCCGGTATATTTACACCGATTCTGCCAGCGATTACAGGTGCTGGTATGATCAAAGGGATCGTGGCTATCCTGGTAGCTCTGGGATGGTTGTCCGATACCAGCTCGACCTACATCATTTTGTCAGCAATCGGTGACGGTGCATTCTACTTCCTGCCAATCATTCTGGCGATCAGTGCTGCACGTAAACTGGGTAGCAATATGTACATTGGGGCAGCACTCGCCGCGGGTATTATGCATCCAACGATTACCGCGTTACTTGCAGAAGGGGATTCGACATTCGCAGGCATTAAAGTCATTGCCGCAACGTATTCCTCCACAGTAATTCCGATCATTCTCGCCATCTGGATTGCTTCTTATGTAGAGAAAGCCGTTGATCGTGTAACACATGCTTCACTTAAACTCTTGGTTGTTCCAACAGTAACACTGTTAATTATGGTTCCACTGACGTTGATGACAGTAGGTCCATTGGGTACGGTTCTTGGTAATGGTTTGTCAGGTGGTATTTCATGGTTGTTCGATAACATGTCCATCTTCGCAAGTATCTTGATTGGTGGTACGATGTCACTGCTGATCATTACAGGTATGCACTATGCGTTGCTGCCAATCGTTGTAGGTTCAATGACAACACTGGGTTACGACTTTATCATTCCACTGATGTTTGCAGCTAACTTGGCACAAGGTGGCGCAGCATTTGGTGTAGGTCTCAGATCGAGAAATAGCAAAACCAAATCCCTTGCTTATTCCACAGGTCTTACGGCTGTCATGGGGATTACGGAACCAGCGATGTACGGTATCAACATGAAGTTCAAAAAACCGTTTATTGCAGCCCTTATCGGGGGAGCGATTGCCGGTGGGTTCATGGGTATCTTCAATGTTAAATCTTACGTTATTACAGGACTTGCAGGTCTGCCGAGTGTGGCAGCATTTATCAGTCCAGCAATTAGCACACTGCTCTATGCTCTGGCTGGTGGTTTGATTGCCATCGTAGCTGCGGCAGTACTGACGTACATTCTTGGGTTCCAAGAAGAAAATGCATCAGAGCCAGTAGCTGCACCAGCAGCTGAGCCGGCACCAGCAGCAACAACTTCTGCTGCTGTAACTGAAGAAGCAAAAGCACAAGATGAGCAAGTATTCAGCCCAATCACAGGTGAAGTTAAACCGCTGAGCGAAGTGCCAGACCCTGCATTCTCTGAAGAAATTATGGGTAAAGGATTCGCGATTCAACCATCTGAAGGTCGCGTCGTATCTCCGATCAACGGAACCGTGTTCTCGTTATCGAAGAGTGGACATGCCATTGGTCTGGTGAGTGATACAGGCGCAGAAATGTTGATTCATATCGGGATTGATACCGTGAAGCTGAAAGGTCAGTTCTTCTCTCCTAAAGTTCAAGCAGGTGCGAAGGTTGCCGTAGGTGATGTACTGATGGAGTTTGACCGGGAACAGATCGAAAAAGCCGGTTACACAACGATAACACCAGTCATTATTACAAACATGCATCAGTATGAGTCCATCGAGTCTGCTGGTCGTACTACGATCAAAGAAAAAGACTTGTTGTTCACAGCTAAAGCTTAACCATAAAAATGAAACAGCAGCTTCACCGGAATGTAATCCGGTGAAGCTGCTGTTTTTTTGCTTACAGCCTTTTACACGGGAAGCATACCCTGCACCAGTTGCACAAAGTGTTGTGCAGGCTTGGACAGATAGCGGTTCTGCAGCCAGACCAGCGCCGAGCCAACCGTGGAATGCTGGTCCTGAATGCGATATACGTGAAATGGGTGCTCGTGATATAGCTGTAGTACCGTGTGAGGCACGATGGAACTGGCGAATCCGAGTCGGACCAGCTCGAGTAACATATTAATGTCTGAGCACTCACCCATGATGGAGGGGGTAACCTGATGCTCCCGGAACTTGTCCAGTATCAACTCGAACATGCCGAGTCCTTCTGTACTTGGAAGCAGTAGAGGGATACCTGTAAGCTGCTCAAAATAAGTCCCCATCTCCACTCCTGGTCCCATCTCTGTCGGACTATCAAGTGGTGTTGAAGAGATATAGAAAAGGGGCTCCTGTGGCAGATGCAGCACCTCATAACGTTCAGTCTGGACAGGCATGCGTACACAGGCAAGTTCAACTTTGCCATCTTCCAGCAATCGGCATAATTGTGCGGACTCATTTTGTTGAATTTTATAAGTAACCTGTGGGTGGGTAGTGCGAAACTGTTGCAGTGCTTGCGGGATCAGGCGATCCGATATGGTATTGATACCGATGGCGAGTTTGCCCCGTATGCCGTGACGGAAACTTTGCATCTCCATTACAGCTTCCTCCATATATTTGGTCAAGGTAACCGCATAATCATAGAAGCTGCGACCCGCCTGCGTTAGCTCCATCATGCGCCCTTTGCGTTCAAATAGAATCACACCAAGCTCTTCTTCCATTAACTTAAGCTGCTGGCTTAAGGGTGGCTGAGCCATGTGAAGTCTTCGGGCTGCTGCTGTAATCTGTTTCTCCTCAGCAATGGCAATAAAATAGCGACATTGTTTGATATCCAAGTGGTTGTTCTCCTTCGCCTGCAATGTATATGTAATTCGTATGGAAAGCCAACAAAACATGTATTTTTAATATACTACGATCTTATGTTACCATACATTAGATTTGCATACCTGACTAACAGGGTTTGGTTTCTATATGAATATTACTGCATGAGAAAGACCTTGAATTGGAGGATAAAACAACGTGGTTAGAACAATACATGATGCTGCTCAAGCGGGCCATACCGATGAGGTCATTCGATTTATCACACAACAGGGTAGCCGGTTGAACGAACGGGATGCATTGGGGCGAACACCTCTGCTGGCAGCGGTGCACGGTAACAAGATAGACACGGCAAGGATGCTAGTGGATGCCGGAGCCGACATTAATCTTCAGGATGTACGATTGGACAACCTGCTGTTATACGCGAGTGCTGAGGGTATGTATAACATGGTCGAATTGGCGATTACAGCAGGTGCAGATACGAAGTTAACGAATCGTTTTGGCGGCACAGCCCTTATCCCGGCAGCGGATCGGGGCCATGTGGACATTGTGGAGCTTCTGCTGACACGCAGTGATGTGGATGTGAACCATATCAACAACCTGGGGTGGACAGCCTTGCTGGAAGCGGTCATTTTGGGAGATGGTGGGCCGCGTCACCAGCAGATTGTTGCCTTGCTTTTGCAATATGGTGCAGATCCAAAGATTGCGGATCGGGACGGGATTACACCGCTTGCACATGCGAGCCGGCATCGGTATGCCGAGATGGAACGACTATTAACCCAAGCCTGAGAAGGTTTATACATTTATGATACAGAACAGTGAAAGGATATTCCAAACGAATGAACAGACATCAAGAGCATTTTTCACAAAAGAATATGAAGGACGTATCTTCACTGATTTTGGCAGGTATACAGTGGTTTTTCTTCCTGTTTACCAATACCGTTGTTGTTCCGCTATCCATTGGACATAATTTTCTTCTGTCTCCGGATGCCATCGCTGCCTCCATGCAGCACGCATTTATCCTTACCGGAGCAGTATGTATTCTTCAAGCCGTATTTGGTCATCGATATGCGATTATGGATGGTCCGTCAGGGTTATGGTGGGGATTGACGCTAAGTTTGACGGTATCTGCTTCATCGGCAGGTATGAGTCTGGAGCGTATTGGCGGTGGGCTGGCTGCAGGTTTTCTGTTAGCGGGACTAACGATGGTGATTCTGGGCTGGCTGGGAGCAGCGCAAGTGCTGCAAAAGCTGTTCACACCTATGGTGAAGAGTGCCATGTTGTTTCTAATGACGATTCAATTAACCATGAATTTTTTCAAAGGCATGATTGGATATACGGAGTTTGGCCGCTTCGATCTGCCTGTTGCCGCATTGTCCGTTGTCATTGCATTTTTGGTGGCATGGATTCAATTAAAGGGTAGGGGGAAACTGGGGAACTACGCGATCCTGATTGGGATTGTGGCAGGCTGGATCGCTTATAGTCTATTGTTTCCTGGACAACATGGCGGACAGCCTAATCAGGCCCCGGCTGGTCTCGAACTGTTTCCCTGGGGAGCACCCAGATGGGAACCGGGTATTGTCATTACTGCATTTTTCGTGGGGTTGGTGAACATGACGAATTCGATCACCACATTAAGCACAGTTGAGAAACTATACCGGACAGAAACAACAAGTCGTCAGTATAGGCATTCCTATGCGCTAACGGGTCTGTTCACGATGTTGTCAGCCTGTGTAGGTGTGCTGCCCTTTGGTTTATTTGCATCATCGATCGGGTTTCTGGAGAGTACTCGCATTCTGCGTCGTGCTGCCTTGATTATTGGAGCGGGGATGTTATGTGTGATGGGTCTTACACCTTCAATCACGGCATTCTTTGCACAAATACCACCAAGCGTTGGCAGTGCTGTTTTGTTCGTGGCTTATCTTCAGATGTTCGGTACGGCACTTAGAACGCTTGAAGGTACGACGTTTAATTCTAAAACGATCTATCGTGTAGCGCTGCCGGTCCTCACGGGAGTTGCAGTCATGAATATTCCTGCTGAGGCTTTTCAAACCTTGCCCATGTACCTCATTCCGATCATAAGTAATGGTCTCGTCATTGGGGTATTGGTCTCACTGGTTCTTGAAAAAACCGTGAACTGGTCCAAAATGGAACAACCAGCGACAGTAAGTAAAGCGGCATAAAGAAAAGAGTTTCACTTGCGACAGTCCAATTTGATTGGGCTGTTTTTTTTGTTTTTTGTTATCAGGCTATATGGCTATTTCACGATAATTTTGCCTTGTCCTGCAAGCATTCGCATCTCTCTAGAGAGACGGTCCTGGTTCCCATCCTGCATTTCGAGTTGAACACCATAGTGCCATGAGGTATTTTTTTCTTGACCCCAACGGAGAGTGCCTTCCATATATAGAGGGTCTTCAAAGAGCAGCATATTCATTCCAATCCGAATATCGTTATTCTCTACAGGAAGGGATAGCGGAAATGACAGCTGACAGCCGGATCGACTGATATCGCAGAGTTCGGCCTGAATGGGTTTGGCTGGTGCGTTAACCCCGTTGATGCTGAGAATATAGATCTCAAAGTGGATCGGTTCTTTCAATGTGTAGCGAAAGGGTTCTTTTCTATTGTTAATTGACATGGCTTGGCTTCCTCCATCAGGTTCAAAAAAAGTCAGTTATGCTTATATCGACCATTTGGAGCGAGAAATGAAGAGTTGCGCAAGCGGAGATGGTCCATGGGTTCCTTTTACACGTGTATCAGGCTTGATATAATGAATGAAATATATTTCTGAGGTCAGACCTGGATCAGACAAAAGGGACGGGTGAATATGAGAGGAACATTTCAAATGGTTACAGATACGGCAACATTGTGCCTGTATGATCTGGCAGCGTTAAAACATCGGCTTGAGGATACTTCGGACTGGTGGTCCATTCCAGTGGATGAGCTGGCTGAGGTAAATGCAGGTCATTGTCTGTTCTTGAATCTGGGTGCGGATGGAGTGTATGAGGTGGAATGGAGCCTGGAGGATCTAGAGGAGGATTCAGATCCAGATCACGCAGCGGAACGGGAAAAGGTGTATGATCTGCAAGTTCCGTCTGGGCACGTCTATCTGGGAGCGGCGGATGATGTCACTGGCGGTGAATTGGAGCCGGATGATACGTGTGAAGGGGTTCTGTTTCAGTTAAAACCCGGAAATTATGCGTGTATCGTCTCCAGAGAAGCCAGTCGGATCACCATTGTCATGACACCAAGTATTCAGGGAGATAACACGCTGGATGAATTAATCCGGATTTAGTGTACATATACAAACAGGAGGGATTCATATGCAGGAATGGAACGAGATAACGATGATGAATGCAGATGCCCTGCGTAAACGGATGAGAATACTCGCTGCTTTGGATATTATCTTTTCGGAGGAAGAATGGCTACGCGTTCATCATTATGAAGCTGAACTTCAGCCAGGTCTGGCATGGGGAAACATCAATAACGGCGCAGGTGATCATCTGCATGTCTTGTTTACGAACTCAGGCACGTTGATAAAAGGATTCGATCATGAGTCACCCTTGAGCCCACATGCTCGTGAGGACGGAGAAATCTATCCGGGCATGTACGATGAAGTACCAGAGGCCTTGATGGCTGTACTGCGAGATCAGGAGGAAACATTGGATCTGGAGGATGTGACCTTTTGCCTATGGCAGGAAGGGAACGACTTTCCATGGAAGGTTGGTAACTGGATTCAGCTGGCGATGGCCGAGGAAGACAAAGTGGACGCCAGAGGTGGCGCAGAATTTTTGCTGGGATATTTGAATAAGAACTCGGAAGATTACGCTGATTGGGCCAAAGGGTACTATGACTTGCCGGATCTGCCGTTGGAAGCCGTAGCTGAAGTATATGAAGGAAAACCGGTGACCGCCAGACTGATTAAGCAGTTGTGTCCTGAGCGAGATGTGGCAGCCACACTGGGTGAGTTGCAGCAACGCGGGTACGCCGTGGAACAAACGTAATGGAGTAGCAAAGGAGGGAAGTAGGCCATGTACAATGTACAACTGGAACGTATGCGTGAAAAGTTGATCACTCTCCGAAGTCTGGACCCGGATCTGGAGCTGTTTGGCGTAGAAAACCATGAATATGAAATGGCACCTGTGTGGACGCAGGAGGATATTACGCAATTTGAACAGAAATGGCGAATTGAGTTACCGGAGGAGTATAAGGTATGGCTTCTTCATATGGGAACGGGTGGTGCAGGACCTTATTATGGTCTGGAAAACCCGAATGATGGCGTATACGCTGTGCTTGGTTATGATGATGAGCTGAATGCGATCTCGGACCCTTTCCAATTCACGGAAGCATGGAACTGGAACTATGACTGGTTCGATGATAGCAAGGAAGAAGAGGAATGGGAAGTGCTGGAACATGAATATTTTGATCCAAAATGGTCGGCAGGCATGTTGCGCATCAGTGATTTTGGTTGTGGCATCTCCATGAATCTGATTGTTAAGGGAGCCTCCTACGGAGAGATCTGGGTTGATGACCGGGCTAACCGCAATGGAATTTATCCTGATCAGTATTGGGGCAATACGAATCGATTACATTTTCTGGACTGGTATGAGTTGTGGTTGGATCGTTCGATCCATCAAATGCATGGACAAAAGCAATCATCTGGAGCAAAAGAAGTCTGAAGGAGGTTGTACATATGGGCTGGGAATATGGGATTAGAACAACGGAGCCTGCGATTTTACCTGAAGTCGTGAAGCGTCTGGCAAGTTCATTAACGTTTACCAACATGTACAGCTTAGAACACCAAGCCAACAGCTTTGTATTGAAACGTGAAGATCCTTCCTGGCCTAGAGCCCTTGAAGTGTGGATAGAAGAGGCTTCCGGATTAGAAGAGATTGTGGATGGGGAGTCGTATATCTACTGTTTGTTTCATATCGGGGGCGAAGAGGCGCGGAGTTGGATGCATCAGATGGAGCGAGAAACCAGGCGGGTTGATGGCGGTTTAATCTGGTTTGAACTCTGATTGGTAAGAGATTGCCTGAAACAGGAGGAGCATATGGCTAAAAAATCAAAGAGAACAATTCCTGCGCTCATATATCAGTATCAAGGTCCACAGCGGAATGTGGGTTTTGTTTTATCCCCTTTATACATAGAAGAATCTGTTGAAGTAGAGATGGAAGCTGACCCGCGAACTGGAGAAGAGATGAAGGCACTTGATCCCTGCTGGGAGAATCCGATTACGAAGGAAGTGTGGGTGGGGATTTTATCAGAGCTGGATCAACAGGTGGTTGCAGAGCCAGAATTACGGAAATTTTTGAATCAGTTTATAGCTTGGGTGAGAAATCATCTGCAATTGGCTGACGGGATCGAAGTCACCGGCAACCTGTAAGTTAGTTGATCTTAGATTGTTCATGCTTGTACGTAATTCAGTATATCGGCAGACGAAGTCCTATGTAATCAAGCTCCCTCATGATGATGGCGGGGCTTTTTATAATGAACAAATATTAAAAACCGTTTGCTTCACTCACCCGTCTTATACCACAGAAAGAGAGAGAGAAGGAGGGATGCGGGGTGGAAACAAAAGCAGAGATGAACCAGAGGATCTATGTACAGACCGAAGACGAGACGGCATTTGTGCAATCCATTATGGAACATCAAGATACGCTCATTTCCATTGCCTACAGTTATCTGCGTAACCGGCAAGATGCGCTGGAAGCGGTACAGGAGATGACGTGCCGAGCTTGGATCAAACGTCGTACGCTGAATAATGAGAAGGCGTTCAAGTCGTGGATCATTCGGATTCTAATCTATGTCTGCATCGATGAACAGAGGCGCCGCAAGCGGGCGACACCTCTGGCGAAGGAGGATATGGAGGACAGCATTCCGGCATCATGGATGATTAGCGTTGACGATAATCGAATCGCTATGGAGTCTCTTTTGCAAAAGGTGAAACCGAAATATCGCCATGTATTATTGCTGAAATATTATAACGACATGACACTGACGGATATTGCCTCCATCCTCGGCAAACCGGAAGGGACAATCAAGACCTGGCAGCACAAGGGGCTCCAGCAGTTGCGCAAATTGATGAGGAATAGGAGGGATTGGCATGACCACTAACCCGGAGGAGAAAGCACTTCTTGCAGACGCATATCAGGTGAAAAGAGAGAACCAGCAATGGAATCCGGCGGACACGACTGCGGCAATTCAACGTGGTCTCGCGAAGGGCAGAACAAGACGATCAGGTAGGACCGTTCATATCAAATGGATTACGGCAGTGCTGGTCACGGCCCTGGCCGCGGGTTGGTTTCTCTTAGGTCCGCTTGGGAGTTATGGTCAAGAGCAGGCAACATATACTGAGCCTGTAACCCATTGGGGAGTGCTAGAGCCCTTTCGTGGCCTGCTAACTTCGGATATGGACCGTGCTACGATTACTTCAACGCTCAATCATGGTTATGTGCAACTTGTGGATCGGACGGTTACATCGGGCATATATCAGTTTACCGTGAATGCGGTTATGGCAGATGAGAACAGGATAACCGTATTGTATACCGCCAAGACGGATGCTTCGCGAGAGATTTATTCGATAGTCAATACCAAGATGACGGATGCAAGAACAGGTTATGTCCTTGATAACGGAAATATAGGAGGTATACATTTTTCGAAGGATAAGCATACCATTTATGGCCGGAATACAATTGAGCGTAATCGAAATAAACCGCTGCCTGAGCAAGTGAATCTTCAGTTCCAGCTTTCTTCCGTTGTTCCAGATGTGGTGGAATATTCAGAAAACGGGGAAAAGGAACGGAAGTATCAATATTCCAAAAAAATGAATCTTTCTTTTGCGCTGGATCCTAAATTCTCTATCCCCAAAACGGAAATCCTCAACGTTAATCGTACGTTTACCGTTGGGGGTTATGAAGTTATGTTGTCAGAAGTGGAATTATCACCGCTTGTTACTCGGGTTAGATTTGTTTTTGAGCCGGAGCAAGAGATCGATTACAAAATGAAGTTGTTGATCAGTGAGGTCGTTCAGCCTCTCGAGATTGTAACTACCACTAAAAACGGGAAGAAGACCAAGTTATCCGGGGTAGGCGGGAGCGGAACGGAAGACGGAATGATGTATTCTTTCAGCAGCAATCTGCTGGACAATCCGGAGTCAATGATATTAATACTTCGTGGCAAACCAGATAAGGTCTACGATGATTTGCAGGAAGCCAAGAATGATGAACTGGAAATCAAAATCAAATAAGATGAACTAACTGGCAATACTCTTATTCAGATTAGGTGGATGTTAGTGAAAGCAGAGAAGGGATGTCCCTCAAGGTCGTAAGCCTTGTGAGACATCCCTTTTTAAATATGAAAACGGCTGATCTTATACAGTTAGTATATCTACTCCCAGAGCTGGAAGGGTCAACTTCTGATCCAACCTCTCGCTGGTCAACAAGCTGCGATAAGGAACGTCCAGCGTAATCTCTCGTTGCTCATTCGTCAAATTTATCAGGAAGAGAAAGTCTTGCTCCCCCTTCGTTCGAATCGACAGCTCAACACCTTCCGGCAGCTGGATCTTGGGCGCTAATTCCTTTTCCTTCAATATATCTTCAAACAGCTGATAGAAATACGATGGCTCCGGCCAAGTGCCGACATAATACACTTCACCTTCACCAAACTTATTGACAGTAACCGCTGGTATACCCTCGTAAAAGTCGTTATCATACCAGGCGATTGGCTCTGCACCTCGCAGTTCCAGTAGATCACACCATTGCTTCGCAGCGAATGTCTTGCCCTCCGCGTTCCGTACCCGATGCTCACTGTTGCCGATGGCATCATATTCACTTACGACAACACCCGCCGCTTGGGCCAGTAGCCCCGGCAGAGGAAGCATCTCACATACATTTCTCATGTTCTTCACACCAGTCCGATTGGTGAGGACAACCGTTCCTCCTTTAGCTGCGAATCGCTCCAGTCGTTGTGCTACTTCTTCACTTAACAGGAAGAGGGAAGGGACAACGACCAGCTTGTACCCGTCGAGCTCCTCGGTCCAATTGATAACGTCTGTACCTACGCCCATTTTCAGAAATGCATTATGCATGGAGGACAAGTTGTCTATATAGTGCATTCCTCCTTCCGCCTGCGGCTGAAGGGAAAGCGCTCTATGCTGATCATGCGAATGCAGAATCGCAACCTGGGTAACAATGGTCGAATCGGCAAGCAACTCTCCTAACTGGTTCACCTCGCGAGTAAGCTCGGCAAACTCCCTGAACCTGCGTCCAGGAACATTGCTGTGGTCGATCAGCCCATGCCAGAATTGTTCGGCTCCGACGGTTGCACTCCGCCAGCGGAAATGGACGACCATATCTGCACCGCGGGCGATTGTCTGCCAGGAGCGAGCACGGATCAGGCCAGGATAGGGGGTGCGCTGAATCGGCATCCAGGCGCCCTGTGCTCCGCTGAGTTGTTCCATTACCCAGAAATTCCGGCGTTTGATGCCGCGAACCAAGTCCAGCGTAAGCGCTCCGTTCCTCGGAAACCGATCGCCATAATCGCGATACAGCTCATTCGGATAATAATCAACAGAGACGAAGTCCAATTCGTTGTGCATATCATAATAGTCCAGGCTATTCGGATATTGCCACATGTTATGCGTCACGAATTGGCCTGGACAGTTACGGCGTAAAATCTCAAGCTGCCATCCCAGCAGATAACCTACGCTGTCGGAACAAAACCGCTTGTATTCCAGAAGATAGGAAGGATTCATCGGTTTGCTGGGTCCGAGCGGTGTTGTTACCTCAGCCCAGCTGCTGTACTCACCACTCCAGACGACCGTACCCCACTCCCGGTTCAACTCCTCCAGATTGGAATAACGCTTTTGCAGCCAAGCGACAAATGCACGATTACATGTATCACAATGGCACTCCTGGTAGTGCATCTCGTTATCGATTTGCCAGCCAATGACGGCTGGATGCTTACCATAACGCTGTGATATCGCTTCCACAAATTTGGAACCCAGCATTCTCAAGGAAGGGCTGTTGTTGCAGCGATGTCCACGCACACCTGGCCGAATAATGTGGCGTTGTTCATCCATGGGCAGCACATCCGGATAACCGGTTGTCATCCAGTTTGGCGGGGTATTGGTGGGGGTGCATAACACAATTTCCATGCCACGCGAAGCGAATACTTCTATAGCCGCATCCAGCCATTCAAATTGATAATTACCCTCAGTCGGTTCCATTCGGCTCCAGGCGAACTCCGCCATTCGCACAACTGCAACCCCTGTCTGTTGCATAAGTATGGCATCTTTCTCCCATAACTCCGGGGTCCATTGCTCTGGATAATAATCAATTCCGATCTTAATTGTCATCCTGTGATCTCCTTTATTTATCAATATATTGCGATTATATGTTATATTAATTCAAGTGAATATCTTAAATAATTAATATGACATAACAATATTAAGATCAGGAGAGTTAGTCGTATGCCTCATCCCAATCGTAATTTTCCGGTGTTATCTGCCCGAGACAAGCTGCTCCCTTTTTATTTACTTGGCATCGGCCTGCATCATGAACAGGAGCATATCCGCCGAGACCAAGGCATTGAGGATTATCAGTGGATACAATGTCGCAGCGGTGTGGGTATGCTCAAGCTCAGTGAAACGGAACATATCGTCAAGCCAGGTATGGGCATGCTGTTATTCCCTGGACAGAAGCACGAATACTATGCGCTATCCGACAGTTGGGAAGTCGACTGGATCATTTTCGATGGCAACGGGTCAGCAAACTTATTTGAAACCGTGGGCATTGTCGATACATGCGTATACACGCTTGCACAACCTGAATACCTTCTATCCCGAATGCGGGAGTTGCTGCAAGCTGCCTTAACACCACAAGAGCAGACATTAAGCAATTACGCCTGCTCCGCCATTCTCTATACCTTATTGACAGAGATTATTCAACGCGTATCTGTTGAGGGCAGCGATACGGTCGGGCAGCAGTATGAGCGATTAAAACCGGTTCTGGACTATATTGAACAGCATTATGCTGAAGAGATCACTTTGCCAACGCTGGCTGGATTGATCTGTGTCACACCAGAATATTTCTGTCATTTGTTTAAGAAAACGACAGGTATTCGTCCCATCAGTTATGTTAATCAGGTAAGAGTCAACAAGAGTAAGGAACTGCTGCTCGATAATGTGCAACGGGGTATGGAGGATATTGCTCGTCAAGTCGGTTTCGAATCGACCAGCTATTATGGAGCCATCTTCAAGAAGCTGGAACGACTTACACCTGGCGCGTTCCGCCGCAGCTATCAGAAGTCGTAACATATTATATCCGCAAGCGATGTTTTTTGTCAGAGGCTTTAGGAATTGATCCGAGGGTGGATCAGTTCCAAGTTGGATCACATAGTACTCGTTAATAGAGCCGCTAATTAGCGGCTCTGTTTTGTGTGAAAGAATGGCCTGGTTTTACGTTTTTTCACTATATCTGATCTGCTGTTGCATAAAAATGATAATTGTTGTCTTTTTGCAATTTTTGTATTGTCACAGCCAAAGTTACACGATATAATCGAGTTGTCTTAGAGGGTAATATTATAAAGGATGGTGAAATTTTGAAGAAATTTTCGATGCTTTTACTCGCTGTAACTCTATTGTTATTAACTGTCTCCACAGCCCCGTCTACATATGGTGCGGCCAGTTATCCGAACACAGGTACGAACGGGTTGACTGGTTTTGCAGGCAGTGCCAAGAATGAAAATGGTGTATCCAAGTCAGCTACGACAGGTGGCAAGAACGGTCAGGTGGTTTACGTTAGTAATCTCAATGACTTGAGAACACATATGGCAGGCTCTACAGCCAAGATTGTCGTCGTTGAACAGAATATTTCTTCCTCCACGCTGCAAAAGGTTGAATTTGGAGCGAACAAGACACTTGTAGGTTCCTTTGGCAAACATACATTAACGAATATTCATTTCAGATCCACAAGCAGTTCAAGCAATGTGATTTTTCAGAATCTGACTTTTGAACACGCTTCCAATATTAATGCCAATGATGATATCCAGATGTATATCACTTCAGGCTCCAATTACTGGATTGATCATGTGACTTTTGCTGGTCACAGCTACAGCTCTGGCGGTAGTGATCTGGACAAACTTCTGTATATTGGTGATCGCGCCGACTATATTACGATTAGCAATTCCAAATTTGCGAACCATAAGTATGGCGTCATCCTCGGTCATCCGAATGATGGTAACAGCAGTTACAATGGAGTACCTCATGTGACGATGTCCAATAATTACTTCGAAAATTTATATGTACGTGGTCCTGGACTTTTAAGATATGGTTACTTCCATCTCAAAAACAACTATGCAAACAACTTTAATCAGGCCATCACAATTGGTGAAAAAGCACGGATTTATTCCGAAAACAACTACTTTGGTGCTGGCGCTGAAAAGGGTGGCATCCTGGATGACAAAGGAAAAGGTGAGTTTACGGATTCGGGCAGTACACCAGCGCTTAATAGTCCGACTTCTCCTAAAACGAACTGGAGACCAAGCTCCAATTACAGTTATCAGGTAGAGAGTGCCAGCTACGCGCGTGAGTTCGTCACCAAGTATGCAGGCTCCTCCAATACGACACTTGTATTCGGAAAGTAAGATTTGCTGCATATCCATTCACGATCAAAAAGGCCTGTCTTGTGCGCCATAACGCATGAAACAGGCCTTTTTTATTTGTAAAATGATATGCTTACATATCATTTTATATTTCATATTCATTTTAAATGTTGAATACCGATATACATAAAGTAGCGCTGGTTTCATACTTATGAAGTTAATATGTACTATGCTAAGGCGCTGCGTATTTGCGATTTGCACATAAGCAGGACCAAAGACTACTAGATGTAGTACAGAAAGGCCCTACAACTCACATTTAACCTACTTAAAAGGACGGGGTATGCATGGATCGTATGGACGAAATTATTTGGAAAAGGAACAAATTAATCGGTATCATTTTGTGGATTATTATTGCCATTGGTATGGGGCTGGCCTTTACGATGCCGAAGTTACTTGTGTCCAATGGAGTAGCTCTAGTCTTTGTAGTTTGGATTACATACGCTAATGCGAAAAAGAAACATATTCATCTCATTCCATGGCTGATTACCGTATTACTGACAATATGTGGAGTCTATGTCGGTTGGGGAACGGTCAATTTTGCGTTAAGTTTGGTCATAACCGCAGTTCTACTGTTATTTCCTAACAAGAAATTTTTTGTGGTTGGATTTTCGGTATTACTAGTCAACAGTGTTCTTCAATTATTTGTTATGAATACCGTTGACTCTGTTGAGCTAATAGGTAATATCGTTAATGTGGGACTATTCGCTCTCACGGGGGCCATTCTGATGCTGGTCTCCCAGCTGAATCAAAGGCTCTTCCATGAAAGTGAAGTACGCCAGAATGAGGTGGAGCATTCTAAGCAAAGAGTGGAAACCATGCTGGAGCGTGTGAAGGAATCGGTCGAAGGGTTATCACGTTATACGGATCAATTGAAGCAAAAAGTGAATGCGACTGGTTCTATCACCAATGAGGTGACGCTTGGGTTCAGTGAGGTTGCAAAAGGTGTTGAGTTCCAGGCGACCAGTGTAGCTGAGATTTCAGAATCCTTATCTGTGTCGGATCAGCATATCAAGGACGTTGCTTCGTATTCCCAGCAGATGAAAGAGTTATCCGCAAGTATGGCAACGAGCACGCGAACTGGAAGCACACAGATGGACCAGCTAAACTTCCAGATGCAAGATCTATATGAAACGATTAATACAACTGCAAATGACATGCGAAAGTTCAACGAGGAAAGTGAATCCATGACACTTATGCTGAACAGCATAGCGGATATTGCGAGTCAGACCAACCTTCTCGCACTTAATGCGGCCATTGAAGCCGCTCGTGCGGGTGAGCATGGACGCGGGTTTGCTGTTGTATCAGAGGAAGTTCGTAAGTTGGCAGAGAACTCGGGTCAGTCCGCAAGTGATATCGGAACCATCCTGTCTCGATTAAAAGGGCAGACGCAGGCACTGACGGATCGATTCGAACGTATTCGTCAATCGTTACAACAAGGAAGAGATAGCGTCCATACGGCAGAGGAAGTATTCCGTACGATCAACAGCAACTCTCAGCATGTGTTGAATCAAGCGACAGATATCGAGACTAGTTCGGCTACAATGAAGGAATCTTCCACCAGAGTTGTGAATGAGGTTTCCGAGATTTCGAGTGTAACGGAGCAATCCAGTGCAGCGACAGAAGAGATTCTGGCGAGCATGGAAGAACAACGTAACCTGACACAGAAGATGGTAGAGAGCTTTGGAGAATTGGAGCAACTGATTGTAGACCTGAATGAGTTAGTCTCGGATCATCAGGCTTCTTCCGTTGAGAATAAACTTTAATATTAATAGTTGAGGGCCTGTCGGTACGTATTTAGCGTACTAGACGGGCTTTTTTTATCTGGAATACAGCTTGATGCCGACATTTTTTTCCTATACAGTGATGTGTAGAGTATGAAGAGCGTAGAACTGAAACTGTAAATGGTAGTTAAAAGAAGATGTAACCTCATGGGGGAGTAAAAGGTTGAAGGATAAAGGAATGAAAGATAGATTGGACTGTGATGACAGTACATATGAGGTTAAGAATGATAATAGGGCTGCACGCGTACGTTTTTATGATCAGCAATCGTTCAAAGACATGGACTGGCCCGATACGGAGGATGGCAGATATGCCAGAGTCTATCTGGAACCTATGATGCTGGACGGGACCCAAAGCTTTATGTCCAACGTGGAAACGACATTGTTGCTCGCCCGGATTGGTGATCTCGTTATTCCGCTGACAGTGAATGATACAGAGTATGATAATGCTTACGTTTGTTCGCCATATACGCACTATGTGAGTTACGCCAAGCAGGAACTGACCATGTTGCAGAAACCAGTGTTGGAAAAAGGTCTTTCTGTGCTGCTCAGTCTAATAGGTTGGGGAATGAAGCAATCACAGATCAACAAAGTTGTGCATGTGAACAACTGGTTGTTGTCCACCAATCTGTATCCAGCCATGTCCGGTGAACAGGCAGAATGTTTGCTTGCAGCGGTACAAGAGCGATACCCTGAACATGTCATTGTATTTCGCTCCTTGTGCCCGGGACTTCATCCCGATCTGACGGCGAGGCTAACGGAAGTGGGGTGTCGACTGATTCCCAGCCGACAAATCTATCTGTATCATGCGCATGATCCGAATTTTGGCAACTCGAAGTCGCGCTGGCTGTTGAAGCGGGATTACGAATTATTGGGCAAGCATGGATATGAATTTGTCTACGAAGCAGATATGACGGATGCAGATATTCCGCGAATCGTGGAGCTATACAAGCTGTTATACCTTGAAAAATACTCCTATCACAATCCCCAGTTTACGGAACGGTTCATTGCTGCTGCGATGGCATCTGGAACACTCAGACTGTATGGACTGCGGAAGGAAGGGCGACTGGACGCGGTGATGGGTTATTTCTGCCGAAATGGAATCATGACAACCCCGCTGTTTGGTTACGATACGGCGGTGTCTCAGTCCGTCGGACTATACCGCATGTTATCGGCATGCCTGATCGGACAGGCTCGCGAGAACGGCCATCTGTTGCATGAGAGTGCCGGGGCTGCGCAGTTCAAGCGCAATCGCGGTGCGGTGGCGGATTTTGAGTATTCGGCCGTGTATGAGCGCCACCTTCCATGGGGCAGACGCTGGTGCTGGCTGCTGCTTGATCGGTTGCTAAATCGGATAGGTGTGCCGCTGATGCGCCGCATGAAGCTGTAAACAGACATAAAAACGTGCTTACGCTGCCCGATGCAGATGTGAGCTTGCATCTGGTTTGACTGCACACTTGCACACCCAACTGGTCATCGTGATACGCACATTTGTGCGCAGTTGCCTAATTAGACATGCTCTGCGAGTTGTACCTCGAAGCCGTCTGGATCTGTAATGTAAATAAACCGCAGCTGCGGATTGGGCTGGATCGGGCCACGAACAATCGGAATATTCAGCTCTGCCAGTCGTTCCATGGCTTCATCCAGCGAGTTTACCTCATAACCGATCGACACGCCGGCCTCCGGTTTAAGAATGGATTCACTGCCCTCAATCAGTTCCAGTTTGGCTTCATTCTCCATGCCAAGCATGGCAATCTGCCGTCCACGGCTTTCGAATCTGCGCTGAATTGGAAGTCCGAGCATATCGTGGTAGAACCCGAGTGAAGCTTCCAAATTACTGACCCTCAGCGTAATCCAGTTTAATTTGATCAACATGGGTGAATCTCTCCCTTTTTCTTGCATCATATGTATGTTTGTTACGTTCATTATACGATAGGCACTAGCAGGAACCTACTCCTTATCAGTAAACAATAAAATAGCTGCCGAAATATTCGGCAGCCAAATGGTGTAATCTCCTTGTGGTTCCAGTAGTTCTAACGAATTATTGAATCAGATCAACGGCCGTCTGGGGTACAAATGCCTCTACACCGTTATACACAATGACACCCTCCAAAGTTGTCTTTTTGCCGTTCACCAGTGCAATATTTTTGTAGATTTGCAGTTCCAGCTTGGTGTTACCTTTTGTAACGAGGATCTTCGGATTTTTGGCGTCGGTCAGATCCAGCTTGTACGTCGCGCTTTTGGCTGTAAATGCCTGTTTGGCAGGTACAAACAATTGTTTGCTCACGCTGTCGAGATCCAGATCCAGTACACGTGCCATATATTTGGCGACATCCGTGTTATCAATCACACCGAATGGACGGTCATTGTTCGGAGCATACGTGTACAACACGACATCTCCACCTGTATGACCACCGGTTGTCCAGCCGATCCCAGCACGCTTGCTGATCATTGGACCGATTGCATAGTTAAGACTGCCCGGCTCGGCCGCTTTAATGGTGGCAATTTCTTCGGAAGTCAGGTCCGTAATGCCATAGTACTGTTTCATCACTGCTTTGATGTTTGTACGCTTCGCATTCAACTTCGCTTCAACGCCCTCGCCTGTCAGCTTGGCCTTTTTCAACGGTCCGATAAATGTGGACAACGGCTCTTTGTCATAAGTGCCGGAAGTCGCGTTGTTACCAATGGTGAGTCCACCATTACCGTGGTCCGTAACAGCCACAACGGCGGTCTCTCCATCTGCTTTGGCAAAATCCATGGCTACCTTTACGGCATCGTCAAAAGCCAGCACGTCACTGATAATACCAATGGGATCATTGGCATGAGCTGCCCAGTCCACTTTACTGCCTTCGACCATCAGGAAAAAGCCGTCTTTGTCTTTGGACAGTACTTCAATGGCTTTGGATGTCATCTCGGCAATGCTTGGCTGCTTCGCAGGGTCACGGTCCATATTGTAAGCCATGCTCGTGGGTGCAAACATACCCCACAGTTTGTTCGAATCGGATGCTTTCATTGCAGCTGGTGTAGTGACGTAATCGTAACCCAGTGCCTTAATGGACGAAATCAGATTCTCGCCGTCTTTACGTCCGGCTGGCTCAAGATATTTGCTACCTCCGCCCAACACAACATCCATGCCATTGTAGACTTGTTGTTTGCTGAGTGCATCGTAGTTTTTACGGTCCGGATAGTGAGAGGAGAAGTCCGCTGGTGTGGCGTGCATAATCTCGGATGTAGCGATAATGCCAGTTGCTTTACCCGCCAGTTTGGATGCTTCCAGCACGGAAGCAACAGGTTTTCTTTCGTCTCCAGGTGCAATCGCCTTTTGCCCTGGCATCGTAGCCTTGTCCGGCAGTACACCAACAAATCCGGTATGAGATTTATAACCTGTTGCAAAAGCGGTTCCGGCAGGGGCTGAGTCCGCAATCGGCGCATCGGCGGAGTGAGTCCGAACCATGCCGCTTGCCATGGAGTCCAGTGTCAGGGACGAGCCCTTATACCAACGAGCCAGAGCGGTAGCATCGTTAGCCATACCGTCAGGAATCAGAATAATCACATTTTTAATCGGTGATGCAGATGTTGTTGAGGTGGTGTCTTCCACAGCCCACGCTGCACTGCTACCTCCGAGTGTAGCCGTAACAATTGTTGTCACCGCGAGCATCATTTTGGCTGCACGGACATTAAACCGGTTTAACATGAATGCATCCTCCTAGAATATATGTATAGTTGGTATCCCAAACCAAGTGTATACAACAATTGCTAAACTAACGTATGAAATGGGTTAACTATATGTAAAATTTACGATTAGTGAAGGGTGCTGGAATTTAGGTAAACTGGACAAAGTGAGGAGTTAACGAATTAAGAGACAGTTCAGAGATCATATAATGACGATTAAAAAAAAGGTATTGCGAACGCTTACATTATGTGCTAACATCACCATAACAACAGGATTGTAACCGTATTTAGGGCAATACCTGTGTCAGTTCATTCGTTGACTCTTTAGTTACCAAACGATTGATTGCGTTTACATTTTCATATGGAATGAACCTCATTCCTCAGGGTTGTTACTGATTGCAGGCAAAACCTGAATTGAGGGCAGTAGACCACGCTAAAGCGATGTCTGTTTGCCTTCGGTTCAGGTTTTTTTATATAAAAAAATGCCTGATGGCATGACCGTAAGCGCCGTAGCAGATAGGTTAAGCAGAAAGGAGCGCAGCAGACCATTTTTCCTAAATAGAGATATAGACTCATCCAGACATTGGAATACTGATTCCTAGATACACATCTCAAGTGAACATTTCCAATGAAATTATCCCATCACTCACTATTCGACAGCGAGGAGATTTATGACATGAAAACCATTAAACGTTCGATTGCCGTGGCAACAATTCTGGGGTTATGTGTATCCGCTCTACCAGCTTATGCAGCAGGGAACACAACAACCTCTTCTTCAGCAGCGATGGACAAGCTGATTCAGTCCGAACTTATTCGTGGCAGTGGTCAAGGCGTTAATGCGGCTTATCTAAACAAAAAGGCTACACGCATTCAGGCCGCAGTACTTTACTTGCGTTTGTCCGGATTGGAGAAAGAAGCACTCGCTTATCAGGGATCGGAAACGTATGACGATGCGGCTCAGGCAGGCAAAGTATTACAACCGGTCATTGGTTACTTGAAGCAGCATCCATATGTGTCTGAGATCGTAACAGGAACGGAGAAGTTTGAACCTAATGCACCCCTTACAGCGGAAGGTTATGCGGAAATGCTGCTGAAGGTGCTTGGATATGAAGCGGGTTCGGATTATGAGCAGGGAGCGGCTTCCACCTACGCGGCTGGGAAAGGAATCAAGGCACTTCAAGGGAAGGGCGCGAGTCAACTTACCAACCGCCTGATGGCAGAGGCAACTGCACAGGCTTTGCAGATACAGTTCAAGAATGGCAGTGGAACTTTGGAGCAGAACTGGTTGAAACATAAAGAAGCTGGAGCGTTCCAACCTCAAACTGTGCAACAGACCAAGTATGGCGCGATTGATGGAAAAACCTATGAGCAATATGGCACGCTCGGCTGGCTCGGTGTTCCTTATGCGGCACCACCGGTTGGTGAACTGCGCTGGAAAGCCCCGCAAGAACCGGAATCATGGACAGGAACGAGATCGGCTAAGGAATTTGCAGCGAACAGCTTGCAGATCTCCGGCAAGACTACAGCGGGAAGCGAAGATTCGTTGTATCTTAATATCTGGCGTCCCGACACAACCAGTTCGAAACTTCCGGTTATGGTGTTCCTGCACGGCGGCGGGAATATGACCGGATCAGGTAAAGATTTTCAAGGTGAACAGCTTGCACGGAGCACCAACAGCATTATCATTTCCGTGAACTACCGACTGGGAGCACTTGGATTCTTCGAAAACGCAGCACTGAAAACAGGCAATGCCCTGGATGACTCAGGTAACTATGGTCTGCTTGACGCATTCCGTGCATTGGAGTGGGTGCAGGATAATATCGAAGGTTTTGGCGGAGATACAGGCAATGTTACATTAGCCGGACAATCTGCTGGTGCACGTGATGTGCTGGCAACTCTGATCTCGCCACTTAGCAAAGGGCTGTATCAAAAAGCAGTTGCTTTCAGCGGAGGATTGACGACAGCATCACCGGAAGAAGGCAAGCAAAAATCCGAGGATGTACTTGTGAAGCTACTCGTGCAAGAGGGGAAAGCGGCTAACGCAGAAGAAGCAAAAGCATGGATTGGCAAGCAGTCTCAGGCACAGCTGGAAAGCTACCTGCGTGCACTGCCTGCGGACAAGCTGGTCACTGCGTTTGGTGCAACGGCAATCCGTATGGACCCATTCCCGCATCTGTTCCGGGATGGCACCGTGATTCCAAAAGAAGGATTTGACGCCATCAATAATGGCAATTATAAAAAAGTACCGGTATTGCTCGGCAGCCTGGAAACGGAGTTCTCCGGATTTGCCTTCGGTGATCCAAACTTCTCTCCATCCATCACGGATGAGACTCTGTTTACCGATAAAACCAAGGCGGAGCAATATGCTGCTGCGTTGAAATACGGAAGTGAAGCTTATGCAGGCTTTAATGCAGAGCGTGTAGCGGAGCAATTGACGAGTGAAGCAGGTCAGCCACCAGTATATGCGTATCGTTTTGCATGGGGTACACAACCTGGGGTCATCTCTGAGCGTTTGCTCACGTTACTGGGCGCACCACATGGTGCGGATATGGACTTCTATACAGGACACGCAGACGGAATTGCTGCCTATTTCCCTGATGGGTACTTTAGCGATACAAACAAACCAGGACGTGATGAGTTGTCCGCCGCGATGGCAGCATATCTGAAGCAGTTCCTGTACACAGGCAATCCAGGTACGGGTGGATCACCTGATCTAGCGGCATGGACACCTTGGACGAAAGATGCTCAAGCCCCAATCATGCGTCTGGATGCAAGCAATACAACGGCAGAGATTGGCATGTCGACACAATACAACCAAGGCAAAGACGCCGTTATGGCAAAGATGAAAAAAGAATTGCCCGAAGAAACGTATAAACTGTTGACGGAAAAAGTGTTCGCAGGTCGTTTCTTCTGGGAATAAGGATCACCGGATAGGAAGGTATATATAGATGAATTGAAAGCCAAGGGAGCATGCTCTCTTGGCTTTTTATACTGTTCGTTATGCTTAATTATGGTATTGTTGTAAATATAAATTAATAAGATATGGGAAAGGGGAAAACGTACATTATGAATGGAGTTAGTAATTTTGGTATTACTGGGATTATAACGCTATTAATTTTCTTTATTATGATTGGTCTTGTATTATATCTGGTTTTCTATCTTGGGATGAAGAGGTCTGGCATCAAAGAGGAAGTATCCGCATTAAGGATGGAAGTACGAGTGTTGCAAGAGGAAGTCGAGCGGAACAGGCGGGAATTGGAAAATATGAAGCGTCGATAACATTTGCAGCACTAGTTTTGGATACGCGGAATGGTGTGGGGACAACAGTAGGAGAGGACAGGGGCTCTACGCCCCCACCTACTCAATAGAGTGTGAAACCATTCCATTCAGTCTTTGAATACCGAAGGCACTCGATCTATTTCTTGGCAAAAAAACTAAGTGTTCCCGTGCTTTCATCTGCACTCACAAACAGGTTACGTCCATTTACCCGATGGATTCCTTCCGGTGATTCTCCGGCTGTAGGAATTAGACCCAGGTAGTCCGGATTGACCGGATCAGCAAGATCAAAGAACAAAATGGCATCTGCCCGTTCGGAAGCTACCGCGGCATATGTTGTACCATCTACAGTAGCAACGGTCAGGTTCTCCACTTCACTGCCCTTGTTGGGACTGCGATCATCCGGATACAAGCCGACCATAGCTGTTGCCTCGTCAATGAGATTCTGGCTATCGTACATCCGCTGGCCCTGCAGATCCCAGACAGCGATATTACGTCCGCCCGCTTTTACACCGTCCTCAAATTCATTCTTGCCCAAGTCCCCTTCGTTAGCTGTCAGCAGGTATTTGCCATCAGCCGAGAAAGCAATCCCATCCGGTTCATAACGAGCGGTCAACGTCTCTTTAAACTGAACGATACCATCATCCTTTAGATCCGCTTGATGTGAAGTAGTACCCAGAGCGAAGATTGAGCTGATTTTTTTTGACTCCAGATCTACAATGGCAACGACATTGTTTTCCTGTAACGTGATGGCTGCTGTTTTGTTATCTGCACTAATGGCAACATACTCTGGTTGTGGATCATGCGGATAGATGGCGCCTTCTACATTTTCGAGAGATACCGGCAAGTTGGTGATTTCACCCTCCAATACGTTCCCGTCAGCAAAAGACACAACCATAATACTACCCGGACGTTTGGTGTTGGCATAGTCAATTTCATCGGCAGCTTTATTCAACTCTTCATCCTCTATCGCGATAACCGCGTGCAGACCGTCAGGTGACAGTGCAATGGAGTCAGGACCAATGCCGAGTTCATATGTTTTTACCGTTTTGTAGGTAGTCAGATCCACAATGGCAAGCAACCCTTTTTTTGCTTCACTGTCTGTATCCCCTGTACGAATAACAGCAAGTCCGTATTTACCATCTTTGGACACGGTTACGCTTGTGACTTCAGCTTTGGCGGAAAGGTCATGGAAGCTGACTGTCTTTAATACGTTAATGTTTTTCAAGTCAGCAATATCCAGTATGGCAATGCTACCATTGTCCGCTTCGGTTACGAGCAGGCGCTGTCCATCTGGCGTGGAGGCTGATATTTCTGCTTTGCCACCAGGCATCTGAAACGATGCGGTCTTTTCAAAACCGGTTTTATTTTGTTTCAGGATCAGTTGATCCGTAATTAATTTTAGCGTTTGGGAAGATACATACGTTGTACCTTTGGTGATGTAACTTTTACTGTCCAAAGGAGTTTTCACACCGTTGATGGTGGCTGAAGACGTTCCTATTGGAAGTTGTACTTTAGTATCTGCGATCTGGATATCAACACTGCGACTGCTTCCGTTCCATGTGACCGTACCCTGCATATTTTGGATGGCTGTACGCAGTACGACATGATCATTGGTAGTTTTAGTTGCGTCAGCGGCATAAATCATTGATGTGTAGCTGGTTGCTCCTGCGGTAAGAATGGCAGTCATCGACAGAACGGCAAGCCATTGATTTCTCTTTTTCAATGTTCCAGATCCCCTTTATCGTTTCGTATGTAATGAGTTGTACAATTGTTTTAGTATAGGGAGCTTATGTTAAGGAGAGGTAAGAGAAGTCTGCGATTTGTGTAAAAGGTTAGATAAGACATATTTTTCCAAATTGGATATGTAAGTTAGCGTATAAAATGATGTTGCCACATGAAGAAAAAAGCAGACGTGAACCTTCATATATATAGGACTGGTCGAACGGGCAAAAATACGCTAGAATTATAATTGAGAATCATTATCAATTAATTCGGGCTTTTTTACTGACAAGTCTGATCAAGATATAGGCGAGGTGAATACCCATGCGCACGGATGATGCATTAGGCGTAGTATATCAGCATTACCTGACCCAGGAGCCTTACAGTCAGCAAGATGAACACACGTATCTGCTCTCTCCCAAGGCGGGTAGCGGTAAGGTCAAAAGAGTGACAACATACAGTGGCATTGAGATTTTATATTCCCAGGTTGAATATCATCAGCCTTATCCTACGTATTTTGCGTCCGATACACCCATTGTGGAATTGCAATTTGCCTTGTCAGGAGAGCGACATGTGGATATATCCGGTCAGGATTATTCATTATCGATAGGGCAGGGGGCCCTTATTTTCATGCATGATTTCGAAGCGTGGTTCCATCCTCCGGCAAGGGAGCTATATACGTCGTTTTCGCTGGGGATTCCGGTTTCTCTATTCAATTATGCCGCGGCACAACTGGGCAGTTTCAAGCCGATTGCGTTTAATCAGGTGTTGGGACGAAAAGTGTTTAAGCCAATTATATTTCAATTGGATAATCGGATACGAACGATGATCGACAGTTTGATTGTGGAATTAAACAACAGTTATCGATCATCCTTAATGATGGAAGCGACAGCGTTGGAGATCTTGAATCGATTTATGATCCAATTGTTTGATCTGGCGCCAATTCCCGCGGGACTCTCGAGAGAGGACATCCGGAAGTTACATACGGCACGGGAGATTATGGAGGCCTGTATGGTAGATCCTCCATCTTTGCTAGCATTGTCCAGACAAGTAGGTCTTAACGATTTTAAATTAAAAAAAGGATTCAAGGCACTTTTCGGAAGCACGGTGTTCGAATATTTGCGTCAGGTTCGTCTCGACAACGCCATGAAGTTGCTGCGCAATCAGGATAACAACGTCACCGAGGCCGCGATTGCGGTCGGTTACAGCAATGTCAGTGCCTTTTCGCAGCAATTTTATCGCAAATTCGGCGTGAAGCCCTCTGAAATGAAAAAGATTTATTAAATAAGATATGAACTGAAACATTACACAAGAACGAAGAGTGCAGAACCAGTCTGGAGAAGCGGAGCGTTCGCCTTTATCAACGGATTTTTTCCATCATAGAAGGGAATCACGGAAATCCGTTGATAACAGCGATCGAAAGATGGTGCTGCAATCGTAGTGGTCTGGTGTAACGTTTTATGGGTTTATCTTATTTAGAATAAAATTAATAATCCGGCTTGCCGTGAATTGTTCCGTATAGAGGCAGTGGGGATTCATTCCGCCTTGTATACTCCAGGTACAGTGGATACTGTACTGAAATATAGAGGAGTGTATAAGCATGAACCGAATTAGAGGAAGTATTTTTTTTAGCGTATTTGCAGCGATGCTGGGTCTGATGCTGATTGCACCCATTATGCCACCACTTATTCGCGAGTTGGGCATGAAAGAAAGTCATTCCGGTCTTATTATCTCCCTTGGGTCCATTATGATGGCTGTCATGGCTCCGGTATGGGGCAGATGGAGTGATATAAGAGGAAGAAAACCCATCATATTGATTGGATTTATAGGTATGTCTGTGAGCTGTGCATTATTTGCACTGGCATTGTACGGTGGATTGAATGCTTGGATCGGAGGGGGCGTATTGTTAACCCTTCTGATTGTGACGCGCAGTCTGATCGGTATGTTTATTCCGGCTGTACTTTCTTCTGCCCAGGCCTATATGGGTGATGTGACAGAAGGGGAAGAGCGGGGAAGCGGGATGGCGATTATCAGTGCTGCGAATGGACTTGGCCTTGTATTTGGACCTGCGATTGCAGGAGCTTTTACCCTTATCGGTCTGCTCTGGCCGCTTTATTTTGGCATTTTTATAGCGATCGCTGCGTTTATTATTGCCTTGTTGTTAATCCCGGCAGCCAAACCGGTCATTCAGGCAAAACCGCCTAAAGTCAACCCGTTCCAACGTGGTTTACGAATGTACCTTGCTGCAGGCTTGGTCACGATGATGGGTATCATGACACTACAGGTTGTCGGGGGATTTTATTTTCAGGATCAACTGGCTCTATCCTCAGCGGCGACGGCCCGAATGGTTTCGTTTGGACTCATGTTCTCTGGAGCAGCGATGTTGATCATGCAGGTCATTCAGATGAAATGGTTGAAATGGCAGCCACGTCCGATGATTTTGCTCGGATCCCTTTTCCTGATCGCAAGCATGATCCTGTTTTTAGTCTTCAATGTGTTATCCATGTATTATTTCTCGTTTTTCCTGTTTGGCATGGGTTCGGGCCTGATGATGCCGGGGTTCATGGCAGGTGCTTCGCTGGCAGTTAGCAAAGAACAGCAGGGAGGTGCAGCGGGATTGGTAGCAGCGATTCAGGGGATATCCGCCGTCATTACGCCTTTACTTACAACAACACTCTATCAAGTGGATAAACATGTTCCATTTATGCTCGTAGCTGTTCTGGTTGTATTGCTGGCAATCATGATGCTAGGAATGAGGAAGAATCAATCCAATACTGTAGCGGACGCTATTCATTCGTTATAGTCAGACAAAGTCAGAAGATCAAATAAGGTCAAAATAAAAGAAAATAGGATCTATTTTAAAATAGTGAACCATGATGAAAGAAAATCGTTTTTTTTCGTCTTTTACTGACTTTGAGCCTTATTTGCAAGGGTATTATAATAATCAATGTAAGCAACACCAATAAACCAACCACATAAAAGGAGCTGATTTTCATGTTTGATCTGATTCCGTTTCGTAAACGAAATGAAGACCCGTTCGGACACATGTTGAAATCCTTCAATGACATGGTTGAGAACTCATTCCTCTCCCCTTTTGGAACTGGCTCCCAGCCATTCCGGACCGACATTCGTGAGGAAGAAGACAAATATTCGGTAGAAGCCGAGCTTCCGGGCATCGCCAAAGAGGACATAGACATTCAGGTTCAAGGTAATGAATTGATTATTCGTGCCAAACGCAATGATATAGTGGAGCAGAAGGATGACTCCAATCGAATCATACGGCAGGAACGCCGTTCCGGCGAATTTATTCGGCGATTCTATGTTGATCATATTGATGAGGAGCACATTAAGGCCAAATTGGAAGAAGGTGTGCTGAAGCTCGAGATTCCGAAACGTCCTGGTGATGATCAATCTCGCAGACGCATTCAAATTGACTAATACACAGTGGAAAAAATAGTTTCCTAACACGGTAAAAAGCATGCAGGAGACATCCATAAGGATGTTTCTGCATGCTTTTTTTCATATGAATTGGACGATACACAACTGACTATCCATTGTGCTGGTTCCGAGTTATTTCTCTGCTGCTGCCTGCATTAGTGCATAGATCTTACGTGTGGTATTCACATTTCTAACCGTCATGTAGGCATATACTTTGGATCCCACAAGCTTGTTCATGCCACTTTTGGATGCATCTTCTCTGCTGACTGAATATAAAATCGCTCCGGGAACATAGATCAGTGTGCCGATTTCCGGTTTAATAGGCAGTTGGTCCAGCACGGAGGGCTCATTGATCTCATCCCAGAGGAACATCACATCACTTTTGGCTGTGTCATCATTAACCCATTCTTCTGGCAGCGCCTGAATAACGCTATGGATTTCATCCATATTCCGCACCATTACCCTGATCTGTAAGCCAAAATCGGCGGCGATGGCCTGCTCTAACAAAAGGGATATCTCCGCATTCGCATCGGCACGTTCCTGATGGTCAGCAAAAATAATATTGCCAGAATTGATATAGGTAACGACATCCAGCATGCCTGCTTGTTCAAACGTTTCTTTCAGCTGTTTCATATTAATTTTATTGTTCCCGCCTACATTAATGCCTCGTAGCAAAGCCACATAGATCATATGGGCGCCCCTCCTTGATATGAACTGTACTTTAATAACAATTATAGGGAATAACTTAGAATGTCTAATTGAATAATGTGCAACTATCGAATGATATAGGAAGATTAATACATAATTTCTTTAAAGTTATTATATATAAGTATACAAAAAAAGAAACTATAAACCATTTTCAGGAATGTAACCAAATCAAAATTGAGTATGATATTATGAAAGATGGTTCTATTTATTTAATCTTGATATGAAATTTCTTCTATAAATTTCTATTACTTTGAATTAAAAATATTGAGAGGTGTTTAGGTTGTCTTCACTTAGCGATTTAGCAAGAATATATTCTGCTTCATTTATCCGACAAATTATCTCATCTGGATACCAACCATTACTTGATGAACTCTCGAAATCTTTTGAATTTGTCAAAGAAGCTAATATTAATGGAGATTTTCGACTCTTATTCGATGAAGCATATAGTATACTTTTGAAGCACTATAGATGTGAATATATTTACAAATCGGAACTATATGGTAAAATGAAAAAAGAAAGTCGTAAAAAGATGAAAAATGGCATATTGACCGAAGTGAAAAGTGGGAGTTGTGTCGCAGATTTGTTGTGGTTGAATGGGACTTCAATAGCTTATGAAATAAAAACTGAAATTGATAACAATCGGAGATTAGCTAATCAGATAAATTCTTATCAACAGTTATTCAAGCAAACTATGGTTGTCTCATATGAAAAAAACATCGAATTAATACTTTCACAAGTACCTAATCATGTAGGAATTATGTTTTTGAGTAAAAGAGGGGCATTAAAAGTATATAGAGAAGCTGGAGAATATACTAACGAATTAAATCCTGGTTCAATGTTTCTGACACTAAGAAGACATGAGTATGAAGCAGTGATTAAAGAAGCTTATGGTGATGTGCCAAGAGTCTCGGATGCATTCATTTTTGAAGAGTGTTTAAAATTGTTCAAGGAATTGGAACCATTAGATGCACATGATTTGATGGTCAAACAACTCAAGCTTAGAGCTCAAGCCAAAATAGATAATTCTTTTGTTTGGCCTAAATCTATTAGGTTTCTACTTGAGAGGGGTTCTCTTAAAAGATCAGAAGTTTTACAGTTTCGTAGAATAATACATTAAATGTTATCTAACAGGAGGATAAATTATGTACTTTCCTTTTCTACGTGGTAAGCAAAATGAGCTTTTTGCAATAAATGAATTAAACTTTTTGATCAAAGAAAGTCAAAAAGTAACTCCGATAATTGAACCCGTTAATCTCAATTCAACAACTAGGAGGATACTTCCTGAAATAAATAACTCGGGAGTCCCTTTTGTTCTAATTGTTAATCCACAAACTGGAGACTTAAGTAATAAGGGATATGAAATTTATAATCCCTTATTAGAGGTATTCGAAAATAAAAACATAGTAAGTTTAGGCTATTTTATTACAGAGTCAACAAGCATATCGGAACTAGAGCAAGTAATGAATTTTTACAAAGAATTCTCGTTCTCTTTTATCTACATAGCGGGTAATTATAATATTTTAAATTTTATAGAAGGATCCAAGGAGAAAAGAGACATCGATTATCACATTTTCCAAGATGGGAAAGTTAGTAATTCGTTTTCTAATTCTTTTAAACAATTTAATAGGGTTATTATTAAAGATTGTTTTAACCGTTTATCACGCAATGCTGATTATCAGTCTGCTGAGTATTATTCAGATTTAATTTGCGTGTATAGGCCAGATTTTTTTGGCTTTGGAGATTATCAAGTAATAGGTTCAGGAACAGGAGGAGGAGGACCTGCTCATGCAGTTGCCCTACATTTAACCTATAAAAATAGTCCCGAGAGCAATGAAATTTGGATTCGTCACTTTGTATCTGATGATAAAGAAGGCACTTCGAACGTTCAAGGTAAGTATTTTCAAGCTTTAAGTAAGCTTGTTGAGTTTCTAAACGAGTATAATAATACTCCTGAAACTATAGGAGCTAAACAATTTCGTGATAATCTAGCTGACGGAGTTTTCCATCAATTGGGATTCCCTAAAAAGCTTTCTGTTAAGCATCACATCGAATTAATGATACAACTACTAGAACCCGACAATTAATGTTGGGTCCTAGTTTGATAATAGCGTTATTACAGAGTAAATATATAATTAACAAAATGACAGATATTCGAACAGATGAGCAGTATACTCTTCTCCCAACAGATATTGCAATAAAGGTTCCACTTGCTCCAGATACTCGGGCTTGGTTTCATAGGTTTCTTCATCTTTTACTTCTCCGGCATAGGTACGCGCCGCTTCAATCAGGATGGCTAGTGCACTGAAAAAGTCTGACAACGAATCAGCAACACGGTTTGGTTCTCCACCTGTAAAAGCGGCATATACGGGAGAGTTTGGTGCTTCTACATCTACAATTAACGGATCATCGTTAAAGTTTGCGATGACAACGTGATTTTTTGGCCAGGTGGAGGACTCCTCATAAGGTTCATTCATGCCAATCCAGCGGAATCCCAGTTGCTGACGAAGCAGATGTTCAGGTGCGACAAAGGAGATCAGCGCTGCATCACCGATTTCGACGGCGGCATTTTTCATTTTGAGTGTACCTTCCGCATCCGCATCCATCATTTCATAATGACTGTACAGATACTGAAGTTCTGGAGAAAGAGGTATTCGTGTATCCACTTCCGGCTGGTGATGTTGTTCGCGTGGACGCAGATCATGATTTTGGAAAAGTCCATAAGCTTCATTATATAAATCCTGCTGTTCCACCAAACGGCTCAAGGCCGCATCCAGTTGTTGCATGATGTCTGAGTCCTCCTAATAACATTGATATAATAACGGGCCGATTCGTTTGATTCTTGGCTATAAGCATTATACTATATCAAAGATAAATTCAAAAAAACATTTGAATACGTTTACATTCATGAGTGGACATGATATACTTTCACTCAAATAAGGATTGTTACTGCTTCGGGCAGGCAAAACCTGAACATCACTATGCGTGGACTTTGTTCCATTCATAATGTTGTTCGGGTTTTTTTGCATTGATCCCAACCCAACTAACATCACGCTGTACAGAAGAAAGGGGAGCATTATGAACAAGAGAAAATGGTTAAACGGTTTTGCCGCAGGTTGTCTCAGTATCATCCTGGTGATTAGTGGATGCGCATCCAAAGCGCCACAAACCGCGAGTGACACACCGAATCAGGCGACAGAGCAGATAGAGAATGAAACCCAGGAACCTGCAAACAACCAAGCTGCCAAAGGCAGAACGGTGATTACAACCGACGGTGAAGTGGATGATATGAACTCCGTCATTCGTTTCCTCTTATATTCGAATGAAATGGACCTTGCCGGAATTGTACTGACCAGCTCGGTGTATCATTATGCTGGAGACGAGGAAGCGGGGATCCAACCGTTCCGCTGGACAGGCACACAGTGGGTGTACGATATGATCGATGCCTATGGCGAGATTTACCCGAACTTATCCAAACATGCGGATGGGTACCCGGAGCCGGAACAGCTTCGAGCGATGACCAAGATCGGTAATATTTCCGATAAAGGGGAGATGGAGAAGGAAACCGAAGGTTCCGAGTTCCTCGAAACTCTTTTCCTCGATGATGACTCCCGAGACCTGATTGTTCAGACATGGGGGGGCACCAATACCACAGCCAGAGCGCTAAAATCGATTGAAGAACAGTACAAAGATACGGCCGAGTGGGATACGATTCGCAAAAAAGTCAGTGACAAACTGGTCCTGTACATCATCCTCGATCAGGATGACAGCTACAACGAATACATTGCGAAGAATTGGCCGGATATCCGCATTCTCAACGACCAATCGAACTTCTGGCATTTTGCCTATGCATGGAAGATGCATGCCGAAGAAGTGAACAGTAAGCTTCATGGCGACTGGATGGTCAAGAATATTCTGAACGGACATGGCAAGCTGATGGATATGTATGCATCGATGGGTGACAGCAAAATGATCGAAGGCGAACTAGCCGAAGAACAACGGGGAAGTGCTGAATATCTGAAGAACAATCCGCAATATGACAAGTACGATTTTATATCCGAGGGTGACTCTCCTTCCTTCTTTTATCTGATTGATAATGGGCTGCGCAGTATGGAAGACCCTTCCTACGGCGGTTGGGGTGGACGCTTTGGGGTTGTGAACGACAAGCTGTTTAGAAACAATGTGCTTGATTACGATCCGTACACCAAACGCTATGAAGCCGAATACTCTCTGATGAGATGGTTTGACGATGTGCAGGATGATTTTGCAGCACGTGCAGACTGGGCAGTTGCAGACACTTACGAAGGTGCCAACCATAATCCGTCTTTAACGATTAAGGAAGGGGTGGATCTTAGTGTTAGTCCTGGGGAGGAAGTTACTCTTCACGCGGAGGGTAAAGACCCGGATGGAGATCAACTGACCTATACGTGGTGGAGATATTTCGAAGCGGACACTTATGAGGATTCCAAAGTAACACCGAACAAAGTTCAGCCTGAAATGGCGGGTGACCTGCAGCTTGGATTGCATCGTGAACTTGCCAAGGATGAGCAGGTGGATACGATAAAATTACAGGGCAGTGACACCGAAGCGGTGACATTTACCGTTCCTGACGATGCCAAATCGGGTGATACCCTTCATATCGTTGCCGAAGTACAGGATGATGGAGAGCATCAGTTGAAGCATTATCAACGTGTGATCCTAACTGTGAAATAAAGAAATAGAGGGGCTATCCCAAAAGTCATCAACATGGCTGGTGGGACGCCCCTCTTATTTTTGTAGTCTGATCGTAATTGATCCGTTAACGCTGGATGCCTGACCAGAAGACATTCCAGGTGATCGCCAAAGCTTGTTCATAGGATTGTCGTGTCTCATACACGAGCTGTACATCCAATCCATCCATCACGGTGACAAAAGCTACGGTGGCTTCTTCCGGACTCAGGCGTATATCGGAATGTCTGGTAAATACGGCTGCCAGCTCTTCCTTCAGTGTCCCGAGGTACGTTCGATACTGGGCTAGCACAAAATCATGCACCTCCAGCGGTGTGATAAAGGACAGGATATACATAAAAGCAACGTTTGGGTGAGTCAGAAAGCGATTTTTGTGTTCATGCAAAAAGGCATATAGCTGCTGATCCAGCGTTTGGGTAACAGACTCGCTGAAAAATTGGCGTACAAACTGTTGTTCCTCTTGCACAACTTCCTCATATAACTCCAGCAATAACGCTTTTTTGGATGAATAATGATAAGCCAGGGATTGCTTGCGAATGCCTGCCTCTTCGGCAATCTGCGCCATCTTGGTCCCCTCGTAACCCAGACGATTAAAATGTTGAATGGCAATTTCCTTGATTCGTTTTTTACTCAATGTCTACCTCCAGTTGGCGAGCTGTATACCTCTGCTGTTTTGGGAGTATACCAAATATAACAAGATATATACCACAAAAATGCCTATAGAGATAGCATACACCACCGTATAGGAAAATGCAGAAGCCACCACGCCCAGGATCAACGAACCACCGCCAATTCCGAGGTCAAAGAAGTTAAAGAAGGAAGCCATCGCACTTTCGTGCTCATGTTCTTCTACAAGATTCACACACCAGGTCTGAATCGCCGGGAATATGGCACCAAAACCAAAGCCGTATAACGCACCGGCGATCAGGAATTGCACATCACTCTGGGCGATAATCAGAACCAGTAGCCCCGCGATTGCAAACACGGCAGAAGGTAACAACACGGAACCTGGTCCCCATCGATCAAACATTTTCCCCGAAAACAGTCGAACGGCGAAGCTGGCGATGGCGACGATGAAGAAAAACCAGGCTATATTCTCGAACCCTCTTTCGGCGGCAAATAAAGCCACAAAGGACATGATTGAACCCGCTGCAATGCCAACGAGCATAATGAGAAGGGAAGGGAAGAGTACCTTCTTTTCAATCAGTTTCACCGAAGGGACATGAGTTTGCACAGACTCGCTACTACCTTCTGTTTTCGGCTTTCTGGATACAAACACTGTCATTAGGAGAGCTAACAGCAAAATGCACATACCTCCCATAAACAGGCTCTGGTAGTCGTACCTAAACAACAGGCTTGTTCCAATCAATGGACCGATGGATATAGCGACCGTCTCCCCTACGCCGAAATACCCCATACCTTCTCCCCGGCGATCTCTTGGTATGTTTTCAGTGGCAATCGTTGCAAAATATGTCGTTGCCAAACCAAATCCGAATCCGTGGATCACTCGAAATACAAGAATCATCCAAATACCTGACGATAGGTAGTATGCGCCTGTCATTAATGCACAGATAGTGATGCCGATAATCAATAGATATTTTTTATCTATTCGAGCTGCTAAAACAGATGTGAAGGGTCGAATCAAGATGGCGGAAAACATAAATACGCCTGTAACAAGCCCAATTTGGGAGGCTTCGCCACCAAGACTTGAGACAAACAAAGGCAAGGTGGGAAGCAACATTTCAAATGCCATAAACAATAATGCGTTGGCTAACATGATAAATAGGAATGATCTTCCCCAGAGTTGCTGAGGTGTAGAGCTATGTGTTGAAGTACTCATGGTTTTCCTCCGTAATGTTGATCTCTGTCGCGCGACATGTTGAACTGATTTTACCTGACGATGGTCAGATTGTAAAGCGCATATTCAGAGCAGGGGTTCAAATTGTGTCGTTGTTGTCATGCGTAAGCGAATCGAACATGAGAAGGATATTTTGCATACCAAAACCAAACTGCAGGAGCTGTATCAAGCGACGCAAGAAGCGAACAAGGAGCTTGAACGACTGCATGAGGAATATAAAATTAAAGAGCAGGCGTTAATCAAAGTGAATGATCAGTTGGAGACACTGGCCTCCACCGACTTGTTGACAGGATTGAAGAACCGCAGGTTTTTCCAGGAAAAAATGCTTGAAAGTTTGATGATGTTCCAGGAGAAACAACGTTATTTCTCCCTTCTCGTTGTGGACATTGATCATTTCAAAAGCATTAATGATACGTACGGACATCCGATCGGAGATCTGGTGCTCGGCAATCTGGCAGGGCTGCTGCAAACGGTATCGCGAAGTACGGATGTGGTTGCACGTTACGGTGGAGAGGAATTTGTTGTCATTCTTCCAGATTGTGAAGAGGAGCAGGCGATTGGTATTGCAGAACGATATCGTTCACAGGTTGCTTCAGCCGACTGGGGTGAATATAACAGTACTGTGAGTATCGGTGCGGCCACTGTAGTAGAGGAAGATACGGAAAAGACTTTGTTCCAAAGAGCGGACAACGCCCTGTATGCCTCCAAAACCGGAGGACGAAACCGGGTGACACATGCAGCTCAGATGGTAAAAAGTTAAAAATTGGATTGCATCAAAAGAAAGCAAAAAGGAGCCTGTGCATGATGAGGGAGATGATCCCACATGCACAGGCTCCTTTTATTTGCATGAAAAAGATTGACTAAGTTGAGATGGCAGACTCAGGGTTAATTTATCGCGGAGCAAGGTAACCATACGCCTTAGCCGGAGAGTTCGCCTGAGGACGAAAATCTTCGCTCGGTTCATCCATAAATGCCGGGTTCACATATATGGAGTGTGCATCATTGCCAGATCCCTTGATGTAGGCAGCGATGCCGGAGTAGGCTTTATTTTTCCAAACCCACAGGGCATCTTCCTGCTCACCTGGTGAGTAATAGACATTATGGTCAAACACATTGCCGGTATTGCTAGTATATTCGTTGTATATCAGTACTTCCGAGTTGCCCGATACGAGAATGTTACGCATGAACGTATTGTTCTTTGTCCGTGACTGCATGAATAACTGTCCATTGCCTGCATTCAGGGTATCATTCCCCACAAGTGTATTGTACATAATCTTGCTATCCTCGGTAGCTCCTCGTTCCTCGTCATAACCTCCCATGGCAATACCCGTCAATCTGTTGGAATAAATCAGGTTATCACGCACAGTAATGTTGCTGGTTGAACGTCCGGCATGCTCCGAGGCAATCTCAATTCCGATATCGCTCCGATATACCCGGTTTTGGTCGATGATATGATCTTTCCCGCCATCTACATAGATGCCGCCAGCCGAGTTGGTATCATTGGGCAGGTCTTTACCGTAGGAGGGATTATTATTGGACGTAATATCGTATACTTCGTTGCCTCGTACAATGCCGTTCCGAGCCTGATCGTATGTATCATCCTCGGACGTACCCTCGTACCCGATCAGATCAATACCAATATTGTCGGAATCATGGATGATATTGTCCTGGATGGCAAAGGTATCAACATTACCGTTAACTGCGAGTGACTCGCTTGAACCAAGTGTAAGATCATACAATTCATTATCCTTGATGATGATATCGCGTAATGCTTGAGGGTGCTCTGTGCCATATATGGCAATACCGTGGGCATCCCTGCCCCGCAAATCGGGACCTTCAGGAGTTGCGTAACTAGCGATCGCGTGTATGGTGTTGCCTAACAGCTGAATATGCTCACCTGCTCCGTGGACATAGATCCCGGTTGGAACTTGGCCCCCAAGTGTGGTTGTGAAATTACGAATTTCGAGATTCTGAATCGTGATATAACTGGCATTTTCAATTTCAATTAACCCTTCAATGCCCCGGACAGATAAACCTTTACCATCAATGATAACCTGCTCCTGAGGATAACTTGAAAATAGGGTTGGATTAGCGGAAGAATTACCGCTCCTGGTGATTTTGACTTTCTGATGATAGACACCTTCACGCAAATAGATCGTGCTTCCTGGCGAAGCATGGTCGGCTGCGTGCTGCAACGTTTTCCACGGAGATTGAATGGTTCCTTTATTCGAGTCGTTTCCTTGGGGTGATATGTAATGGATGACCTGGGGATCAGACTTTTGAACAGAAACGGGTTCCTTCATGGCAGATGTATGATTCTGACAACCGGATACAAGCACCATCAGAATCGGAATCATAAGTATAACTACGCGAATCAAATCGTTTCCCCCTTGAATTTAGCTTTGAAGATCGATTATAGCAGATTTGAACGGGTTAATAACCCATGATATGCTCTTATAAAATCAGCGAGGAGACTGCTCATGAATACATTAACGATAGCTGAATTAGTAGATCGGGAGAATCACGCATGGGAAGAACTCAAAGAACTCCTGGATAGCGGTCAAAATACATATATGTATGTTCCAGCAAAACAAGAGGCTGGAGAGGATACCCTCTATCGTCTGCAAATAAGCACCAAATCCTATTTGGGGGCTGTTGCTTATGAGACAGAAGGTATTGTACTGGACCATGGCTGGATCACGCTGCTTGGGGCGGGTGGTGACAGTACATCGGGGAGTCTCACCAGTTGGAATGGTGTGAGTGAGCAACCTTGGGTAGATGTGCTGGAAGGTATGATGGTCGTTGCATATGATGCGGCAGGAGGTTTCTTCGGACTGGATACAGGCAAGTATGGCCGCACGGGACACATTTATTATTTTGCACCGGATACACTCGAATGGGAATCGACAGAACTGGCATATTCAGGTTTCATCAACTGGCTGGCGAATGGCGATCTGGAGCAGTTCTATCAGACCTTTCGCTGGAAAGGCTGGCAAGAGGATATGTCTCAGCTCCAGACAGGACAAGTATTCGCGTATTATCCACCACTTTGGACGCAGGAAGGTGACGGCGAGAGCAGCAGTAAAGCCCCAATTAGCATAATGGAGGCCTGGAAGTTCGCACTGGACGGGAAGTAGTTGGTATGTTGCTGTAGGAGGAAATCAGGAAATTAACCGGTAAGTTCAAGTTCATTGAGTGATCTACTTTAAAAAACGGCATTTCTGTTCCAAACTAAAAAAGGCTTGCGCTTGGCGCAAGCCTTTTTGTTATGAACTTTAAACCTCAATTGTCAATTGTCCAATGTAACAGGTTTAATGCCTGAGTGTGAAGTTCTGCTATGCCAGATGGTCAGCCCGAGTGAAACAACGCAGACGAGCAAGAGACAAGCATACACCACATGATAAGCTTGCTCGACCGAGACTCCCGGAATGCTGTGCAGCAGCAGCCCACACACGGCTACAGACACCGAACCACCGAAGAACTGAATCAGTTGTAACATGCCCATACCGGAACCGATTTGCGCTTTGGGCAGCACTCGTGACGCTTCATTATTCAGTGAAGCCATGGAGGCTGACAGTGCTGGTGAGAAAAAGAGATAACCACTTGTAATGATCAAGGCGGACTGATCCAGTCCGAGCATGAATAAAGCAAGTACCGCTGCGAGCAGGGTATGTCCGATGATCATAAATCGCATATTGCCATAACGGTCGATCCAGCGTCCAACAAAACGGGTGCAGAATGCTGCAACAATTGCCCCAGGAGCAATCAGCAAACCAATGGCGAGCGAAGAGCGTCCATATAAATCAGCGAGCACAAGTGGCATCAAAAACAGATTGCCCAGATTCACCACCAGCACGCAGAATCCGATAAGGATTAACCGGGTGTATCCTGGCGTTCGGAATACTTGTGGATTCACAAACGGAAGACTCGCTTTTCGAATATACAGGAGGTGTGCAACAAGTGAAATAACGCCCACGGCAAACCATAACCAGGATTGCTGGGTGATCGCGACGAGAAGTGTAGTGGCATTAATGACGGTTAGTATGGCACCAATAACATCGAACGGCTGATCTGTTTTGGCGGTTTCACGGGGGAGAAAATAGAGCAATACAGGCAGGGCGAGCAGGACAAGCACCGTTATGGCAAAAAGTCCGTTCCAGCCCCAGTACTCGCTAATGAGTCCGCCGACAATGGGGCCAAGTCCAAAAGCCATGGCGCTACCTGATGAGATCAGCGCGATGGCAGCTCCGCGTACTTCCACCGGGATGTAACGACTTGCAATGACGAGACCCAGCCCGGCCATAACTCCTGCACCCGCAGATTGCAGAATACGTGTCAGTAACAGGATTGCAAAGTTATGCGCGAACAACCCTAGCAATGAAGATAACCCCAGGATCAGAAGCCCGACCGTTAACAGTTTGCGTACCGAGATACGGTCTGACAATCGACTGTAAATCACCGTCGACAGGGCGTAACCAATCGAATAACTTGAGATGACCCAAGACCCCAGGTCCGAGGTGATCTGCAGATCATGAATAATGACTGGCAAAGAAACATTGAACATGGTGGTGTTCATCACAACGATGAACAAGCAGCACGTCCAGAGTGGCATGACAATTTTATCTTTCACGGTACCATTCCTGTCTTATCTATGAATGTGAATTCGGATTGAGCTTTGATGAAAATGTGATGAAAAGCAATATATCATTTTACACCCAAATTTATCATATGGCAATAATGTCATACTAATTCGTTCGGATGTGATGAGCATAGTAAGATTTTAATAATAAACAATAGACGGATTTCCTGAATTTAACTAAAATGATCATTGAACATACATAAGCAGATGGATCAGCGGTTAGGTAACTAGATATGTAAGTAATTAGCATGTTGAAAATGAAGGAGATTATACCCATGACTCACTTATTATTAATGTCCCACAGCGTATTTCCGACTCTGGATATGAAGCGAACCGCGCAGTATTATGAAGAAAAGATGGGCTTTCGGGTGGTCGAATATCTTGATGCCGCGGAACCTCATATCTGCCTGTATCGTGATCTTACCGAGATTATTTTAACCCAAAGCAATGGACAGAAGGTCATTCCCAACAGAGAATTATATGGGTATGGATATGATGCATATTTTATTACCAAGAACCAGGAAGAGCTTCAACAGGAATTGATCAACGCAAATGTGAAAATCGTACGTGTCCTCAATCATACAGACTATAATAACAAGGAGTTTGTGATCGAGGATATTGATGGAAGATGGATCGCTTTTGGCATTAAACAGGGGTAATTAGATACAGAAACAGGCGCTCCGATAACGGGCGCCTGTTTGTGCATGTTATAACTGCAGATCTTACGCCGCAGTAACTTGTTTGCCGCGATTGCGAATCCACTTGATGACATCCATCAGAATGACGGCAGCAAGAGCAAGTCCGCCTGCAATCAGGAACTCATTCCAGCCGAATGTATCCGGGATGGCGAAGACGCCGCGAATACCTGGAATCAGTGTGATTCCATAGAGACAGAGACATACCAGAATGGAGCCAAGCACGAATTTATTGGTCATAAAGCCCACCTGGAAGATGGTCTGTGTATTGGAACGTGCTGCAAATGTTTGCAGACTGCGTGCGAGAATCAAGGTTGTGAATGCCATAGCTACACTGATTTCCTCCGAGATGCCAAGTCCAATATATTGGGATACGATAACAGCCGCACCGATCAGGACACCACGTGTAATCACAGCTTGCAGGGTTCCACCTGCGAAGATCCCCTCGTTAATATCACGTGGTTTACGTCGCATGACATCTGGCTCGGGCTTCTCTGTACCCAAAGCAATGGCAGGCAGGGAGTCGTTCACCAGATTGATGAACAACAGCTGAAGGGCCGTAAATGGATTAACCCAGCCGACGATCAAGGCAAACAAAATGGCGATAATCGCGCCGAGGTTACCGGCGAACAGGTATGCGATGGCTTTTTTGATATTATCAAATACCATCCGCCCAACACTGACCGCATTCACGATGGAGACAAAGTTATCATCCGTCAGAATCATGGCAGCCGCATCCTTGGCGACATCTGTTCCGCTACCCATCGCTACGCCGATATCGGCTTGTTTCAGCGCTGGTGCGTCATTGACCCCATCTCCGGTCATCGCTGCAACTTTGCCTTTACGCTGCCATGCACGCACAATCCGGATTTTATTCTCAGGTGATACTCTGGCGTATACCGAGATGTGTTCGAGTTGTTGATCCAGCTCTTCATCAGACATTTTGTCCAGTTCGGCTCCGGTAATGGCGAGATCATCCGGTTCGGCAAGGCCGATATCCACACCGATCGCCTGAGCCGTCGTTTTGTGATCTCCGGTGATCATGATGGTGCGGATACCCGCTTTTTTGGACTCTTCAATAGAGCCGTATACCGCTTCACGCGGTGGGTCAATCATCGCTGTCAGACCAACAAGTGTCAGATCATGCTCGTCATCAATGGTGACCTGGTTTTTATCATCGAATTTTTTGTACGCGTAGGCCAGCACACGGAAGGCACGTTTGGAGAAGGCTTCATTTTTTTCTTCAAACTGTGTGCGAATCTCGGGTGTGAGGGGCTGAACCTCACCGTTGATAAACACATGACTACAGCGACTGAACAGCACATCCGGTCCACCTTTGGTCAGCAAAGCCGTCTGTCCCTCGAAGGTATGCACCGTACTCATGAGCTTTCGATCCGAGTCAAAAGGAAGCTCAGCTTCACGCGGGAACTGGTCACGGATTTCATTGTAATCCTTGTTCACCCGGTTGCTGAAGGCAATGAGGGCCACTTCGGTTGGATCACCCAGTTCCTTGCCTTCCTGGTTAATATTCGAATCATTGCAGAGCACTGCAATATGTAACAAACGCCGTTCCTCTTCCGACCACTGTTCGGGATCATCGGGGAATTCGTCCTTGGTGCCATGGGGAATGTAATAATCAACGACAGTCATCTTATTCTGAGTTAGTGTTCCTGTTTTATCCGTACAGATGATACTGGCAGAGCCGAGCGCTTCAACGGCAGGCAGTCTGCGAATGATCGCATGTTGTTTGGCCATCTTATTTGTTCCGAGTGACAATACGATAGTCACAATGGAGGACAACGCCTCAGGAATGGCAGCAACCGCAACAGCTACGGCAAACATCAATGCATTTACGATGGATGGTCCGATATTCTCCGTACCTTCGGTCAACCATACACGACCGGCTTCAATGCCAAAGATGAGAATCGACAAGCCCAGGATGAAAAAGCCCAGTTTTTTGCTGAATGATTCCAACTTGCGCTGTAATGGCGTGTTTTTGGCTTCGGCATTTTCAATCAATTCAGCAATTTTGCCGATTTCGGTTTTGAGAGCCGTTCCTGTAATGACTAGCATGCCCCGTCCATATACGACCAGTGAGCCACTGAAGGCCATATTGCGACGATCTCCAATAGGCGCTTCATCCGGAATGGCATCAGCGTGTTTCTCCGCAGCTTCGGATTCTCCGGTCAGCATGCCTTCGTTGATTTTCAGACTTCCTGATTCCAGAATACGCCCGTCTGCCGGGACATAATCACCTGCATCCAGCATAACAATATCACCGGGAACGAGTTCCCTCGCTGGAATGGTTTTTTTCTGCCCGTCACGAATGACCTTGGCTTCGGGTGCAGACATTTGTTTCAGCGCGTCGAGCGAGCTTTCGGCTTTTTTGGTCTGAACTACGCTGATTACTGCGTTGAGCAAAATAACCAGGAATATGATCAACGATTCAATCAGGTGTCCAAGGACAACCTGTACCGCGGCTGCAATCAGCAGCACGATGACCATCGGATCTTTAAAATTTTCGAGGAACAGTTTCCAGACGGGTGTTGCATCTTTACCTTTTAACTCGTTATATCCTTCCGTTTCAATTCTCTTGGCAGCTTCGGAGGTCGTGAGTCCCTTGGAGGAACTCTGTACATCCTGAAGGGTTTCCTCCGCACTGTGTCTGTAATGTTGCAATTGACCAGCTCCTTGAATATTAGATTTCTCTGTGTATTACCCTTACGGGCAAAATCTAGAATCGTTTCATTTTCGTATTTTTTTAAGATTATGGATTTATACGTTTTTTAGCTGTACACAGTATTTTTCATAATGATCCGAGATATGCCTTTTTTCGAATGTTATTATTTCCAGTCAGTTTGGATGATAGTCTGAAGAACCATATATAGATGTTGGATCAGAAACTGTGTGCACCATCACACTAGCTCATATCAGGGTCTGTTACGCTATTCCATAACGAACTGCGTTTTAATCTAAGTTTGGAGGGGAAACCATATGTTTTGTTATCAGTGCGAACAGACGCCGAGTGGCGGGTGTACCGTGGTAGGGGTATGCGGCAAAAACGAAACAATCGCAAGTTTGCAGGATACGATGATTTTTGCGTTAAAAGGCATCGCTGCTTATGCGACACATGCACGCCAGTTGGGATATTCTGATCCTGAGGTGGATCGGATTACACATGAGGCATTATATATGACATTAACGAACTCGAATTTTAATGTACAGGAACATCTGGAGATGGCGATGAAGGTAGGTAATGCAGCAATCCGCATTATGGATGTGCTGGATCGTGCGCACACGGACCGCTTTGGTGTACCGCAACCGATTACGGTTAGCCAGAACCAGATTGAAGGACAGTGCATCGTGGTGACGGGACATAATCTGTATGCATTGGAGGAGTTGCTTCGTCAAACTGAGGGGAAAGGAATCAACATCTACACCCACTCGGAAATGTTGCCTGCGCACGGTTATCCGGCGCTGAAGAAATACGCCCATCTCAAGGGCAATATCGGCAAAGCCTGGTACGATCAGAGAAGACTTTTTGAACAATTCCCGGGTGCTATTCTTGCAACGACCAACTGTGTCATGCCGATCAAAGGCACATATGCAGACCGCTTTTTCTCGTACGAAGTGGCTGGTCTGGAGGGTGTGGCCAAGATTATGGATGATGACTTCACCCCTCTGATTGAACGTGCATTGTCACTGCCTGCGGCTAATGTACAGTCAGAGCAAGTCTTGACGACAGGATACCATCATGAGACCGTGATTGGGCTTGCGCCCGAGATTATTCAAGCGGTGAAAGACGGTCATATTCGTCGATTCTTCGTTATTGCAGGTTGTGATGCGCCAGGGAAAGGTGGCAACTACTATCGTGAACTCGCGACATCCTTGCCGAATGATACTGTAATTCTGACGACGTCCTGTGGCAAGTTCCGCTTCAACGATGTGGATTATGGTACGGTTGGAGACACGGGTATACCGCGTTATATCGATCTGGGTCAATGCAACAATTCCGGTTCTACGGTGAAAATTGCAATGGCTTTGGCGGACGCTTTTGGCTGTACTGTGAACGAGTTACCTGTCAGCATTGTGCTATCCTGGTTTGAGCAAAAAGCAGTTGCAATCCTGCTTGGCCTGTTCAGCCTTGGCATTCAGGACATTCGAATTGGACCAAAACCGCCTGAGTTCATATCGGAAGGTGTCTTGGATGTACTCGTGGATATGTTTGGTCTCAAGTTAATTACAACAGCAGAAGAAGATATGAACGCCATGTTGGCACTGTCATAGGGGGTTCCGTCAGTCTGTTGGACATTCCGTTCTACAATAGAAGAGGGAACCTTCAATATGTTGCATACTTATATTGAAGAACAGCCAACCGCAAAAGCGTGTAAGCGAGGCATAATCTTAGTGATAGGCATGGCATTGAAATCATTTTCCATGTGAAACTGGCAAACGTGAAGAGGGCTATCCTATAAGTCATATCATGACTTATAGGATAGCCCTCTGTTCTCGTTTAACGGATCAAGCAAGTTATTAAATGAAATATATAGGGTTGCTACGATCCATCTCACTGTGCCTGGAATTTGTAGCCGATCCCGCGAACGGTGATAATGTATCGATGGGTACTGGAGGTATCCTCAATTTTGCGTCTCAGGTGATGAAGATGCACCATGACCGTGCGAACATCACTCCAGTTATCCAGCCCCCATATGCGTTCAAATAAGTAGTCTGTACTGAAAACGTGCCCTGGGCGACTTGCCATGAGGAACAGGAGTTGCAGCTCTTTAGCAGGTAAACTGATCTCTTTGCCGTTGACCCGGACTTCAAAGCGGTCAAAATGCAGATCGAGCCAGCCGTCACGCCATACGTTCTCGCCAGTGGCAACCATGTTTTCGGATGTGGAGGGTACAGGTCGTAGTCTTTTTTTGACCCTGGCGACCATAATATCCGGATCGAACGGTTTGGTTATATAATCATCCCCCAGTTCCAGTCCCTGAACGATATCCTCGGTTTCCTGCCGGCTGCTGAGAAAAATGACAGGCACATCAGCGCTCTTCCGAAGCCCTCGTATCCAGTCGGTGCCTGTTCCGTCAGGCAGCATGATATCACACAAAATGAGATCAGGGCGTCGCTGTTCCAGCAGCTTCGTAGCTTCCTCAAGATTATGCGCTACATGAGTTATGTAGTTCTGATTATGTAAATAAATCGTGACCAGATCTGCGATATCGATATCATCCTCAACAACTAGAATGCGGCGGCGCTCCTCAATGTATGTCATCTTCCTGCAATCTTCCTCTCCAGGCGGGTAACCGAAAACAGAACTGACTGCCTGAACCTGGCTCACTGGTTACCCCAATCTCTCCATTGTGATAATACATAATTTCTTTGCAGATGGCGAGTCCCAGCCCTGAGCCTCTGTGATCAACTCCAAGCTGCTGACTAGCTTGTTCAAAACGTTCAAAGATTCGTTCCTGCCACTCCGGCGGAATGCCCGTACCCGTATCCTCAACACAGATGCAGGCGGTCCAGCCTGTTTCCGTTAAGGGTGTTTCCTCAAGATGAAGACGCACACAGATCGTCCCGGACTGAGGTGTGAATCGCAGTGCGTTTGATATCAGATTGGACAGCACCTGTTCGATTCGAATAGGGTCCAGTTGCACGATCCAACCCTCGGAGTCCTTGTCCCCGAAGTTTGATTCCACAGGCAGATTCAGACGGTAATGGATACCTTGCGTCTCTACGTCTGCTTCATATTTCTGGAACAACTCCTGCATGAATGAGAGCAAATCAACGTCCTGCATTTGAAACTGAACCTGGTTGGTTTCCAGCTTCGTAAGCTCAATCAGATCATGAATCATTCGTTCGAGTAGCAGGGAACGTGTGTAGATCCGGTTCACATACTTAGGAGCTTCGGTCGTAATGATGCCATCTCGCAATGCTTTGGCGAAACCCTTAATGGATGTGATCGGTGTGCTCAGCTCATGAGAGATGTTAGACAGGAGCCGGACACGGAACAGTTCGAATTCAGCCATCTTCTGGTTGGCTTCCTGAAGCTCTGCATTGCTTAGCCGCAATGAGCGGGTTCGCTCATCCACGGTTTGTTCCAGCCGCTGGTTCGTTCGTTGAAGCTGGAGGGACAACTGTTCCTTTTGCCATAATGCTCGTGAGAAGCGGGAAGACAGATTATACGCCTGGGTTAACAGAAAAATAAGCAACCCGATGGAGAGCATGTCCTCTGTGGGCAAATGGACCGTGTAGAAGAGCATATCATTCAGGGCAAAGGCCATGAAAAACAGAAAACCGATCATACTGGTGACAGCACCCTTTCTCCGTTTGAACGCAGATCGGACATACATATAGAGTGTATAGATCAGTGAAGGAAACAGAGCCCCCCATGTAAAGGGTGTCAGAACATAAGTGTACACACGAGCCGGTGTGAGCAGGAATAACAGAATAAAGATCGGGAGAACAAGTCCGCCGATTTTAGACACGCAGGATACAGATTCCTCGGGATATTCCCTGTTAATAAACAGAATTAGCAATAATGCCGTCAGGGCGACGGATATGTATTCGGCTTTGACCGCCCATTCCCATGGGAGATCAGGTAGTAGATATAGCGCTGTCGACTCACCAAGCACAACGGTACGCACACCCACGGACAGACAGAGCAGACTGTACAGCAGGGCGGAAAATTCTTTTCTGCGGTTAAGATAGACCAGTCCGTAATATAACGCCATCACACCAAAAATCCCGACAATACCTGACTGCGCGGCGATATGAAGAATCCGTAGCCAGGAGATATTCTCCGCTGTTCCCAGATTCATGCTCTGCCAGATGCCTGCATTTCGCTGGGAGAAGTTGGACACTTGAATGACAATTTCGTTCAAACCAGGACGCGATTCGAAATAGATGACTTTGGGATAACTCTTGGGACTCTCAGAGAAACGATCCGTGCCAACAGTGCCATTGCCTCTTTGCAGTTGACCATTAATCCAGATTCGGTAAGCCGAGGCGATGCTCTTGGAATAAAGGGCAAGTGGTGGGCTGCTTGATCGTTCATCCGGAAGGAGGATGCGTAGTCTGTAGGTTGCATAGCCTTCATTGGGCAGAAATGAATCGTTGTCCTGTTTGTACGATGTCCAGGGCTCGGGTACTTGTTCAAAGGCAGGCACAGGTGGAGCAGAAGCGTAAAAATCAATCGGCTCCAGCAGTTGATGCCAGTAAAACTCCCATTCTCCATCCAAAGTCACATTGGGCAATATGGAGTAAGAACGATCAGACATATCCAGGATTCCGTGTTCTGCGGATATTAACGCCTGGGCTGTAGCTGCTGTTAATTGGGCTGTTTTTGATATTGATATATATATCATCAGAATTCCGGTAGCAATCACAAGCAGGAACAGGCTTCTCCGGAGAATAGTCCGTTTGCGGATGAGACTGCGAGCCGATGGGATAAGCTTCATCTAGGGTGACCTCCGGCCAGGGTAAGATCGTATATTTTTTATTATAGATGGATCCCCAGTTTGCAGAAAGAAGATTTTTGGCGAAATTTCCCGGACTTAAACAAAACTTAAACTAACGTGAGTACAATAGACCACATCACCTGTAGGGATAAAGGCCCGGTAATAGAAAGGGACATACTTATGAGTCACTATTTTGCTAAATGTTCAACCTATATGTACCAGCATAGATATATGGACTTTCTGCTGGCTCATTATAATGAATTAAATCTGCCCTATTCCTTTCCGACGACACTCAGCTATATATCCAGTCCACTGCTTATGGGTGGGGGGGCGATGTTATGTTTTGATGATGAGGATGAGGTAGCAGGTGCGTTTGGATATATTCATGGCACGGGAGAGCATGATTATGAGGATCGGCATGTGATTCAGCTTCAGGTGGCTTTCATTGTGCATGAGCACCGCCGAAGCAGGATTTTTATCGAGGGTCTTCAGCTCCTGGTGCAACACTTGGATGAATATGAGGATGAGGAACCTGTGCAGGAAATTCGGTTCTGGGCTCTCAGTGAAGAAGCCAACCACAGGTTATTCTCCAAAATTGCGCAGCAAGTTACAAGTACAATCCGTGAAGAAGGTGAACTGAATGCTTACGTTGTGAAGCTTGCGCAGCTTCGTTCATACCTCACTTCTTTTGAGCGAGACTTAAGGATGAAGGAGCAACATGGAAAGGTGGAGTCGTCTTGATGCTGCAACTTAAGGCTCACGATACGTTAAAAGACGAGGATTATGCCCGTTTTGCGCGGTTTTATCTGACAAACAGTGATGACTTCGATGAGCAATATATGCTGCATGATGCATTGCTCCATCTGATTAGTACGGTACAGAAAGCACATTTGCTTTTATTCGACGATGAGCAGGGGCAGTTGAGCGCGTTCATTCAGTATCGTTATACGGAAGACAGGAACACGGCATTCATTGATTCTGCCATATTGGCTGAAAAATATCGCAGCAGCAGAGTGTTTTTTGCAGGGCTTCGGGATGTGGTGTTATGGATCTGTGAGGAGAACCGTGATATTCAAACGCTGCAGTTCCATGCCGTTGCAGAGAACCGTTATATTAACAGGCTTTACAGCAAGTTCTCCAAACGGACGGATGTTCAGGTGCGAAACGGAAGAACAGAGCATGTCTATACGGCTGAACTGGATACCCTTCTGGCTTATCTGAAAATAATAACGTTCGATTCCGCAAAATTCAACGGGTGATCAGGAAAGGAGGTGAGCATGTCCATGATACCTATGTACCCAGGCATATACGGATCCAAGAATGGCAGCCGCATTTCGAAATTTGAAAATGTGCTGAAATTGAATGAACAATTGCGAGTGAACACCACTGCCGCGAAATAATCCCCCTTTTCCGCAAGCATTCTGTTTCCTGCTGAGGAACAAAATAGACCATGAGAAGGAGCAAGCCGACCACACATGTGTGATACGCTTGCTTCTTTTTTGGCTTTCGATAGTCAAAATCTTATGAAAGGAATGCAAAATGGTACAATGATAGAAATTCAAATGAAAGAAATTACAATCTTACATAGCGTATGGAAAGGATTAATCTTATGACGAACAATGCAGCATGGGTGGCGCAGTGGGCATCAACCGAACCTTTAACCCCGGCATGGATGACTGCGGGCAAAGTGCATTATTTTTCGAGTCCCTCCTTTATCCTCCTTATGGATGGAAAAGCCATCTGGAAACTAAATGGGCATCCAGTCGAAGTTTCTTATGGACAGCTTATTGCTTTAGAAGAAAATGTGGTTATTGAAGTAATGGAGGGAGGGCTTCAGGATCTGGCAGGGTGGCATATTCAGTTCCATACGTACACAATGCCTCAGAACCAACGAGAGATCGTGAAGCATTATTGGCATGTTCCTCACGGTACTGGATACCAGAAGGTACAACTGACCGGTGGAAGCTTAGGCAGCCTTAGCCAGCAGGTAAGCGGAGAAGTGTCTCAGAATCCACATGCAGTATGGGTTCGCAGACAACATCTGATTCATGAGTTGTTGGACCACCTGTACCAAGCTCAGCCGGACAAGATGCATACGACAGAAGAGAGCCTGCGTCGATCCGTTCATTACATGCAGCAGCATCATGATCAGGTGATCACACGCAAGCAGTTAGCCCAGATTTCAGGTATGAGCCCGTGGCATTATTCCCGCAAGTTTAGTGAATATTATGGAAAGCCGCCCCTCGATTTTCTGGCCTATTACCGAATCTATCGCGCACAGGAAGAGCTGGTGCTAACGTCAGCCACTTCACAGGTTATTGCCAAAAAACTAGGATTTGAAGATGCACATTATTTCAGTCGTCGTTTCAAGCAACTGACAGGCGTATCCCCAAGAGAATATGCACAGACGCTGCCAAATCGCAGGATAGTGTGCCTTTCCCCGCTTTTTGCTGAAGTCTTAATTCATTTGGGAATCATCCCAGAGGCGGTGATTGTAACCCCTTTGCTGTTGCCCGAGCACCAATATGAGCTGTTTCAAGCGCATCAGGTACAGATGCTGCAGGCTTCACCCTATGAAATGGATGTCGAGGCGATTCGGCACATGCAACCTGAGCTCCTGATTGGCAACGTGTGGTCTGACGAATACAGGCAGCAGTTACGCACAATTGCGCCATGGATCGGGGGAATGAATATGGAAATCGGAAGTGTGCTAAACGAATATTCAATCTGGTTTCACAAGCAAGAAGAGGGGAGACAGCTTCAACTCCGGATGACAAACGAAGTGGAGACTGCACGCCAGCAGTTGCAAAGTGTGATTGAATCTGGTGCAACCTTCATGGTATTGCGAGTTGAACCATTCGGGTATCGATATTTGGGGGGCCAGTCTGGCGGAGCATCCCGAATGCTGTATAGACAGCTTGGATTGTCTCTTCCAGACGCACTGATCGATGGTAAAGCGTGGTTCAATCCTTGTTCCCTTGACTTGCTGATGCAGGCTAATCCGGATTACTTGTTTGTGGAGAGGCGCGTCATGTTGCATTTTAATGTGGAAAATAGTATGAGGAATCTATTGGGCAGCAGTGTGTGGAAAGAATTAAAGGCAGTCCAGAGCCATCAGGTGTTCGATATAGATACCCGTCTGTGGGTAGAAGGTCGCGGGATTATAGGGCACTCATTGATCCTGAACGAAATTGTGAAATATGTAAATGGAAAAGCAGAGCACTAGAGCACAATAATCCAACTGAATACGCACGATATGCTATGGAAGCAACACTTCTTATTTGATAATATTTGATAATAATTATCATTATCAACATATATAAGGGGAGAAGTATATCATGTCACGAAGATTTAAAGGGCTGGGCATTATGCTGTTAGTGATCAGTATGATGCTGGCGGCATGTTCCGGTGGAGCTACTGAAGAGAAGGCTACAGCTGGAACAGCAGGTGCTCAAACTGAAGGAGCAGCGAGTACAACAGAAGAAACCGCCAATGAAAGTGGGACTAAGGTGGTGCAGGATCAGTTTGGAGAAGTAACGATTCCAACCCATCCTCAAAATCTGGTTGTGTTTGATTCGATCTATGCCGAGTATCTGATTGAAATGGGTGTTACACCCCAAATCGTTTTGTTAACTCCAGAAGTTGAAGCGGAATACCGCCCTGATTATTTGAAAGAACACGGGGTCCAGATCATTGAAGTCGAGCAATATCAATATAACTATGAGCAGTTACTTGCGTTGTCACCGGATATGATCCTTGCAGCTGGCGAAGGTATGGAACAGGGCGTATATGATGAATTGTCCAAAATCGCTCCTACGGTGGCACTGGATGCCAACAGTGAAATGAAACGTGCTATGCCAAAGCTGGCTGCCATATTCGATAAGACTGAAGAATCTGCCAAAGTACTGGCTGAATTCGATGAGAAAGCCTCACAAGCAAAAGAGAAAATTGCGGCAGCTCTGGGAGACAAGACCGTATTGGTTCTCCGGGTTGAGCACAATCGATACCGTTTCATGGGTCCCAAAGGAGGAAGCAGCAGTGTTTTCTTCTATGATATCCTGGGTCTGAATAGTCCTGAAGCGATCAAAGACTCTACAGATTGGTTTAGCCAGTTCTCCCTGGAATTCTTGCCCGAGATGAATCCGGATTATATTTTCCTGGAAGACAGAACCCTCGTAGGTTATGACACAAAGAAATCTATGGAAGATCTGAAAGCAAGCCAAGTGTGGTCGAATCTGGAGGCTGTGAAGAATGATCATGTCTTCCCGTTGAAGACAAGCCAATTCGTATCTGGTGTGGGTCCGATTGGTTCTGTAAAATTGATGGACTACGTTGTTGAAAAGTTGGTGCCATAGATGACTTTGGAGCCTCAACTGGATATCTACGATATTACGATTATTGGTGGTGGGCCAGCTGGCATGTATGCCTCATTTTATAGTGGTATGAGAGCCATGTGTACCAAGATCATCGAAGCCAAACAGGAACTGGGTGGATTCATGCGTACGTACCCGGAGAAGCTGATCTGGGATGTGGGCGGGGTTGATCCGATTCCCTGTGAGAAGCTGATTGAATCGCTGGAGAGACAGGCGAGAACGTTCGATCCAACGATTGTGTTTGGGCAGGAAATTGCTGAGCTTGAACGACGTGAAGATGGTGTATTTGTACTCATTTCCAAAACAGGGGAGCGTCATTACACACGTACCATCCTGTTATGTGCGGGCAGAGGCATGACTCAGGTGCAAAAGCTGGATGTCGAGGGTGCCAATCGGTATGAGCTGACGAACCTGCACTATACCGTAACTGATCTATCCCGATTTGCCGGGAAGCGTGTTCTGATCTCGGGTGGCGGTGATTCCGCAGTTGACTGGGCGAATGAAATGGGCAAGATCGCAAGTGAAGTTACGGTGGCACACAGACGTCATGCATTTACCGGACACGAGTCGCCAGTTGCTCAGATGAAAGCTCAAGCGAGCGTCATGACGCCATTTAGCATCTCACGCTTATACGGTACAGGTGACAAAATCGATCGTGTTGAGCTGGCCCATGTAGAAACTGGTGAGATCACACATGTTGAAGTGGATGAAGTTGTCGTAAGCCATGGGTATGATCGTGATTTTGGTAACCTTGTGCAATGGGGACTGGCGCGGGAAGATTACGGCATATCGGTGGATGAACGGATGCGCACCAGTATTCCCGGCGTATTTGGAGCAGGGGACTTCATCACTTATGGCAGCAAAGTTCGACTGATCGCAGGTGCTTTTAACGATGCGGTGCTCGCAGTCAACAGTGCCAAGACCTATCTGGAACCTGCTGCTTCCGATATGGCGGGTGTATCTTCTCACAATGCCCGGTTTTATGAAAAAAACAAAGCTCTCTCCAATACGTAGATAGGTTTGCGTGAATGGAAGGCAATCTGAAGAGCCCGAACAAGTTCGAGATTTCCTCGAAATTGTTCGGGCTTTTTTCAATAGAATGATGAAGTAAGGAAATGAAATACAAGTTGAAGAAATGATATAATCGTAACAAAGAAATATGAAAGATCACTATGGGAGGTAGCAGATGAAAAAAATAAACAAATTTATATCTTCTCCTCTTGAATTTGAGGTCTTGGAGCATGACCAGGTGATTGCCAAAGTGAAGTTGGATTATAGTAATCAAACGGTTGATGTATGGCAAGATCACAATGTATCTCCTGTTTTTCTCCCTTTTCCAAGCAAGTCTAAGGTAACCGTTGGGGATGTACTGGATTACTTTGAATCCAGATGCTTCCCTCGTACCAGACACCATGCCGATAAAATTTTGCAATCTTTAGATCTGAATGATTATGTAGCTTCGGAGATCGTAAAACAAACACATGGTGTGTTATATGATGATTATGTCTGGATTCGATTTTCTAATGAGGAGTTGTCTTGTGCTGATGTCCATCCCCGTTTTGCAGGTGAGCAAGGATTCTCGTAAGACTTTTGTCAGTAGTATCAAGATTTTGAGATATGAACACTTATTTGTGTGATTAGATATAGTATTTTGGCTTATGCATATTGAAAATAGCGACATATTCAAACCAAATAATACAGCGCCACCTGAATCGTTCTGGTGGGCGCTGTTTTTTGTGTAATCTTTTTTGAGCTGGATAAAGAGTCTTAAATCCCCAGACTGCCGATTTTGGCGACTGGATAGATGATTTTCTAAGGAACTCAGGACATCTTATTATGCCTTCATGTCCTCTGTTTAAATTGTAAGCAACATCAGACATGTTATATACCAAAATTCCCCAATAAAAACACTGAAAACGGCTTGTTAATCGGATATAGAGTGTCTCAGGTTCCTCCGATTTCTGCAGACGCTTCAAATCGTTGAATCAGACGTCTCAGATTTGTTAGCGCTTGCTCCATGTTTTGATCTAACCGGTGGTGAGCCTAGAGAACGACCCTGAATCCACGATAATGGTCCAAGACGTGGGCTTGATCAAGCTTCAGGCAAACCATGGCAGAAGTCCATCGAGACAGATCACTGCCGTGTTATTAGCCTTGACTGGAATAGATATTTCCTCTCCGACCCGTTGTCTGCGGTGCTGCAAGCCGAGGAAATGGCAGACCGGATTATGGCACATTAATTGTCGCTCACGCAATGAGCGTTAAGACTTATCAACTAGATATTCCATATATACTTATCCCGAATTGAGCCAACCATATATGTGAATATCTGGTGAATTTCTTGCTGTATAAGTCCATGATAGTTTGTTCTCCATTATACTTAATGAAAACGGACGAGGAGATGGACTCCAGATGAAAAAACAAATGATGGTCATTGCAAGTGTTGCAGTTGTGATTGTAATCGGAACCTACCTGTTTGCAAGCAATACGGGCAAGGAAGAGGCAGGTACAGCCAATGGGCCTAACATCAAAAAATTGGTGGAAGATATCAGCACAAGAAAAGAGACACCGGAATCTGCCTCCATTAATGCCAAACAGTTAATCGTCACAGATCAAGATAAACATACGACTACATATGATTTGCCTGAGAATGAGTTTTTCCTTTCCATTGCACCCTATGTGGACCAGACCCATCCCTGTGCAATTCATAGCTTGACCGGTTGTCAGGGAGAAATGAGTAATAAGGAATTCAGTGTTACCATTCACGATTCTCAAGGCAACACTTTTATGAAAGATGAAGTGATGAAGTCTGGTGCAAACGGATTTATGGATCTTTGGGTGCCTAGAGACAGAACCTATCTGATTCGTATTGTTGGAGATGGAAAGGTTGCAGAAACGCAATTGTCTACATATGAAAATGATAATACATGCATCACTACGATGCAGTTGAGTTAACAGCAATCAACAGAAGGGAAGGATGGCATTTGAGCTATCCTTTCCTTTTTTATTTGATAAAAGAATGGGAATAAGGTACTTTCCATTGACAAAAATACATTCCTACGGCATAATCCAATAGTGATAATGATAATTGTTATCATATAAATACATATTAACAGGGGAGAAAAGAGATATGAAAAAAGGGTTGAATGGACTGTTGATTATGCTGGCCTTTGTGCTGGTTTTGGCGGGTTGTGGTAAAACCGCGACTACAACAGATACAAGTCAAGGTAGTGACTCCGGTAGTGCTCCGGCTGAAGAGACAGCAGGTCCTGTTACCGTGAAGCATAAACGTGGAGAGCTTAAGCTGGACAAGCCAGCAGAACGTGTCGTTACGCTTGAATGGACATATACGGAAGATGTCGTTGCCCTGGGTGTTCAACCAGTAGGTAACGCAGATAACGCTAACTATAAAGTGTGGGTAACATCCGAAGCAGCACTGGATGACAGTGTAACGGATATCGGAACACGCAGTGAACCAAATCTGGAAGCTATTGCTGCATTGAAGCCAGATCTCATCATTGCTAATGCAGATAATAACACGGCGGTTTACGATCAGCTGAATGCAATTGCTCCAACGATTGAATATGATCCGTATGATGGTGACGGCTATGATTATGACAAGATGACAGAGATCTTTAATAACATTGCAACTGCTCTCGGTAAAGAAGACAAAGCGAAAGAAGTTCTGAGTAATCTCGATCAGCACTATGTAGAAGCCAAAGAAAAACTGGCTGCTGCGGGGAAAGAAAACTTCAACTTTGCACTGACACAAGCGTTCACATATCAAAATGCAGTCAGCCTGCGTATGTTTACGGATAACTCGGTTGTCATTGGTACGTTGGACAAAATCGGACTGGTTAACGATTGGCAGCCGGACAAAGTTGAAAACTATGGCTTCTCTACAGTAGGCATTGAATCCTTAACTGATGTGAAGGACAGTAACTTCATTTATATTACACAACCAGACGATGACGTCTTTGGCACAGCCATGAAAGATAACTCGGTATGGAACGGACTGAACTTTGTGAAGGAAAAACGCACATATCAACTCGATAGCACAACATGGACATTTGGTGGACCGATCTCCTCCAAAGTATTGGTTGATGGGGTAGTCGAGGCGATTACCAAATGAGTTCGGTTCAAGGATCTAAGCCAGCTATGAATTGGCGCACAATAAGCATATATGGGGGCGGTCTAACCGCTCTCATCGTGCTTTTTTTTGTAAGTCTGTGTTATGGAGAAGCATCCATTCCTTTGCATGTCGTTTGGGACGCTCTTACAGGCAGACAGGATTCATTAGAGCACAATATGGTTTGGGACTTGCGCATGCCGCGTACAGTGATCGGTATTCTTGCAGGTGGCGCACTGGCTGTTGCGGGCGCTTTACTGCAAACGATTACTCGTAATCCATTGGCTGCTTCAGATACGCTGGGCATTAATGCAGGAGCGTACTTTGTGGTGGTGCTGGGAGCTATCGCTTTTCCAGGCGTGTTAAGTCAGTCGCCTTTTCTTTTCGCAGCACTAGGTGGTTTGCTGGCAGCATTTGCGGCTTATTTCATGGGCGGCGGACGAACATCAAGCCCGGTTCGACTTGCATTGTCCGGTATGATTGTATCGATGGTGCTTGGTTCATTTACAAGTGCATTACATATTTTTTTCTCCATGGAGACTCAAGGGTTGTTCCTTTGGGGCTCCGGAACACTTGTCCAGAATGACTGGAGTGGTGTGTTTTATGCTTTGCCTTGGGTGGTTGGCATTACCCTTCTCGCGTTAATCCTGTCCAGACAGTGGGATATGCTGGAGTTGGATGAATCAACGGCTTCTTCCTTGGGACAAAAGGTTACATTGGCTCGTGCAGTAGGGTTAATTCTTGCTGTATTGCTGGCTGCTGTGATTGTCAGTGTAATTGGGCCGATTGGCTTCGTGGGACTGGTCGCACCACATCTGGTTCGATTGAGTGGTGTACGTTCTAACCGATTACTTTTACCCGGTGTGTTCATATGGGGCGCAGCGCTCCTGGTTGGAGCAGATGTCCTCGCCAAGATGGTGCATAACTCCAGCATGGAGCTGCCAACAGGTGCGGTTATGGCGATCATTGGTGCACCGTGGCTCATCTGGCTTGTTCTTACACGCATGAAGGCTGCAAACGGATCAGGCATGTCAACTTCAATGAGCACAGGAGGAGCTGCACGTCGCTTTGCATTTGGCCCGATGGCTGTATTATTTTCTGTCATAACCGTCGTGCTTATCTTGCTCAGTACGATGTTTGGCGGTATGCGAATTCCGCTGGCCGATTGGTTGCCGAGTCTATTCCAATCGGATGGACTGTTCTCCGCGCTGATTCAGCTTCGGATTCCGCGTACTCTTGTTGCCGCAGGTGCAGGAGCTGCACTGGCAATTAGCGGTGTGCTCATTCAGATGGCGGTACGTAACCCGCTGGCAGATGCTTCAATTGTTGGTGTGTCCTCAGGTGCAGGGCTTGGAGCGATGATGGTCATCATCTTATGGCCGGGTCTTCCGATATACTTGCTGCCAATTGCGGCAATCATCGGTGCAGCCATTGCTGCAGTGGTGGTGTTCTCCCTCGCCTGGAAGAAAGGACTGAACCCTTCGGCGGTTGTGTTGCTAGGGATCGCGATGTCTGCCATTGCTGGAGCAGGTATTCAGATTCTGATTGTCCGTGGTGCGGTATACGGTAGCAGCGGATATATCTGGCTGACAGGAAGCACCTATGCTCGTACCTGGGAACAGGTGAGGGTTATCGGATTATTTTTAGTTATTCTGGTACCGGTGGCTTGGTGGCTGGCACGCAGATTCGAACTGCTGGTATTTGATGACAACAGTGCATCCGGGCTTGGTCTCGGAGTACGTCGTACACGTTTATTAGCCATGACAGTGGGTGTATTACTTGCAGCAGGTGCTGTTGCTTGTGTAGGAACCGTTGGTTTTATCGGTCTGATTGCACCACATATGGTACGGCTACTGACGGGGAATAAGTTAAGACGTTCGATGTTCCTATCCGCATTAGCGGGTGCAGTCATGCTGGTGCTCGCCGATACAATCGGCAGAACCGTCATGGCACCAACAGAGATTCCATCAGGCATACTCATTGCGATCATCGGAACACCGTACTTCCTGTATCTGATGTATCGTTCCAACTGGCGCAAGTCGATGAAGTAAAGGGATTTAAAGACACAATGTAGAATTTGTAGTGAAAAGAAGCCCGCTCATGCATGATGCATGCAGCGGGCTTTTCTGAACGAACTGTGCTTAGATAATATGTCAGGACTTCGTCTACTGCGGGCTGTTGATAAATTTCATATATTGCAGCATTCGGCTCAATACTGCCGCACTCTGAGCCCGAGTAACCAGTTCCTTAGGAGAAAACATGTTGGTTTGTGTACCTTTCATCAAACCTTCTTCCAGCAAAATCGATACAGGGCTGGAAGCCCACGGGGAAAGAGTAGTTCTATCCGCTAACACATCCAGTACATCCGTGTTCCGCTGAGGCATCATTCCTGCAAACTCCAATGCACGGACGAGGACTGAGGCCATTTGTTCACGGGTAATGGCTGCATCCGGTCTAAATAAGCCATCACCGTAACCGTTGATTAAGCCAGCAGCCTGTGCAGTCCCCACGGCTCCAGCATACCATTGATCTGAAGTGATATCGGCAAAATTGGATGTTGGCTGGTGCTCAGGCAATCCTAAGGAACGGACTAGCAATGCAGCGAATTCGGCACGTGAAATCTCTTTCTTTGGCGCAAAGGTATTATCGCTTACCCCCTCGACAATGAATTTGTTCGCAAGCATTTCGACGTTGGTTCGTCCCCAGTGATCTTTCATGTCCGCAAACGCATGATTCGCAGAGACAACTGCAAACATGCTGTTCTGGGGAGTGAAAATGATAGCTTGTGTCAACTGGGCGTCCATGGTGAACAGGGAAGGGACAAAATACATCTGATCTTCTGCATCGATCCAAACGGCCGTTGATGTGGCGGGATCAACCTGTGAAGGGAGTGGAAGGATTCGTTTGCTATATTTGTGATTAGCATGTTCTGTCTGCTTCCCGTCGATATATAAGGTAAATTTCATAGGAGTGCCGATGAGTTCATAGCCTTGCTTCGCCACCGTAGCATTCAGGGTGCTGATGGTGCTAGGAGAGGCTTTTCCAATACCCATGGTAACAGTCATGTTGTCAGTCAGTGGGGGTAAAGTGTTCAGGGGCAGTTCATAACTCGTTCCATTGACCTCGAAAGTTACACTGGTTTCCGATTGCTTTTGAATACTCTGTAACGACTTACCCGGCAAATCCAGAAATACGACAGGAGAATCCAGATTAATGCGGATTAGTATTCCCAATTCTGCACCACTGAAGGCTTGCATGAGAGAAGCTGTATCAGGTTTGAGTCGGATTACAGTCTGACCGTCAGGAGCTATCTCTGTTGAGGCTGTTGATTTGATGTCCAGACCGTTAATTTCAAGCTTGACTGTAGCTGGATCTTCGGCCGGTGGCAAAACATTTGGGAACCCTGAGAACGATTCCGATCCTGAAGCTGGTGAAGGTGCTGGAGTTGTACCCGGTGATGGTTGCGGCTCTGGCTGCGGGGTAGCAAGGGGCTTTAATGTAATCATGCCCATATCCACGGCCTGCTCTGCCAGTACTTCGACGCTTCGTTCAGTTGTATTGTAGCCTTTGGCGCGTACAACAAGTGTTCGGGCTCCTACAGGGATCTGTTCCAGTGTAAAATGCCCCTGGCTGTCTGTAAATACACCGATGCTTTCCACAGAAACGGAGACTCCCTCCAGTGGAGTCATTTCTGTGCCATATACAGCCCCGGTAACTGTTCCAGCTTGGGGAAGTACAGTGATGGTTGCCGTTGCTGTATGGAAGCCATCTTCAGATGTAACCGTAATAATGGCTGTACCTGCAGTCACAGGCTGGACTTCCCCATGCATATCTACGGTGGCGACAGCCTCATTACTGGAGCTCCAGTGAATGGTATTGTTTGTAGTGTCTTCCGGATCAATGATGGCTGTCAGTTTAGCCGAGGGCCCACCAGTGGTCAGGTCCAGTTGAGATGGCTCCAGATGAAGACCGTTAACCGGAACGAACTGACGAATGTGTTTTTGTTCAAGTGTGAAGCGCTGCCACGCCTGTATGAGATATTTCCCTGTATTTTCATCTTCTGTCACTTCAAAGAGGTCTACAGCCTGCCCTGGACTTGTACCAGGAATATCGTCACCTGAAATATAGGTTACCGCACCCTCAGGTAGTATATCCCCAACCCATGGAGGATTGATGTCCGTGCGATCCAAGATGTAGGCAAAGGAATGCCCCGTTTGCGTCTGCGCTGCTGTAATGCTCGTTGCGCCCACCTCTAGTCCGGGCTGAACCGACGCATCCGCAATGCCTGGAGTCTTCGTAACAACGACAAGTTGCAGAATACGTTCAGTTGTGGCGGAGCCTCCATCCAGCAGCGAGAGGTTTACAGAGTACGTGCCGGATTGTGTCGGTGTACCGCCCAGCTCACCAGAAGGGCTCAAGCTTAATCCTTGGGGAAGTCCGGAGGCTGTCCAGGTAAGTCCTGAGCGCGCTCCATCATAACCTGCCAGGTCCATGGAGTAGGATTCATTCTGAACCGCCTGAGGCAGCGCGGTTGTTAATATGGCAGGGCGCAGATAAGGATAGCCATTGTTGATTGCAGGATGAATGTTCCAGGTATCTGTAAAATCCCATCCAGTATAAGTAGCCTGCTGCTTCATTTCTGTTGTTGTTTTCCCATAGATCTCAATTGTGCTTTGATAAGGATCGCTTGCTCCGACAGTCATACCCGATGTCATCGTATCGTAGTATGTATCCGTTATATTTGTTTTGTAGACATATCCACCGATCGCCCCCCAACTGGAGTAGCTTCTCGGATTCAGTGTGGAGATCGCGCCAGTTGAATATGTATTTTTGAGGATATTGTATTCATCTGTGCTGCTTAACTGATAACCTACAATTCCTCCAGCATATATATGGGAGGTAGGATGGTCCTTGACAGGCTCGTTAGCTAGATTACCGGTAAAGTAAGAATCGCTTATGCTACCCATTGCCTGGGAACCTATAAGTCCACCACCATGCAAATTGTCAGATTCGCCTACTGTAACGAAAGCAGCGGAGGAAGAGTGAGACAGACGTGCATTGCTCAGTAATCCTACGATGCCCCCTGTAGGAGTGACACTTTTGTAGATGTGCCCGCTTCGTACAGTTCCTTCCGTATAGACATGATCAATGCTCCCCCCGGATTGAAAGCCGACAAGTGCGCCTGTATTGGAGCCACCTTTAATATCTGCCCTCAGGTTAATATATTGAATGCGGCCGTTGGCTTGACCAAAAAAACCATTGGACAATCGTGTGTCGTTGTTTATCTCCAAGCCAGTGATCCAATGCCCCTGTCCATCAAATGTTCCACTGAACGGTACGTAGTCATTGCCGCCAAATGGAATCCAGTCTATTCCCGTCAAGTCGATATCCGCAGTCAGGCGGATGTTCTCTGTCAGATAAAGCTCCTGATTTTGGTCAATATACACAAGCTGTTCTTTGGTAGATACCTGGATCCAGCCGTTCTCAACCGGAGGAATGGCATTTGGCCCGTCAGGTTCTCCTTCTGCATTCACAGAGCTGTACACTCCCATTTGTCCCGCGATCATGATGAGTACAAGCAGTACTTTCATCATGGATAAACGTTTCTTCATTTACACTTCACTTCCCCTTTGGTTTGCAGTAATGAAATTATTGTTGAATGGATAAGCATGTGAGGAACCGAAACAGTCTATGCCTGTCAAGAAATAGTATAGTATATTAAAAGAAATGCGTTGTCTCGTTTTTGTTTCAAATTTGAATGGAAAGTAGTGTGCAGCATGAATCTTAGATCCGTGGAACCAAATTCCCCTACGCCATGTATTGTCGGTTTGACTCAGCAATTGGAGGTATTATCCAATTGGCTTGCTTCACCTAATGTCAATTCACAAATGTTTTCAATTTCGGGAATTGGAGGGATTGGCAAGACGACACTTCTCACGGAGATGGCGGCAGAGGCCAGGCGATGTTCAACGGTTACCTTGTGGATGGATGGACAGTTCTGCCTGCAGACGCCGCGCGCTTTTCTGTCTCATCTGGAGATGATTCTGGAAACGGAGTATGGTCGAACACGTGTCGCAGATACACCACTTCTTGCACATGTTGTTGAAGAGCTTACCCGTCAACGGACTGTCGTGATTATTGATAACTGTGAAACAATAGATCGGATCGATAGCTGGCTGTTATCCAGCCTGCTTCCCCTGCTAGTAACAAGCACAAGCGAGTTCTTACTTATTGTGGCTTCGCGGACAGGTCTGCCCATTCAGTGGCATACGAATCTTGTATGGGGCAATCAGATTCATTCTTTTGCTTTGGAGCTTTTCACTCGCAAAGAGGTTCAAGAATATGTGCAGTCAAGCGGCTTGCCACCCCTCGTACAGCAGGATATCGTACACAAAACAGATGGTCACCCGCTGCTGCTGGCGTTAACAGTGGATATGCTGCGACGTCAGGGAAGGGAGCGGGAGGACTACGCACAACAGATACCCGGCATATTGAGTGCAGAGTTACTCAAGGAAGCAACCTCTCCCTATATGTATGAGGCTTTGCAGATGCTGTCGCTGTTCCCGGCAGCGGATCAGACGATGCTGAACCAGTTGTTGAGTCATCCTCTGAATGCATTGGATTACACGGCACTGAGTACTTTATCATGTGTGCACACTGGAGCCGGAGGCCTTTCTCTGCATCAGTTGGTATCCCGGATGTTGAGGGAGGATTATGAAAGGCGCGACCCCAGCCATTATCAGATGATGCGTTCCCGGGTACTGGAGCTGCTTATGGAGCGGTATCCTTCATTGAACAAACTGTTGCAAATGCAGATTGCGGCCCACATATTGGAGTTGTACCGTGATCAATTGCCCTCGACCCATGCATATACGGATTTCACAGGGATACGTCAACGGGAAGTGGAACAGCAGATGTCTTTTGAACCTGAAGATCTTCCTTACTTGCAGCGTTTTCTTGCCGAATCGCTGGCACGTTCGGATTGGCAATCGGAGCTTATCGAGAACGGACAGTATTCTTCATTATTAGATGATATTGCTAATTATGCGCCGGCGGGGATACGTGTCATTCGGAATCCGGACAGGGTACCTTTGGCTTTCTGTGCCGGACTTTGGTTGCATGACCAAACGTTATCCATATTGGAGCAATATTCTCCTGATATTAGAAAAATGCTAGGTGACCCGGTCAACTCGGCACGCGGATGCTCTCCTGAAGCGGCTGATACCATATGTATCCTGTTAGCTGCGGTAGACGTGGGACAGTCTTCTTATCGGCCTGAGGAACTGGGCGGCATGCTGTTTCAATCCTGGCTAATTGATGCAATGAGCGGTCTGCGTGCAATCATTCCCACTGCGGACAGACAACTAAACATGTTACTCCCTCATTTGGGATTTGAGGAGTCGACGATGCCCTCTCAGCCATATGCCAGGGAGGATATGCATGTATGGGAACTGGATTTCAGGCAGGCAACCTTTGAGGTCTGGGTTCAGCGTATTCTAAGGCAGAACATTCGGACTGCAGGCTGCATCCCGCAGGAAGCCCCCCGTATCTTGTCCCGGGATGAGGTCAGACTGATGCTTCACCATATATATGATGATAAGGTACTTGAGGAGATGGTTCCTTTACAGGCAATGGGGTGCAAAGGAGTGAGGGCACGGGAGTTGGTCGTAAGCATCCTTCATGCTGATCCACCGACCTATCCGCTTACTAATCTGGAGCAGCGCATACTTAGGGAAAGTTATCTGCATAAAAATTATCGCAAGTCCGAGTTGGCCGAAGCTTTACATATGAGCCGCGCCACGTTTTACCGCCATTCGCGGCAGGGCTTCATCCATTTGGGTCATGCGTTCACACAGCGATGGATGGCTTTAAAATGAAAGGCCAGTAATTGAATGATACCTGATTATAACAACCCCAAAAAACGCGAGCCTGCTCCGGATTCAATCCGTCGCAGCTCGCGTTATTGGCTAATCCTACATGTTTCTGAGAATGCCGCTGTCCTCAACAGAAGCCACTGCTCGGAGAAGGTTCTCATTATCCTGCACCAGTGCCAGTCTGATATATCCTTCACCCGAAGGGCCAAAGGCACTTCCGGGTGTTGCGATGACGCCTGCCCGGCTGACCAAGTCCATGGTGAAGTGTTCAGAACTCTCATAATGAGCGGGAATCCGTGTCCAGATAAACATGGTCGCTTCGGGCTTCGTTATTTTCCATCCGAGTCTACTGAAGCCTTCGCACAGGATGTCCCGTCTTTCCTCATAAATAGCTCTGACCCGTTCAACCTCGGATTGATCTCCGGTAATGGCGGCAATTGCTGCTTTTTGGATCGGTAGGAACATCCCGTAATCCATATTGGATTTTAGCTTTTTCAGCATGGAGACCATGGTTGTATTGCCCACACAGAAGCCGATTCGAGCTCCGGCCAGTCCGTACGTTTTTGATAGGGAATTGAACTCCACACCGACGTCCATGGCGCCAGGGAATGCAAGGAAGCTTCCACATGACTTTCCGTCAAATACGAGCTCGCTGTACGCGTTATCGTGGAGCACGATAATATCATACTTCTTCGCAAAGGCAATCAGGTCAAGATAGAACTGATCCGGTGCCATCGCAGTTGTTGGATTGTTGGGATAGGAGACCAGCATGAATTTCGCTCGATGAGCGATATCTTCCGGTATATCCTGAAGCTGAATAACATACCCGTTTTCTTCTTTTTGCGGTATATAATAGAGTTCTGCACCTGCCAGTAACGGCCCATCCGCAAAGACGGGATAGCAGGGGTCAGGGACTAACACCAGATCACCTTCATCGACAATGGAGAGGGATATATGTGCTAGCCCTTCCTGTGAACCGAGCAAGGAACAGATCTGTGTTGCCGGGTCTAACTCGACCTGATAGCGTTGCTTGTACCAATCGCTTGTAGCTTGCAGCAACTCACTCTGATCATTCACAGCATATATATAATTAGCCGGATCAGCAGCGGCCTCGCATAGTGCAGTTATAATATGCTGCGCAGGTGGGATATTCGGTGTACCCACACTGAGATCAATAACGGGCTGACCGTTCTCCAGTCTGCGGCGTTTGATCTCCAGCAACCGGGTGAAAATTCCTTCGTTGAAATGATCCATTCGTTTGGCAAAGTTCATGATGATGATTCAGCCTCCAATCCTCTTCGTACGCATATTCATTAATAATAAATGGACAGCGACTAAAAGAGAAGAGCAGGGGAAAGCTTGCGGATCATGACTTTACTTTAAACTGACTTAGTTCGTCTTGCAGTTTGCCAGATAGCTGGTTCAACTGTTTCGACAGATCCGCTACCTGTTCGATACTATCCAGCTGATCCTGCGTGCTGGCGCTTACTTCTTCCGTCGATGCCGAGTTCTCCTCTGTGGTGGAGGAGATTATCTCCAGTGCCTGGAATATCTCATCTTTGTGTTTGTGTACATTGGCGGTATTAGTGGTAATCTGCATCATACGTTGCTGCAGATCTTTCAAGTCTTTGTTAATACTGAAGAAAACATGTTTGGTATCTTCTACGGATTTGGCATTCTCCTCCGCAATCTTCATACCGCGCATGGTATGTTCAACCGACAGGGTTGTTTTCTCTTCAATAACATTCACCTTTTTGTTGATTTCCTCTGTTGCCTGAGCCGTCTGTTCTGCAAGTTTGCGGACCTCTTCGGCAACGACGGCAAATCCTCTTCCATGTTCGCCAGCACGTGCAGCCTCGATGGAGGCATTCAGGGCGAGCAGGTTCGTTTGAGAGGCAATCTGTTTGACTGTATCCACAAAACTGGATATTTCATTCCGACTCAGGTCAATCTCCTGGATAATAGAGGACACCGCTTGGGTGGACTGATGATTTTCCTCGGACCATTTCGATAATTGTTCCACGACCGCAAGTCCTTGGCTGCTTTGATCAGCAGATGTCTGCACGACCGTTCCCATAGCCTGCGCATCGGTAGCAATTTCATCAATTTGGCTGGATAATGAGCCTGTTTTGCGTAAGATATTTTCCGTTTCGATGGACTGATAATTTGTAGCATTGGCAATCTCGTTAATGGCTGTTGATGTGTCATTCATGGTCACAGCCGTTCGTGAGGAGATATCTTGCAGATCATTCGACGACTGGTTCAGGATTTGCGCCGAGCTGCCGACCATTTGCAGCATGACCTGAATTTTCTGCACCATGGAATTCAAACCTGTAGCGATCTGTCCAATTTCATTATTAGATTTGATATCCAGTTGGACAGTCAGGTCACCTTGTTCAATCTGTTTAATCTTGGCCAGCAGCTGTGGTATGGAGCGTAACAGACGGCGAAGGGTAATGTAACAGATAATCACAAGCAGAAGGGTGGCTGCAGCAAAACCGCCAAGTGTAATCCACGTGAATGTTTTTAATTCCGCGAGAACTTCTTCTTCGGATATGGTCAGACCAACGGACCATCCCGTATCCTTGCTGGTAGCGTAGCCGATATACCGACGTTCCCCATTGTCGTTCATAAGTTGTACGCCGTTTTCACCAGCAAGCATTTTCTTGCCGATGTCCCCCATGTCCCCCGTACTGTCCAGGATGTTCTCCTTCAATACCTTTTCTTGATCCGGATGGTACAGAATTTCCCCGCTCTTGGACAGCAACATGGAATAGCCCGTGCTTCCAAGGGAATAACTCTCCATAATCACCGGGATATCCTTGAATGCAATATCCGCTGCGGCAAAGCCGATTGTGGTGTTGTTTTCGTCTTTGATCGGATAAAAGATACCCATGAGTACATCGCCTGCTGCAATATCAATGTACGGATCGGAGAAATAAAGTCCGTCTGCGTCAGTAACCGGCTTGTAGTATGGACGTGACTGGATATCAAAGTCCGGTGCAGATACGACACCATCATTTTGAATCCAAAAGCCTTTTCCATCCAGACCCGCGACCCAGGCATCGGCAAACGAAGGCTCTGCCTTAACGATAGCGGCGAGTGTCGCCTGTGTTTCCGCAGCGTAGGTTGAACTTTTCGCATCCGCAGCAGATGCTGTTGTTTCTATGTATTGCTGAAATAATGTGTTGGTGGACATTTGCTTGACCAGTGCACCCTTTTCCTTGAATAGTGCATCAAATTCACTAACAATGGCTTGTGTCTTGGTCTGGAGCATGGATTCCTGCTGTTTCACCAGAATGTTTCGTGTGCTTGCAAACATAAATGTTCCCAGCACGGTAAATACAACTACGATAATGACCAGCAGCACAATGGACAACGTATTTGCCATACTGGATGTCCGTGCTCCCGTTTTCCCCCACTTGTTCAACATGTTCGACATATTCCATCTCCCCAGATGATTAATTAAAAGCTCAAAACGCCTTAGTTATATGTCGGCATGATCTATAGTTTTATGTAGATTTCTGTCGAATAATCCTGAAAGCAACGGGAAGGAAAGGCATGAGTATGAGAACAGTAAAGGGGAGGAACGAAAAAAAGAGGAAAGGAATGAAAAAACGGGGATCGGTGGTGGTGGTTCATCCAGGCGATCTTGTTTATAATGGAATGAATTGGAACTACGGGAGGAAAAGGGGGATTATCTGTGAGTGAGTTATGGCATGCATCAATACAGGGGGTTCCATGGAATGCCGAAAAGATGCACCAGGCGGTGCATCTGTTGCGCCGCAGAGCAACGGTTCATTTTCGCGTTGGCGCGGATACATATGAGGACCTTGCCGAGCTCGATGCCAAAGTATTCTTTGCCCGGCCGGATCTGATCCTGCACATATCACATATGGACCCTAAAGGGGTATATTCATCCGGATTTCTGGGGCGACTGGCACAGTTGAAACATGTCTCTGCCTTGCAGCTTGATCTTTCACAGGCACAGGATTTGACGATTCTGGGTGCGATGGAGCAGATGCAGTTTCTAAGATTGAATTCACCTGCAAAGGCGACCGTGCTCGATTTTATTAAACACTACAAACGATTGACCTTTCTTGAACTGCGTGGCAAATTCAACGGATTTGCTTCTATTGAGGCATGCCTCCAACTGCATACACTCATTCTGAACTGCACGGTCGAAAGTGTTGATGTGTTAGCGGAACTGCCCATGCTTCAGTATCTGTCCCTGGATCACTGTGAGTTAAAAGGGGGACTGGATGTATTGACACAGTCGACCATATCGATGTTAAAGCTCAGCTCTGTTCGCAAGCTGACGAGTATTCAGGGACTCGAACAGATGCGCGGGCTGGAATATCTGCATCTGTCCTTGCCCAAGCTGGAGCATTTATGCGACTTTTCCCATATGACCTCTCTCAGACAGCTCGAACTGGACTATATGAAATCGTTACGGGATACCAAACATCTATGGACAGCCCGTGCTTTGGAGTCTATTGAACTGAAAGAGATGAATACGGCGCTCAAGGCGGATTCTTTTGCTGGACTGACCGGGCTGGAGCATTTGCGCCAAATCGATTTTCGTTTTATTGATGTTAACAAAGGACGAATTGCAGCTATGCGTGATCACCTGGCCAAGGCCGGAAAATCCCATTTGTTATATGAAAATATCCCTGAGCATGAACGCCTGAATTCTATAGGTATTGCGCACTTATCGCATGTATTAATGTAAACGGGCTTCTGGTCCAGCGTGTGTATACAGAGCGCACTCCGGTGAACGGACCGATTGAGGCGTGTAGATGTCATTGCTATCTAGGTGTTCGTATCCGTTAAGGCGGGCATGTTGATCTCTTTCACGCAGGCCGCTTTGGACAAGCTGATGATACATCGAACGATGGCGACCATATCCTGCAGGGGAATGCGGGTCCCATCATACTCGGCAAGTGCACGTTCCATCCCGTCTTCATACGGAATTTCTGCCGCCAGTTCTCCCGGGTTGATGCATGTCACCGCGATGCGGTCATTCCTCGTATGTTCTCTTAGAGCTTCCGTAATACCACGTATTGCAAATTTGGAGGCGACAAAAGAAACCTGGCTACTGCCTGCATTGCTCAAACCGGCTGTTGAACCGATCAGGATGATCTTCCCTGCTTCAGACTGGCGGAGCTGAGGCAGTAAAGCCTGTATACATATAATCGTAGAAGTCACATTCACATGGATCAGCTGACTGATATCTGCGGGTTCATCCCGATCAAACGTGTAGTGCTCTTCAAATCCTTCCTTTTCCCAGATCCCCACGTTATAAATAAGCACATCCAACGTCTCGCCTTGAAGTTGGCTGGCAACTTGCTCTGCGGCCTGAAGCTCAGAAAGATCAGCCTGAATCCATATTCGCTGGACGCCATCCTCCACGGACAGACTTTCCGGCTTGCTGCGGGAGACCACCCAGACCTTATCACCGGATTGTGGCACACCTCTGACAAATGCATCCCCTAATCCCTTGCTTGCACCAAAGACAATTATATTTTTCAAATAAAGCCCTCCTTATCGATTAGAAATTAATAATTTTTACATTAATCTATATCTTACTATAGAGGTGATACATGGAACATGAAGTTTACATGAGGTATGCTTCATCCTTATCAAAGAAAAACCACCCCTGCCCCGCAAGGACGGGAGAGAGATGGTTGGAGAGATCATGCTGACATTAATGGTAAAGTTTTAACTCGGCAATGGACCACCACCACTCGGGAGTGTCCGCGGTCAAAACAATTTTGATGTATCGCGCCGTTTGTTTGGAGAACGTTTCTGAGATGGCTGTTCCTGTTCCCAGGGATTCCGTACCCCCATTCCAATGCTCGCCATCATCAGAAGTGAAGAACTGGAAGCTGCGAGCATAATCGTTACTGCTGCTGCCCGAGTCCATTGTCAAGCGGCTGAAGCTCTGCTTGCTTCCCAGATCAATCTGGACCCATTGATTGGCATGTTGACCAGATGAAGAGGTCCAGCGCGAATTCAGATCGTCGTCGAGCATCGCCGCAACATCTTCAGAGGTGGAGGCAGTCGCTGTCCATGATGTTCGATCCAGTTCAACAGGTAGCAGATGATCCTGTTCCCCGGATATCCAAGGTGTCTGATCAGCGGTATAGACCTCTAATTCAGCCACGGACCACCAATGAGAATCGGTACCCGTCTGTACGACCTTAATATAACGTGCCTCATGCGGTGTAAAAGCGATAGAAAGTAGCGCATCTGATCCTTCACCCGAAGCCAAGGCTTTTCCCCAATGCTCTCCATCCAGAGAAGTATATATTTCATAACCGCGAGCAAAGTCTTCCCGGCTGTGCGCGCTGTCCAGCACAATCCGATTCACTTGCTGCGAGGCTCCCAGATCAAGCTGAATCCATTCGCCGCCTGTTTGAGTCTGACCGGAGGTCCAGCGTGTTTGGTCCGAGCCGTCGAGTATAGCCGCTGCATCGTCTCCGGAGGAAGCGGTCACGGACCAGCCATCTGGCAGCAGCCTCTTTTGTTTGCCCGTTCCATTATGATGAACAAACAACTCGGAGATCGTCCACCATTGATCGGAATCCCCGATCTGCACCATTTTCACATAACGTGCCTGCTGTTCAGGGAAGGTGATGGACATGCGTCCAGGCGTGCCTTCGCCGCCCGCAATGGATGTGCCCCAGTGTTCACCGTCATCCGAGACATAAATCCGATACTGTCTCGGATAGTCTACTTTCGCATGGCCCGGGTCCAATTCTATGGCATCGAACAAACTCTTCTGGCCGAGGTCAATGGTAATCCATTGTCCTTTGGTTTGCTTCCTACCGTTTGTCCATAGTGTATCTGAACTTCCGTCCAGCATATTGGCTGTAACATCTGCTCCTTGAGTAGAGGAGGCGGTTACGATCCATGAAGAGCGATCTGGAGGCGGTACGGGCTGTGGGAGCTCTGGTGTTGCTTCAAGTTTGCCAAATCGGGCAAGCTTGAGTTCAGAGATCGACCACCAGCTGTCTGCAGAGGAAGTCAATACAATTTTGACATAACGGGCGGTTTGCATGCCCAAATCAACGGACAGACTTGGAGATGTTCCTGCTCCCTCTGCGATAGGCTCGCTCCAGTTCTCGTTATCTTTGGATACGTAGATTTCGTACCCGTGAGCATAATCACCGCCGTTGTTGCCGGAGTTCATGAATACCGTATCCATAAACTGTTCGCCACCCAGATCGATATGCAACCAATCGCCGGGCTTCTGAATCTGTCCGGATGACCAGCGTGTAGTCAGATCACCGTCCACCATGCGCTCTACCGGCTCCGAACTGGAGGATGCCGTAATGGTCCATTGGCTCCGATCGAGATAGACTACACCCTGAGAGGCATCCGGCTGTTTAACGACGGAATGTTCCAGCGGGTTAACCTTTACTTGCGCTTTGGCATACACGGTAGCCGAACCCAAAGCGCCATGGGCATTGTAGAAATGAACTGTTTTGACAGTGTCGGACGGATTCCAGATTTGCGCTGTATAGACGCCGTCCTTTTCATACACGGTTGCTGCCGGATCATCTGCCCATATATCCATCGTGCGTGTTCCCGTAGAAGCCATGCTGTGCATGAACCAGTACGCGTTAAAGACTTCATTTTGCTGCATCTCACTCGTATTCCATTTGGCTAGAGCACCTTGCGGGTCTCCAATGGACTGGAATGGCCAGATAATATGCTGCCATGTGCGCTCCTGCTGACCACCCAGGTCCTTAATGAGACCATTGTAGAGAGCCTTAGTATTCTGCGGATCACGTCCATAATAGGTCATCCATTCCGCTGGCGGCAGCCAGTGAATACCGTAAATATGCTCCGCCTCATTAGAGAAGTACGTTCCATACAGGTAGGCGCTGCCGTACACATGACCTACCGTAGCGTGTTGGTAATCCTCCAGCCAGTTATCCCCGTCATAGTTAAACCAGTATTGCTCGGCAGCTTTCTCTTCGGTCATGAAGCCCCAGATCCCGGTGTCGCGATAGGCTTTGTTGCCTGTCACCTCACCCCACATATATTGGCCGACCCAACTAAAGAGGGCTTCACCTGCGGCCTCCTGGTTATTCCCGCTGCGATTATCGGCGTAACCACCTGCCCAGGAGTGACCTGCGTACGGATCAAAATTGCGAAGCCATGGAAACTGATCATCTGTCCTTGAAGGATTGGCATAGTCCCGAATCAGAAGCTCAACCATGTCGCCGTAATCTTGCAAGAATGTTTTGTCATATGTGGCCAGTACAGCCGATGCAAAAACGTAATAACCGTAGGTGAAATGATGATCTGTCAATCCCGTATTAACACCGAATCCGCTACCGTAAGGGAAGATGGTTCCCCATTCATCCGAATAATAAAAATAATACGAGTGCAAAGGTTCGTCCTGCGAATAGGTATACCAATCTGTCAAAATAGTTCGAAGCAGGGACAGATAGTTGTCTCGTCGTACCGTATCTCCTATCTGGTCGCTGATGAGTACACCCAGCGCAAGCGGATGAAGCTTTTTCCCTTGCCAGTAAGGATCCTCGCTCATCAGATTGCCTGCCGTATCCGCGTCAAGCTGATCCAGATAGCTGATTAATTGTGCACGCGAGTAGGTTGGATCATCTGGCTCCACAAATTGCGGAATAATGCCATAGAATCGATCCTGTGTCGTAAACGTATTGCCTTCACTTACTTTCATCATGCCGCGAATGGAAGGGTAAGCAAGCTCCGTTACCGGAGTAGTCGCTAGTTTCCATTGGTGCGGCAACAAGGCCATCAGTGTCTCGGAGGAAAAGCCTGCCCGCTTCGTCCGGGTTACCGAGTTGAAGGTAGTCGTTACCAGTGAAGTGCTCTCATTATAATTGTAGTCCACTGTTGTATCGGTTACAAAGGCGTAGGCATGCCGGTAATAATAAGACAGTTCTGCCGCGGACGGCAGGGTAGCCAGTGACAGATAGTTTTCGCTCTGGCCCAGCTTGATTTTGAGCGTATTGCCAAGTTTCATAAATACGGTTCCTTCAGGTGCAAAGATCCCGTAGTTTCTTGTAAAGGTCTGAGGCGTGGGCGCTCTGTCCTGATTGGTTACTTCAACACCGATATGATCGGCCGTCAGCGATTCTCCATCATTCAGAACAATTTCACGGTTCTGATCATCGAAGAGACGTGTGATGTTGGGAGAACGAACAATAATGGTATCCGGGTTATCGAAGGTGTTGTACAGGAAAGGGGAACCTTTCACAAACGTGGTATTCATTTTGGCCGTGTCATCATCGCTCATGATGATCGTTGCGGAATAATCCCCATATCCCGCCACCTTGGTATTTACCTCCGCCGGGTTCATATTGCTGGTGCTCATGATCAGATCCGGTTCACCGTCAGCGTCCATAGAACCGCCATCAGCTGAAACGTAACCAGCTCCGGGATTCAGAAGTTGAAGTCCTTGTTTGGTATATCTGCTTTTAAGCGGGAGTGTGACCAAACTGTTGCCATCCCCCAGATCGGATACAAGAATAGACTGCCACCAGTCATTGGAAGGGAGGGGCGCTGTGATGTCAGCTGTGCGATTTTTCGGGTTTTTCGGCTGCAGCATGGTGATGTCATTTACAGCGTAACTACCGGAACCCACCTTTACCGAGGACGGTTCAGGGATATTCGGAATTGTATGCACAGGTTTGGCATCGCCTTCGATATACTCGTAGACGTCGAATGCGTACAGGGAGTATCCGTTGGTTGTTCCTCTGCCAAGTCCGGCTAATTTCACATACCGTGCTTCGGCGTATACCGGAATCTCATCCCGTCCACCGTCGCTGTGCAGTTCCCGGTATAATGTAGTCCACTGGTCTGCATCATTTGATACTTGAATATCGTATGCACGTCCAAAAGCGTTTTCCCATTGTAGGGATACGTTCCCGATTTCCCGGATTAGTCCAAGGTCTACAACAATCCATTCCTGATCCTTGTAGATGGAAGACCAGCGTGTATCCGGACGGCCATCCGTTACATTCCGTGCTTCGTAATTCCCTTTTTCCATTTTGGCTTTATCCTCGGCTGAACGGCTGGGCTCATCAATTTCTTCCGAAGACGCTGTAACCGGTTGTCCTAGTGCAAGGTTCATTGCTAATGGTTTGGGAGGTGGATTTGCTCCGCCCGTCCCATATACATTGAATTCGTATACAGAGACGCCATAGGCTGGCTGTGCTCTTTGATGACTGAACAAGCGCACATATCGTGCCTCCGCTGTGACCTCAATTTCTGTCAGGCCGCCTTGCCCCTTCGTTGTCGAGTAAACAGACTGCCAGTTGACCTCGTCGTTGGATACTTCCAGATCAAAGGCGGAAGCATACGCATTTTCCCACTGGATGGAGATGCCCGAGATGGAGGCCACCGTGCCTAAGTCAACATAGATCCACTGCGGATCTTGCTGCCATATGCTTTCCCAGCGGCTGTTTTTGTTGCCGTCAACCACAAGATCTGCCGTATTGCCGCCCAGAGATGAGGAACTGTACACAGGCCGGTTCAGGGATAACAGATGATGTTCCTCATCTGCGGCGTTCACTTTTGAGACCGGCCACAGCGGGATGCTGCTAATCAACAACAGAACAGATAACAGCAAGTTCATGTAGATGTTGCGTGTTTTTCCTCTTTGACTCGTTCGTACCTTCATATGACTACTCCTTTGTTAGCCCTTGCCATCTCACCAGACAGAGCTTCTCTTCTTCTCTTTCTCGCTACCGTATGTATCATTTTGTTTCCCGTGTTGCTTTTGTGAGATGTGAATCCAATGCTCAACACGGGATATTCAGGTGCCCCATTTTGTATATCGATCATTTTGTCTGGAATATAAAGGTTTTTTAATCGTTTTCGTGGAAAAAGAGACATATGTCCTACATAATGTATGGGGAATGTGCAACTGTGAAATCAAGATTCGGAATCGTTGTTCTCCAACAATACGATATCTTCGCCCCGTTGTTGCCTGAGAGCAATATTGTCCCTCCCCCAAGCACACATGACATCCACGATGGTGTTGGCGGTAACGCCATATTCTGTAAGTCCATATTCTACTTTGGGAGGCATCTGTTGGTAGACATGTCTGGTGACAAGGCCGTCCCGCTCCAGCTCGCGCAATTGTTGAATCAGTACTTTTTGCGAAGTGCCCGGGATGCTGCGCCCTAATTCGCCCGTTCTCTTTACTCCGGACATCAATTGACAGATGATCAGCGCCTTCCACTTGCCACCTATAATTTCGAGCGTCGCTTCAATGCCCAGATTGTATTGTTTCATCCTGATTCACCTCAGTTTAAGTTTTACGTGTTATATAGGGTGTAACTATTTATTTTCTCACGGTTCTGACACCGAAGTCCATACACACTTTGAGGTAACCATCTTACTTCATTGTGTGTATTTTCTTTTGACTGGATGTGACTGATAATGGTCCATATTCAATAAAGAAACCAGCACCCTGGATGGGAAGAAAGGAACTTATGATGAAAACACTTGTTATTCTGGCACATCCCGATATCGAAAGTTCAAGAGTCAATCGTCGCTGGAAGGAGGAGTTGTTGCAGCATACAGATGATATTGTTCTTCACGAATTATATTCGGCCTACCCCGATTGGAAGATTGATGTTTGCCGAGAACAAGAGTTGTTGGAGACACATGATCATATGATGTTGCAGTTCCCGTTATATTGGTACAGTTACCCACCGCTGCTGAAAAAATGGTTTGATGACGTGTTTACCCATGGATGGGCGTACGGATCGAAAGGTAATCGATTGAAGGGAAAGCGGATGGGACTGGCGATGTCCATAGGGGATAAGCAGGAGAATTATGCGAAAGATGGTTCCATCGGTTACAGCGTAGAGGAACTTGTTGCACCTTTCGTAGCAAGCATGAATCATGTAGGGGTTCAGGCGCTGCCGCATTATGCAGTCTATGGTGCCTCGTTCCAGTCTACGGATGAAGAGATTAACCGTAGTGCTGAAGAATACATGCGTTATATAAAACAGTTCCGGGATTTTTGAAGTTAAAAGGTGAAGCTCTTCATAAAAAATGTACTGAAAAGGACCTGACTCCACATATGGTGAAGTCCAGGTCCTGATCAATAAACGAAACATTAATAACCGAATAAAACTACATTTATTCTACGCGGAAATAATCAAAATCTGCATATCCTCCGGTAGACTTCGTTGCATAATTGAATAGTGCAAACCGGTATCCCATAAAGTGTGGCAGGGTGTAAGACATTTGAAGTGTATTGCCAATGGTTGTCCAGTTGCTGCCATTCAGGCTATAAGCAAAGTAGGCTTTGTCGGTTTGGTTCGTAAAATCACAGATGACGCGGAGATAGATTCTGTTCTGGTTTAATGGTACAGTTGCTACTTCAGTCATGGTGCCGGAGCTGGCATTAGCCATAACGATGGATTTGGTGCTGCCCGTCATTTTTACGCCGACAAAACCATATTTGGCCTGAAAAGCAGCGAGTCCAGCATAATCACCATCCTTCATGCCGGCTGTATCCAAAGCGGTCATCCCTGTGCTTTTTGGACCAAAGGTTCGTTGTGTCAGCGTGTTGCGGGCTTCTAACAGGTTTTTGCTGATTTTGCCTGCGGTTAACCGCATGAAACCGGGCCGCTGGAGCAGGGACCAGTTGGCAGCATCAGGGTTATGATTCCACTGCCAGAAAGTAGCGAGACTGGATGTACCGGAAGATGAATTGCTCGTCAGGGAGACGTCATCCACATAAAACGCCATCAAATCATTGGTCGGGTCCGGATTCGAGTTATACGGTGTTTCCACAAAAATAAAGCTTTGGGACAGGTCTGCATTCGACGGAACGGTATACGTACCTTGAATGGTACCCCACTGTCCGCGTGTTAACGTCGCACTGCCCATAATGGTAATTCCGGTATAACTTGCACCGTTCTGGATGCTAAGATTGAACGTTTTGGTTGCAGGACCAGTAGTGTATTTGATCTTTGCCAAAAAAGAGTACGTTCCTCCTGGTACTAGCTTACCTGTAACCATCTGTTTGGCTCCGCCTGCTGTCTGCTGTCTGCCGCTGACGAGCAAGCTTTTTGTACCGCTGAACGCTTCGGCATTTGTTACGGTGATGTTCGCCGTATTGTTGCTGGTCCAGGGCTGAATGCTACTTTCCTCAAAGCCGCCGTTCACTAACAGTTGCGTTACTGAGGGTGTGCCTGATGTGGTTGCGTTGAACTCATCGGACCCGTAGATTTTGGCAGCAGGCTGACCTTCAACGGGCATATTCATGTTAAGGGGAACCTTGCCGTTCACCCCAAACACAGGCCAGTTATCCGACCACGTCACTGGAACAAGATAGGGGATGCGCCCAATGGCTCCGCTATCACGAAACAGCAAGCCGTACCAAGCGCCGGATGCGGTATCCACGATGCCTCCTTGGGCGATTCCCGAGTCTCTGAGTACAACTTTACCTGTGTATGGACCTGTCAATGTGTTTGCACGATAGGCAAGCTGAATGCGACCATCACCCGAAGGCCAGGCAATCAGGAATACATAGTACATACCATTGATCTTCTGAATGTGTGCTCCTTCTGCCTTTACAATCATGTTGGAGCCGGCTACACTGCTTGCGTTTGGAATCAGGACCTGATTGAGCCCGCCGGATTTGACGGATTTGGCATCTGGTGTCAGCTCAACGATACTGATGTTATCACTGCCATGAACAAGAAAGGTTCGATTCCCGTCAAACAAAAGGGAGGGGTCATGGTAATAACTGTTCAATGTGTAAGGTGTCCATGGCCCTGTTTCAATATTGCTGGTTTGGTAAATATACGTCTTGCCCGTGGAAAGCGATCCAAAGGCCACATAATATATACCGTTGTTGTACCGCAAGCTGCTCGCCCAGGAACCACGCCCATACTCGTTTTGTCCATTGTTCAGGTTCTGTATATCCCCGTTTCCAAGCGTATCGTATACATAGTTTACGATGCTCCAGTTGACCAGATCATAAGACTTCATGACCGGGACTCCCGGATTCATATGCATCGTTGTACTTGTCATATAAAATGCATTGCCCACCCGAATGACGTCACTGTCAGGAACATCCGCGTAAATAACTGGATTGCTGAACGTTGCGGCTGAAGCTGCCGGACTTGTCAAAGGGAATGATGTTATAAGCAAAGGAAGAGCGAGTAGAAGAGCACTGATTTTTTTCCACATATTCTATCCTCCCAATTGATCATGTCCTATGAATTAAAGCGAGTACTCCAGATAATCAATGTAAGCATCCCAAGTGCCATTATCCGTTGTTACGACCAGCTTGATTTCCTGATTGCCTGTAGCATGAGTGATGCCGGTGAGGGTTTGAACGGTCGGCTCCGTTCCCGTGAAGTAGAAAGAACCAGCGGTTACACCCCCGATGACCAGATCAACACGGGCTGTATTATTGTTGTTGGAAGCGCCGCGGACAGAGAATTGATGGGTTGGGAATGCAAAATATTGATTGTATGCTGCATAATCATTGTTCCCGTAAAGAGCGACTCCATTAAAAGGGGAACTGATCACACCAGCGTATTGGCCGCCAAGCGTCATATTCTCGGCTTCGTAACGGGTAACGTTTGGATTGGGATTTGGATTAGGATTTGGGTTACCGCCCGAACCGGATGTGAACTGCCAGTAGTCCAGTTTGAACAGATTTCCATTGCCCGAGCCTGTAAACACCAGATACAAACGATGTACCCCTGTAGCATTGGTAACATTGGTCTCCATCTCGCGCCAAGTTTGCGAACCGCCAGTTGAACTTACGTTAAGTGTTCCAACTAGTGGGCCTGTCGGACTGTCCAGTCGAACCTCGATGTTGCCATTTCCGGTAGAAGCGACATTGGCCTTGAACTTGGAGGCTCCAGCTGAGCCAAAATCAACATTGCCGACCGCGATCCAATCCCCGTTATGAATATTAGTGACATTCTGATTGGCTACAGGTCCACCGCTCGCTTGACTCGGTTCAGTGTTAATTCCTGCTTGCCAGCCAATGGTTTCGGCTTCCACGCGGACATACGGGTTGAGGTTAGTGGTCTGAGGTACACCTGTCATATTCCCCTGAACTTCCTGGATTGTTCCATCCGCATTATGTGTCAGTTTGTTGATATGTGTGGAACGGTACCCTTTACCATCACCGAGGAATGCCTTGCTTACCGTTTGCGCATGGTACGCCACATACCATTCGTTGTTGAATTGGAACACGGCATGGTGGTTATTGCCGCCTACACCGAAGAACGTGCCAGGATTTTTCAGAAAGTGTCCTTTATACGTGAAAGGCCCCATCGGGCTGTCGCTGACCATGTATCCGATCTCACCTTTCGGATATGCAGTGGGGTGTGTTCCCGCGAAGTTGATGCAGTAGGAGTAATAATATTTGCCGTTATACTTGTGGATACCAGAATCTTCGAACATATAAGGAGAATCAATAGTCACAGCACTGCCCACCACACTGGTCATGTCGGCACCGAGACGAATGACCCGAGCTGTTTTGGGGTTGGCAATGGAAGCAGCGTTGGTATCGTTCGGGATGCCGCCTCCAGCATACAAGTAAGCAGAGCCATCATCATCGACAAGTACAGCCGGATCAAAGAGCCAGGTTACGCCGGACATACCCGGTGTACCGTGAGTCAGGAGGGCACGACCAATTGGATCGGACCACGGTCCAATGGGGGAATCAGCCGTGAGTACGCCAATACCTCCACCCGAGTTGGCAAAGTACAGGAAAAACTTTTCTTTGCCAGCAATGGTTTTCTTCGCCATGGCAGGAGCCCAGGACTGAGTAGCCCATTTGGCAATTCCTTGTCCATTATTGGCATTATTCGCACCCGCTACCGGGATGGAACCATGGTCTGTCCAGTTCACCATGTCAGCTGAGGAGATGACGTTAATTTTCCCAATCGTGCTGTACTGGTTCTCTCGGACAGAGCCGTCACTGTTGTACAGATATGCATCACCTGTCATGTAGACATAGACCCGATTGTTATGGACGAGCACATAAGGATCGGCTCCCAGTTTATGATCGATGAGGGGATTAGAGTTTCCAGGAAGTTTGGCAACGGCTGCATTGGCTGCATGGCTCGATTCAACGGGCAGGGTGACAAAGATTAGCAGACACGACAACAACAAAACTAGCGGTTTACGAATCATACGTTTCGCCTCCATGAGATTGGATTAGTTGGTGAACTGAAATTCAGAATAACTGAGATGATGAAATGTCGAAAAAACGAAAAGATTTTCCTCATGTGACCCCCTTCTTGAAATAATGGTTAGGTTGGCTGTTAGGTTAAGTCTTCATGTTGTCATATATGGTTTAAGCCAAACGACCTGTGCACCGGGTACGTGGTCACGGCAGCAAGGGGAGTGGCTATAACCCGAAGTAAACCTGCATCTGTGTGTGCGATTAGAAAAGCTATAATCTGTCAGGTTTCTTTTTGTAATCGCTTTCAATAAAATGGGTTAGAACACTGAAATTTGGCGAAGAAAGAGGTGTGGTCACATTTAAATGTAATTATTTTTCATATTTTCTTTTAAATGTTTATTAACTTGACGATATCATATCACAATTTTAAGATAATACAATCTTTTTCTATTTTTTAGTAGAGGATGAAGAAGATCATTATTATTTCTATGTGTTTAACATTGGGCTTGATGGTAAAATACGATCTCGAATTCTATAAGACTACACTCTCAAGCACAGCTTTATCCGCCCCATCAAATAGATAGCAAAAAATAGATAGCAAATAAAGAAGTCTTAAGCTGTGACCGTTTCCCTGGAATCTACCAGAGGAACGGTCATTTCTTTTTTTTCTGGAATGGATCCTGGTTATATAACAAAATCTACTCTTACTTGCTGACCAACGTTGGCATTGCATAATTTCTTCTCTTTGTTGTACATATCCCAGTTTTTGTATAGCTAAAGCCCTGTGCGTAAAAGGTTGTTAAGTGATAATGGTGGATTGCCCCCTGTGTTTTGTCCACACCGTTGGTTGAGTGTTTGAATATTACTATCGAGTGAGCTTATGCCAAATACTGCTAGAGTCAGAGGTTCATAAAAGGTGGGATGGGAAAATGGCTATTTTGTCAACTGGGCCGATTGAAAACAATCTGGTTTCCGGGGTTAGACCGACCCAACAGGTAACGATTAGATTGGTAAGTCGGGCTGAGGTGGATTCTGTAACAGTATCCATTCAGGGGTATGTGCTAAGCACAACAAGAACGCTGTATGTGAGTGAAGTAATCAGTATTGCCCCTAATGAAGCAGTGACCAGAAATTATTTTGCAGATTTAGATGCTTTTGAGTTTGTTTTTGGAACAGATGTGGGAGGCGTGGAGGAAGTAGAGATTTCAGTGTGGGGCAAACAAGCCTCTGGACAATTGGTTGATGCACACCGAGTGGTGGAGCACGAAAAAACAGTTAATAACATCTAGCAGATCAGAAATCCCTAAAAGAGGAGATGTAGCGATGAGCTTTTTATCAACAGGGCCAATAGAAAATAATGCTGTTAGCGGTGTAAGACCGACTCAGACAGTTACTGTCAGAATTGATAACCGTAGTGATGTGAGTACCTCAACCATACAAATACAAGGATATTACATGAGTGGTGGAATGAGGGTCCTGTATGTAAGTGAGTCTTTTGACATCGCACCCAATCAAGTAGTAACCAACAACTATTTTGCGAATCTTGATGCCTTCGAGTTTACTTTTACAACAACAGCGACGGTTAATGATCCTGTGCAAGTATCCGTATGGGGTAAGAGCAGCACAGGCGCTTTGGTAACAGCCCATCGTTTGGTTTCTTCCGAATTGCTGGGTGAAACCCCAAGCATCAACGGAGCTACAGGCGCAACCGGGGCTACGGGGGCGACAGGCACACCAGGGACAGCTGGAGTGACCGGTGCAACAGGCGCACAAGGCACAGCAGGAACAACAGGAGCAACAGGTACAACCGGAGTAACCGGAGCAACAGGCACAGCGGGGACAACGGGTGTAACCGGAGCAACAGGCGCATCAGGGACAACGGGTGTAACCGGAGCAACAGGCACAGCAGGTACAACGGGTGTAACAGGTGCGACAGGCACGCCAGGTACAACGGGTGTAACCGGAGCAACAGGCGCAGCAGGTACAACGGGTGTAACCGGAGCGACAGGCGCATCAGGTACAACCGGAGTAACAGGAGCGACAGGCACAGCAGGGACAACGGGAGCAACAGGAGCGACAGGTACAGCGGGCACAACCGGAGTAACGGGAGCAACAGGCACAACAGGTACAACGGGTGTAACCGGAGCAACAGGCGCATCAGGTACAACGGGTGTAACAGGGGCGACAGGCACAGCAGGGACAACGGGAGCAACAGGGGCGACAGGCACAACAGGTGCAACGGGAGCAACCGGAGCAACAGGCACAGCAGGGACAACGGGTACAACCGGGGCTACGGGGGCGACAGGTTCTGGAACAATTATTCCTTATGCATCAGGACTTCCAGTTGCGTTGACTACAGTTTTGGGTGGACTTTTGAATACTTCCAGTTTAGTAGGTTTTGGCAACAATGCTACCGGAGTAAGTGTTAACGGAGGAGTTATTGATCTCACAGGCGCTGCAGGCACATTGCTTAATTTTGCTTTCTCGGCATCGCGTGCAGGAACGATTACTTCACTGGCCGCTTATTTCAGCACAACAGCCGGACTTAGCTTGGTTGGATCTACAGTAACCATAACTGCACAATTATTCCGTTCCACTACACCTGATAACTCCTTTACAGCTGTACCGGGTGCATTGGTAACCTTGGCTCCTCCACTGACCGGCATTTTGGCACTGGGCACAATATCCAGCGGAGTGACTACAGGACTGAGTATTCCGGTATCTGCCGGTGACCGCCTGCTTATGGTGTTCTCAGCATCAGTAACAGCCGGAATTGATGTGGCTACAACCGTAGCCGGATATGCAAGCGGCGGCCTTACCATCACTTAACGGAAAATGGGCTATATAACAAGTTTAAAGACAGGGACCCTTGCCAACGTGGTGAGAGGTCCCTGTTTATGTGTGTGTGTTTGTTTTCAAACTCTCTTCAAATGAAAGATAAGGACTATACAAAAACATAAAAAGACGAGGATTGCTCCTCGCCTCGTACATACCGTGGCCTACTCAATTTCACTCTGTTTTGGTTAGGCTGTCTACGACAAATTTAAGTTGGGCTTCCAACGAAATTGGGTCACTAAACACGAAGCCACGGCTTTCCTCGCGATAAACGTGGTTATTCTGGACAGCAGGGAGGTTATCCCAGATAGGACCTTCAAAAACGGAATCCCCACTCTCATCACCTGTCCATCCACTAATAAAGATATAGTCTCCTGCATATTGTGGTAACAATTCAAGTGATAACTTGGCCCAACCTTTGCCGCTATCGATAGCTTCCTTCTGAATGATCGGCGGTGCCTTCAGGCCGAACTCGCCATAAATAATATCTCCACCTCTACCAAAGCTCCCGTAGGCATAAAATTCTTTGGCACTTCCCGTATCAAAAATCGAAACCGTGCGATCACCTACCGCTTGCTCCACGAGTGGTTTGTATTCAGCAATTTTAGCGTCCCACTCTGCGATCCAGACCTTCGCTTGCTCTTCTCTACCAGTCATCTTACCAAAATCCATCAATTGCTGCCGCAGAGGTACTCCATATTCAACAGCGACGGTCGGTGCAATTTTGGACAGCTTTTCGATCGTTTCAGGGTCATTCCAAACGACAATTAAATCCGGCTGCAACTCCATGATTTTCTCGTAGGGTACATCGTTACCGATGTTGACAACGTCATCCAGCTTTCCTTCTGTATAACTGTTAAAGGACTCATCACCCGTTCCAACAGGCTTAAGGCCAAGCGCTAGCAAATGACCGGTAAAGGCTCCTGCAACCATTACGACCCTTTGAGGTTTTTTGGGGATTAGTACTTCACCGTTAACCGCAGAATAGGTTACCATCTCCGAGCTGCCGGTTGTGGTGTTACTGATATTACTCTCTGCACCTACAGTTGGACTTTGCGTACTGCCAGTGCTTCCATTCGTGTTTGCTGGTCTGGAACATGCGCTAACCAATAGAGTTAGGCACAACAGGAGGGTAATTCCTACAGGTAGTTTGCTTCTATACATCCGTAAATCTCCTTTTTCGCTATGTTGATAATGATTATCATCTCTGATATCAATATAACGACGGAGTTTACGCGGAGCAATGGATGATCGAAGCCTAAGGATAGGACGATAAGAACCTCTTGTCACTTGTCCGGACTCATCCTTGAATTGCTTTGGTGTGACTCCCGTATGCTTTTTGAACATTCTTATAAAATAGGATACATCAGCATATCCAACGCTTGCAGCGACTTCTTGCAGAGATAACTCGGTCTTTTGCAACAGCGTTACTGCTTTGTTCATCCTAATACCGATTAAGTAATCGATTAGACTTGCGCCAGTTTCACGTCGGAAGTACTTGGACAGATAAGGGACGCTGTAATGGAATGTATGAGCGAGTGTTTCCCGCGTCAGCGGCTTGGCGTAGTGCTCCTGCATATAGCGAATAAGCTGAGAAGCAAGGTTAGGCCTAACAATGCTTACCTGCTGTTGATCCATTTGTCTGAGCAATTCATATACAAATTGATAGAATAGTGTTTTGGTATGGAGTCGCTCCAAGCGTCCCGGTTTATTCCACTCGCCCAGCATTCGCTCAGTGATTTCGTAGAGGATGGCAGGATGATATGGAATAAAACCGTACTGGAGGTGGAATGGCAATGGTTGATCCGGTTGTTGAAGTGTATGCTGCTTGCCAGGTAGCGGTAAGGAGGCTTTGTAGAAAATCAGGTAATAATGAAAGGATTCGTTCGTTGGGATGATGTCCAGACGGGTGTTTTTGCCCCCATGAAGCATATAAAATGGTTTGGTAGCATGCTCATTTCCGTCTAAGATCACGGTTGCATTGCCATTCGTTACGTACAAAAAGGCGCTGGCAGGGAACAGGTAAGGACGTACGCACTCGTCGGCCTGTATGACAATATGTCGTACATCCATGATTTTGAGCGATGCACAATTCCAGATGAGTATGTGTTCTTGTACATTCAAGGTTGCTTTCAATAGAGAGTTGTCTTCCTTCCATGAGCTGTTGAAGCCAGCCTTTTATGTGGTGAGGTTATTATATAATAATATTAGTGGCTACTTGCAAAAAACTGAAATACAGCCGCTGCAATGCGATATACATATTCCGAAGTCTAAATGAATTGTGTTGCAGGTAAAAAACGATCTATAATAATAGATGTATAAAAATACATATTTTAGGGAGAGCCAAGATGGGAAAAAGATTGTTAATAGCACTATTAAGTATGATCATGTTATTTGGAGTCGTACCTGCATATGGTGCAGGAACTTCTGAAAATTCTTTAATATGGGAGGGTTACAACGACAACGGAAGAATGGTGGGTATTAATTTTACTACGTTTACAGGCAAAAAAAGCACAACGAAATCTATTTATAATAAGCAAGCTTCACAGCAAAAAATTATTGGGAATTGGATTTATTTTTTAGTAGAGGACGAAGAAGATCATTATTCTATCGCTAAGATTAAAACAGATGGTTCGGCATTCGCTTACGTATCCCAAGATGATAATTTTGCAAGTTTTGATGTTGCTGGAGATACGATTTACTTTGTGAAAAGTGAATACAATGGTAATTTGTACGATGATTTATCTTATGGCTCAATGAAGACAGATGGTACGAAGAAACAGATTATTTTGCCTGTATCTCCTTTTTATAATTTTGAGATTAATAAAGAGTATGTATACTATACGGAGCGGCATACAGATTTGTTTTATCGTATGAAAAAAGATGGTACCGCAACGAAATCATTATCCTCAAAAGGTGTGTCAGTATACAAATTTTATGGTAATGTGTTGTTTTTTTCTGAGATGATAGATGGAGGCTATAGTTCCAGAGGTGTCTTTGCAGAGTTGGATGGAGCCAGAAAAAAGACATTTGCATCAGATGGTTATATTCATCCTTTAGCATACTTGAATAATAAGTTCTATTACCGAAAAAATACGATAGACAAAGTAGGCAATACTAAAAGTATTATTTATGTTTATAATCGCTATACAGGTAAGAAGAATAAATTTGCTTCTATAGATTATTATGACCGCTTCTTAGGACAAGTTGGAAACAGTCTTGCATTCGTAACCTTTCCAAAAGGAGATGTATATAAAATTGGGCTTGATGGAAAGTGAATAAATAAATCTGGTTATATTCGCCCGCCTGCTTGGCGTTCATACGTCCAAAGGTTTTGTGGAGTCGGATGTTGTAGTATTGGCCGCAGGAACAGGTACACCCGAACTTTGTAACCCGTTAGGTTGTCACGTGCCGGTAACTTCGTCACCTTCGATTCTGATTCGGATGAAAACTGCGAATAAACTGATACACACATTAATCTCCAATGCGCAATTTGAAGTGCGTCAATTGACAGATTATACGCTGCTGGCTGCGGAAGATTATATCGACGAGTCGGATTAAAACGGACCACTGGCGGTCGGTAAGCGAGCGTATGACACATTGCGTCGCAGTCTGAAGCACGGAAATCAACTGGAACTGGAGAGCATAAAGGTCGGATGGAGACCCATGCCTGCAGACGGTTATCCGATTGTGGGCTTCCATGATCACATGAATGGACTTTATCTGACGGTAATGCATTCTGCAATTACGCTGGCGCCGCTGATTGCGCATCTGGCTGCAAGCGAAATTATTGATGGCAAATCAAGAAATGAATTAGACCCTTGTAGACTCTCCCGGTTTTAGGACCACTCCACAACGAAAAAGTACATCCCGACATGAGGATGTACTTCAATTTACATACGGTATATCTGTTTAATTCTTCTTCTACTCTTCCCCGGTAGCCACCGGATTCTCCTCATAACTGATCCAGTCGCTCCAGCTTCCGGCATATACTTCGAACACGGCGTGGACGGTCTGCTGGAAATGGATGAACAGCCAAGATGAGCCATTGTCCTCAGAATAGTGGTATTTCCTGACCATTGATTTTGGAAAGTGAAGTGGTCACAATAGTAATATTGCCATAAATGACGGAATTGTTATTTTTGAAGAAGATCAACTTTCCATGATTAGATCGTCGATCCTTCGATGTCCGTTTAATGCGAAGTAACAGGGAGGAGCATCCATGCAGCAGGATGACCGGAGTGTCACAAAGTGGCGTAGTTCTGCAAGGGCATTGGCTGCGCAACTTATTGAATGGTCCGGAGGAACGGACAATATTATTGAAAGCACCCATTGCACGACACGACTCCGACTCCGGTTGCAGAACAGTGAACTGGTGGAACAAGAACGGCTTGACGGTATGCAGGAGATTCAAGGGGTGTTCGTTCGTGCTGGACAACTGCAGGTTATTCTTGGTCCCGCTCTTGTCTCGAAGGTTAATCGCCAGGTGAACGGCATGCTTCAGTCAGCTGCTTCGTCCATACCCAAAGAAGACGATCCGAATGGACCTATCACACCACGGCTACACGAAGTAGATCAGACTGATTCCCATCCAATGCCTTCCGTGTCTACGGCTAGCAGATGGGCCAATGATAAGGGCCTTCATTCAAAAGCGCTGTTGCGCAGGTTGATGGACGCCTTCCAATTTTTTTCTGATATCGTGGTGCCCATTATTCCGCTCTTCGTCGGGGCTGGGCTGCTGTTGGGTCTCTTGGGACTTGCGGGGGCATTCGGTTGGGATGATCCTGGCCAAATGTGGTTCCGGCTTCTGACACTGCTGACGGGTTCAGCGTTCCAGCTGATGGCGGTTCTTTTCGGATACAACACGGCCAAGCGGTTCGGCGGAACCCCAGCGCTTGGTGCAGCTGTTGGGATTGTCATGACTCATCCGGGGATTGTTGCGTTCACCGAAATCGGTGGAGATCCAGCCTTTGCTCAAGCTTTGCCCATATCCCCGCAATTCGGGTATCAGGGAGCCATAATCCCAACCGTTCTTGCGGCGTTTATGCTGACGATAATTGAGAAAAAACTACGCCGATGGATACCGTCATCCGGAGCTGTTCTTCTCGTTCCCTTTTTAAGCTTTAGCATCGCGGGCAGCCTTGCGGTACTGGTTATTGAACCCCTTGCTCTTGGTCTGGGGCGCTCGCTGGGAAGTATTCTGGAGCATGTCTTCAATTACGGGAGCTTGCTATTTGGCCTTCTGCTTGGAGGGATATACAGCTCCATCGTGATCACCGGTCTCCATCACGGGATTCAGGCTGTCGAGGTTGGATTGATATCCAATCCGGATATCGGCTTCAATTTCTTGCTTCCGATCTGGTCCATGGCGAATATCGCGCAAGCAGGGGCCGGTCTTGCAGTGTATGCCAGAACCCGGGATGGAGCATTAAGGAAAATAGCTTTGCCTGCGTCGATCACGGCGCTGTTCGGTATCACTGAGCCAGTCACCTACGGTGTTAATCTTAAACTTGGGCGCCCCTTTCTGGGTGCTATTGCCGGAGGAGCCGCCGGAGGGGCATATGTCGCTTTTCATCAGGTCGTGGCCAATTCATTTGGGCTAACCGGAATCTCGATGATCGCTTTTATCGTACAGCCCGGGTTGATGAATCTTGTTCATTATCTGATCGGTTTTGTGCTTGCTCTAGCCACGGCTTTTAGCGTTACCTTGCTGCTCGGCGTGGATCGGATTGTTCGACCAGATACTGATAAACTTAACGAACAGGCATAGGAGACTAACATGAAGATCAAAAAAATACTCAACAATAACGCCGCTGTGGTTAACGATCATGGAGAAGAGAAAATTGTCATGGGGGCGGGGATTGTTTTCCGAAAAGGAAAAAATGATATTGTAGACCCAAGCCTTGTTGAAAAAGTGTTTGTGATGACGGATCCAAAACAGTACAACCACCTTCAGGAAATACTGGGAACCCTGCCCGAAGAAGAAATTGCGGTCACCCAGCAGATCATCACTTTCGCCGAGAAATCATTGGGTGTCACGTTCCATGAGCATATTCACATCGCGCTTACAGACCATCTCTCGTTTGCCCTGGAGCGGATTGGCAAGGGAATCGAAATACGAAACACGCTTCTTGAGGAGATTCGTATCCTCTATCCAAGAGAGTTCCAGCTCGCGCTTCATGCCAAGCATCTGATCCACAAGAAATTACAAGTAGCCATCCCGGAAGATGAGGTAGGTTATATCGCCATGCATATCCATACTGCCTGGAAGAATGCGGGTATGCGCCACAAGGCTCCGGAAAAGACGGCCATGATCAGGGATATCGCAGAAGGTGTGGGACATGTTGCCGGTGTGCTGGATCGGGGGTCTGCGAACTATGAGAGACTTTTGACCCAGATTGAGAATATGCTGCAAACGGATGAATCAGGCAGACTTCGCAATGAACTGAATCCGGAGCTTGTAACGATTGCAAGGATGAATTTTACCGAAGCATATACACAGGCCCTCGAGATCGGTGAAATGGTTGAAGAGGATTATGGATATACTTTTACCGAAAGCCAACTGGTTGTGATCGCCATGGAGATCAGCCGGATAGATCATCGACTTAATCCATCCATGGATTGATTCTTTTGCTTGGTATACTGAGTCTCTGGTCCTTGAACTAAATCGGGAGTTTCGATCTATAGCCAAGTTTTGATAGGACCCTATAGAATAGTTATCGACAGTTGAATATGTCGGGATTGTTACTGGTAAGCAGGCAAGACCTAAAAGTCCGTTGGGATCGGTGTATCCACCATACCCTAGCGATTTTTAGGTCTTTTTCTGTTTTTCAGAAAAAATGACAAGAGAGAGGGAAAAATCAATGAATATCCAGAAGCTTGTGAGAAGAGTGACCGCAGTAACGTTTGCAACAGCACTATTGGCAGGTGGGGGTGTTTCGGCTTTAGCCAAAGAAAAGAAGTCTGACTACAAAGAGAGTTATGGTATCTCGCATATTACACGTGCAGACGCCCTGAAAATCCCTGAGAAACAAATTAAAGAACAATTCAAGATTCCTCAGTTTGACGCTTCTGATATCCAAAATATCCCTTCCGCAAAAGGATGTGATGAAAATGGTAACGTCATCGACATGGATGTGTGGGATACCTGGCCGCTGCAGAATGCGGATGGTACTGTAGCAGAGTATCATGGTTATCAAATCGTCTTTGGTTTGGCGGGTGACCCGGATCGGGGATGGGACACATTCATCTATATGTTTTACAAAAAAGCAGGAGACACATCCATTGATGCCTGGAAAAATGCAGGCAGAGTGTTCAAAAACACCGACAAGGACGTCCCGAATGATCCAATTCTGAATCACCAAGCAGAGGAATGGTCCGGCTCTTCTACACTGACTGCTGATGGTCATATTCGTCTGTTCTACACCAATCGTCATGGCTGGGACCCGGCCAATGGATTTTATGGCAAGCAAACCCTGACGACTGCTCAGATTAATGTCTCCGAACTTCCAGAGGACACGCTCAAGGTGGACGGTGTTGAAGATTTCAAGTCGATCTTTGATGGTGACGGAAAAATGTATCAAACAGTCGATCAGGCTTTCAGCGGGGGGGATTTTTCCGACAATCATACGTTGAGAGATCCTCACTATGTGGAAGATAATGGTCGTAAATACCTTGTTTTCGAAGCCAATACGGGAACAGAAATGGGCTATCAGGGCGAGGATGCATTCAATAACAGAGCCTTCTACGAGGGAAGCAAGAAGTTCTTCCAGGCCGAGAGGGAGAAATTGCTGCAAAGCCCTAATAGGAAGCTGGCCTCCCTGGCCAATGGCGCTCTGGGGATCATTGAATTGAATGACGACTATACCTTAAAACAAGTGATGAAGCCGCTGATTGCCTCGAATACAGTAACAGATGAAATTGAACGCGCTAATATTTTTAAGTTGAATGGAAAATGGTATTTGTTCACGGATACAAGAGGAGCCAAAATGTTTGTGGATGGCATTGATGACGAAGATATCTACATGCTGGGCTATGTATCTGATTCTCTGACAGGACCTTACAAGCCGTTGAATGGTACTGGACTTGTATTGCATCAAGATCTGGACCCTAAGGATGTAACCTGGACTTATGCACATTTTGCTATTCCGCAGGTTCAAGGCAATAACGTAGTGATCACCAGTTATATGACCAACCGAGGAATGTTTGAAGATCATCGTTCTACCTTCGCACCAAGTTTCTTGGTGAATATCAAAGGGTCCAAAACATCCGTAGTGAAGAACAGCATTCTGGCACAAGGACAATTGACAGTGGAATAATCAAATTCCACAGAAAGTCTGAAGAAAGAAAATGTCGATATCTATTGGCATTTTCTTTTTCATAAACGAGGTATCTGTGATGAATAACAAAACCAGAAAGAAAATGGTCATATGGTTTACTGTCTATGGTATGATCACGCTCGCTTTCACTATCATTCCGATCCTGAGCCAAAGCGGATGGCCTACCGAGGATACGGGAATAGCCTCTCCTAGGGAGAGTCTAAGAGCTAGCTTTCATTTTACAACGCCAGACAAGTGGAAGAACGATCCCCAAAGGCCGATATATCTGAACGGGAAATACCACTACTATTATCTGTATAACGGTGATTATCCCACAGGCAATGGTACGGAATGGCGGCATGCAACATCGGTCGATCTGGTCCATTGGAAGGATGAAGGCGTGGCAATTCCCAAATACACGAACCGGAACGGTGATCCATGGTCAGGCTCCCTGGTTGTGGATGCGTCAGGTACAGCTGGTTTTGGAAAAGGGGCGCTTGTTGCCATTATGACACAGCCTTCTGCGAGCAGTGGACAGCAGGAACAATTCTTATGGTACAGCACCAATCAAGGGAAAACGTTTAAGCCTTATGGAGATCGACCGGTGTTAAAGAATCCGGGACAAAAGGATTTCAGAGACCCTAAAATCATCTGGGATGACCGATCCCGAAAATGGGTTATGGCTCTGGCTGAAGGAACGAAGATTGGATTCTACGAATCGGCTGATTTGAAAAATTGGCGATATACCGGAGGCTTCTTCACGGAAAACGTGGGTTTGGTGGAATGTCCTGATCTATTTCTGATGCGGGCAGATAACGGAACCTCTAAATGGGTGCTCGGCGTAAGCGCCAATGGCAGGTCCTCAGGACAACCCAACACCTACGCTTACTGGACCGGAAGCTTTAATGGCACAGAATTTGTTCCGGATCTTCATGAACCACAATGGTTGGACTATGGCTTCGACTGGTATGGAGGAGTTACATTTGAAGATGGGGCAAGCAGTGACAAATCCAGTCACCGCTACGCATTCGCCTGGATGAATAACTGGAACTATGCCAACAATACGCCGACACTGCAGGAAGGTTACAACGGCATGGATTCCATTGTTCGTGAAATTAAACTTATTGTATCCAAAACGGGCCAGTATCGACTGATCTCAAGACCGATTGAGTCACTGGAACAAGCGGCAGTCTCGAAGTCTGCCTTCAAACCGATTACAGTGAAGGGATCTCATGCACTTCATGTGAGGGGAGATTCCTATCAGCTTGAGGCTGATATATCGTGGACAAAGGTCAACAATGTTGGATTAAGGCTTCGGGAATCCAACGACCAGAGCCGACATGTGGATACCGGCGTCAATGTAGAAGGCGGCTATGTCTATGTGAACCGTGCATATACCGGGAATCCTGACAGGAGTGGCCAAGACTTGGAGAGTCAAGCGGCATATACTCCCGAGAAGAACAAGGTTCATCTCAAGATTCTGGTAGACAAGACCAGTATCGAGGTCTTTGTTGATGACGGTTCATTGGTGTTATCCAATATCATTTTCCCCCACTCCAACGACCGTGGAATCACGCTATATACTGAAGGGGGGACGGCAGTATTTAGCAACCTTCAGATTAAATATTTTGATTAATTGGCGGCCTCCTGTACTTTACGAATAAACGTTCTACCGGCTTGCCCCAGGAACTTGTCAGCCCGATACACGATGCCAATATCTCGTGTGGGTGTAGGCTCAACCAGATTGATTATATGATAGAATCGGTCATCCCAGGTTTGCAAAAGCGGCTTGGGTAAAACGGTCCCGCCAACATTATTTTTCACTAATCGCATCAATGAAATCATGGCTGACGTTTCGATAATGGGGTTTAAATCAAAGCCTTGGTTCTCGCAATAGGAATCTATCAACTTGCGGCAATGATGATGATCAGGAAACATCACGAGACTCAAATCTTTAAGTTCCTTCAAGTATATTTGCGAGCGTCCCGCCAATTCACTGCTTTTTGATACGGCTACTGAAAATTGTTCCGTATATAAAGGCAAATGGACAAGCTTGCTGTCTTCCATAACAGGAACTGTGGTAATGCCGATATCGATGTTTCCCGCCAACACCTCTTCGACAATTCGATTAGAATCCTGAATGAGGAGCTGGATATTCGGAAACTCTTGATGGAATTCAATCATGGCTGGTGTCAAAAGTTCATCCACATCACACGGTAGTACTCCCAAGACTAATTTTCCTCGTTGCAGCGTGCGCAAGTCGTTAATCGCATCATAAGCATAGTTCAGGTTTCTGAAAATCTGATTGCACTGTTCATAAAGAATCTGTCCTGCTTCTGTTACTGCAATTCGCTTGCCCATCCGATCCAACAGGGGAGTCCCGATCTCATCCTCTAACGCTTTGATTTGCTGACTTAACGTTGGCTGTGCAATGTTTAACAGTTCAGCTGCTTTCGTGAAATGTAACTGTTCGCAAACAGCTTTAAAAGCCTCCAGGTGCCTCAGTTCCATTTTTGTCTCTCCAATCATTCGAAATCACAATGATTATAATTCGAACTATCTATTTTTACAATGATTTAATATTTGATATACTTCGAAGCAAGGAACGGCCGTCTCCTGAATATAAGCCCATATCACTTGGAGGTTCAAAATGAAAAACGAGCAAAATAATCCGTTTGCAAGATTGCCTGAAGTAGCCAGCTTTAATATGACAAGTTCGGATATCTCTGAAAATAGTGTATTATCTGCTCCACAGCTTTCCGGAAAATTTGGGGTAGAAGGCGGACAAGATATTTCACCTGAATTGAGATGGTCCGGCGCTCCCGAAGGGACAAAAAGTTACGCAATTACGGTGTATGACCCCGATGCTCCAACGGGATCAGGATTTTGGCACTGGTCTGTCTATAATATCCCCGCTAACGTGACAGCATTGGCAACTGGAGCAGGAAGTGAGGAGGGCACTGGTTTGCCTAATGGAGCCATTCAATTGAAAAACGACGCCTCGTTTACAGGTTTCATTGGTGCTGCACCACCCGTTGGAGATGGACCACATCGTTACTTTTTTATCGTTCATGCTCTGGATGTTGAGGATATAGGTATTACGGCTGATGCAACACCTGCTTTTCTAGGCTTTAACATGCTTACTCATACTTTAGGAAGAGCAGTGATCATGGCAACGTTAGAAAGATGATCATCGTCTTCATAAAATAAATTTAAGAAGTATTACTCCACATCGTTGCATACCAAGTCGCTATTTTAGCGACTTAGTATGCGGCTCTGACTGTAGGGTAACAGGACAAAAAAACAGACTATGATTTATAATCATAGCCTGTCAGCGTTCAGGACATTGGTTACCTAAAGCTTCACCTGGTCCCCGGGTTACAATTGGATCTGATATTCTGGTCTCATTACTTCGTAAAATCAATGACCATGCGTCCCTGGATTTTGCCTTGTTCCATCTCCTTGAAGATGTGGTTAATGTCTTCAAGCGGACGTTTGCTTACGATGGGAACGACTTTGCCTTCTGCGGCAAACTGGAAAGCCTCCTTCAAGTCTTCCCGCGTGCCAACCAAGGAGCCGATGACTTGTATACCGTCGAGAACGAGGCGTGGAATATCAAGATCCATCTTGTCCGTCGGAAGTCCTACCGCGACGACCCGAGCGCCTGCTTTTACAACATCGATGGCTTGATTAAAAGGCGTTTTCGCAACAGCGGTAACTACGGTTGCATCCAGTCCATACCCGTTTGTTAACTCTTTGGCTCTGGAGACCGGATCGTCCTTCAAGCTGTTAACCACATGGTCAGCACCGACCTTCAGCGCCGATTCCAGTTTTTCTTCATTGATGTCAAAGGCTATGACTTTGGCATTGAACACATGTTTTGCATACTGCACAGCCAGGTTACCCAAACCACCGATGCCGAAAATACCGATCCACTGCCCTGGTTGGATATTGCTTACTTTTACCGCTTTATAGGTGGTAACTCCGGCGCAAGTTACGCTGGTTGCAGCAGCAGGATCGAGATTATCCGGTACCTTTACCGCATAGTCGGCCGTAACGATGCATAGTTCCGCCATTGCGCCATCTACCGTGTAACCTGCATTCTTGACCACACGGCACAGCGTTTCCCGCCCGGTCAAGCAATACTCGCAGTGACCGCAGCTTTCGAACAACCAGGCAATGCTGACTCGATCGCCGATACTTAGGTTGGTTACCCCTTCCCCTAATTGAATGACTTTTCCAACGCCTTCATGACCGAGAACCCTGCCCGTAACGTCACCAAAATCGGCATTTTTTACATGTAAGTCCGTGTGGCACACTCCGCAATATTCAGTTTGAACGAGCGCTTCGCCATGTTTGAGGGGGCGAAGTTGTTTTTCCTCTACACTGACCCTCTTGTCCTTTGTCACAACTGCAGCTTTCATCTGGAAATCTCCTTTGATTAACAATTCTGCTGATTTGTACTTGGGCGAAAGTATTACACTCCCCATATGATTCGAATTTGGTTCTGAAAATATGCAAGAAATTGCCCATAAGCTAGAAGCTGAACGGACGAAGAAATGGTAATGCAGCCTGTCACATTTATATCCATATTCATGTTTATTGTTCTTATCACATAAGCATCTGAACTGCACATCTGGCATGATACTCCGCGAGACCTCTAGCGAATTGCTGATCGGGGAATTGTCTGTGAAGCAGTTTCAATCCACCTGATGTCAAGGATAGATGATGGCAAAATCGATAAAAGTTCATCCGCTCCGGGTCGAGATCGTTATTTACTAAATCGTGATAAAAGTCTCCAAATCGAAACTCCAGAAAGCTATGCTCATATTCGAGATCAAAGAATTCTGCGCCCTCAATATCAATAAGACATGGTTGCATCGCATGATCTATCCATATATGATCCGGACCTAGCTCTCCATGAATGAAACTATAGAGATCTCTGGGTTGAATTGCTGCTTCCAACTCGTAAAGTTTCTCAAGCAGCCTTTCGTTATTTTTCCTGATATCTGTCATGTGTTTGGATGCATAGGATAAAGCTGTTTGGGCATCCAACCGCTGAACTTGGTAGCAAGGCCCAGCCTTTTTGCTTTTATCGTTGGCGTTTCCATAAGCGTTCCTTTGGATTCCATGCATATTAGACAACATATCCCTGATCCGTTGAAATAACGCATCCCGATCTTTGTGATTTTTATGCTGGAAATAGGCCTCGGCCTTCTGTCCATCCACATACTCAACAAGAGCGAAATCATAAGCGTGCTGATCTCTATCGCTATTTAGGTCATACAAGGTCGGCGTTCGAATTCCATGTTGAGCGAGAAAGCGAGTATTCAAAGAGAAAAGTTCGCTGCCATAGGAACTGTGGAAAGTGGGGTCATTCAAGATCTCTTGCTGAAAATAGTTGCTGGAAATATCCCAAACGTACAGCATACAAGTGAACCATTCGTGCAGTCAATTTTGTAAATGACTTTTTGTGCGCCTCCATGTATTCTTGTACTCTGCGTTATGAGGTAACTGGCACCAAATACATGTTGTACATAATCCTGTAATTCTTTACGAGTAAGATGGTTGTTGGACATCATTGATTTATGCTCCGTTTCAACTGTATTTTGCCGGCCAGCTACCTAAATATATAGAATATTTTTCCAAAAAAATAGACTGTTTCTTTTCGATCTGTTAAAGTGTTGATTAAGGTCTGTATATTTCCTATGTATATCAAAGCAAGGGGCAGGGTACTCACGCTAGTGAGTGACCCGGCCCCTATTTTGCATGCAAGTTGACTCTCTATCGACATCAATTAAGACACTCAGACCGTAGCCACCGAATCTCTATACACTAAGTCCACCGTCTACAGGCAATACTACTCCGGTAACAAAAGAGGAATAATCACTAAGCAACCAAGCGGCTGCGTTAGCAATCTCAATAGGTTCGGCCGGACGTCTGAGAGGTGTCTTAGCACTAATTTGTTCAATGATGTCAGGGTTAATAGAAACCCACTGCTGAATCATATCCGTCATTGTGGTTCCCGGAGCAATGGCATTAACACGGATACCCGCTGGCCCATATTCGACCGCAGCCGTTTGAGTCAGACTGTTTACCGCTCGTTTAGATGCCCCGTACGCTCCCAATCCCGGATTCCCCTTCAAACTACCCACGCTGCTGGTGTTAACAATGGAACCTGAACCTGAAGTCTCCATCATAGCTTTAATCTGGGCTTTCATGCACAGCCAGACTCCTTTATAATTTACGGACTGAATCAGATCGAAGTCTTCTTCTCTTTCATCCACCAGCGATGATACTGTGACCCCGACGCCTGCATTATTAAAAGCAGCATCCAGACGACCATATCGTTCCACTGTAGCTTTAACAGCTTCTTCAACGTTGCTTATATCTGACAGATCGGCTGTAAAATATGCTGCATCTCCGCCCGACGTCACAATTTCATCCCTGATTTTACGCAACTCAGACTCTGTTCTTGCGACGAGCATTACAGAAGCTCCTTGTTGTACAAACAGCCTTGCTGCCTCAGCTCCAATGCCTCGCCCTGCACCTGTAATCATCACTACCTTGCTCGCCAACATTTGTCCTGCAATGGTTGTCATATTCATTCTCCTTGCCTGGAATTGTTGATCTCATCAACTGGCTTAAGTATACTTTGACTATTAAATGGTCACGAGAACCTGCTTCATGGTGGGTTTGCGAGTGATAGGATAAGGAGGAGGTTTTACTTGAACGACAGTGAGCGCCGTTTAGCACTAGGTAATTTCTTAAGAGATTTACGCGCCTCTCTTTCTCCCCTTGATGTCGGCCTTTTGCCTGGCAATCGTCGTCGCACACGAGGCTTGCGGCGAGAAGAAGTCGCTGGGATCGCCAACATAGGACTCTCATGGTATACACGCCTTGAGCAAGGTCGTGATATCCGTCCGTCGGTAGGTGTACTGGAAAGCTTGGTTTCGGCACTCAAGCTGACGCCCAATGAGCGAAGACATCTCTTTCTGCTTGCTGGAGAATCACTGCCTCCTCAATCGACTATTATTGAAGAGAGCATCAGCTCGTCCATTCAGGACATGCTGAATGAATTGAATCCTAATCCGGCCTATGTCATCGGGAAAAAGTGGGATTTTCTCGCCTGGAATAAAGCGGCAGATGCTGTTTTTAAGATTAATATGGTATCACCTCCGCATGATTATAATCTGATGTGGCGGCAATTTACGGATCCTGTGTGGAAAGAGGGATCGGAGGATTGGGAGAGTGTCTCACAGAGAATGATTGCCGAGTTTAGAACGTCAAGAGCACGCTATCTGAACGATGATTCGTTCGACAAGTTAATCGAAGATCTGAAGAGGACAAGTGCTGATTTTACAAGGATGTGGCAGTATCATGAAGTGCCAAGCTCCCTTGACGGCTACAAGAGGCTTCTTCATCCCACTTTTGGCGTTGTTGAATTTGAGCATATCACCCTTCAATTTCCCAATGAACCAGATCAGCGAATCATGATTTATATGCCTCATCCAGCAACAAAATCCCGTTTACAGCATTACTTTACGAACGAGTAGACAAGCGTAAAAATTTGAAAAGACTTCATTCGGAATGGAGACATCGTTCTTTGAACTATTATTTTCTGGAATCTCAATATCCGGCTGTTGGAGGAAGCCAATACAAACGCACAGTTTATTCCGACAACGGTATGTTACCACGACGGTCGTATGGTGGAAGAAACCTATTGGACTGCACATCAGCTTGATCGTCTGGATGTTTTCGATTATGAACATTCGGAATATGGGCGCAAAGCGGTCATTGCTGCATCTGTGCAACAGCCTCCACGTATAAGATAGTCAAAGTTGTATCTCGAATCTGCCTTCATGAAGAGCGAATTGGTGAGCATGAATTTTTTATGCTGGATTATATCCATATCTTCAAACCCATTGTTTCAAAAGATTTTTACGAAGTATGCCGAAAGCATAAACTGAATCTAAACGTTACAGAAGTCGGAGAGGTAAGCTCCTGAAATGCATGGATATGAATGCATAGAAAGCACAAAGAAACCCGCGTTAGACGCGGGTTCTTAATCTTTATTTTTCCCCGGTAGCCCCCGGATTCTCCTCATAACTTATTCAGCCGCTCCTGCTGCAGATTGGATTCTGCTGGGCTTTGGCAAGCTAACTTAACTCCCCGATCTATGTGTCATGCTTTTCTTCAACGGATAATCCAATGGATGTAGTCTTGTATCATTTCTTTGCTTCGTGTTCGATTTATTTTATCCGGCTCGAGATACAAATTGAGAGCCATCCCATTCATAAAGGCATACAGTTTTTCCTGTTCCTTCTCTTCATCGGTAGTGCGCAGAAGACCTTCATTTTTCAAGTACGTAATGCAGTTCCTGATTGCGTTTTGCAGGTCCTCATAGTTGGCATCAACAAACCCTTTTTGCGTTTTTCCATAGCTTACAAATGCAAACCAAACCTCCATTTCCAATAATGTTTGTTCATCCGTAGGCACTAGCTCAAGCAAGTATTCAACAATTCTTTCTTGAGGCGCCAGTTCTTTTGCATTCAGATTCTTTAGCCGAGTAAGTACCTTTTCTTTAACTAACTCCATTGCAAATGCTAGCAGTCTCTCTTGTTTGGAAAAATAATGTCTTAAAGCGCCTTGTGATAATCCGGCTTCCTTTGCAATTGTTCTTGACGTTGCATGATGAATGCCTTTCTCACTAATGATTTTCCAGGTAGCTTCAGCGATAATATTTTTCATCTTCTCATGGTCCACAATTTTTGGCATACACACAGAATATCATATTATTTAACTCAACTGAAATAAATAGACGCTCAAGATGGGATGTGTTAGAGTTTATTTAACTCAACTGAATTAAAAAAAGAGACAAAGGCGACATAGCACTCAAAGGAGGGGAATTGGAATGAATCAGCAATCCAAAGTAATGTTTCCAGGAAGGGGAAAGGCAATCGGCCTAGTATGCATGATAATTATATTTGCTGCCGTATTGTGGTTAGTGTGGACCGGAAACTTGAATATAAGGTACACGGCTGATCTTGAGGAAGTAATCCCAATATGGCATAGTATGTTGCCGGCATTTCTTGGCATTTTTCTAATTCGTATGATTCCTTATAAAAGTCAATATCCCTCGTCTTTCCAACAAATGGAGAAACAGCACTTGGTGGTTCAATCGATTGCATTATTGCTGTCAGGTATTTTATTTACGGTTTCCATGATAACGATAGACCCGCAAGGATTACATTTCGAGCTATATTATATGGCATTAAAGTTGACGACATTATTGTTGATCCCGTTGATTTTATTGCTGATTTATCGAAAAATGACTGGCGGGCAGCAAAACATGATCTCTGCAAAGCCTCGCACTCGCAGACACGTAATCGCCCCACTAATCGTTGTTGTGGTGTGGTGTTATCTAAAGTTCTATTCCCCAGCTGCACAACCAGAAGGAGCGATCACTGCAACCGATACGACAGAATTACTTCTTTTGGTGTTGGTTGGTTTCATGATCAATAGTGTATTGGAGGAAGTTTTTTATCGGGTATGGTTGCAGACTCGATTGGAGACGCTGCTTGGAAGATGGCCCGCCATATTACTGGTTTCAATACTATGGTCCATCTGGCATGTCGCCATTCAAGGAAGTGGTCAGTGGGATATGGATGTGGCAACAGTGATTGCAAATCATGGGGTTACGGGTCTGTTTCTTGGTTATTTATGGGCCCGCTATTGTAAAATATGGGTGATTATCCTGATTCATGGACTCATGAATGCTTCTCCTCAGTTTCTTTTGCAGATTTTGTTTCATTAGCGGGAAATAAAGGTTCCCCTGAAATAAAGTGAACTACGATTGTTAGTGATCAGCAGTACCAAAAGCCTCCTCCAGCGGAGGCTTTTGGTTTTAACGGCTTGGTCCCGCCTTATGTTGAATAATCAGTGATTCGGCGTCAATTGTCACCGTAAGATCGACAAAACGGTCACTGTATCCCTCTCTTCAGTCCTCAGGAACATCTTCGGAATAAAACCAGAAGCGAAGCAGTCGCCGCTCAGGATTTTGAAGGATTTCAACAGAAAACAAAATACGGCCAACCACCGCATTCCCTCTTAACTGATCTAGTCGCTCAACTTACTTCATTTTATGTGTTCAGGTCTCTGAAGAATGTTCCTCAAGTTTAGGACATGTATTTACGTTTTATATGTCAGGTATACTGACATATATTTTTGTTTTTATAACTTTTCTCTTGAGATCTAGCTTTCGTCGTTATTTTTGTTAACAAGAAAATATTGTTGTAAATACATTTATATGTTATCGTTTATTTGTGTTAGATAATATAACATAGCGTTACATATCGTAGAGGGGGAGCGAGATGTTTATTAATCGAACGATTAGGAGATTGGGAGTTTCAGTAGGGATTCTGAGTATGTTTGCATTTGTTATACCTACAGTGGGCTTTAGTATGCCGCTGCAACCAACAACCCTGGATAAGGTAGAAGGTGATTATTATGTAACATCTGCGATTGAGAACATTCGCTGGGGATCACTGCCCAATCGAGACAGCTCTCCGATTCTTACTGTACCATCAGGAAGTGCTGTAACATTTGACACGGTATCGCATGAGGGACTGATGGAGGATCAAGGGAGAAATCCAGTGGAGTACTTCGGCAAATTTGGTATCTCATCCGATGGCGTGTTGGATGATGCGAAGGCAATTACAGCTTCTGAGATTAAGCATGATTTTGTAAAAGACGGACCTCATATTATCACTGGGCCAGTAGCGGTTGAGGGAGCAGAGCCGGGAGATGTGCTTAAAGTAGAAGTCCTTTCGTTGCAAACGCGAGTTCCCTATGGTGTCATTTCTAACCGTCATGGGAAAGGGGCCCTCCCTAACGAATTTCCAGAAAATACAGGCCTACAAGAGGGAGCTAGCGCAACAAAACCGGAATTATATAATAATGTATCTATATTTACACCTATAGAAGAAATCAACGGCAATTGGTATGGGGTATTACCAACAAAAGCCGGCAAAAATGTACGTTTTCCCATTAACCCGTTTCTAGGTGTTATGGGGGTTGCACCAAATACCAGCGAGGTTGTGAGTTCGATCCCGCCGATTGAAACGGGAGGCAATATGGATATTAATGAGTTGGGTGTTGGTGCAACTATTTATTATCCGATTCAAGTTAAAGGCGGTCTATTCTATACTGGTGATCCGCACTTTGCGCAAGGAGATGGAGAAGTGGCGTTAACTGCATTGGAAGCTTCCTTAAGGGGCACAGTTCGGTTAACGGTGTTAAAGAAAGGTGATCCATCACTGCCACACAGCGGAGAATTCACGCAACCCTTTGCTGAAACAGAGGATTATTGGATTCCCATTGGCTTGGACCCTGATTTGGATGAAGCAATGAAAGAATCAGTACGTGAATCGATTCAATTCTTATCCGATAAGCTTGATATGGATAGAAGTGTAGCTTATGCGTACCTATCGGCAGCAACGGATTATGAAGTATCTCAGGTCGTGGACCGAACGAAAGGGGTTCATGGACTCATTCGAAAGACCGATTTCCTTGAGTATGTTGACGTTGCCATGAATGTAAGTGGTACGACAATCAAACCGGTCGTTCATAACGATGAGTTCTACGTACCGATTCGAACCATTTCGGAGCTATTGGGCGGCGCAGTAGAATGGGATCATAAGACGCGTACCACGCAAATCAAATTAGGCACGAAAAATATAAGTGCTCAAATTGGTTCAGATGTGTATTCAATTAACGATAAACTGGTGTTCAATCGTAAAGTACCTAAGCTTTTAAATGGCGAAACTGTAGTTCCGGTTGCTGTTATTAATGAAATACTGGGTGCTTATGTAAACTGGACGACGATCGACAAGACGTTGACAGCAAATGTATCTTTAAGTAAAAAGAAATAATCGATTTCATTATTCAACCGTGGTGGGAGGGTGTCCATCACGGTTTTTCCTGTTATCATGAATGCAAACATAGAAAAATACATCGCCGGGGCAGATATGCCACCTGGCGATGTATTCAACATCGATACACGGCTATACGTTTTTGTCAGCTTCCGCATTACCGGTAGCCACCGGATTCTCCTCATAACTGATCCAGTCGCTCCAGCTTCCGGAATACGATTTCACATTTGTATATCCCGCTTCTTCCAACGCAATCACGTTCGGGCAAGCTGAGACACCAGAACCGCAGTACACGATAATTGCACCATCTTTGTCCAGCTTCACGAACCTTTCCTCCAGCTTAAAGAAGTAAGACAAAAGACCTTGTTTTTTTAATTAAATAATCTCATAGAAGGAATATATAGGTATTTGTCGAATACATAATTTAGGTATTTTATACTAATTGGTAAAGTGGGAGTGAATGAATTGAAAATACATAGTTTAAAAATAAAAGGGTTTAGAAGACACCTTGATTCTGAAGTGAACTTTTCTGATGCTACTTTTTTAATTGGGGAGAACAATATTGGGAAGAGTTCTGTATTAGCGGCGTTAAATATTCTTTTGAACGATACAAGAAAGTTGCCTGAAGAAGACTTTTTTTCGTATCGCGATGTTGAGACTGGCTCTAATTTTCAAATATCTGATGAAATTGTTCTTACAGGGGAGTTTCGCGATATTCCGCAAGAAGCTAAGAGCTGGGTGGGGTTTAAAGGACGAGTATTGAACTATCTAGATGAGAATGGCGAAACTAAATTGAGAATTGTTTATAGAAAGACGTTTAAACCAAATACTGATTATATTGTGGAAATGCGAGAACAATTAAAAAGCTTGAAACCGGAATTCGAAGGATGTATTTCAGTTCAAGAATATATCAATGCTGGATTGGAAAGTTCTTTATTAGAAAGTTTGCTCCCAACTACTGCTCCAGCAAAAAAATTAACAGCTAAAGAACAATCTCTAATCAAAGAGTTGGAGGATCTGTACGATTATAATGAATCAGACGAAGAATGGTTTAAGAATCCGGGAGGAATTCCTGCTAATGTTCTTACGAAGTTACCAAAATTTCTTTTAATACCTGCTCAGGATAAAGCAGATGAGTTATCAGGAACCTCTGGAACGCTTATTTCTACTTTAACTCAATTATTTAACGATGTCAGAGAATCTTCAGATAACTACAAGCAGGCTCAACAATACTTGGATTTGTTAGCTGCTGAGCTAAACCCAGATGATCAAGAAAGTGAATTTGGACAAATGATGGTAGAGTTAAATAAGACTGTAAGTGATGTTTTTCCAAATACTGGGCTGAAAGCTGTTACTAGTTTAACTGATGCTGATAAGGTTATCAAACCGCAGTTTAAAATATCAATGTTTAGTAACATAACTACATCAGTTGGGTTACAGGGCACAGGGATAATACGTTCTGCAGTTTTTGCTTTACTGAGATACAGAAATATTAGAGAAAATAGAAAAGAAGTTGGACAGATAAGACCTCTTTTGATTGGATTTGAAGAACCGGAAATCTATTTACACCCTAATGCGGCACAACAAATGAGAGATACAATTTACGAATTAGGGAGCTCTTCAAGCAATCAAATTGTCTGTACCACTCATTCGCCATATATGATTGATTTAAGTAAAAAACCTTTACAAATTTTGAATTGTTTATCTCTTAAAAAGGTCAATATAGAATTAAGTGGAACGGAGTTTGAGGTAGAAAAAGTGAATTGTAACTCATTTAACACTAGTAAGGAGTTCATCAATCTTCATGAAGTAGACAAAACTTACGTTAAAATGATCTTGAAAATAGACGATCATATTTCTAGAGTGTTCTTTTCTAAAAATATTTTAATCATAGAGGGAGATACGGAAGATATCGTTTTAAGAGAAACGATAAAAAGAATGCCTGACCTGGTAAGAAAGGACATTGAATGTAACTGGCAAATAGTTAAAGCTAGAGGTAAGGCAGTTATAATTTCACTAGTTAAATATTTGAGAGCCATGGGTCTGAGCCCAATTGTTATACATGATAAGGATGGAGGAGTTGCAAGAGCCGAACAATACAATGAACCTATTCGGATTGCTGTAGGCGATGATGAAGCCAGAATGATGCTGAACAATTGTATAGAAGATGTACTGGGGTACACGGCACCAGCAAGCGAAAAACCATATACTGCTTATAAGTTTATTACTGAAAATTGGAAGGATCAATGGGACTCAATCTCTAGAGAGTGGAGATTAATTGTGGAACATGTATTTAAAGAATCGTTTAGTCTCATGCCTAAAGACGATGTTTCAGATATTCTTGATCAAGTGGCGACGACTTTGGATGAGTAACCTTCAATTTAAGGAATAAATAAAAGTATGAATTATGGTCTAAAGCAGTTTAATTTTACTAAATGAAATTATGAATAGAGGGAGATTGCATGTGGCAAAATTTTTATTTTACAGAAAAGTCGGATTATGAAACTCCACCTTTGAAAAATGAAAGAAGGAAAGTTTTGGAGGTTGTCTCGGAAAATATCCTTTTTAAAAATGAAATAAAGATTGCGTTAGGATTTGGAACTTCTCGTCCTATAAATGACGAGCTTAGAGAGTTTCCTTCATTGTTGAATCTATATCTACATTTGAAAAAAATGCACCCGGTACGTTACGCACAAGTTCTAAGATCTATTTGGATTGATATTTCTAAATTTGGCATTGACTTGACGCCTGATTTGAAACCGTCACCAAAGATTGGTCAAATATGGCTTATGGATACGCCTTACGGCGATTATAATTTAAAGCCCGAGAGATTGTTTGTAATAGTGGGGATTGCAATTAAGAAAGTTATCGTATGTGAAGTTCAACAAAGCTGCGAAGATGGGGCAGTAAAACTAGAAGATGACAATTTCCAAAAAGGTAGGCCGTTGTATGTGAATTTTAATAGAGATGTTGCAATGAGAGAAGATAACCTTAATATTTGTATAGCATCCCTAAACGAAAATAATGCATGGCGCGTTTCTGATAAAATGATTGAAATGCAACGAATTCGTAAGGAGAGTTTTTATAGAAAAGTAAAGTTAAGTTGATAAATCGGACTTTTAAGAAAGTATTTATGATCTATTTTGTAATTTAATGGACTAAATTATAATAAATGTATATATCCAATTGCACCATAGTCAACAAGTACAGCTACTTCATCACTCTTACCAAGTTGCCAACAAAGGTGTAGCAGACTGATCCCTTCAAAGTCGCACAAATTTTGATTCAGACCGTTGTTTAACATCAATAAAAGTGTTTGTACATCTCCAAGAGCCACGCATTCAAAGATGAATGGTGGCTCTTGGAGAATTTCGTTTCTATAGATACTAATGAGCATAGCACACTTTAATGAATCGTTGTTTTGGCAGGCATCTAGAAAACTTTGTTTTATTGACAACTGGATCAGCCCCGCACAGGATTGAGTAATGTTTCTCTTTATATACATCCGTGTATATCATTTTATATAGGGAGAGAGTTGATTGGAAACATTAGTAATGCTTAATAAGGATGACAAGGGGTTATGTCCTAAATGTAATGAAAAGCTTCAATATGAAAAAGAGTGGGACAGACTGTATGATAAGGATGATGTTAATACACCTCAAGGAATCATGAATGTTGAAAGACTATACAACGAAACGTGCCTAAGTACACTTACATTAAGTGCGACGCAGCTATATATGTCAAACCATAAGTGATCGAATAGGTATCCGTCTGCGGGGCTTTAACTTTTGCCTTCATATGACGGAATCTGAACGACCCTAATGTACACAGAAGACGGTAAGGTGATCGACATTCGGGTAACCAAATAAGCATTTAGAAGAGGCCCCTACAGAGATGTGGGGGGCTTTTGCTATACATGGGTGTCTGTAAGAGTAAGTTATATAGATTAATCCTGTATTATGGAAAGTGATTGTCACAAATTTCTTCTTCATGTTTTAATGAAAATACAAAAACCCCGCGCAATCAACACGGAGTCAAGTATTTTAATCTTCTATATAGAATTACTTATTTTGTTGTTCTTTAACAAATACTTTTGCGTATCAGGCAAATTACTTTGTTCAACGTACTCAACATGTTCAAAATAAAAGTTGTATATCTCCGATAGCAAATTTATAGGAACTTCTTTAATTGTTTTTGTTGTTTGTGGTAATAATTTATTACCATCAAACTGCATTGACAAAAAACGATTAGGATTGAAACCGTTACTCAAAAGTAGGTCGAATAATACTTCACCATGGTAGTTCTCCTTGGCTAATTCACTCGAAATAAACAAGACACTACTCAGAGGGCTGGCGTAAGAGGTGGATAAAACTAACTTACGCTGATCACTCTGAAAAGCAATTAGTTCATAGTTCTTCACTCGCCAGCACCTCCAAGTTAAAAATATTTTATGCAGTAGATCCTAATTGCAACACTAAAGATTCCTCAATTAATTTACATGAACCAGAGATAATAGCATATGCTTCCTCAGGTGTGGAAACGAGCTTGGTACCTTCTACAATTTGAGTTGTATGGAACATCTCATGGCGATTAGCCTTTAAGTATTGATAACATCTTACTAAAATATCAATGGTATCACTGTCGAAATTACTTTGCAAGTTCGTATTTATAAAGGTGTTTCTGTGATTGGAATTAAAAACATAATCAGTCTCGTTGCTTACACCTGGATTAACATAATATTTGAATCCTTGTTTGTCAGATAAATATACATTATTATCTAAGCACAATTGTTTTATACGATGTTCAAGAACCCTTATTGTCGGCATTGCCCAAGCTGCATAGTCTCGTAGAGTTGGAGACGCTACTACTAAAGTGAAACTATCAGTTATAAAATTGGCCATCAAAGGATCTAAAAGACTAAATCCTCTTGGAAGATTTTCATTAATATGTTTTGTGACCTTGTCATCGGATGATTCATTACCAGAATCTGATATTTTTGTGGATATTACATTACCTGTATACGTAGCTAGAAAGGTTTTGATAACAACATATAAATTCATTAGCAAACCTTGATAAAACAACTTTTGAGTAGAATTATAATAAGTTAAAGTAACTGAGTCCCCGAAATCAGTACTATATTTTAGTATAAGTCCATTCTGTCCTTTATCCTCTTTAGTGTATTTTAAGCCCGGTAAACTCTCCATATAATCAGTTAATTCTGTAAACTTATCGGAAGGCAGTAAAGTGGAAAAAGTACCACTTACAACGTTCTTATATTCCACACCGTCTCTAATTAAACCATGTAATTCTGTAGCAAGCTCAGGTGAATTTCCTTTAGGTAACGGTGTAACAGTAATTGTATTATCTATTCTGAAAAATACATCTATGTAGAATTCACTCCCGTTTTTCTCCAAAGAATATCTAGTTTGTTGGTTGGTGGAATTCAAGCATTCTGAACTCTTAATGGCACAGAAATTATTTATTATTACTTCTAGACCAACCCTATTAAGATAATAACCTTTTTTCTTAGCCATTTAGTTCCATGTCCCCTTTATCTAATTCAATCAATTCCCATTCTTGTTTGTTATTTAAAATTCTTAATATAACAATTTGTTTTTCGGTATCGAAGGCTGCTTTAATTTCTAAGTATTCATTTAGTTTTCTATTTTGATTTCTCCACTTTGTCTTAAATACTTCAAATAAATGTTCAGAAGAAAATATTTCATTTCCCATTATTAAACCTAAACTAATATTTTTTTTGGTTGATTTTAATAATTTAAATTCAGTCTCATAGTCTAAGTATTTCGTAGATTGGTCTAAAAGTTTAGTATAAGTATTCTCTGTGTCTAGCTCATCAATTTCTTCTATTTTATTATTTAGATTCTGTAAAGCTGCTTTGGCCAGCAAGTCAACCTCATCATTGTACTTATCACCGGAGTGGGACTTCACTTTTGAAAAAAATATCTCTATTTGTGGACTTACTTTTTTTATGAAAGCTACATAATTTTGTGTGAAGGGATTATTAGCTTTCCACTCATTTTTAGCCCATTTTTCTATTCCAGCATAGTCATAGAATATTTCAATTGATTTAGCCTTCTTATCCAATGCATACTCGATCACTTGAATAGCTGCCTTAATTTCACCAGCCACATTTCTTTGGTCTAGAATTTCTTTGTCGTTTTCTGCCCCTGCAAACTTTAGCTTTTGGTTTTTGTGGAAGATTATACTAGCATAGCTATAATATTTTTGTTTATCGTTATAGCTACCATCAATATAAGCAATAATTTCTGCTTTAGGTTCTGAAGGAGTCTTTAATTTTTTTGGACTATCTACATTGTTAAATGCAAAGGATTTAGCTTCTTCGTAACTTGTAAATGATTTGTATGTAGCTCCAGGAAACCCATCAACTTGTTTCTTACATTCGGCCCATGTCCTAAATACACCTACCTTCCTCCCCTTTTTTACAGCATAAAATTTCTCCATGGAGTCACCTTCGCTTTCGTATTTTCGTGAAATAAATATTTGCTATTTTTGATGGATTATTTCTCTATTAAGAAGTGTTCTCCCTAATTATTACATTATAAGCTAAAGAAAAAAAAGCTATGAAGAGAGAATATTGTTGATATAGTATTAAAGATAACACAAATAAAAAATGGATTTTAGGAAACTTCATTTAAATCATATCTTACAATAACCTCCAAAATAATACAAGAGAAAAGAGCGAACGTTAGTTCGTTAGAATTTTCGACTTTGTTTTAAGTTATATTGATATCAGCATTTTTTGTGGTATCAATTTTGTTGACTGTCCGTTGAATAAGCTAACCAGCTAAATGGCTTTGTTGATCTTGAAAACTAGAGTGAAATGAACGGAACTCTAGCTTCTTTCTGAATAGAGCTTAGGGTAATTTTAGAGTTCATTCTCCCATTGAAAACACTAGTCCTGCTGTGACAGCAAAATACTTTCTGTGAATCAATGTTGATTTCTTGTTGACTTTGATAAACAAATACACCGCTTCAGGCATCAGCCTGCATGGCGGTGTATTTGTCTTTGAGATACTGTAGATTTGTCCTCCGAACCTACTCTTCCCCGGTAGCCACTGAATTCTCCTCATAACTGATCCAATCGCTCCAGCTTCCGGAATACAACTTCACATTCGAATATCCCGCTTCTTCCAGTGCAATCACGTTCGGGCAGGCGGAGACACCAGAACCGCAGTACACGATAATTGCACCATCCTTGTCCAGCTTACTGAAACGCTCTTCTAATACCTCAGTACCTGTCCAACGTCCATCCCAATCCAACACGTCTTTCCAAAAATAATTCAACGCACCCGGAATATGCCCAGCCTTGGCATCGATCGGTTCCTCCAACCCCGCATAACGGCGGGCATCGCGAGAATCGATCAACACAGCGCTGCCGCTTGCCGAAGCCTGCTGAGCATCCTCAACACTTGCCAGCATCTGCGGCTGTACGTTCACCTCAAAGGAAGACGGGATCTGCACGGATACATCCTGAGTCACCGGGAACTTGGCATTTTGCCAAGCGGAGAAACCTTCGTCCATGATATACACCTGATCATGACCGATGTAGCGAAGCAACCACCACAATCGTGAGGCATTCATGCCGCCTTGATCATCATAGGCAACAATTCGACTATTTGAGCCAATGCCCGCTTTGGATAGACGGCTTGCGAGAACAGCCGGGTCAGGGAGCGGGTGACGTCCTCCGTGTGCAGACACCGGAGAAGACAGATCTTTTTCCAAATCGAGATAGACAGCTCCTGGAATATGTCCAGCTTCATAAGCTTGTCGTCCAGCCTCCGGTTGACCGAGCAAGAATCGGCAATCGGCAATGACCACATCCGGTTCATACATTCTGGCGAGCAGCCAGCGCATGGATACAATGTTTTTCATGAGAATACACCGCCTTATATGTAGTGGGATGAATTCAACTGGAATCTGCGTGGTGCAGGTCCCAGTTGTTTTTTTACAAAAATCCTAATACAAACGCAAGTTACACCACTGTAGGTTCAACAGGCCCTTTGCCAGCGATCGGAGCATCAGCAGGAATGGGTTGAGGTTTGGTTTTGCCATATCGAATGAAGATCCATACCCCGAAAATAATGACGACCCCGGCAGACATCTGTAATGCACTGAGCGATTCGCCGAGCAGCATCCAGGCCAGTAATGAAGAGAATACGGGTTCTCCAAGTACCCCCATGGATACTGTCGTAGCATTCATATATTGAAGCAGCCAGTTGAAGAGATAATGTCCAAAGATCGTTGGCACAATGGCGAGTAGCAGGAAGATTCCCCACTCTGACGCAGCGTAACCTCCGAACGGATGGCCCATGATCAGATTATATACCGCCAGCGTGCAGGCAGCCACGAAGAACACCCAGAAGTTATACGAAAATGCACTAAGTCCCGCTCGCAAAAATTGACCCAGCAGCATATGGACAGCAACTGCAATTGTGCCAAGTAAAGACAGGATATCACCTTGCAGAGCAGTACCTGCCAACTGGAAATCTCCTGCGCCAATGACGATTGATCCAAGCAGGGCGATGCCCATGCCGATGATCATCATGCGGTTAATTTTGGCTTTGAACAGCCATACCGAACCGGCAAGAATCAGTATAGGCTCCAGCGCGAGAATAACTGTGGAACTGGCAACACTGGTGAGCCGTAGCGAACCCATCCAGAGCAGGAAATGAAGGGCCAGCATCACACCGGATGCAAGCAGCAAGCCCCACTGCCGTATGCGTAGACGCGTCATCTCGTGTCTGTATTTCCAGACAAAAGGCAGCATTAGCAGATTGGTCAGAAATAGTCGATACATGGCAATGACCGCAACATCTGCGGTAGACCAGCGTACAAAGATCGAAGAAAAAGAAATGGCGATAATGCCGACAAAGAATAACAGATAGATGGATCTGCCGGCACGGTTCAAGCTTGTCATGGGTGTAGCTCCTTCTTGAAGTCTGATGGCGTAAATCACTTCATTATACAGGAGAAGGTAACCGCAGGAAAGATAAAGAGAACGAAGAGATAAGTAGATTGTAACCGGGCTTGTAACTATTCTGTCATTCTCCCGATCCATTTTTCTATTAATCTTCTATATAGAGACATGAAACGAGATAATATACCAATAATCGGGAAAAAATGAAAGTAAGGAAGTGGCATGACAGTGAGAGTTCAACAAGAGAGAGCGGGAGAACGTGGCAGTATTCCGCCTAGCACAAGTCGCACGAAAACACATAAACGAAGAAAAATCCGGTATGGAAGGGTAAGCATAGCTCTAATGCTCCTGGTACTATTCGTTACCGGTATTACATATGTATTCCTTGGCATGACGCATTGGATCAAAAGCGTTGTGGCGCCGCCTCCGATTACTGTAATAGAACAGCCCGCCAAGCTTGGCATGATACAAGTTACTCCGGATGCGAAGGAGGAGCCGGCACGGTTCCAGGGTCAGGTCCGCAAATTGGCATACATAACGTTTGATGATGGCCCAACTGAATATACGGAACAACTGCTGGATATTTTGAAGCAGCATGAGGCGAAGGCTACCTTTTTTATGATCGGACGTCAGTTGAATCAGCATCCAGAAGCTGTGAAACGGCTGTTGAAGGAAGGAAGTTACCCTGGACTCCACAGCATGACGCATAACTATAAAAAGCTGTATAAGAGCGGTAGCTCTGCAAACTTTGTGAAAGAGTTCAAGAAAGAGCAGAAGATGGTGCAAGACCTGATTGGTTTTACGCCGCATCTTATTCGTGCACCTTATGGCAGTAGTCCACAGATCGGTGAAAAGTTCAGAGGTGACATTGCTGCTGCCGGGTTCAAAATGTGGGACTGGACGACAGATTCACTCGATTGGAATCTTCCCGGTCAGCCTGACAAGATTGTGGCCCGCGTGAGCAAAAGTGTACATCGGGATAAGGAAGTGATTCTGATGCACGAGCGGGAGCAGACCGTTCAGGCTTTACCGCGTATTCTGAAGCTACTCGAGGATCGGGGTTACGAGTTCGAAGTATACGATCCGGATGCACACTGGGTAGCCAATTTTAGCGGGGATAGCCGTTTGTAATATAACAACAAGATGATGATGCAAGAGAGGAAGGACTTGGGTGCTAACGAGTAAAAAAGTGGCGCTTGCGGCAGCTAGTGTATTGCTAATTCTGCTGGTGAGTGGTTGTGGAGATCCGCAGGAGCCTGCGGCAAATCAGGTAAACCAATTGGTGCTCAGTGGTCAGGAGATCGATCAGAGTTTGAAGACGCTGACCAGTCATGAGCAGGAAGATATGAAGTTATACAAGTCTATTTTGGACAAAGGCAAGAACAAAAACAGTGATCTCGAAGCACTGCTGGATCAGGCAGCAGGTCATATTCATGAACGAAGAACGTTGTTAAAACAAGCGGAAGAGGCGATGAAACAGACCCACGAGAAGACGGTGGCCCTGCGCAGCTCCCTTAAGGAACTATCATTTGAAAAAGAAGAAACGTTGGCACAGGCTGAAAAAGTGCTGGATCAATATGAAGCAAGAGCACGTGCGTTGGAAAATTTTGTTACTTCGTATCAATTGAGTCTGAGTGCCGATGAGCAGTTGTATGATCTGATGAGAGAAAGCGCAGAACCTAATCTTGTAAAGATTAAGCGAGCCATTCGGGTACGGAATAGCGAATATGCGAAGCTTGCTGAATTCCGAAAGCAATTTAACCTCCAGACCAAAGCATTTAACGGAGCCAATGCCAAACTGGTACAGATGGATCAGGCCAGCTAGAGAAACTCAGCACCTGTTCAGACATTTTGCATGATTGAGCTGCCTGTCTCCCGTGTAAGTACTAGTATACAGCCAAGCCAATGGATGAGAAGCAACATGGACAAGCATCATTGCGTATAAGCTAACGGAGGTGTTCATATGCGAAAAGGAAATACAATGAAAGTCAGTGCATCACTCCTGGTTTTACTTATGGGATTCTCGCTTGTGGCCTGTGGGAACAGTAATCCTGCTGCACAGCCACCAGAGAATAATACGGAAGAACAGTCACCAGCACCGGAGCAACAACCGAATGAAAGTGCTGCAATAGAAGCTGAAGGTATTCTCACCGGATGGGCTGATCCGCATACCGTTGAGATTCGAGTGAATGAGAAGCCGATGTCATTCCAGGTGAGCGAAGATCTGCAGAAGTCTCTGGATGATATCGATGACGAAGATTCCGTTCGTTTCAAATATGTAGAGAAAACGATTGATGCAACAACGAAACAGTTGGTACTTACAGAGATTGCAAAGATTGAATCGAGTGATGACAATAACGCTTCCAATGCAGGCGGTACAGTAACGTCCGATCGTCCGAAGACATCAGAGCTGGAAGTGACGGTAGAAGGAGTGACCGAAAAACGCCCAGTGACACTGGCACAAGCAAAAGGTTATTCACTTTATGTGTTTGAACCGATGGCTTTTGATGCGGAAGACCATGAATTAACAATGAAGATTGATCCGGATTATGAGGTAGAGATTGAGAAGCTGCCTGCGGATTTTAACCTGGATATGTTGAAGATGGATGCCAAGGAAGAGTTATCCGAGACCGGAGAAGTGAAGCAATTAACAGCTGAACAACTTAGTAACGGGCCGATGAAGGATGCAAGATTGTACATGATGTCCCAGAATGATAAGAAAACAGAGTACTTTATTGTGAAAGAACTGGACGGCAATGGTTTCATTTTCCACATCCAAGCACCGATTGGTGAACCTTCGGAAGGTTTCCTGCCCATGGCATATGCATCCCTCAATTCCATTATGAATGAGTAGAAAATTAAATTAAAAAGATTCCCTAAACAGCGTGTTTCCTTGAGAGAGGAGATACGCTGTTTTATTAACGTTACTACAATATAGATAGAATGTACCGTGCCGTGCATAGACAAATAGCCGGAAGGAGCGATGCGGCTGCATAGGTTCCTCCCGGCTTCTTGGCCGTCTTCTATTCAGTTTGCAGGATCGAACCCATGCCCTGATCCGTTACTCAGGTTAGTATAGTCGATTCCTTGCGCCCTCTGAGATCTTGATAACGGGCGATTACATTCTGATGAACGGGATGTTCGTCGGGGATTCCCATGCGTTCACGGATAAAGGCGGAGACGCCATCTTCGCGAATCATGTGTTGTAGCTTCATGGCTTCCTCGTCGTGTTTGTCATTAAACAGCATTGCGGCCGCCATAGCAGAAGTTAAATGAGGAATTTCAATTCCGAATTCGCTGGCCTGCAGCGCTGGGCGAACAAGCCGATCATGAGGCGAAAGCTTGCGAAGGGGGGAACGTCCAACCCGGGTGACCTGATCCGTCAGGTTGGGATTGGCGAAGCGTTCCAGTATGGTGTCGATATATTTGTTATGCTTCTGTGCGTTGAATCCATGCTTTTGGATGAGCATCTGACCCGTCTCTTCCATAACATGGCGGACCTTGGCCCGAAGGGTAGAGTTACTCATGACCTGTCGAATGGTCTTGAATCCTTCGAGATAGCCGAAGTATGCGGCGACACAGTGACCTGTATTTACCGTAAACATTTTACGCTCAATATAAGGTTCAAGCGAATCCACATAGTGGACGCCATCTATTTTCTTGAATCCATCCAGAAGTGCTGGACGATGAACGACCCATTCGTAAAAAGGTTCAACAGTGACCTGCAGCGGGTCTTTGTGGTTTTGAGCCGGAACAATCCGGTCCACAGCTGCATTGGGGAAAGAAACATAACGTTCGGCTTTTTTGCGAGTTTGTTCATCCAGAAAAGGATAGATGCGTTTCTTCAGCCTGGTGCTACCACCGATGGCATTTTCGCAAGCGATAATATGCAGCGGAGCCTGATTATTGTTTTTCATGCGAAGTTGAATGCCTTTGGCGATAGGTTCGGCGATATCTCCGAGTGCAGATACACCCACCGCGGTTGTGATCACATCGGCTGAAGCAATCTCTTCAGCAACCAGATTCTGCTCATTCACATTGATCGCCGTCACGTTGTTGACAATCGTAGTGTCCCGATCGCTATTGGCAAGTGTAATCGGATATTCCTGTCTCTCTTGAAGCATGGAGATTTTCTTCGGGTTACGTGCGACAAAGCAGACTTCGTAGTTGGAAGCGGACAACATATGACCGATAAAACCGCGGCCTATATTGCCCGCACCAAAATGTACAGCTTTCATGTATGAACTCCCCCTTTAAGGATTAAATCGCGAAATTCGTGCAGACCTTAGACGGTAGTGACGAGTGGCTTCGAAATCAAATCGTTAAATGTAAGGTCAGTCAAGCAAGACAGCCGTTGGTGAGGCATATCGAATTCCAGTGTTCCTGTGATGGTATTCGAGATGACTACGCAGTGCATACCAGCCGCAGCAGCTGCACGCGCGCCGTTAGGTGAATCCTCAATCGCTACGGCTTCGTCTGCAGTTACTCCAAGGGCTTCAAGCGCTTGATTGTAGAGTTCTGGATCAGGCTTCACATTTGCAACATCATCTGCCGTACGGATAACTTCAAAATAATCTTTCAGTTTCAGTTGTTCCAGATGCTGTTCAACCCACTCCCGTTTGGAGCTGGAGGCTACAGCGAGTTTTAGCCCAGCTTTACGCGCTTCATCAAGATAGTTCTGAATGCCCGGACGAACCACCTCTTTGTTCATCAATGCAGCGTGCTGCAACTGAACGGATTCCCTGAACGCTTCCCGATCGATCGGAAGATTCAAATCTGTGATGAGGTACTCATACGGATTAAATGTTTTCAGACTGGTACCGATGCATTGTGAATACATCTCCAGGGTTAGATCCACGCCGTGTTCCTTGTAAGCATCACGAAAAGCAATATACCATGCTGTCTCTGTATCAATAATCGTTCCGTCGAAATCAAACACCAGTGCCTTAATCATAAATTTGTTCCTCCTGTTTCAGAATTAGTTTGGGGATAAAATAAAAATGAAAATTTTCTGCAAATTCATTCCCTTTATTCATTAACCTGCGGGATATTAGTTGACGCAATAAACCGAAGATGAATATTAATTTGGGAAAAAATATGCGTTTGAAGCTAATAAAACCGTAACATAGGACAAACCTAGGGGTCAAGCGCGTCATGATTGTTTACATTGAAAATTTTCACATGTATGATTTGTTTTCAGAAAATAATGAACGTTGCAAACCGTTAACCCTTTTGCATGTAAGCGGTGTACTGAATAAACTGTTTTTACGGCTCATAAAAATAAAACTTTTTTTATGAAAATTTGCTATTCTAGTCGTTCTACAGCTTTCGACACTTTTATAATAGAAGAAATGGAGCTTAATTTATTGGATTTTATTAGCTTTACGCCAGATCAGGCCCTGTGGGAGAATGGAAGAAAGATTCTGAAAGTATATGGAGTAAGGGAGGAAGACAAGTATGCTGCAAAAGGACCGTTTCAATGGCTGCTTCATCGGGCTTGCAGCGGGTGATGCGTTAGGAACCACCGTGGAATTCAGCAGCCCGGGCACATTTGAACCCGTAACGGATATCGTGGGTGGCGGTGTATTCGGGCTGGAGGCAGGGCAGTGGACAGATGATACATCCATGGCTCTGTGTCTGGCAGAAAGTCTGGTACGCAATGAAAACTTTGATCCTGCGGATCAGATGCGTAGATACACCAATTGGTACAAGGTCGGGTATATGAGCAGTACAGGCGATTGCTTTGATATCGGCGGGGCCACACGAAATGCCTTGGAGAGGTTTGAGATAACTGGAGAAGCTTACAGCGGATCAACGGACCCGATGACGGCGGGCAATGGCTCTATTATGAGGCTTGCACCTGTCACGATGGCTTATGCTAATCAACCCAACGAGGCGGTCCGCTATGCCGGGCTGAGCTCCCGGACAACACATGCTGCAACGGAAAGCGTGGAAGCGTGTGAAGTGCTAGCCGCCATAATTGTTGCCGGTCTGCGCGGAGCGGACAAGAGCGTCATGCTGATGCCGGAGACATGCAGACAGTGGAGGGAAGAACCTACTTTTTCGCCTGCTCTTGAAGAGGTTGTTATGGGTTCCTATCAGAGCAAAGAACCGCCGGAAATTAAGGGCAGTGGTTATGTGGTGCGGTCAGTTGAGGCAGCACTATGGGCGTTCCATAAGTCGTCAAGCTTTGAAGAAGGGGCATTGTTAGCTGTTAATCTGGGTGATGATGCGGACACTACAGGTGCTGTGTATGGGCAGATCGCAGGTGCTTATTATGGATTGAGTGGTATTCCGGCACACTGGCGGGACAAGCTGGCTATGCGTGAAACGTTCGAACAACTAACAGATGCCTTGTGGTTGAAGGCGACAGAAAATCGTTGATTAAGAGACAGGAGAAGAGAACATCTATGAGCACGACTGGACACACAGTACAACAACAGGTTTCACAGTCAGGTAAACGAGGGGCATTTCCATTGTCCCTGTTATGCCTGACGATAGGGGCTTTTGCGATTGGTATGACTGAGTTTATTATTATGGGCTTGCTGCCTAATGTGGCAACAGACCTGAATGTAAGTATTCCGCAGGCTGGACAACTCATTACGGGATATGCGCTTGGTGTAGCGGTAGGTGCGCCGATTTTGACCGTATTTACACACAAAATTCCGCAGAAAAAACTGCTGGTGCTGCTGATGTGCATTTTCATTATCGGGAACGCATTGTCTGTCATTGCTCCCACCTATGGGTTGTTAATCTCAGCACGGATCTTAACGGCATTTGCTCATGGCACCTTCCTGGGTGTAGGTTCAATCATGGCGACGCGGCTTGTTGCACCCGAGAGAAGGGCAGGAGCGGTATCGGTTGTTCTCGCAGGGCTTACGATTGCCAACATCATTGGCGTTCCATTTGGTACGTTTATCGGGCAACAGCTTGGGTGGAGATCATCCTTCGGGGCGATTACGATCTTGGGCATCGTTTCGTTGATTGGTATCATTCGTTTCATTCCCGTCCTCCCGCAAGGAGCACCAGCGAACCTGGGACAGCAATTCCGGAATCTGGTTCGTCCCCAAGTGTTGCTGGTTCTGCTTATTGGGGCGTTGGGGTGCGGAAGTTTGTTCACAGTCTTCACCTATATTACGCCGATGTTTGTGGATATTAGCGGCTTTGCGGAGCAAAGTGTGACCTGGATTCTGGTGTTGTTTGGCTTCGGTGTAACCTTGGGCAATTTGGTTGGCGGCCGACTGGCAGACTGGAAGCTGATGCCTTCGTTAATCGTCAACTTTGGTATCCTTGCTGTTCTTCTGGCAGTGCTCACGCTGACGTTGGAGAATCCGTATCTGGCAGTGATCACGATATTTTTCTGGGGGGTTGCCGCTTTTGGTATTATGCCGGGACTTCAGATTCGGATTATGAATATGACTCGTGAAGCACCGCTACTTGCGACAACCTCAAGTCATTCGGCATTTAACCTGGGAAATGCCGCTGGTGCCTATATGGGTGGGTATGCAATAACGCATACGGGACTTATCTCAGTGCCTTTGTATGCCGCAGTTATTGCCGCATTGGGGTTAGTGGGGTTATTCGTAAGTTTGGTAATGGATCGTAAACAGCGTCTGCCGGAGATTCCGAACGTTGTGGAGCCGGTATCGGTACAATAAAAGACTGATAAAAAAACAGCCTCAGTTTCCTGTATGTCACAAGGAATCTGAGGCTGTTTTTCGCTTGCTTTAATAAATTTCAAGCTCATTGATTCGCACATAGGTTGGCTGATGGGAAGGACCTTTACTCGCTACGACACGGATCTTGGAAGTACTGACTGCTGAAAATGTGTGTGAACGCGTTAACTCTTGATTGCCTGTAATCTGTACAAGATTCACCCAATTTGAGCCACTCCAGTATTGCAGATCATAATTGGCAAGCGGGTATCCCTGGGTGGTATACAGATCAATTCGCTGGATTGAACTCGATGCCGGCAAATCAATGACGACATATTGGGGAAGTGAGGAATTACGGTTATTGGCCCAACTATAACTTTCCCCCAAGGCCGTGTTACGATCTCCGTCATTGATTCGGGCTGCTGAATACCCGGGATAGGTTGAAGTTACCGTTATGGCAGCATTTCGTGCCAGGTTCTGTCCGGTTCCCGGATTGGTAGGGGTTTTCACCAGATTCACCAAATTCCAGCGCAGCTCGAAGAGTTTGAAGGACTTATTAAATACAGCTCCTTCTCCTTTGACGAGAGCATCAATCTTTAGAGACATGGTACTGGGCACATTATTGCTGCTTGTCCATTTCCCTGTGCCTTCAATGCCGGCAAAAACACTTACCTCAAGTATTTTTTTGCCTGCAATTTTCAGACCGACTTCCGCTTTGGCTCCTGCCCAAGCTGTGATCTGTCCCTCAATTTTATGAGTAACCGTAAGATATCTGTTCACACTGCTGTAAGGCTGGATCTTCACGGGAATAAAGACACGTGTTTTCCCTTTGACTCCCGCGGTAACCGTGTATCCCTGATCGACCTGAAATTCAAAGGTGACGTTGCCGTCAATACCAATGACCAGAAAAACGCCGACTGATACGGCTCCGAGATTGCCGGCACCAATGTTGAAGCCCATGATTGGAACTTTGACCTCTTTTTTGAACTTAGCATCACCTTTGATATAGATGTTGGCTTTCTCACCAGCAGTAAATTTCAGATCGTATTTTCCCCAAAATCCGTATTTCCCCGTAACTTTGGGTGCAATCAAGGTGAGCTTGCCACCCGCTTCAACGAACACTTTGTTACCGTTTGCATTTTGTTGATTTACAAGTACCTTCTTGAAATCACAGACAAACTCATTGCCGGATTTTTTGCAATTGGCAAAATCACCTGCTCCAGCAGCACGAATCACATCATTCATGTCCATAGGTGCGATATCCGTGGAAGCGATATCCATTGTTTCTGCATCCGCAACCATGTCCATATTTGCATCCAAATCATTTTGAATCGTGTTGTCTATGTTGAACTGACGCATCTCAGCATCGTCAGTTATATCGGTCTCTAACAAGGAAGGGGGTTCCTGAACAAGCCATTCCTTGCTATCCAATACCATCTCAGGATCAGGCATGACGATGTTACGCTCTTCGAACGAGACCTCCTGCTCGGGAATATCATAGTAATCGAACAATTCCTCCACACCCGGAGTGGTGTAATCTACCTGCATACCACCAGAGCTTCTATTGACGCTTGTAACTTTGATAGCCCGGGCAGAGGACTGATCGAGAAAGATCTGACCAGGAGCTAGGTTATTACCGATTTGGGCAGCCTCTTGGGTGCTAAGTTCTATAGAACCTTTCTCTTCCACCGTTTCAAAGACGGCATTTACCACGGGAAGTCTCTTCACCATGGAAGCAGGCATGGGTTGGGTCGGTTTTAACTGATAATCGACTTGCTCGAATTGACCTGAAGAAGAAATGGGATTGCTAATAGCCAGTCCATCTTCGGAAACGTTAAATGAGATTCGAAAATATGCTTCTGAAACTGGAGCATCCACATTGGTCTTGCCTGCCCAGATCCAGCGTGCACTGGTTTCCTCAGGCATGCCACTAATCTGTTTCCAAGGATCACTGCCATACCGTCCGAAATCAGTAGCACGTGACCATGACGAATCATCGAATTTGGGCTGCTCCCAACCTTCGATATATCGTTCAGATACTTTCCAGTTGAAATCCGTAACCAGATTCTCATCTCCGTAGCTGAGGTCTGCCAGCAGTCCCGCATAGAGGCCTATATCCTTCGCTTGAACTGCAATCACATTGATGCCAGATTGAATCGGGACAGGGAACGTATAGGCTTTGGCCCAGTCAGTGCCTTTTCCCGTCTGTCTGCCGTTTATAAAAAGTGTGAATTCATCATCTGCAGTTATGGATATTTTTCCTTCATTGTTAGATGCAGCATAGACATTGGATGGCCATATCCCGACAAGTAAAGGCAGCAATAATGTAATAACCAGAAATGAAGCCCATGCTTTTTTGATCGAAAAGCGTACATTGAACATCATCATTTTCCTCCCAGAAAATAAAGTAGTTTGCAAAAGATATTGGCGGCCGAGACGTTGAAACTTTTGCGAAAGCTATCTCAGAAGAAAAATATTATGAATCTATTGAAATTGTTCATAGACACCCCCCCTATGGAAGCTATAATAAGGTAAAATATTCAATTTAACAACAGTATTTTACAATTTTTAATTATGATTCGAGAATAGAGAAGAAAGAAGAAAAACTCTGATGCTATAAGATCATTGAATTGAATCGCTAGAAATGAAAATATTGTTGCAAAAAATGGATAAATAAGTTTAAATATACTATATAAGTAATTCTATGTCGGAAAAACAGAGTGAAATCTACAGGTTTCAGTGTTTTTCTGAAGGGAAGGGAGGTGATCTAACCTTTTTATTGTAAGGGCTTTCAATTTTGAGTTGAGAGGAAGCTTGCTTCACCGCGTTAGAAAAAAGTTGAACTTCAGCATCAAGCGTAATCCAGTGAAACTTCGAGAAACGCATACTTAAGTTTGACAAAATTGAGAGGAGAAATTGAGATGAAAAAACGTATTACAATCCTTTTAAGTCTTTCGATGATCGTTGCCATGATTGCCCCAACAATGGCTTTTGCTACGGATTCCAGCGAGGTTGGTGCTCAGAACACAGCGTATGAATCTATGAATGTATCCGGCAATGACGCAAACAATGCGCTGGCTAATACTCCGGTGGTGCCGGCACCACCGGGTTTTGATGGCTATCGAAACAATATTCCGCACGGAAATACCAATCTGATATCCTATTACTCCACAACGGTAGGCAATACACGGAAAGCGACGGTGTATACACCGCCAGGATATTCTCCGAATAAAAAGTATAACGTCCTGTATCTCCTGCACGGCATCGGCGGGGATGAGCATGAGTGGGTTAATGCAATGAAACCAAAGAACATTCTGGACAACCTGTATTCGGAAGGTAAACTGTCCCAGATGATCGTTGTCATGCCGAATGGCCGTGCCATGAAGGACGACCGTCCAGTCGGTGACATTTTTGCTCCGGACAAAGTGGCTGCGTTTGAACGGTTTGAGCAAGACCTGCTCAAGGATCTGATTCCTCATATCGAGGCCAACTATCCGGTATACAAAGACAAGAATAGCCGTGCGTTGGCCGGTCTGTCCATGGGTGGTGGGCAGTCGCTTAACTTCGGATTGAAAAATCTGAATACCTTCGCTTGGGTAGGGGCCTTCTCGGCTGCACCGAATACGCAATCTGTATCGCAGTTGGTTTCCAACCCGGGACAAGTCGCTAGCCAACTCAAATTGTTGTGGATCTCCTGTGGATCAAGTGACGGTCTGTTATGGGTCAGCCAGAACTTCAAAAACGGCTTGAGCAGCATGAATATTCCGCATACCTTTTATCTGGATGTAGGTGGACACGAACCATCTGTCTGGAACAGCGGCCTGTATCAGTTCTCACAACGAATCTTCAAATAATTTAATTTGAATTAGCTTCTTGAAGCAATCGACAGGAGAAACAGGAATTCATATCGATATGTAGCCTCAGTTCTGTTCTGCACAGGGCTGGGGCTTTATGTTGGTTAGTGTGCGAATATGACATGATGAATGAGAGAGAATATGTTAGCATGAAGGAAGCAGATCCACATGGAGCGGGTAGTTAATTACATAGGTAGATACATGAAGGAGAGAAATAGGATGTTCTATTACAGAGGTGCGTTTCGGGAAACGGACAATGTGATCTATTTTAAAAGCGATGTTTCATTAGCCCAGAATGATGTTGTCCTATTTGGTGAGAAGAAGTATTTTATCGAAAGTGTGGAAAAAGAATTTCTCCTGCTTCAGCGGGTGGGCTCCATAGTTTCTGTGAGTCTGTGAAATCTTCGCAAGATCATCCCCTTTTTCAAGTGTACGTGCACTTCTGGGCCACTGCCTACATACAATAGATCGACCCTGTTCCCACATGTGCTCAGGCCAGATCGTTGTAAAACTGCAGGAGGTGTCATCTGTGCCCGGATTGTTTACCGCAATTGCTCTATTCATTAAAGAGTTAACGTTACTCGTCTCGTATGTCAAAAATAATGCGTTCCCCCAGCCATTGGCTGAGGGTGATGAAGCCAAACATTTGCGCCTTATGGCTGAAGGTAATGCTCACTCTCGCAATCTGCTCATTGAACACAATCTGCGCCTCGTCGCGCATATCGTCAAGAAGTTCGACAACACGGGTGAAGATCAGGAAGACCTGATTTCCATCGGAACCATTGGTTTGATCAAAGCGATCGAAAGTTTTCAACAAGGTAAAGGAACCAAACTCGCTACGTTTGCAGCAAGATGTATTGAAAACGAGATACTTATGCATCTGCGTTCTCTGAAGAAAACACGCAAAGACGTGTCCCTGCACGACCCCATTGGTACGGACAAAGAAGGCAATGAAATTACATTAATCGATATCCTTGGCACAGAAGCTGATGATGTTGTAGATCGGGTACAGCTCAAGATTGAAAAAAGCAAAATTTATCGCAATCTAGACATCCTGGATGATCGGGAGAAGGAAGTTGTAATCGGTCGATTTGGACTGGAAGCGGGGGGGGAAGAACGTACCCAGCGCGAGATTGCCAAGGAACTTGGCATTTCACGCTCCTATGTATCACGAATTGAGAAGCGGGCGTTAATGAAGCTGTATCATGAGTTCTATAAGCAAAAATAATAGCTGAATAGACCGGAGGGCGCCTTTATCGGGAGCCCTTTTTACTGTGAAGATGCTTAAATACGAACTGAATATTATTAATTATTTGGGATTATGACCTAAATAAAGGAATTATCATTCCTGTTGAAGAATATCTTGTACACAGACCAATTAAATATATAAGGAGTAAATCATAATGAAGCAGCTTTTTCAGAAAACTCCACTGTGGTTTTTGTTAATCTGGATCGTAGGATTTATGATGATCGTTTTCAACATGTTTCAATCGTATTCGAGTGTTATTAACTTTATTGCGTTATTGATGATTAGTGTTGCTAATGCTATTCGAATTTGGAAAAATGAACGTTCGTTAGCAATTACCTTTTTAGTTGTTGCCGCTCTATGCTTGGCTTTTATTTTAAAATACTTTTTTAGATATGTATTATCATCATGACATGGCATGAGAATAACAAAGCAATGTACATAGGCTGATGATAATATGGATCGGATGCAACTCAAGATTATAAAAAGCCAAGGGCATGAAATACGAGCATATCGATAGGTCACCTTTTACAAAGATGGCCTATTTGCTGTACAAAAAAATATATAAATGAGGGATAGGTATTCGGGGCAAATTATTATATGATGAGTAATAATATTTTGCATCGTAGAGAGCATGTACAGAAAGAGAGTGGTGGTTGATCATGCAGCAAGAAACGTTAACAAGGGGATTAAAGAACCGGCACGTGCAGTTGATGGCGATCGGAGGTGCGATCGGTACAGGTCTGTTTCTCGGAGCAGGCAAAACGATTCAGCTAACTGGGCCATCCATCTTGCTGGCCTACATTATTACGGGTGTTGTGTTGTTCCTGATCATGCGTGCATTGGGGGAGCTGCTGTTAAGCAACTTGCAGTATCATTCCTTTGTCGATTTTGTGCGTGATTACCTGGGAAATATGGCGGCATTTATTACAGGCTGGACCTATTGGTTCTGCTGGATCTCCATTGCCATGGCTGATATTACGGCCGTTGGATTGTATACGCAGTTCTGGTTTCCAAATGTACCTCAGTGGATGCCAGGGTTAATTGCGTTAGTCATTTTACTAATCATGAACTTGGCAACGGTCAAGTTGTTTGGGGAGATGGAATTCTGGTTTGCCCTGATTAAGGTCGTGGCTATTCTGGCACTTATCGTTGTTGGTTTATATATGATTTTCAAAGGTTTTACCACGGATCAGGGTCCAGCGAGCTTCACCAATCTGTGGAGCCATGGGGGATGGTTCCCAAATGGAATGCATGGCTTCATCATATCGTTCCAGATGGTGGTGTTCGCTTTTGTAGGCATGGAACTGGTGGGACTGACAGCGGGGGAAACGGAGAACCCGGAGAAGGTTATTCCGAAAGCCATTAACCAGATTCCGATCAGGGTACTGCTCTTCTATGTTGGCGCACTGCTGATTATTATGAGCATCTACCCGTGGAACGCGATAGTGCCCACTGAAAGTCCGTTTGTACAGGTATTTGCAGCGGTAGGTATTGCGGCAGCGGCTGGTATTGTGAATTTCGTGGTGTTAACATCCGCGGCTTCGGCGTGTAACAGTGCCATTTTCAGTACAAGCCGTATGGTGTTCTCCATGGCAAAGGATCACAACGCACCCGAGTCGTTTGCACGACTGAATAACAGGAAAGTTCCTTCCAATGCGCTGTATTTCTCCACGATTGTTATTCTGATCGCGATTGTTCTGAACTATATCATGCCAGAAGGCGTATTTACGCTGATCACGAGCGTGTCGACCGTGTGTTTCATCTTTGTCTGGGGTATCATGGTGATCTGTCATCTCAGATATCGTCGTACTCAGCCGGAACTGGCGAGTCGCAGCCGCTTCAAACTGCCACTATATCCGTTTTCGAATTACTTGATCCTGGCGTTTCTGGCATTTGTGTTGGTGGTATTGGCATTGGCCGAAGATACGCGTGTGGCACTGTTTGTCACGCCAGTGTGGTTTATTCTTGTTGCGGGGATCTACCTTTTTAAAAAGAAAAATTTGAGTAATAACAGACAGTAGCCTTACCATCGTTGCCAAATAGCCGCCCAATGATATTGGGCGGTTATTCATATTTATATTCTTGCAGCCTCTTTGCCTTCACGAATGCCTGCGTAGACGGCATCACAGATATCGGTGGTATACTGGCCCGACATCCCTTCAAGTGCCGTGTTGGTGAATGCTGCAACACTAAGTTCTTCTTTTGGATCAACAAACCAGGAATGACCGTATGTTCCACCCATTCGCCACGTACCCGGGGATTCCGGTGTACCGGCTGCGACAGGATCTTTAAGTACGGTAAAACCAAGGCCAAACCCTCTGCCTGGCCAGTATGGCATCACGAGATCACCGATTTGATTGGTAGACATCTCAGCCGCAACGGCTTCTGTAAGAAGAGGCTGTCCTCCTTGTCGCAAGGCTTCAAGTAAAGTAAGAAAATCTCCGGTACTTCCAACCATACCCGCTCCGCCCGACAAGTAAGCAGAAGTACGATTCGCACGATTGGGTGACAGTCGGAAGCCAGCAGTACCCTCAATAAAAGGAATCAGTTCCAACTCCTGATGAAGGAGACGCGGTTCTTCAGAACCATTAGCGTATGCGGCTGTCAATCGATCCGAATCCACCGCAACAAAGTCAGTGTCGGTCATGTGGAGAGGATGAGTAACCAGCGTTTGAACAGCTTCTCGTAGTGACATCCCAGTTACCTTTTCGATAACGGCACCAAGTACATCTGTCGCAATGGAATATCTCCACATGTTTCCTGGCTCATACAGAAGAGGAGCAGAAGCCAGCCTTTGCAAATTCTCCTCCAGACTCATTTCAGACCAATCCATTCCGTCCGATACTCCTGCGAGCTCATAGGTTCCCTGATCTTCTTGGAAGAAACGGTATGTCAAGCCTGCAGTGTGCGTCATCAGCTGATGAACTGATATTAAAGCGTCCTGACCATTGGCAAGTTTGGGCCGGAATGCAGGAAGCCAGCGTGTCACCGGATCATGCAGACTCAGCTTTCCTTGTGAGATTAATGCCATAGCTGCTGTCGAGACAATAGGTTTGGTTACGGAAGCAAGTCGAAACAGAGCGTTTTCCGACATGGTGCGTTTTTGCTCCCTGTCTGCGAAACCAGCAGCCCGGCTATATATCAGTTCCCCTCCTAATGCAACCTGTACAACTGTTCCTACGATTCTTTTTTCGCTTAGAGCGCGGTCAATGGCTTCATCCACATAATTATGCAATGTCGTCATGTCTTCTTTTCCCATGCTTATCTTCCTCTCACCAACTGATGTATTTGATTTCTCGGGATAACTGTGTTTATTATATAAATGATTGATCTTGTATTACATGGTTTGTTAAAGGCATTATAATGAATTGGCGAATATACTTAAGGTAATTTCTGAATATATCTTATGTATTTAAAGGAGTGGATCACATGGACGAAATAGATCAGCATATTCTGTATCACTTGGAGAATCAGGCGAGATTATCCATGACCGAACTAGGCAAGTTGGTGGGGTTATCTCAGCCCGCCGTTACTGAACGAGTCAAACGAATGGAAGAAAAGGGAATTATCGAGGAATATCGAACCGTAATCTCCCCATCCAAATTGGGCAAGCAGAGCACAGCCTATGTTCTTTTTCGTACGCGGGATTGTTATCCTTTCCTGGATTTCTGTCGTGCGTCACCTGAAGTTGTGGAATGTTATCGGATAAGCGGAGAGTACAATTACTTGCTGAAAATCCTCACAGATACCATTCAGGGACTCGAGGAGTTTCAGAACAAGTGTGATCCGTACGGTACTTACATGACCCTAATCACCATGTCTTCTCCAATTGCACATAAGAATCTCGTGGAAGGACCAAATCTGTTGGTACAGGCAGAATAAGACTGCAGTCTATAAAACTTTGAAATGTAACGCAGAAGAGGAGTCCACATCAAGTGAACTCCTTTTTGTCTTACGTTTAACACATGCAACATGTCTTCCTGTTAATTTGCTCTGGTAAATCCATATTTATAAGCCCGCATAGCTACGAGCAACGCAGGAATGAGCAAGATAAACAGCGCCCCAGAAAGGTATCCTGCTCCAAATACTTCAAGAAGGATGCCCCCGATGATGCCTCCTCCGCCAATCGCCAGATTCCATGCTGTAACCAGCATCGATTGGGCGACATCTGTGCTTTTGCCTCCGGCTTGAGCGATGGCCGTTTGTAACAGTGTGGCAGCCCCGCCAAACGTAAGTCCCCAGATCATGATGCCAAGGATAATAATCACAGGTTCATGAGTACCGATTCCCATCACGACAGACGCCAGAGCGAATGCTGCCAGACTGATGATTACTAATCTCCTCAAAAATCGGTCAATGAGCATTCCGGTTAACCAAATTCCCACAATGGAAGTGATACCGAAAATGAGCAAAATCAAGTCTACTCTGTTAGCAAATACGGTCTGGGCTAGGTAGGGAGAAATATAGGTGTAAAGGATATTATGGGCAAGCATCCAGGCCAGAACAACAAACAGAATGGGCCTAACTCCCGGAATTAAAAACACCTTATGCAGGGGAAGACGTTCTCCGGCTGGCTCTCCTGCAAAATCTGGCATTTTCCAGAGAACCCATATGATTAAAGCTACGGTCAGAAGAGATACAATCCCGAAGATGAAGCGCCAGCCGATATAAGAACTAAGAAAACTACCGATTGGGACACCCAGGGCTAACGCCACCGGAGTGCCAACCATAGCCACAGCCATGGCCTTGCCTTTTAACGAATCCGGGACCATCCTACGAGCATAACCTGCTGTCATTCCCCATAACACACCCGCAGAGACCCCGGCCATAAAACGAGCAGCAAGTGTCAGGATATAATCTGAGGATATGGCGGTAACGGTGTTAAAGATAAGAAAGCCGCTAATGCATGCCAGCAGTAGAGGTCGGCGTCTCCATCCACGTGTCGCAGCAGTCAAGGGAATCGCAGCAATAAGTGATCCAATGGCATAAAGAGTCACCAACTGTCCGGTGAGGGCTTCTGTGACCCCCAAGTCTTTTGCAATTTGCGGCAGCAGTCCCGCAGGCAGGCTTTCAGTGAGGATGCATATGAATCCCGCCATGGCTAATGCAAGAAGCCCAGCCCACGGAAGGCGTTCTGAAGATATGGAAGGTAGCTCCCTTTGCTTTGGGAGGGATGTGTGAGCGGTCATGAATAAAACCTCATTTCTTATATTTTAATCCTATCCAGAACTATGCATATAAGCTTATCTAAAAAAATTAAACTTTTGCATACAGGATTAAAGGTAAAAAGGAGGTCTTAACATGGTATTTATTTTATTTTGTGAGTTTTTCCGTTGATTCAAAGGGGAGCTGTCTGTTCACCCATCCAAGGATGATATCGACAGGTTCCATGTACCGTTGGCCTACCAGTAAACCCGTATGGGTCGTATCCCACAGTCCGGCATATTCAGCATCCAGCTGTTTGGCAGTTAATCTGCCTCTCTGATCTTCGTCTTCACAGGAAACAGCCTTAATCACCAAGCTGGGGCAATGGATCAGGTCGCCATTAATGGATACTCCATCGGCTCCACAAAGAACTGAAAAGGTAGCAAATGCCTTCGCCGACTCCGTTTGCAGATATTTACGCTGAAAAGCAATGTCTTCTGCCGTCTCATCTATACTGGCTAGTTCATCACGGACAGGTGCAGGCATGATAATTCCAGGTGTGATACGATTGCTTTCCGGGTAGGGGATTAGCTCATGCACTTCCTTGCTCAGACTGGCGTCAATCACAACCAGGCCTGCCAGAGTAACGGTTTCTGCAATCTTTTGACTGAGAATCCCACCCATGCTAAAGCCAATGAGAACGGGAGGTTCGTTGAACTCGGCCAACACTTCACGAATATCCTCCAAATAATCGTCAAACGTAATCATTGTCATATCCATGACCCGACTCTTGTAGTGACTTCTTAGGTTCATGACATAACAGGTCCAGCCGTGCTGGACAAAGTGGGGGATATATTTGCTCCACATCCAGCTGCCTGTGTATGCACCGTGAACGAACAGCAGTGGGGGCTTCTTGGTCGTTGTTTTTTCGTCATGAGGCGGGGTTCCTGCGAATATCTCCAAGTGTAAATCATGTTCTCCAATCTTCTTTACCTCATGTTCCGGTAAAAATTGTGTGTAGTCCGTCATACCAAAAACCTCCTCTAAACTATTAGTTTGATATAAAACTATTTCTCCAAAAAAAATTAGAAGTTGCTATGAATTTTCATTAAAATTCGCAGCAGTTCTTTTTTCTCCGCTTCCGTAACGTCCGCATAGAACACGTCCAGCATGCGCTGTGATATCTCTTCGAACACAGGCTTTAATTCTTCTCCTTTTGTAGTCAACGCCACATGAACAACTCGTGAATCTGTTGCATCACGCTCCTTAACGACGTATCCTGTCCGCACCAATTTGTCCACAAGTGCAGTCACCGTGGATTTATCCTTGCCAATTTTTTTGGCGATTTCAGCCATGGTCATCCTGTGATTATTGTACAGGGCATAGATAATATCCCCATGGGACGTAGCGAGATCCTGGATTCCCTGCTCAGCCATCTCGGCCAGGATAAAGCGGTTGACCTTCTCTTTAATTTTGGATATGAGTGAAATAGCGTCTCTTGTTTTCATACGTGTAATATAGTTTGTTATCAAACTAATGTCAAGCTTTGATCCATCGTTTATTGCATGCGCGGTATAAAAAAAGAGCAGTGAGAATGTCTTCTCCTGCTCATTGGCTCAAGTCATTACTTCATCGGATTAGCTTTCATTTCCTGTCCCATTTTCTCAATACCATCCAGAATTTGATATCCATAACCCCAGAACTGGCTGAAGTCTGTGACATAGATTTGTTTGTTTTTAATTGCGTTCATACTTTGCAGGGCAGGGTTGGCATATAGGTTCTCAATTAGCTTATCGATATCCGGTGAACCGGCATATGCGGACAAGAGCAGGTAGTCCGGATTCGCTGTGATCAGTTGCTCAACACTGACCTCACCTTGCACACCATCAAACGTATTTTTCAGCTTCAACAGGCCAAGTGCATCAAGCTGATACGTATCATTTTGCATGCTGCTTACCGTAATGGTATCTTCCGTAGCGGGTACGATATAGGCAAAAGTATGCTCAGGCTGATCGGCTACACTTGCCTTAATGGCTGCAACACGAGTCTTCAGACTTTCCGTGAAAGTTGCAGCATTTTCTTGAACATCGAAGATCTGTCCAAGTTGTGCAATATCACTATACAGGCTATCGAGTGAGCCTTTGTGATTCGTCGTTTGCAGAAACGTACGGATATTCATGTCATTTAATCCATCGACGGTACCTACGCCCCAGTCTGCATCAGCGAACAGGTCGCCCCGTCCGAGTACCAGATCCGGGCTTGCACCCACAACTAGCTCTTTACCTACATAATCCTTGGACAATACCGGAATTTTGGCGAAATCATCAGCCACATCGGGTGTAACGGAACCGTATAGAGCAGCAACACCGACCATTTTATCGGCCAGACCTAATTTGATGAGCATCTCAGCCGCAGATTGGGTATTCGCAACAACACGTTCAGGTGCTTTATCGAATACTTGCACTTTGGGTTTCCACTCTCCGCCCTCACCCGAGATCGTGAAGTTCTCAATGGTGAGTGGGTACGTCGTTTTATTAGTATTCTCAGCAGAAGCTGAAGTTTCTGTCGTGTTAGTTGTTGAAGTTGTTTCTTCGGCAGGGGAAGAAGTTGAAGCGTTCGAACAGGCTGCAAGCAGCAGTAACAGGAGACTTAGAGCAGCGATGCCAATGGTTCTGGATGCGAATTTCATTAAATGATGAACCCCTTTTCTATGTGTTTTAAATTGACAAAGATAATCATTCTCAATTATAATCCGAGAAAACACATTGTAAATAGCTAAATTTAATTTGTTCTACATTTTACGCGAATTGATGGGGGAAGAGATGGCACAGACGGTTCAGGTTCAGACACAGCGTATGGGGAAAAGAGAGTCTCTGATTCATAGTAAATCCGGGTTTGCTTTACTGATTGCAGCTTTAATCATGATTACGCTTATATCCGTAGGTATTGCAGTTTCCATTGGACAGGTTCGTATTCCGCTGGCGGAGTCATATCGTATTCTTTTAACCAAATTAACGGGATTTCAGTGGGGGACAACACCCATTGAGGCAGGTTCCTTTACCGATATTATCTGGCAGATTCGTTTCCCGCGTGTGCTGATGGCGATGTTTATCGGTGCAGGCTTGGCCTTGTGCGGTGCTGTTATGCAGGCTGCTGTGCAGAATCCGCTCGCTGATCCTTACATACTAGGTATATCTTCAGGTGCTTCTCTTGGAGCAACCTTTGCAATTCTTATTGGTTTCGGTGCGATTGGGTGGCTAGGTCAGACGGGGGTGGCTTTCTGGGCCTTTGCCGGTGCGATGGGTGCGTCCTTGCTGGTCCTGACTTTGGCAGGGATTCGGGGGAAAATGACGTCGGTCAAGCTGGTGCTTGCCGGAATGGTGATTAACGCGTTATGCAGCGCTTTTTCGAACTTTATTATTTATTTTGCTAACAATGCTGAAGGCATCAAAACGGTGACGTTCTGGACCATGGGCAGCCTGGCGGCTTCCGGATGGAACAAGCTTCCACTCGTGGGTATCGTCGTGCTGGTGGCGATTCTATTCTTCCTTTTACAGTCCAGAGTTCTTAATACGATGTTGTTGGGGGATGAAGCAGCGGTTACGCTGGGCATTAATCTGAGTGTGTATCGCAGACTGTACATGCTGTTAACTGCTCTAGTGACAGGAGTTATGGTGGCGAGCTGTGGCATGATTGGTTTTGTCGGCCTCATTATTCCGCATATTGTCAGAGGTCTCGTGGGTTCCGACCATCGTAAAGTGATGCCTGTATCCGTGCTGTTTGGAGCTATTTTCCTCATCTGGACGGATGTTATTGCACGATCCCTCATATCCAGCGTGGAGTTGCCAATCGGTATTATTACGGCCATGATTGGTGCACCAATGTTTATGTATATGCTGGTCAAAAAAGGCTACGGTTTTGGAGGAAATTAAACATGAAGCTGAACGTAGAAAATGTATCCATCTCTGTGCTGAACACGGACATCATCAAGGATATTTCATTACAGGTGAACGGTAAACAGTTCGTCGGACTGATCGGACCCAATGGTTGTGGCAAGTCAACGCTGCTCAAGAGCATTTATAAAGTGATCAAACCGCAGCAAGGTAAGGTTTTTCTGGACAATACCGATATTCTCAAATCCAGTCCAAAGCTTGTTTCCAGAAACATGGGTGTTGTTGGCCAGTTTAATGAATTGAGTTTTGATTTTACGGTGCGTGAGATGGTCATGATGGGCCGTACCCCGCACAAAAAAATGCTGGAGACGGATAATGAACGGGATCATGAAATCGTGGAGCAGGCTTTGGAAAAAGTACATCTGACTGGGCATGCAGACCGCAATTACGTGTCTCTGTCTGGTGGAGAGAAACAGCGTGTGGTCTTGGCACGTGTCTTGGCACAGCAACCCCAATTCCTGATCCTGGACGAGCCGACGAACCATCTGGACATCAAATACCAGCTTCAGATTCTAAATATTGTCCGTGGACTCGGCATTGGCATATTGGCGGCGCTGCATGATCTCGAACTCGCCGCAGAATATTGCGATTATCTCTATGTGGTGAAAAAGGGCCAGATTGTGGTCCATGGCAAACCGGCTGATATTCTGACTCGTGAGATGATTGGTGAGGTATTCGATGTAGATTGTGAAATCTATAAGAACCCGGTTACGGGTGGTTTGGGCATCGCTTATCTTAGTACACGTTGATTAGGACTATATCTTTCGTCTGGATGATGTGGAGAAATCTTCGCAATAATCAATTGAAGTGAACATAGACCGTACCTTTTTGAGCCCTGTTGATAAGTGCTCATAGGTGCGGTCTTTTTTTGGAGGGGAGGGAGTATCTATTGAAGCTTAGGATCAACGGGATGAGCATGAGCACCTTTGCTGACTTCTTGAAAAATATCTGAGGAGTTATCACTATGCGTTGAAGACTTGTTGCTGTTGTCTTGTTGAGGGTGTTCTCCCGTTGCTGGGCTACTACCTGTAATTGCATAACTTCGTAGGATCTCTTCCAGATCTCCAATCGTCACGGGACGAGCATGTCGTTTCAGAACATAACCGAGTTGACCATTGGGTTCCACCGTTGCGGTCTCCAGATCGTCCACACTCGTAATACCTTCCTTCCTCAGGTGCATCTCGAGCTGATCCATCGTGTAACGCATACGTTTCAGATTCGGGATAATGACCTTCCCGTCCTCTACCACGATTTTGGAAGTGCCACTCATGAGCCGTTCAAAAAAATTAAATTTCAATTGCAGTTGTTCCACTACAAGCAATGTCGCGATAAATACCGATGCTGATCCAATTGCTTTACCAAGTTCATGATTTGCGATGGGTTGCACAATCGTTGTTCCGATGGAGATCATGATGACCGTTGTAACCACACTCATCTGGGAGATTGACTTGCGTCCTGCAATTCGCAGCAGGATCATGCCGACAAGTACAAGTAAAACAGATTTCCATATCCAGTCCATAAGGTGTATTCCTTTCTATTCCAGTATGCTCTTTGCTTCTTAGGCTGTTCTGGAGATGGAGGAATTATGCAGTTGGCTGAATCCATTGCTTTCATTCCGCCCACCGGATCGTATACAATAGGGTATTGATGAAGTGAACAAAGGAGCGGGTCACAGTGGCAAAACAGAAATACTATGTTGTCTGGGAAGGCAAGAAGCCTGGTGTGTATAACACATGGGCAGATTGCAAAGCGCAGACGGATCACTATACTGGAGCAAAATATAAATCCTATGAGTCCAAAGCAGCCGCAGAAGAAGCGTATCGTGCGGGATGGAAAGGAAACTGGGGTTCAAGTGCAGGCGGAGCGTCGAAAACGAAGTCGGCTGGTAGCGGTAGAAGTGCAGGCATGGAAACGTCGGAGGAAGTGGATTACGACAGCATCTCTGTTGATGTGGGTACACGTGGTAACCCTGGACCTGTAGAATACAAAGGGGTGGACACCCGCACCGGTGAGATTATTTTCTCTGTTGGACCGATCTCCAAAGGCACGAACAATCTGGGGGAATTTTTGGCCATTGTACATGCCCTCGCACATCTGAAGAAAGAAGGCAGTACCAAAACGGTGTATACCGACTCGGTCAATGCCATGAAATGGTTAAAACAGAAAAAAGTAGCCACGACATTAGCACGGGACAACTCCACGGAAGAGATCTGGCTGATGATTGATCGGGCGGAGCAGTGGCTCCAGACGAATACGTACAGCAATAAAGTGCTAAAATGGCAGACCAAGCAGTGGGGAGAAATCAAGGCAGATTACGGCCGGAAGTAGGTATTTTTCCAAAGGATGCCTCCTTTATTTCTTGTCTATTAGAATCGATATTTACAATTTCCAGTTTCCGCTCTATAATCATCTGAATATGATTCGTTAAACATATGGAGGAGCCTGTCATCTGCAGGCCCTCTTTATCTTTTTGGTCCATTGATTAGCAAGTCCCTTTAATAGAATGGGTTATTTGAGTATATATTGCAGGAGGCAGACATGAGTTCCATTTATAGAAGTGAAGAAGGCAAGAGCAGCATACTTGAAGAGTATGAGATTTATTTGAACGAGTTGGGTGAGAAATTTACTCGGGAGTATGTAGAGACACGTTTTGGCAAGACGCATGTTTTACTGACGGGTCCTCTAGATGGCAAGCCGTTATTTATTCTCCAAGGTGGTAATTGTGTGAATCCGATGACGTTGTCCTGGTTCTCTTCCTTATTTAAGGAATACCGGATTATTGCTCCTGATACGATTGGTCATCCCGGCTATAGTGAGGAAGCCCGCATCTCGGCACGATTTGATAGTTTCGCATTATGGGTTTCTGATTTACTTGACCATTACAAAATTGAAAAAAGTGCGTTTATCGGTCCCTCGTTTGGAGGAGGAATTATCCTTAGGCTGGCTACCTATATTCCAGAACGGATTGCGTGCTCCGTATTGGTCGCTCCGGCAGGTCTGGCCGTCGGCTCCAAAATGAAAGCCGCTCAGGATATCGTTCTTCCACTCGTGAAGTACCGCATGACTTCTTCACCAACTTCTTTGCAAAAAATTACGGACACCATGTCTTGCAACTGCATGAAAGAAATGGATAAAATTATTATCGGCAAAATCTTCAAACACGTCAGTTTGGAGATGGATATGCCCAAGCTCACGGAGCGAGAAGAACTGGTGAATTATACGTCACCAACCTTGTTGTTGGTAGGGGAGAAGGATGTCTTTTTCCCTGCGGATAAGTGTATTGAACGGGCTCAAAAGATTATTGCGAATGTGCAAGCCATCAAGTATGATACAGGACATTTTCCTTCACAGGACGTATTGGTTCAGATGAACGAGGAAATCGGACGTTTTTTACAGAATAATTATTAATAAAAGCTGCAAATGATGGAAGAGAAATGTTTTTCTCCAGTTTAATAAAGTAATTACATCCATCTGTCGATACTCTATATAAGAGAATGCTTTTCTTCTATAGAATAGTGTGGATAGGGATTAGCAGAAGATCGTAGAAGGCTTGATATCATTAATATTTAAATATTTCGCGTTAAGCTGTTTCAAATTGCATCATTTGGTTTATATGTATAGTTGGCGATGAATTGCTGACTGGTTGAACCAAGTGATGCATTTACGCGGAAAGTCTTCCGATCGACAAGGTTGAAAAGAGGTCTGTTATGAGAAAAGACAATTGTAAAATGGCATTGCAGCGCAATGTGATTATAAATGATACATATCAGGTAAGACAGGTATTAGCCAGCAGTGAGTTGGCTATTGTATATGCAGGGCGGGATCGTAACACGGGTGCCAAAGTAGCCATTAAGGAATTTTTCCCACAGAGACTGGCTGAACGTCAGGCAGACAAGCGGAGAGTGTTCTGTTCTTCACGAGGATACGGTGGGCAATATCAGGAGCTACTGGCTGTATTTCTGCTCGAAGGTGAACTGTTATCGAAACTGGACCATCCTCATATTGTTTCGTATTTGGATCATTTTGAAGCAAATGATACGGGGTATCTGGTTATGGAATACTGCACGGGAATCACATTGACCGAGTATCTGAATGAACACAATCATGCTCTCGATGCTGCCTTCATAACGGAGACGCTGCTTCCACTGGTGGATACATTGGATTACATACATAAGCAAGGCATTCTTCACCGGGATGTGAAACCTTCCAACATTATGGTTATGGAAGATGGTACACCCAAACTTCTGGACTTTGGCTCAGCTACCCGTTGGCCTATGCAATCCGGAGAGAAACAGGTGATATTTACATCGGCAGGTTATTCTCCGCTGGAGTTCTATTCAGAGAAATCCAGTCAGGGACCGATGTCCGACATCTATAGTTTGGCAGCTCTGCTCCATTATTGGACATGCGGGCAACCCCCTATGGACGTGAAACAGCGGTTGTTCCAGGATGAATTGCCATCTGTTCGCTCACATAATGAGTATGTGAATCCTTGGCTTGCTCGTGTTATTCATTGGGGGTTGACGGTTCGTTCTGAGAAACGCTGTGCCTCCTTAGCCTGGGTCAGAAGCTCGTTGCGAGTCCAAGCCTGGGTGTGGAAAGTGCGTAAACCTGGAACGGTGGAATGGTCTTTGGCCGAGAATGAACATACACAGGTCTATGAAGTGGAGCCGAAAAAGCAACATGAGACGGCGTAAGCAGTCATGACCTATGTTACTAAAGTAGATATCTTTAAATGAAAGCATAGGCGTTAAATAGGTTTAAAACATAAACAAGCCTGTTCGTACCCTTAGATATGGGGCGAACTGGCTTGTTTTCTTTTATATTTTCAGAGAAAACATGTATCAGCGTGCTTCATTTCCACTTAGTTAACACGTAGTTTACTGTGGATCTCTCTTTTGTCCTACATAGATGTTGGTACTTGGTTTGATGGCTTTGTAACGAATTTCGATCTCCGTAACACCATCCTCAAACGTAATATACAACTTTTCGTTGTACTCCATAGCTTCCGTGTGTCTGCGCTTCACTGGCGTTCGGCCTCGGACAACCGTACAATTCGTATCGTGCCGTACCAATAAGGTTTCTTTCTTACCCGCTTCCAGCCAGATTTGTCCCGATTCCGGTACTTTGACCCCGATGTCCATGCGATCAAACAGTTCACTGAGACTTACTTTTCGGCGTTCCAATGAAGTGAGAGGCCAATTGGTCACCGGTATATCCTCGCCGTTCGCTGTCGCTAGAAAGTATCCTTCCAGTCTTCCCCGGAATACGGGTTTTGGCTTCATTACGAACCAATACAGTGCGAAAATACCACCAGCAAGAAGCAGGCCCAATCCTGTATATAGCAGTACCTTTTCACGTAAAGAATGAATTTGCAACGAAATGTCTGTAGTTATACTTGCTCCCTCAGAATCCGTTGCTGTCACCTTGATCGTTGAACTTCCAGTGTGAAGAGAAGACCATCGCAACAGGTTACCTTCAATGACGGCATCCCCGAGTTTGCGCTCACTTCCACCGTCTGCAAGGACATACGTTAATGGATCATTATTGGCATCCTTAAAGTAGTTGTTCAGGTCGACATCTGTATTGCTGTCGTCTTTGGATAACACCATGGATTCGCCGGTGGCTACGGGTGCTTGATTCGTAATGTCTACTTCAACCGGAGTAATTTCCCGATAAAAGTCCGGACCGTCGATTCGTAGTCCCCATGTGTACAAATCCGACTTGGGAAAAGTGTATTTTCCCGTAAATCCGCTACCTGTATTGGTCAAAGAGATACGTTCTGTTTTTCCATCAGATGGAGTTACAATGAGTTCCGCTTCCAGTCCCTTGTACACATCCAAGTCCTTAATGGGTTTAGGGTCCACAGCCTGATCGTAGAGTGATGCCTCAAATGTGATGCTCTTCCCCTTGACTGGCTGCTCCGTTGCCATATTTGCGACCGCAGAGACGTTGTAGTTCCCTAATAGGTTAATCTTCACCAGATCACCGCTACGGCCTTTGAATTTCAGTTTGAACTGTCCTTTGACCGGACGAATGATCTTCATCAGAGCATATTTATCAGACCGAATGAAGCTGACATTGCTCGACTGATAATAGAGCTGAGCTTCGGAGACAGCATGATCAGATAGCATGATAATGTTGGCATCCGCCATGCTGGAGTTAGGAATATCCACGGTTACTTCCTGCATTGCTCCTGTTGCAGTTACAGCCGCTACAGATACAAGAACGGATTGAATCTGATCTGCAAAAATCCGATTGAAGATTTCAGGCAGATCGTCCGCACTTCCGGTGATAAAGGAAGAACCACCCGTTTCTTTGGCGATACGCTCCAGTTCTGCCGGGTTAACCGTACCGTCGCGGTTTAGTCCCACAGTATAGATGGGATAACCAGCTTGTTGTGCCATCTCAATAACTTTGTCCACATCTTTGGAGGAGTCAGCAGGTGTTCTGCTCGTTGATCCTCGCAAATCCGTTTCTCCGTCAGAGAGCAAAATCATAAATGGTTTACGTTTGTCCGTCTGCGATTGTTCGAGCAGGCTAGCCCCTCGGCGTAAGCCAAGTCCGAGATCTGTATATCCCGAACGTTTTAAGCCATCCACACGGCTACGAAGATTATTGCGAGCTCCAGAGGATGAAATCTCCATCAGTGGTACGGATGAAGTGATCTTGTCATTATAAGCTACGAATCCCAATCGGGTCTTAGGTCCACTACTCATATCCATAAACATATGTATAACTTCTTCGGCAATGCGATCTTTGTCGGTCTCATTCATGGAGTAGCTAACATCCAGGACAAACATGGCATCGAGGCCTTCATACGTCTGGGTCTTGACGGATGATTCAGCGTATATGCTCCCCATGTCCCATGCTGGAATTAAAAAGCTGATTACCAAGATAGAAAAAAATGTTTTTTTGAATTTTGTTAATATCATACGATGCTTTGAATCTCCTTTCTGTTTTGGGCACTGCAATTGTTTTTAGAGGTCAAACTGATTTTTGTTGGAAAACTTTTGTTTCTACTCGACAAAACCCCGTTATGCGTAGTTTTGATAAGCGAAGAATATTGCAACACCGCATACGTTAAGGCGATTTCCTCTTGATTAGGGGGAAAACTCCACTAGTTTTAAATCATTGAACATCATCCAGATTATAGGATATTCTTTATCATCGGCATGATTCGATGGGAAGTGAAGCGGAAATCGGAAATTAGTTCTATAGGTATATCGAAGTCACAAAAATGAGCTTTTAGACCTATATAGGGTAATATTGACAAAACATATCACTGATGATTAAGATGAATTCCATAAATCTCCAAAGCAAACGGCATAATCTGGTACATAAGTTCCAGTCATATGTTGACAGCTCGTTCTATTGGACTTGTGATCGCCTGAGAAGATGATTCTCTTAGATCATGACCAAAGACTGATAGAGCGTGCGGAGTGTCAAAAATTGATGGAGGGGGGGAAGCATTCGCCCGAATGAACCATCATTAGGGGGATGTTGCCTGAATGGATATTATTAATCAAACGAACCGAACGATGCTTTTCGAAGAGATCAATCCTGAGAAAATGGATTTGATTACGATTGTCGGTGACGTAAAAGGGATCGACAGTCTGAATGATGACAAGATCAAGGAGATCAATGAACACCTGCTTGTACGAAGCTTCGATGAGTTTTTGGACAAGTTTTCTCCCAGTGTGTATTCCTTTTTCAATGCGGTAAACCAGAAAGTCATGTATACGCTTAAAAAACCGGAAGGGATTCCGGATGAAGCAATCTCTGAGATCAAAATTGATCATAGCAATGACTTCCTGAGAATGCTCTTTACCCTGATCGATACCAAACGTAGCCAGGGGATTACGAATGTAGATTTCAAGTTTGAGAATTTGCTGGATATGATCTCACCGAAAAAGGTTATGGATGACATTCGGCAGGTACGGAAAGAAATTCATTACATGTACGGCCAGCATGAGAAGCTGGATGACGGGGACCCGAAGAAGTTGGATATCGGGGATAAACTTAATGTCATGTTTGAAGATGCCAGCCGGAACTATAACAATGTCATGGCGATGCTACCACTGGCTATCGAAGATATCAAAACCCGCTTGTTGCTGGGCCGTGCTCAAGAAGAAACTTCTTCCGAAGCGATTCAGGTAGGTCAACTCACGATTGGTGAGAGCGGAGAATTGAAAATTATCGAAGCTCCAAAGAGTGATAACAATGAGTTGATGCTCCTGGATGAGTCGACAAGCACAGATTTGACTCAGGTGTTTGCCGAAGATTATGATTCACTCTCCGAGGCACCTTCACCGTATGTACAGGATCTGGTCGTTCGTACATTCTGCCCACTGCCTGCGGTTCAGACGGATGTTGATACGGCAGTTGAAGTACAGAATTACAATACATACCTGGAATTTTACAAGAACGCCAAGGATGACTTTGTGAAAACCGTAAAACCGCTGGTAGAGAAAATTTTGGGTGTCAAAATGTTCTTTGATCAATATGCGACCAAAAACAAAGGCATGCTGCCTTCCATGCTGATTGCCAATGCCAAGCTGGATATGCTTGTTAAGAGCAGTAACATTCCGCGGCTGGAGACCTATCTCAACACAGTCAATGCGAAGAATGATTTTACCGACACTATTTGGTTCGGAATTGTTCCTTCCGTTGAACTGGAGAATACGGGACAAGTTCAAGTCAGTCGAGCCCGTTTCCGTGGTAACGAGAAAGTGGTTAAACAAGACGGAAACAGTATGGAATCCCTGTCCATGCTTCTGCAAGTCGTTAAAGACTACAAAGTACAAGTATTCTTTAGCTTTGAATCTGGAGAAGAGACTACATTCAGCAGCATGGCTACTGCGGGCATCGATAAATATATTGATAAATGCGCGGTATTAACTCGCAAGGACTACAGCGAATTCGCCATTCCAAGTGCTCCGAATTTTACCATCATTCCGAAAGAGAAATCGGGTGTCGTTATCGACAGTCGTATGCTCCAGACGGAGAATGGTGTGGAGCTTTCCAAGGAGAAAGAAGACATTCTGAAGCTGTGGATTGAAGGTGTGTATGTCGGTGCGTCTTATGTATCTGCCGGAATTGTGGCTGCATATCAGTGCCCCGAGTATCTACGAGGCGCATTCAAAACCGTGAACCGGGATTATCCAGGTGTGCGTTTTGATATTGAAGCAGGCGATAACAGTCTGCGTGTAGTGACTACGATGACCAAAGAAATCTCCGGATTCACGAACACCATCAAGGATTCGATTAACCGCAAAAACTTTGGATTTATTTTCTCATCGGAAAATGCCCAAATCCAGGATAGCGATATCAAGCGGATCACGGTATACAAAGCGAGAAGCATGGCGATGTCCGAAGATGGCTTTGATTCCTTGTATAAAACACTCGTAAGTACTTACATTGAGCGCTTGCTCCGTTTCCAGACGGGTGATTTCAAGCATGAAAATATCGTCAAATTCTTCAGCAACAATCCGAGCAGTCAGAAGAGCCGGTGGCTGGGAACCCGAGGGTCGATCAATTCGATCATTCAGGAAGGTGACGACATGAGCTTTATCATCGATGAGAAGAGCAATATGTGCCACATTGATCTGGTATTCAACGGCAACGTGAAGAACCTGGAGGTCATGATTACTAAAGGCACCAGCGCGATGAAAGTGTAAGAGACTGGAGTAGTTACAAGTTTTGGATTTTGAATATAATTCTTTAAACAACGAGTTTTAGACATTTATTTTGGTGTTAGAGGCAGCCTTTATGGCTGACCTTATACATATATTCCGGTACCTCTCCCCAGATGGAGAGCATGCCGGGCACATTGTTTTCTAATCTTAAGGAGGTTTTTATTAATGGGTTTTGTATTGAAAGTAGAAGGCGCAGAAACAATCGAATTGGGAATGGATAATATCCGCACAGTAGTGTATGACACGGATACGCCAGATGATTCCAATGCTAGATCCACAGATGTAGGTGCAACACTTCGCATCAGTGGCAAAATTATTACAGCAACAGACGGTGACAATGCAGATGACACGATGAAACTTGCTCTGTGGTCCCTCGTTCCAGCTGAAAAAGCAGATTGCTACCGTAAAGTAACCCTGGAAGTGGTTGCAGCGGATCAAGTGGTACGCAAAATTTACATGCCTAATGCGTTCGTTGTGGATTACACAGAGCGTTTCGGAGATACCGAAGGCGTGGGTGAATTCAGCCTGTTCATCAAACAGAAAAAAGACAAAACTGAATTCACTAAAATCGAAGGCGGCTTCCCGGTATAAAAGGGGGCAACTAATGTTCCGGGTCAGTTATGACTGGCCCAGAATAACGCTGTCATGTTAAGGGGCCCTGGTGCCCCTTAATCTTTATTTACGCCCGAATACGGCAGGGAGGCAGGGACGAATACCATGAAAGATTATTATGCCGTACTTGGTGTAGAACGTGAAGCTTCTCCGGAGCAGATCAAGAAGGCTTATCGTCAATTGGCGAAGAAATTTCACCCGGATGTTAATGGGGGAGATCCGCAGGCAGAGGCGCGTTTCAAGCAAGTACATGAGGCCTACAGTACACTCGGAAATCCCGAGTTAAGGGCAACATACAATCAACAACCTCGATCTACGGGGAATCCAGAAGGGGCAAAAGGAACAACATCCAATACTGCACGAGAAAAGAGTGGACATACAAAAAATGGACCTATGAATACCGAGAAGGTATGGTCTGATCCATCACGAATGCAGGAACAGTTTGAACAATTTTTTGGCTATAGCCCCAAAGGCAAGGAAAGCTCAAACAGTGGCAAAGCCGATCCCAATAAAGGAATGGATATGTCCGCCATGTTTGACCGATATTTCGGAGTTCGAAAAAAGTAAACCGGTGGCCTGTAATGGATCGTACCGGTTCAGGCGGAGGTTATGGAAGTGAGACGAGGAAGGTCGGTAATGACGATAGGGGTTGACGCATGCGTCGCCATGATTTCGTTAGCCGTGCTGTATTACATATTCATCATTAACCGGGACATGAGTGCCCAGTGGATAACTGGAATTATTGTAGTCCTCTCCGGGGGAGCATACCTATTTTTTAAATACATACCTGCCACCAAGGGGGAAAAGAAGAAGTTGTCTTCACGTGTTGTGAAACTTGTACTGTTGGACGATGACGGTACAAGTGTGAAGGAATGGTACATTCAGGGTGAGACAAGTGTATTGATCGGAAAAAGTTCGAAGAATAGTGAGGCGGACATTGATTTGTCCGATACTCCATATGCTTCCCTCATCAGTCCGCAACATGCTGTGCTGAACAAAGCTTCGGGCCAATGGTTTATCGAGGATATTGACTCCGCCAGCGGCGTGGGTGTACGTAAGGGAAATCAAAGCAGATCATCCAAATTGGAAATCGAAGAACCCAGCCTGATTGAGGCAGGGGACTTAATTTATATTGCCAATACCCGAATTTTGGTGAAATAACGTTGGCGTACCATTATACAAGCTACGGGGGAATGAAAAGAAATGAGTCTGACAAGATGTGGAAACGGACATATGTTCAGTACGAGACGGCACGGAAACACGTGTCCATATTGCAATCTGGCCGTCGAGTCACCGGCTTCCGGCAATAGTGAAGCAGCGGGAGCAATCCCACGCGCGCCTCGCACGGCAGAGGATGACAGAACGATGCCATACCTGGGGGAAACGACAGGAATTGAACCGGTAACGGGATGGATGGTGTGTATCGAAGGTCCGCAGATGGGCCAGGATTATCGAATTATGGCTGAAAAGAACTTTATTGGACGTTCGGAAGAGATGCATGTTCGAATCCTTGGGGATAACACGATTTCAAGGCGTAATCATGCGGTGATTGTATATGATCCCAAAAAACGGAATTTCTATCTGCTGCCCGGCGATGCTTCCGGCCTTGCCTATCACAACAATGAAGCGGTCTATTCTCCGGTGGAACTGGCTGCCTACGACGTCATTCAATTAGGACGCAGCAAATTCATTTTCATCCCATTATGTGGTGTGCATTTTGAATGGGAGCAACAGTGAATACCTTCATGATCTTGTGGAACGACAAGGAGCTAACGCCATATTGGGTTCTTGCAGCAGGCTGTTTGTCGATCTGGTTGTTGTTATTCGTCCGAAGCCGGATTCCGGTAAGGCAACGTGACGATAGGCCAGTGGGTGTTCAGATCGGGAATGGACAGACCATTGGTGCTCGCAGTGAGCAGGATGATTATTTTGCCTGTGCCTTGGAGCCATATGGTGTACTCGCGGTACTTGCCGATGGAATTAGCGGCTTATCTGGTGGGAAAGTAGCCAGTACAACTGCTGTAGAAACATTTATCCGTGAGTTTGAAGAGTTGGAGCGGTTTCCTGATCCGGGAGAGTTTTGGGATGCTTCTGCCCATGCGGCAAACCAGGCGATTCTTCGCAATTTACTGGGCGTTCCTGGAGGAACAACGTTGGTATCTGCCATGATCAAGGGCAGGGAGCTATATTGGGGCGCAGTAGGGGACAGCATTTTGGCCGTATTTCGCAAAGGTGAGCTACTTGCTATCAATCATAAACATACGCTGGAAACTCAACTCGAAGAACAGTATATGTCTGGAGAAATATCGGAGCAGGAGGCGTTGGATAATCCGCAGCGCAAAAGGCTGGTCAACTATTTGGGATACGACCATTTTAAACAAATGGAAATCGCGGACGAGCCGTTTGCACTGCAACCGGCGGACAAGATTGTGTTATGCAGTGACGGGGTATACAACTCCCTTACTGAGATGGAATTGGAAACTATACTGGCGAAAGACATGTCGCCATTTGATGCAGCCCAGACCATCATTGATTTGATTGAAGAAAAACAGCTTGTGCATCAGGATAATGCCACGATTATTATTTTGGAGCAAGGATGGTAACGGATCAGGCAACGCACAGGGAAGGGAAATGGGGAGACGGATGAGGAAGGAGAACAGTGAATTCAAGACGGCTTTTGTCTCGGAAGCAGGATCTTTCCTGAAAAATCGGGATTTCTACGGCTGCGTTGAGCTGGAAGATTGGGCCTGTTATGTCATTGCAGATGGCCTGGATACAGATACGGAAGTGAATAGCGCACAGATCACAGTGCAGACCATTCTGGAATCCTTTTTGGAAAAGCCAACCATGTCCAAACGCAGACTAACGGAGTATATCAAGATTGCCCATGAATGGTTGCAGTATGAAAGCCGCCGAGTCAGGCTCAAAGCGGGATTCGTCATTGTTGTGACAGATTATACACGTATGGTGTGGGCATCTGCCGGACACAGCCGCTTGTATCATTTTCGTGGAAATCGGCTTGCACTAAAAAGCAAAGATCATAGCGTTGCTGCTCAGTTGGCAGCCGAAGGCCAGATTGCAGAAGATCGTGTGGATCAGCATGATGAACGCGGCAATCTGAACGAATATGCGGGCAAACCTGGCATGATCAGGCCGTATGTATCGGATAAGATCAAGCTGGCCGATGGCGATGTACTTGTGCTATGCACCCCTGGATTGTGGGAGGGGGTTCAGGATGCCGAGATGATCGATGCGGTTGAAGGTGCCAATGACCCACAGACGCTAGCGGATACACTTGAAGAAGTGATGCTTAGCAAGCAGCGTGCACGTATCGAGAATTATAGTGCGGCAGCCATATATGTGAACAAGATTTTTCATGAAGAGCCCAAGAACCGTAAGAAATGGATTAAGCGGATTGCCATCATGCTGGTTATGCTCCTGATTTTTGGTGGAGCCGGCATATTCTACGCGGTGAAAAGTGCAGCCAAAAAAGCTGAATTGGCCGTAGATATGCTGCAATATGAACAGACCGCAGACCAGTACGTCAAGGAACAAGAGTATGCCAAGGCAGTCTCGGACTACAGCCTGGCGCGCAATAATTCCATCAAAATCAAGGACCCGATACATAAAAAGCTGTTGACCGCGAAGATGGCTGCTGCTCAGACGCTGGTTGATGGGGAAGCTCACCTGAAAGAAGGCGACATTACCAAAGCAACCGCGAGTTACACCAAAGCTTTGGAATTGTCTGAATCCTATAGCATGTTCAACCGGGAAGTTATTCAGGAGCGCCTGGAGCAGATGACCACCTTCCAGCAAGTACAAGACTGGATCACCGAAGGCGATCTGAAACTCCAGAACGGAGATTACAGTGGAGCGATCATTTTGTATAAAAGGGCCAGGAAAGCCGCTACGGAGACAGCTTACAAGGATGCGCTGAAGGAAATTGCTACGCAACTGGAGACGGCCGAGACCAAACGTGCAGATATCAAGCGGCAATCCCGGCAGCTTCAGGCAGATACGCTGGAACAGAAGGGTGACCGCTTCAATGAAGCCGGAGACTACAGCGGAGCCATGGATGCCTATGCTTCGGCACAGGGAATTTATCAAGAGATCGATATGCTGGAACGTGTGCTGGCCATGGAGCGGAAAATAAACAAACTGGATGAGAAATTAAACCCACCGGTACCGGCGGCTGATCTTACGCAGGATACGGCAGGATTAGATACAGCAAATACATCGGGAATGACCTCGGATATGACCGGCAGTACCGGAAGTATGGGCACAGGCAATACAGTGGGGAACGGTTCTTCCACTGGTGATGTCACCTCGGCTGGAAATGGCAATGCGGATGCTTCTGGCTCAGGTGCTTCTTTTGGAAAAACGACAAGTAGTGCTAGCAGTAATTCTGCCTCCAAGGCTGACGGAAGCACCGACACTACGGAGGCTGACGTGAACGAACAGGAATCATCGGAAGGAGGAGATTCATGATGAAAAACATGATTCGTGACCGTCTTAACAAGATGGAGGATCTGGAACAACGCCGCATGCTCAAAGATCTCATGACAGGCGTTTTTCTTAATCTTGTGGAGTATCAGGAGACGCTGAACAAACAGATTGAGCAACGAGTTTTCGATGAGGTATTGCCGCAGGAGGAACGTCATGATGTATATGTCACATTATGCGCGCGGGAAGATCTGGACCCCATTCATGAATTTCTGTACCCGATCATTCCTGAGGATGTTGAACCACAGACCGTCTATTTGAGTGAGGCTTCAGAGGCACTGGCGCGTAAGGAAGAGATGAAATTATTTACGTTCTACATGGAGTGTGGGCAACAGGAACTTCAATCTCTACTGAACAGTAATCGGACATTTCGCGGGGAGATTATAACGAGTGAAGGCAGACATGCCATAACGGTTCGGTTGAAATCAAGTGCAGCGTATATCTCCAAAGTTGAAGAATTGTACCGGGTCTTTCGTAAGAACAGTCTGCCATGGAAATCGATCAATGCACCCTATGTGTTCAAATTCGTTGATTGTGTTCTGGTCAGTTCGGACGATGGAGAAGCATGGGACAAACAACATGCTGTCAAGGAACTTTCCATCCATCTCGAAGAGTTTGAGTCTTATAAAAGAACGAATATGATTCCGCTGTGGAACATTCAGAAGCTGGATATGAAAACGGGTGGATTCCCTGTTCCGGCTTCGGACCGAATCAATTATGAACATGTGTTGCCACTCCGCAAAACCGGAACGGAGCACGGATATCTGGTCGATGGAGACGAATCGCATATTCGGTATATCAAAAGATCGGAAGAAGATATCACGATCGTATCTCCGCTGGAAAAATCCGATTCATGGACGGTGCTGAAAATAGCTGGTCCTGTCGCAACCCGCATTGGCAGAATGGACTATCCGCTGTTTTCCAATAACAAACGGGAAGGGTTTGCCGGTAAATATGCGCGTCAGGAAGGGCGTTCTGTGCGGTCCAAAGGGGAGATTGCCCGCATGGTTCACGCTTTTCAGGCAGCAGAGGGTTTGGAACTGGAAGATGTACAAGTGGTGGCGCCAGGATCCGCTTTGGGAGTCACGTACCCACTTAATGCATTTGTTAGCGACCATGTCCGTGTTGAGACAGATAAACATCGAATGATTTTAAGGTTCAGCAGACACGAGAAGCAGCCGGGACAGGCCATTTTTCTGGATGATCTGCTGAGCTTTCTGGTATCCGAAATCCAGCTGGCTTTCCCCGAATACTGCTGCGAAGGGGAATGGGTGTGAGTACAGCATGAATTACATCTGGGATCTCATTATTCGGGCCAAGCGTAATGGAACCGATCTGCGCGACGTAACCTTTGTGCCAGCACGTGTATATTCGCCTTACATGGAACTTAGCCAAACGAACCTGAATGCTTCAGGCGTGGAAGGCACGGTTGAAGTCAATCCGTATTATCGCTTTTTTGATATTTTCCGGGACCTCTTCGATATCAATAATGAAGAGCAGGTGGAGTTGCGGGAAGCGCTCTTTGATCTGGTTATTCATTTTCTGGCGGATATGGATTTGATGCAGGGGATGAACAAGAGGGAGTATTATATTCGCTTCATTCTGAATGATATGCATTCGGGTGTATACGGGGATCGGGTTCGGCGGCGAATGGAGCTGTTCGGACAGGAGGAGCAGGAAGTGATCGCCTGCAATATGCTCCGTTTGTATGATACGGGTGAGGCGGTTCATCTGCTGAGGGATACCCTTGTTCGAATGTTCCCGCGTTCAACCCTTTATGCCAATTGTGAGGAAAAGGATGAATTGCTTTTGTACATTGGTCAGGTAGAGCGTACGGAAGCGAAGGAGAAGCTGGAACTGATTCTTGAACTCTTTCTGCCGGTTCGGTTCGACACGGAAATATACTGGGGGCATCATTTTGGCATTCTGGATGTGGACTATACGATGATACAGGACGGGATTGCCCTATATTAAGCAGCATCAGCAGTTGTAAGGAGGAAGTATAGATGAACGGCTATTCATACCGATTGTATCCTGATGCCACGAGCAGGGAACGTTCCAGAGGAACCATGCGTTATACGCGTGAAGAATTGATGGACATGACCACATTCCAATTACGGAACATTTGTTACAAGGAACGGTTAATTGAGGGATTGGGCCCTCGGACGGAGCGGGAAGAACTGATTCGGATTATTTTAAAATTTCTGGGAGCGGACGATGTATTGTGGATCGATCAGTCTGTTGAAGGTGGATTCGAGCGTATACAAAAGGCTATCTCTCGTCATATGACGGCTCCCATGAGCAGTGATGGAGGCATTAGTGTGCCTGCGCGACTGATTCTGTACGAAGGATTGAACGTGGACAAGCTGGATCGATATGTGGTCACGGCACCGGGTGGATTAACCGAATCCAACGTACTTTTAGTCAATGAGAGCATGGAGCTGTGTGGCATCTTCAACCTGGTTAAGGACGACTCTGTATCGGGAACCTTTTATTTGACGGCAGGAAGTGGGTCGACCTGGAAGAAATCGGGCAACAGACAGTACAGTCTTCTCTTTTTCCGTAAACGCGACTCGGAGTATCTATATCAGACCTACTATTCCAGCAGACCGCTTCCACCGGTTCATATTCAATATACTCAAATCCCACTGGCAGATCTGGACATCCGGGAGCTTGAACCGACAGAAGCAGTGCTTGCAATTGATTTTGGCACCTCCAATACGACGGCAGGCGCCTATTTGCATAACGGTTATATTCAGGCGCCAAGCAGCCAGGATTTGCTGAATGGACGAGTCCGTATGGATGCCATTAACTATGTTGCTTTTCCCCATCCTACATACAAAGATACGGACTGGATCGAAGTCCTGCCTACGGCCATTGGGGTGGCAGAGTGCTCGGATCCAGCGAACATTCGTTACGAGTTCGGCTATGAAGCGCTGCGAAGTATGCGTCGGGGAGGGTACAGCAGCCGGGCGAGTGTCTTCCGCAGTATGAAGCGATGGGTGAACAATTACAACAAAATGGAAGAAATTGTCGATGTTCATGGCAATGCGGCCATGGTTTCTCGTATGGATCTGCTGCGTGCGTACATGAACTACATCATCCGAACGGCAGAGCATCAGTTCAAGTGCAAGTTTCGGCATGTGCATTTTACCAGTCCCGTGAAGATGAAAACACAGTTTTTGCAGATGTTCGGAGAGATGCTTCCGGATTATCGGATTGAGCAGACGTATGCGCTGGATGAGGGAATGGCTGTGCTCTATAACACCCTTGCTGACGGCATGGAACGTGGTGCTTTCATGGAAGGGCAGACGTATCATGCGCTCGTGATTGATTGTGGCGGTGGAACGACGGATTTGTCTTCATGTGCCTTTACGATCGAGGACGGACATATGGCGTACAAGCTGGATATCCATACTACCTACGAAAATGGGGATACGAACTTCGGAGGTCACAACATTACCTATCGTATTATGCAATTCATGAAAATTGTATTCGCCGACTACTATAGCGGACGCCGTCAGGTGACGGATATTGATAGCCTGATTGAGGCACCTGGTGCGGATGTGTTCCGTCAGGTGGACGAAGAGGGTGTGAAGTCCGTTTATCAGAAGCTGGAGCAGCGATATGAGGAGGCAGAACACATCATCCCTACTGCGTTTGCGCGTCGAGAGAATCGTTCACGGGACGAATATTTGCGGGTAAGAGGCAACTTCTACTTTCTGTGGGAAATCGCAGAAGAGATGAAGCAGCAATTTTTCCGCAAAACCGGCATCTTACGTAACCGATTCCATTCGGAGATGGAGGGCGACGGGGACAGTGATCTGCAGATCACCACCATGGAGCGTTGGTTCCTCTCGGTAGAACGGAATGGGGAGCTGAAGGATGAATATGAGTTCCCTGATGTGGTGTTCAATATCAAGGAAATTACCCAGCTGATTAAGGCTGATATCTATGAAGTGGTTCGCAAGTTTTTGGATGATTTCTATCGGCAAGGACGGATGAACCAGTACTCGATTATCAAGTTGACAGGTCAGTCCTGCCGCATTGATGTATTTCGGGAAGCACTGAAAGAGTTCGTTCCAGGCAGAAGCATTGAGTTTCGGCAAAAACCTGCGGAAGGGCGTGTGCCTGATCTTAAACTTGCCTGCCTTCGAGGGGCAATTCGTTATCTGAGTGCCCGCAAAACGGGAAGCGTTCAAGCTGACATCACGCATGATGCCGCTGTAATTCCGTATACCGTAAGTGCATACACGCATAATGGACGTGAAAAAATGCTGATCAGCAGTCTGGATCGAAGTGATGGCATTCCGGGTAGTATTTCCCGTCCATTCGAGACGGCAGAAGTGGAGTTATACCTTAGCGGAAGTGATGGCCAGCTGAGACAGAAGTTCGTATATGCCAACCGCCCGGACTTCTATAAAGAGGTACTTTATGAAGACATTCGAGATCGATATGGAGATAAAATTCCGCAGGATGATACGGATTCCATCGTGAATGGAGAGACGAAGTTTTTTGTCTTTCCCGATGATCGTCATTGGGGCTTTCATGTGTTGCCTGTAGCTCGCAGAAATGAACGGCTGTATCTGGGATCGCAGAAGTTGCTTCCGTTTGAAACAGACTTGTCGGAACTGGACTTCTTTGACGGAATGAAGTGAGGACCACGAGCAGAAAGGGGGAACACCGCTCATGTTCACATATTCGTATCCGCATTTTAACAAGGGAAGAATTCTGAAAACATCCATGTTGGAGGGACTACGCGATTTCCCCAGAGACTACATCGAACTGTACTATCGCGGTTATGCAGATGGCATTCTTGCAGGTGCAGAGGTAGAAGTGTTCCCGGACAAATTGGTCGTCGCCCCTGGGATGGTGCTGCATAATGGAAGGCTTTATATGCTGACAGAGCCTATGGAACTGGCATACCAAGCTACGGGACGGGTCAATGTGCTGAAGCTTCGGTTTACCGCGGAGGAGACCGTGAGTGACATGACGATAAGCCACTCGGAACTGCTCCTGGAAGAAGAGGCAATGTGCACATCGAGTGAGTTGGAGCTGGCTAGATTCAAGCTGAAGGAAGGGGCCCGGCTACGGCGGGACTATCAGACCTTTGCCGACTTGGCAACGGAGTTCAACACGCTGCATGTCATTCATGTCCCTTATGCAGCCGAGGGGGCAAGCACCTTATCCCCGGTTGTCATGAAGGATTATGCCGAGAGGTTGCTTCGAACGGGGACCTCTAATCCCCACGATCTGGTCTTCGCCATGATGTGTCTCAATGAAGGAACGGTTGCACGTAGCGTCATTTTGCATCACATTGCCAGTCGATTGGGGCTGGAGTACAGAGAATACGATAATGCGCAGATTCATCGATATCTGGATCGCATACTGGCGAATGCAGGTCGGGGAACGGGACGTTCGGGTATGCCGGTGGGCGGACCACATCGTATGATTGTGGATTGATATTTTCAAGAGATATGGGAGGATGGAATTCGTTTATGGAACATATGGATCGCAAAATCATCCCGATGTTATATGGCAAAACATTGAACGGTGAACCTCATCAGGGAACAGAGACTAGAGATGTTGAAGCCTCTCCTGATTCAAGGGAAGTTAAACCATTCGAGCCAATAACGATGATACACCTTGAACAGGAAACGATACATCTGAGAAGAACAGAGCTATACGAGGGCAAGGTTACGGTGTCTCTTCCCCGCACATTTCGTTTGGTGACAGAAAGAGAAGCTCAGTTAAAATATCCGTCGTCCCATCGTCCTGAGTGGATCTATACCAATGATTCGGGAACGATCAACTTTACGTTCAAGACATTGGATCATCGTCTTACTCCGGAAGAGTTGAATTCCTTTACGGAATCGATGGCAGACGTGATTCGTGCAACTCAACCTGTACGAGAATGGAAAAAGCACGGCGTCCGAGTGACGCATGCTGGTCTTTCCACGGGTTTCTGCCAGTTCGCTGTTCAGGGATTGAATGATCAAATTTATAACCATATGGTGTTCACCATTTTAAATCAGAAAGTCCTTGTTTATGGCTTTAACTGTACGGACGATGAGAAGAAAAATTGGATGGAACCCGGTGGTAAACTTCTGGATACACTCATTGTCGAAATGAATTAGAGAGGAGCTGAGTCCATGAGCCTGACGTATGAAAATCTGATTATTGAACCTTATGAGCTAGTACATCTGCAAGAATTGACAATCCGCAAAAAGATGAATGAGCATACCCGCCTTGTTTTCAAAGGCATGGTATCCGAGGAATGGAAAGATCGATATGTGGATGTTACCGATCAGAGTACCCCGATTGAAGTGTGGCAAAAGGACGAGGAGGGGAACAAAAGTCCGCTATTCAAAGGCATTCCTTTATCTGTAGAAGTGCAGGTTGTGAGGGGCGTATATACGCTCCAGGTTGAAGCAATCTCACATACGTACCTGATGGATATCAAGAAGCGAACGCGTACGTTTCAAAACATCCAGATGACACTCCCTGAATTGTTAAAAGAGCTGGATCAGGATTATCCGGGACTGGATGTGATCGATGAGGGGACCGGGGGAGCCAAGATTGGCAAGGTTGCCGTGCAATATCAGGAAACAGACTGGGCATTTCTCAGAAGACTGGCTTCCCGATTTCATACGAGTCTGATGCCTGCGGCTCAATTCGACAGCCCCAAATTTTATTTCGGCGTATATGAGCATGGTAACTCGATCGAACTGGATAATACGCGTTATACCGTCCACAAAAACATGACTCCGTTCATGTACTTCACGGAGAACGAGACTGTAAATGTGAATGAAAGTGACTTCATTGTATACGAAGTGGAGACAGATCAAGTTATGGAACTGGGACACCATATCTCATTCCGAGGCAGAAGTCTGTATCTTACGGAAGCCTATACGGAACTTGCCGGAGGTATTCTAAAGCATAAATATGTGCTAAGTCTTCACAAAGGATTGCGGCAAAAGACGTACTACAATCCGCTGATTGCTGGAAGCTCATTAATGGGGCGCATATTTGCGGTACATGGCGGACATGTCAGAGTGCAACTAAATTGTGATAAAGAACAGGAAGCGGAGAATGGACTATGGCTACTGTATCAGTCTCCCTACATTGCGGAGGGGCAGACCGGATGGTACGTGATGCCAGAGATTGGTGATCCGGTGGCGGTTTATTTTCCAACCCAGCATGAAGAAGAGGCATATGCTACGCCAGCGCCCAGACTAGATACACAGGTGACTGGAACGAATCAATTGAACAATCCAGATCACAAAATTTTTCGTACACCCCATGGCAAGGAGATCAGGCTAACACCAGACTCCATTGTAATCACTGGAAAAGAAGGAGAAGTATTTATAAGGTTGAGTGGTGATGAGGGCATTCAAATCAAGGGCAACCAGCAAGTCACAATGTCTGCAGGGGGCAGCCTTTCCCTGAAAGCAGGAAAGAAAATGATATTGTCTGCCGGTTCCCAGTTACTTCTTGAAGGTGGAGGGGGGACGTTCCGATTGGATGGGCAGGCTCAGATGAGTGGTTCTGAGGTGAAATCCAACTAAACATATGTATTTGTAGTCGAGGGAGGGTGTAAGCAAATGAACCGAAAGGATTCGTTGAAGCACTTTTATGCCGATCAGGTGGAGCCAGAGCGAGTCAGGCTGATGGAGGATTTAAGGCGTACATTAGAGAGCAGATCAACCGAATTGACGGCAAAATATATGGAACATTTCAGAAAGTTTATTAAAGAAGTTACGCTTGCTCAAGAGGTTAGGACAAAAGGGGAAATCGCCTACATCCAGTACTCTATATTGCGAACGGAAGTACTTGATGGGGAGATGAATGTGCTGGTTGAGGCTTGTGATTCGTCGTGGTTGCTGGACCGTGGGCCAGTGCGAGCGTTCTATTCTGCACAATGGGCCTACGAATGTGTAGAACGGATGATCGAAAGATTGAAACAGACTTTACCTTCTTATCAAGGTGCCGTGACGGCTGTGGAACTGGAACGCATTCGGTTGCAGCAGGTAGCTTTGGTGAATCGGTATCTCGTCTATTTCATCCGACGATGCGGCTATTTGCTGGAAGACATGGAGCTGCATTTGCAAATGCAACTTGCACAGAACTTCGAAGTACGTGTTGGGGAGTATCTTGATGCGAGCGAATGCGTATTCCGATTGGATCGGAGAGAGCGAAGCATTGAAGAGATTGGTGAGGAACTGGAGGAAAGCAACGGTATTGCTGTCATGTATGCGCACTTTCAAGGGCTGAGTATGGCGGAAATGGAGTGCAGCGACTTGGACTTTCGTTTCAGCAGGTTTGAGCATATAGATTTGAAATTGACAGATTTTCAACGTTGCATGCTTGTGGGCACACGCTGGCGGAATTGCGAAATGGAAGGGATGAACTTCTCAAATAGTCTTATATATGGAGCGGATTTCAGTGGTTGCTCCCTTCAAGGGGCTGTATTTAGAGGTGTAGTTGGAGATATAGGACACCCAGAGGGACTTGTACAGGGACCTGGGTATGATGCAGTTAACTTCAAGAATTCAAACCTGAAAGGAGCGGATTTCAGAGGGGCTGACCTTCGAGGTGCCAACTTCAGCGGAGCTAACCTGGTAGATACACTGTGGAATAATGCCAATATTGAAGGGGCGATTTTTGACAATGCCGAAGGGAGGACAGGGTTATCCAATACTTTCGCTTAATGGCAGATTCGAGATGGATTCATCGCGCTGAGACTGAGCCCGTAGGTGAACTTCAGCGAAGGGCATGGAGTCAGGCTTTTCAGGATTCCAACATCGATCTTACGGCGATCAGCTTGAATGTCCGCGGTGGAGTTCATGTGGATTATACAGATTATATGGAACATCCGATTCCGCTAGTATCAGATCGTTTACTTGAAGTGTTAACGCTATATCAGCCCCGCCTGAAGCGCAGGGCGGCTGTCCTTACGGACAGGGAGCGTATGACCCAGGAAACATATTGGGCGATTCATCCGCCAGAACTTGCAAATGTGCTGTCACCTCATACAAAACGGCGCATGGACGGCAGTTTGGAACAGCTCGTCCTTAGACGAGAAATGGTGGAGGTCCCTTTGTTCCAATTAGTGGACCTGCGCGAAACGGTCATGATCGTGAATCTTGCATTGGCAGAGAGTATTCTGCGGCGGGATATCACAGGCGTACGACTGGTGAAGCTGGAACAGGAGCTAACAGCTTAGAAGGGAGATAATCGGATGGCGCAAAAACAAGAATTAGACACGCAGATTCAAAGTGCTGGAGATGCACCTAAAAGCTATGTCGTTGCTGGTGCAATACTGAAATGCAACTGTGGTACGCAACGAACACGTTTGAAAATTCCATTTAGCCATGGGGTTTACATTAAAGGTAAGGCACAGATGACGGTCGAGGATTACATTCCCGGCATACATATCGGTTCTTTCGGTAACTGCTCCAATCCCCTGAATCCTGCTGTAGAGACCAGTACAATGGTCGATATTTATGGAGTCAAGAAAGCACCGTGTATGCCCGTTTTGACCATGTCCTGGCTACATGGCAAGGGAGATACCGAGGTAGAAGGGAAAGCAGCCCTGCTCAGCCAATGTACACATAAGTGTCTGTATGGTGGAGATATCGTGATTGAAGATGACGGGCAGCAATTGGATTTCTAGCCATGGACGAATTGAAAAAGGTTCTACAAGATCGTATTGGATACGAACAACTTCGTCTGTATTGGCCCTATAAAGCCCAATGGTTGGAAGAGGTACGCATTACACGTCAGGTGAACGAGCACGCGAAGTTGTACGTTAGTGGAGTCATTCCTGAAGAAGAAGGACCGGGTATCCTTCGAATTCAGGCTGAAGGGGAACCGATCGTACTCAGGCAAGTTGATGAAGCAGGAAAGTCTGTAAGACGTCTCTTCCATGGTGTCATGACGTCTCTTAAGGTTCATCTGTCTGGAGGAATATATCGATTTGAGATCGAAGCGTTATCTAATACATATCAGATGGATATTCATATTGCAGAACGCGCGTTCCAAAACAGAGGTTGGACATTTGGAGAACTTGTTCGATTCATCATGAAACCATACCGATATTCTGACGTCATAGATCAGGTAACGGGGAATACCCAATTAAGCGGACTTGTTTTACAATATAAAGAAACCGACTGGATGTTTCTGCGAAGGCTCGCATCCCGGTTTGGCACGTTCCTAGTTCCCGAAGTGACGGCTGCCTCACCCAAGATCTTTTTTGGTCTACCGACAGGAAGGTTATGGAAATGGCCACAAGATCAATCCTATCGTGTCCGAAAAGAGCTGGGAGAAATGCGATGGTATGGTTCGGAGGTTGAGGAGAAATATGTGATCCGAAGTCCCAAGGGTAATCAGGGTATTCTACAGTACACGATGGACAGTGCCGAAACCTATGCGCTGGGTGACAAGGTTGAATTTCCTGACGGCAGGGAGCTAACGGTCGTTGAAGCTGTATCGCGTCTTGAATCAGGTCTTCTGATGACCTCCTACCGTATGATGTTGGAAGAGCAGATGCGTACACCGAGATGCGAGCTTTCAGATCTGATCGGTCTGTCCCTTTACGGAGAAGTTGTCCGGGTGATACAGGATCACGTTCAAATCCAATTGCCTATGGACGATGGCCCAATGATGCAAGGTGCCTCTTGCCCATATCCAGTAGCACCAACCTATGCAGCGGAAGGACATAGCGGGCTGTACATGATGCCAGAGATCGGGGATACCGTAGAACTGTATTTCCCCGAGAGTCTGGAATCCGGGGCGTATATTCGCCATTCCGTTCCAGAAGGCAACCGTTCTGTTGGAGGTGGCACGGATCATAAGGTTATGGGTCATCCTGCCGGGCCTTCGGTCGGCATGTCGCCTGAGGAGGTGAAGGTGCAGGCAGGATCAGGTCTGACGATCATCCTTAACGAACAGAGTGTAGTATTGTCCAGTCCTGGTAACCTTTCGATTCAGGGAGGCAACATTGCGCTGGAAGCTGGACAGATTCAGGGTTCTTCGCCAGAAGCGATCTGGCTGATGGGCGGAGGGAGCAGCTTCATACTGGATGGACAGGCCGATGTACGCGCAGCCCAGATTCAGCAGGAGGGTAGCAACAAGGCACCTGTGCACGTCGCTGATTTACCTCCGGAGCCAGAGCCGCCACTGATTCCACTGGAGCAATACGAAGCGGCTCAGGCTGCGGCGCTGGCTGCCAAGACGGAAGCCACCGTGCAGGCATCCACAACGAGCATGAAGGAAGCGTCCTTATTTGGAGCAGCGTTAGCCATTACCGCTATGATTCCTATCGTGGGTGCCCTTGGCGGAGCTGTGGGTGCGATAGTTCAAGGCGTAGGTATTGCTGCCGTAGCAGCGGGTGTGATCTCGGGTGTACCGAAAGTGGGATCATCCAAGCCTTCGGCGCTTCGATTGCTAGATCGATTGAAAGCCGGGTTCACCCAATTCGTCCAAGATGAGCAGGATGCCAAGCGTAACTTACTGGGCAAGGTGCTGACAGCAGCACGTGAATTGTCTACGTCGACGTCGTTTCCAGACTTTATTAAGAAACTGCATCAGGAACATCAGGAAGTTAGTACATTTGTTCATCAGATTTCTGAACCGGTTAAGAAAAAATGGGTGCATCAACTGCAGCAGGCAAATCAGGAGCCCAAGGAAAAAGGCTACCGTATGGTGTATGATTCGTTCTGGCATATCTGGAGGCCTGTGGGCGAAAATGGGGTTACCGACCAGGCGGCTCTGCAAGCGTATGAGAAGGATAAAGGGAGCGTGGATTATGCCACGTTGAGACAGAACCCACATCCCGTGGAACCTGTGCAGGATATATACCAACTGCAGATCAAGGCGTTTGAGCTGGGGATTCACCCTTTTACAGGAGAGCCTGTTTCAGATTCCTATGCCCAGATGATGGTCACTACACTCAAATGGAATCAAGTCATTATGGGCGTCCAAATGGTAGTGGACGGCATGTACAGCGCCAAGAGTATGTCTAAGAGCCCAGGAATGAGCTCAGCAACCAGCCAGGTGATGAGAAATATCCAGCATGCGGAAGCGGCGAGCAAGAAGCCAAGTGTAGGTAACGGGTTAGCCACAGCGAAGTCATTTATTCAGAAAAAATGGGAAGAGAGTCAGCGGGTCGGTATTGTGCCGGGGGGCTTCTCATCGAATCATGATTCGAAAAAACCAAGTTCAGGCACCTTATGGAGAACCAGCGGTGAGGATGGAGTCAGTTCCATTGCCGGGAAACCTCCCAAGACTGCACCCGAAACTCCGAAGCCGACGATAAAACCCGGTTCAACCGCCGGGGCTGACAAACCAGCAGGCTCAAAACCAAGCTCTTCGAATAAGGACACAGACGGTTCAAGTGCGAAGCCGAAAGATGCAACAGCGAAGCCAGAAAGTTCGAAATCGAATCCGGTTAACAATAAAGCACCGAATGAAGTGAATACCTGGAAGCCATCTTCAACCAAGAAGAAGGACGAGGGCAGCCCTAGCGAACAAACGAAGAAACCAAATGATACAAAAGAACCAAATACTAATGACAATCTGAAAAAGAAAAAAGGAAAGAGTCAAAAGCAAATCCAACAAGAACTTGATGATCTGGATCAGAAAATTAAAATTAAGGAAAAAGTAGGGGCCAGTGAAGAAGAAATTAAGAAGTTAAAGCGAGAACGAAGTAAGCTGGCCAATCAACTAGATACTCCAGATGATATAAGTAGTAAGTTTGATTTATCCAGTGTAGAAGGGTATGAGCGAAAAATCGATAATACAAAATATTATGATCATGATAAGGGTGACTTTGGCGAGGAAGTTGCGAAAAAAATCGCAATAAACAACAATCTGGGTAAGGATATTTCCGATCAATTTCAAGTTGGTAGGAACGGAATAGATGGAGCCTTTTTGTCCAAAGGTCCGCCTCCTAAATTAACCATGATTGAGGCTAAGACTTCCGAGTGGGGAAATTTCAACTATTCAACAGAGCAAAAACTCGGTGGTCCAAAATATTTTGAAGTGATGTCAAGCCGTAAAAATAAAAGTTTTGCTGTTTTTCAAGAGAAACTTCAAAAGCTAATTGACGATAATCCTGGATTAAAATTTGATTATATTAGAGTTGAAGTGGATATTTCGAAAACTTCGGTTGGTTTTGGAGTAGATGTCGTCAAAGTAAAAGATTGGAGCAAGGAAATTAATTAAAAATTAGGGGGAATATAAGATGAATTTGAAAAAAATTCAAATGGCATACAAGCGATATGTCAAAAACTTTGATGACGGTTTGAACGATGTTCGAGCTAAATATGATGAAGCTAAACATGAGATTGTTTCTTTGGTAGAAAGTAATGCAGTAGAGCAAGATCACAAATTGTTAAATAGAATGTACAAAATATCTTCTTATTGGTTGGAAGTATGGAAAAATGAAGTGTTAATTAAAGAAGGGGTAAATCCTATGGGGTTGAAACACATACAGATAGTAACTTTTTATCAATGTATGTGCAGGCATATTTATAAAGATCGTTATCCTGAGATGAAAGTAATTGATTATTCTTTTCAGAATAGCATCATATCTTTAATTCACTTCAATTTATTTGGATGGGCGAAGGAGGAAAGGATATTCTATGATTTTATAGCTGAATATATTGGAGACAATATTATGGAAGCTAATGATTGGAATCAACATATCTGGTTTTTACTAGAGTTATATCTCCAACATACCAAGCAAGAAATTGAAGGAACTAATAAATATGTTCACTTGGCTTTGAAATCCGCATTAACAGATCGGGAACAGCCATGTGGCTTGATTCCAGAAGAACTTGGAATCTACAGAGAAGTATTGGAACAATGGAATACACCTGATGTGGATGAAATTACGCATTTAATTGGAAGAATGTCCGAACATCATTCCACGCTTGCTTCAGAGTTAGGAAAATCGCTTGAGTTTGGAAATTATGATTACGCTTTTTATCCTTATGAAATTTTGTATTTGCTTCATGTGAGAAAAAAACAAGGTCTGCCCAACCCAAGTCATTTTGATGATTTCCTGATGAACTCACCGGAGGCTAAAATGAACATTCAAGATCCTGAACCGTATCCAGAGTGGGATCCCGTTTTACGAATGATTGATGACTTTTATCGCAAAAACTATCCAGAGTATATCTCAAACCACCATGGAGTTCTGTTTGAATAGGAGAGGAGGAAGACTGCATGGCAGATGAAGATTTGGTGCCGTTAATTTTCGATGATGCAGAGGATATCGACATGATTTTGAATGATCCGGATGAATCACTGGCGTATTATAGTATGCTGAATCATGGCTTAGCGACCAAACGGTTTTTATTTCTGGATTACAAAGGAGAAGTGGATCAGGAAATCGTCAATTACATCTTAGACTATGAGTATGCCTATGATATCGAATTGGGAACTGCAGATCAGCTAGAAGAGTTGGGAGAGTTTCACTACAAATATCTCCCTGAGAAAATTAGGGAGGTAAACAAGCTGATTTCTCGAAAAGGATATGGTTTATTCTCCTATCCGACAGCAGGAGACTTCTATGCATTGTTCATCGCTGAACTTAAGCATGAGGGTGCGCTAACCGAAGTGGATTTACTAGAAGATGAAGATATTCCTGAAAAAGAGCGTCATATCCAGTTGTATATTTAGTTCAAAGATAAGTCAGAAAGGCTCCAGTTATTTGACTGGAGCTTTTTGTTTTGAGGTTTAGAAAGGGTTAATCTTGCGTTTTAAAAGTCAAAACTTTGATCAACCATATGATACATAAAGTCATAAAGATTTATATTCTGAAACAAAATATGAAAAATGACAAAAGATTTGGATAAACAGCATGGAGTCCGGGTTGCTCATGACTGCACATCGTATGATGCTAGAAGATCATCATATGCGAAAACCACGATCTATCTGCTCTTGATGCCAGAGATTGGTGACACGGTGGAACTGTACATTCCTGGAAGTCGCGAGTCCAAGGCTTATATTCGTCATGCAGTGCCCGAAAGCAAGCGTTCGGTTTCCGGTGGAAAGCAACACAAACTGTGGGGCCATCCTGACGGACCATCTATTGGTATGTCATCGGATGAGGTGACCGTACAGGCTGGAGCTGGATTAGTCATCACACTGAATGACCAGGGTGTAATGATGCAGAGTGCAGGTAACATCTTGATTCAGGGTGGCAGACTTAAAGAAGGTCAGATTAAAGCGACCGCTCTGAAGCAATTTGGCTCCTTGGCGGAGGAAGCAGCTTCATTCTCGATAGACAAGCTGATCTGCGTGCTGGACTGCTCCAACAGGAAGGCAGACATAAGGCACCAGTCGTGGTAGCTGATTTGCCGACAGAGCCGCCCCTTATTCCGCTTGAACAATCTGAGGCAGCTCAAGCAGCAGCTGCAGCCGAAGCAGCTACTATGCAGCCTTCCGTGGTTAACATGAAGGAGGCCTCCCTGTTTGGTGCAGCGGTCGCTATGGCGGGGATGATCCCCGTTTTGGGCATGCTTGGAGGTGCACCAGCCATTGCGGCACAGGCCGTTGTCGTTGGCGCAGCAGCCATAGGCTTAATCGGGAACATCCCAAGTGCAGTTGACGTAGGATACCAAGATGTTGCGATTTGAAATTTAGAGTTAAGAATGAAATAGATTAATAGACAAATATTAAGCAATACAATTATTGAATATGTCGAGGCCTTAGTATTTAAGGGCGTCTACTAAATTATATCGAGAGAGAAGCAAAAGCTTTGAATACAGATATTAATTCATATTTGGAAAATGTATTGAAGTATGACGAAAAGCAAATGAATTCAATAATAAAAGGAAATGACAAAATACCTGGATTTACTAGGTATCACCCTCAAGAGACTGGAAGAATGCAACTTGTCGATGAAAATGTCCACGGTGCAGTTAATCATACAGGTGGCAATAAAATATGGGAGAAGGGAGATTAAATTCTAGTAGTAAAGGTAATTCAACAAATGCTTTACACAAGAGCGTTCGTTCAAGATAAAGGATAAATGTGGATATTCAGAATGAAATAAGTTGAACTATGAAAATATTGAGTCTTTAATGATGTAACTTTGGAGGGAGAACTATGAGTTATAACCTAAAGTGGTCAGATCAAACAAATCTAGATATCCAAAAAAAATTGAACTAGAGAGAAAATGGAATATCCAATTTCCCAAGAAATATGTCGATATTGTTTTTAATCATGACGGTTCAGTGCCTTATGTTATGAATGAACAGGGGGAGTGGGATGCTGGAATTGTAGAAGTACCAAGGAAATTAGCTTGGAATATTCAATTACTTCACTGATAGAAAAAGAAGTACTTGGGGAATTTATTTCTCCTATCGAACTAGCATATAGTACTTTGAATGAGGCATTGCCTCCAAGAGTGTTTCCTTTTGCGATTAATGGAGCTGGTGATAAATTTCTATTTGATTATCGAGAAGATGAGAATATACCTAAAATCGTTTACCAGAATCATGAGGATGTTATCTTAGAATCTGAAATTACAGAGGAAGAATTAGAAGAGAAATCACTTAATGATTGGCAGAGTGAAACATTAGACTTCGTGTGTGAATCTTTTGAAGTCTTTCTTAGTGTAATTTCACCAGGAAACTAAAATATTTTTCAAGCGTGTTGTATAAACTACATTTACACACCTAACTGAACATTGAAAAATCCCCCCCAGCATAAGAAGAGGCTATTGAAAAAGTCTCTTTCAAAAAAAACGAGCCTATAGAATCGCTTCTTAGGCTCGTTTCACGTTCCGCGAATCATACATTGCCCCTATCTTTTCGTCGAACCATAATTCGAGAAAACCAAGTTTTAGCAACTTATGGAAACAAGCAGTGAGGATGAAATCGTTTCCAATGCCGAGAAACCTCCCAAGACTGCATTTGAACCTCCGAAACTTACGGAAAAACCTGGTTCTACCGCCGGGCCTGAGAAAAAATGAAACACCGAATGAAGTCAATTTTTGGAAGACAACTTTAACGAAGGATAAAGATGTGTCTAAGACTAGAGACAACAATAAGCTGCCCAAGCAATAGGATAACCAGGATGATGCTAAACCTAAGGAAAATCAAGAAGGTCCTGAGGGGAACGGTAAAGGTGCTATAGAACAAGGTACAACACCTTATGAATACAGGTATGCTCTGGATCCTAAAACCGGGAAATTAATAGATTTTAAGTGGGCAACAACAAGAAAGGTTGATCTAATAGCTGATGTCAACATTCTTGAAAGAGTAAGTGAACTGAAAAGTCGTTTATCAAGTACTGTATTAAAAAAGCGCGGGAACTTTGGATATGCAACAGTTGACATCCCTACTGTAAATCAAAAAGAATTTTATTCTTCTAGTCAAGTGGACCAATCATCTGGGAATCCAAATTTAAATGGTTTTTCTTTTAAGCCAGAGAACCCAGTATTCAATGCTACAAAAGCACCAGATAATAAAGGAGATGTTTTTGTAAGGGACACAGATACGGAATATAAAATATTGAATGATTTAGCGGGGAAAATTGGTGATAATCCTAATGCCGCGGGAAAAGTGAAGTTATTTACTGAAAAAGATACTTGCGGAAGTTGTAACAATATAATTACTCAATTCAAGGAAAAATATCCTAAAATAGAGATAGAAGTTATTCATAATAGTGGCAAGCAAATCTCCCCTAAAAAGAATGATGGATAATTTATAAAAGGTGGTAATTGTAATATGGATTTGAAATGGGAATATGACGAGTTATTCGAGTCTTTTATGGAAGATTACAATTCTTATAAAAAAAACAATATGAGTGATAGGGAATCTTTAGCTAGGACTTTTGGTGAGTATGAAACAGTGTTGAATCAAGGAGAGATGGAAAAAGCAGTTATACAAATTTCGTATGGAGAGTTATTATTGAAGCAATCGAAAGTTTTAATTACTGCAAAAGAAAAAACAAAAGAAGATTTGGCTTCTATTAATTTAAATAAGCTAAAAATGGAAATTACAGATGAACAATTTAATGACTTAATTATTCGTAAAGATGTTGTTTTACAAGAATTAGATGAAAAACCTTTGGATTATTGTCCTGAGGTGAGATGGTATTATTATGAAATTACTGATGAAGTAAAAGAGTATTTCAAAAGTGAAAATCTTAAAGTACTTAGTCAAGTTGAGATTGTTAATACTATTTTGGAGCGATTTAAACGAGATTGCATGAATACTTTAAGTGAAAATATCGCTATTAAAATAACTTTAGTTGAGTTGTTGTTATCTCATAATATTTCTTTGAATAATATAGAAATTATAAAAAATGAATTAGTGAGTTTTGATTTAAACCAAGTTGGAAATCAATTGTTAGAAGATGAAAAATTAGATTTATCTACACGCATTAAGGAAGTATTAAGTAAACTCTAAAAGTAGTCTGTGCATGACTCAAAATTGTTTTGTTGAAATTTTTGTGCTGTTTCAGAGTTGTATTCTTAACATTGAGATTGCAGATTCAATCAAAACAAATAATTCAAAAGCAATTGATAAATTTGTAAAAACTCATTCCCACTTGAAGCTTAAGTAGAAATGAGTTTTTTGTTTATCCAAGGACTGAATCATTCATGCGCAGCCCAAAATCAGCAGGAGGGTAGCAACAAGGCACCTGTGCACGTCGCTGATTTACCTCCAGAGCCAGAGCCGCCACTGATCCCACTGGAGCAATACGAAGCGGCTCAGGCTGCGGCGCTGGCTGCCGAGACGGAAGCCGCTGTGCAGGCATCCACAACGAGTATGAAGGAAGCGTCCTTATTTGGCGCAGCGTTAGCCATTACCGCTATTATTCCCATCGTCGGTGCCCTTGGCGGAGCTGTAGGTGCAATAGTTCAAGGTGTAGGTATTGCTGCGGTAGCAGCGGGGGTGATCTCGGGGGTACCGAAAGTGGGGTCATTCAAGCCTTCGGCGCTTAGCTTGCTAGATCGATTGAAAGCCGGGTTCACCCAATTCGTGCAAGATGAGCAGGATGCCAAGCGCAACTTACTGGGCAAGGTGCTGACAGCAGCTCGCGAATTGTCTACGGCGACATCATTTCCAGATTTTATTAAGAAACTGCATCAGCAACATCAGGAGATTAGTACATTCGTTCACGAAATCCCTACACCAATTAAGAAGAAATGGATGTATCAACTGCAGCAGGCAAATCAGGAGCCCAAGGAAAAAGGCTACCGTATGGTGTATGATTCGTACTGGCATATCTGGAGGCCTGTGGGCGAAAATGGAGTTACCGATCAGGCGGCCCTGCAAGCGTATGAGAAGGATCAAGGGAAATTGGATGTTGCCACGTTGAGACAGAACCCCTATCCCGTGGAACCTGTGCAGGATATATACCAACTGCAGATCAAGGCATTTGAGCTGGGAATTCACCCCTTTACAGGAGAGCCTGTATCCGATTCCTATGCCAAGATGATGGTGACTACGCTCAAATGGAATCAAGTCATTATGGGCGTGCAAATGGTCGTGGGCAGCGTGTACAGTGGTAAGAGTACGTCTAAGAGTCCAGGAATGAACTCCGCAACTAGCCAAGTGATGAGAAATATCCAGTATGCGGAAGCAGCGAGTAAGAAGTCAAGTGTAGGTAACGGGTTAGCCACAGCGAAGTCATTTATTCAGAAAAAATGGGAAGAGAGTCAGAGGGTTGGTATTGTCCCGGGGGGCTTCTTATCGAATCATGATTCGAAAAAACCAAGTTCAGGCACCTTATGGAAAACCAGCGGTGAAGATGGAGTCGGTTCCAATGCCGGGAAACCTCCCAAGACTGCGCCCGAAACTCCGGAGCCGACGGTAAAACCCGGCTCAACCGCCGGGCCTGAGAAACCAGGAGGCTCAAAACCAAACTCTTCGAATAAGGACAAAGACGGTTCAAGTGCGAAGCCGAAAGATGCAACACCGAAGCCAGAAAGTTCGAAATCGAATCCGGTTAACAATAAAACACCGAATGAAGTGAATACCTGGAAGCCGTCTTCAACGAAGGATAAAGATGTGTCTAAGCCAAAAGAAGACACTAAGCCGCCCAAGCAACAAGATAATCAGAATGATGCTAAACCGAAGGAAAATCAAGAAGGTCCTGAGGGGACGGGTGATGTTGCTAAGACGGAAATCCCTTATGGAACACAAATTGATAAAGTGGGTAACAAAAAAATATTAAAACCAAATGTAAAGTATACAACAAAAGAAGGGTATAGTTATGAAACAAATGAATTTGGTCGTATTGAAAGTGTCGAGGCTGATTTACAACTCGGAAAAGGAACAAGAAATCAATACGCTCAGAGTAATGTGGAGAAACAGATAGAATTCGAGGTGATTACCCCGATAGAGATGATGGTGGTCATTTAATTGGTAGTCAATTTAAAGGTTCTGGGGATATTGATAACTTAGTTCCAATGAATTCCCAAATTAATGAAGCTGGTGGGAAATGGCATCAGATGGAAAAAGAATGGGCATCAGCGTTAGGAAGAAAAGAAAGCGTAAAAGTAAAAATTACTCCCAAATATACTGGTAACTCTGCTAGACCTGATAGTTTTATAGTAGAGTACTCGATAGATGGTGGTAGGACAAAGAAAATTACAATAGAGAATCAAATTGGAGGTTAGAGGAATAATGGAGCAACAGATGGATCAGCTTTATCCCATTATAGCAGAGCATATTCTAAGTATGATACCTAGTGATAACTGGAATGAGATTTACTTGTACGCCGAAATACTAGATGGATCCAGAGAGGTATACTTCTATTTCAACACTTATGAGAATGAGGAGTTCATATACTCTCATGATATTCCTGAAAAATATAGACTGAGTGAAAAAACTTATGATAACCTATTATTAGAATTACAAACAAAATTTAAAGAATTAAGACAAATTTTTATAGACAATGATCAAGAGGCGTGGACAAATTTAACCTTAACATTAAAGCATCCTGGTAAGTTAAAAATTCATTATGATTATGAAGACGTAATAGCTTCAGAGGTGACCCCAACTCAAAGACAAATGATTTTTGAGTATAAATATTTAGGTTTGCTTCCTGAAAAAGAAAAGAATAAACAGTTTGTAGAGAATTATTTAAATAGTCATAATAAATAGCTGTAGAATTATCCTAACGAAAAACAATTGCATTACATGTGAACAGGTCAACTTTGGTTATATACAACCATAATTGTCCTGTTTTTTTGTTATTTTCAAAAGCTACTCGCAAATGTTTGCGATCCATTGAAGTTGAAAGGAGATGGGCAACATGAGTTTGACTTATGAGAATCTGATTATTGAACCATATGAACTGGTGCATTTGCAAGAACTGACGATCCGGAAAAAAATGAATGAGCACACTCGGCTCGTGTTTAAGGGCATGGTGTCTGAGGAATGGAAGGATCGCTATGTCGATGTTACGGATCAAAATACCCCAATTGAAGTGTGGCAAAAAGATGAGGATGGCAATAAGAAGCCTCTGTTCAAAGGCATTCCACTATCTGTTGAAGTGCAGGTTGTCAGAGGCGTATATACGCTCCACGTGGAGGCCATTTCACATACATACCGGATGGACATTACAAAACGAACGCGTACATTTCAAAATGTCAAAATGAAGTTACCCGATTTGTTATAGGAACTGGATCAGGATTATCCGGGGCTGGACGTGATTGATGAGGGAACAGGGGGGGGGGCCAAGATCGGGAAGGTTGCCGTGCAATATCAAGAAACGGATTGGGCATTTCTCAGGAGACTTGCTTCTCGCTTTCACACGAGCTTAATGCCGGCCGCTCAGTTTGACAGCCCCAAATTTTATTTTGGCGTCTTTAAGCACGGAAACTCAATCGATCTGGACAATACACGTTATACAATCCGCAAAAACATGGCACCATTCATGTACTTTACCGAAAACGATACGTTAAAGGTCAACGAATCAGATTTCATTATATATGAAATCGAGACAGATCAGGTGATGGAGCTTGGACATCATATTACCTTCCGAGGCAGAAGCCTATATGTGACTGAGGCATACACCGAGCTTGTGGGAGGAATAGTGAAGCACCAATATGTACTTAGCCTTCATAGAGGACTAAGACAAAAGACATATTACAATTCGATAATTGCCGGAAGCTCATTACTTGGTCGCATCCTTTCAGTGCATGGTGGTCATGTAAGAGTTCAATTGGACTGTGATGAAAAACAGGAGGAAGAGGAAGCGTTGTGGCTGTTGTATCAGTCGCCATACATCGCAGAGGGGCAGACAGGTTGGTATGTCATGCCTGAAGTGGGTGATCCGGTGGCCGTATATTTTCCAACGCAAAACGAAGAAGAGGCCTATGCGACAGGAGCACCCCGTCTGGATAATAAGGTAACTGGAACAAACCAATTGAACAAACCGGATCATAAAATTTTCCGTACGCCTTATGGCAAAGAAATCAGATAACCCCAGATTCCATCTCCATTAGCAGCAAAGAGGGCGAGGTGTTCATTCGTCTCAGCGGGGACGAGGGCATTCAGATCATCGGAAGCCAGCAGATTCGGATGTCTGCTGGGGGCAATATCTCGCTCAAAGCCGGGAAGAAAATAACGTTGTCTGCCGATTCACAATTGTTGCTGGAAGGCGGGGGAGGGACATTCAAATTGGATGGACAGGCAAAAATGAGTGGATCAGAAGTGAAAGCCAACTAGCATGATACGTGACGTATGGGCAGGAGGGATAATTTCCAATGGATCGCAAGGAATCTATGTTACATTTTTATACCCATCAGGTAAAACCTGCGCGGGCCAAACTTATGGATGATTTGCAGCATACGTTGCATACAAGGTATACGGAATTGACAGCCGAGTTCCTAAGTCATTTCAGGTTGATGATTCAGGAAGTCAGCGACGCCCAAAAGCGTGGGGCGAAAGGGCCGATCGCTTACATTCAATATTCTATGTTGCGAACAGAACTTCTTGGAGGGGCGATGAATGTCCTGGTCGAAGCATACGATGCTTCATGGTTGCTGGATCGAACACCCATCCGTTCATTCTATTCTTCCCACTGGGCCTATGAGTGTCTTGAACGGATGCTCAATGGATTAAGAGAAGAACTTCCTCACTATCAAGGAACCGTTACAGCGGTAGAACTGGACCGAATCATGCTACAGGAAGCGGCGTTGGTGAATCGGTATCTTGTGCATTTTATACGACGTAGCTGTCGCGCGCTGGAGGACTTCGAATGGAACTCCCTTATGGATCTGGAACAGATATTCGAAGTACGTGTAGGAGAATACTTGGATGCCAGCGAGTGCGTATTTCGTCTTGATCGAAGGAATAGGAGCATTGAGGAGATTGGTGAAGCATTGGAAGAAAGTGATGGTCTGGAGGTCATGTACGCGCATTTTCAGGGACTGGATATGAGCGAAATGGAGTGCAGCGATCTGGATTTTCGTTACAGCCGTTTTGATCGTATCGATCTGCATTCTACCGATTTTCAACGCTGTATCTTGATAGGGACACGTTGGCGCAATTGTAGTCTGGAGAACACCGATTTCACCGGAAGCATTCTATATGGGGCAGATTTCAGCGGGTGTTCTCTGGAAAGAGCTGTTTTCAGGGAGATAATAGGGGAGGTAGGACATCCGGAAGGACTCGCTCAGGGTCCAGAATACGATGCGCTTAACTTCGAGAATTCAAACCTTTCAGGTGCTGACTTCCGAGGGGCACACCTTCGTGGAGCCATATTCCGTGGAGCTAATCTAACAGATACGTTATGGGAGGGTGCTGATGTGGAGGGTGCGATTTTTGACGATGCCGAGAGGAGGCGAGGGTTATCCGATACTTTCGTCTAATGGCCGATCCCAGATGGATACACCGCGTAGAGACTGAGCCTGTTGGTGAACTGCAACGCAGGACCTGGAATCAGGCTTTTCATGATTCAGGCAGTGAGCATACAGCCATTAACCTTTATGTGCGAAGCGGATTCCATGTGGATTATACGGATTATTTGGAACAGCCGGTTCCCTTGGTTTCAGATCAATTGCTTGAAACACTTATTTTGTATTGTCCTCAGCTCAAGCGAAGGGCTACCGTATTAACGGACAAGGAGCGAATGACCCAAGAGACGTATTGGGCCATTCACCCTCCTGCACTGGCAAACGTATTATCTCCTCATACCCGTCGGCGCATGGATGGAAGTCTGGAGCGGATCGTACTGAAGCGAGATTTCCCGGAGGTACCCCTGTTCCAATTGATGGAGCTGCGCGAAACCGTGATCATTGTCAATCTAGCGTTGTCGGAGAGCATTCTGCGGCGAGATGTCGCAGGAGTACAATTCATTCCGTTGGACTTGGAACAAACGAATTAGAAAGGAGAGGTTATGATGGCGCGAAGTCAAGATCATGATGCCCAGATTCATACGGCTGGAGAAGCCTCTAAAAGCTATGTCGTTGCAGGAGCGATACTTAAATGCAATTGCGGGACGCAGCGTACACGATTGAAGATACCATTCAGTCATGGCGTATATATCAAGGGGAAGGCGAAGATGACTGTTGAGGATTATGTTCCAGGTATTCATATTGGATCGTTCGGTAACTGTTCCAATCCAGTTAATCCAGTAGTGGCGGCAAGCACGATGGTTGACATCTATGGGGTTAAGAAAGCGCCTTGCGTTCCCGTGCTGACCATGCCTTAGCTTCATGGAAAGGGAGATACCAAGGTGGAAGGGAAAGCTGCACTGCTCAGTCACTGTACGCACAAGTGTCTGTACGGCGGAGATATCGTCATAGAGAATGACGGACAGCAATTGGACTTTTGACGATGAATGAAATTACGGAGAAGAAACTCGACCAGATCGGTTATGAGCAAATTCGTCTATATTGGCCTTATCGTGCACAGTGGTTAGAAGGCGTGCAAATTACCCGCCAAGTGAACGAGCATGCGAAACTCTACGTCAGCGGTATAATTCCGGAAGAGGATGGGCCGGGCATTCTTCAGGTGCAGGCTGAAGGGGAATCTATCGTGCTCAGACAAGTCGATGAAAATGGTAGATCAGTGAGGAGACTCTTCCATGGCGTAATGACCTCGCTCTCGGTTCATTTGTCGGGAGGGGTCTATCGATTCGAACTTGAAGCCTTGTCCAACTCCTATCAAATGGATATCCGAATTGAGGAACGAGCCTTTCAAAACAGAGGGTGGACATTCAAAGAACTAATTCAATTCATTATGAATTCTTACCGCTATTCGGATGTCATGGATCAGGTTACCGGAAATACCTCATTGAGCGGACTTGTATTACAATATAAAGAGACCGATTGGATGTTCCTACGCAGGCTCGCCTCGCGATTCGGTACAGTGCTAGTCCCCGAAATCACAGCGGCATCACCCAAATTGTATATCGGTTTGCCCGCAGGTAAGTTGTGGAAATGGCCAGAAGACCAACCTTATCAGGTTCGTAAGGAGCTGGCCGGAATTGATTGGCTAAGCTCCGGAACGGAAGATCGATATATCATTCAGGGTCCCAAGGGATCGCAAGGCGTATTGCAATATACGGTGGAAAGTGTCGAGACCTATGCGTTGGGAGACAAGGTCGAACTTCCGGATGGCAGAGAGCTGACCGTGGTGTATGCCCATTCGCGACTGGAATCCGGGTTGCTCATGACGACCTCCCGCATGGTACTCGAAGGCCACATTCATGTACCTAGATGCAACCTATCGGACCTGATTGGGTTATCGCTGTACGGCGAGGTGGTCCGCGTGATTCATGATCACATTCAGATCAAATTGCCAATGGACGAGGGCCCGATGACGCAAGGTTCCGCCTGCCCCTATCCGGTCGCGCCAGTTTATGCTGCGGAAGGGCATAGCGGATTATACATGATGCCGGAGATCGGGGATCAGGTGGAATTATATTTTCCAAGTAGTCTGGAATCCGGAGCGTACATTCGTCATTCTATCTCCGAGGGTAAACGTTCCACTAACGGAGGGACAGAGCATAAAGTCTGGGGGCATCCTGCCGGAAGCTCTATCGGGATGTCGCCTGAGGAGGTTACACTGCAATCTGGATCCGGGTTGACGGTTACCTTGAATGATCAGGGGATCGTACTGAATAGTCCAGGCAATCTGTCTATTCAAGGCAGTAATATCCTGCTTGCGGCCGGACAGATCGAAGCCACAGCACCAGAAGCGATTTGGCTGCTTGGCGGGGGTGGTAGCTTCATTTTGGACGGGGAGGCCAACGTACGAGCAGGTCTATTGCAACAGGAGGGCAGCAACAAAGCGCCTGTTCATGTGGCGGATCTGCCTCCGGAGCCGGAGCCACCGCTGATGCCGATTGAGGAGTACGAAGCGGCTCAGGCCGCAGCAGCCGCAGAGGCTGCTGCAATGACGCAGGCATCAACGACGAACCCGAAAGATGGATCGTTGGCTGGAGCTGCATTGGCCATCACTGCTATGATTCCGATCCTGGGAGCTCTAGGGGGTATTGCTGCCCAGACAGCCATCGGCGTAGGCATTGCTGCCGTTGCAACGGGTCTCATCGCGAGCGTGCCGAAGTTAGGCTCCTTCAAGCCTTCGGCTCTGAGTTTGCTGGACCGATTTACGAACGGATTTACCGAGCTCCAACAGCAGGAGAACGAAGCGAAGCGGAAACTGTTTGGTAAAGTGTTGACCGCTGCCAAAGAATTGTCTACCGCGACTTCACTGACGGATTTCATGAAGAAGTTGCATCAACAGAGCACGGAATACAGCAAGGCGTATTATGAGACACCAAGTCATATTCGGGAGAAATGGGCGAAAGAATATGCATATCAACAAACGGATCAGGAACTGAAAGATTCGCTGGATTTTTTCAAGAAAGTGATGAAAAACCCGGAGCAGTATGATGTCCTTTTCGTAAATCCTTATTTTGCAAATATTACCTTCGACATAGGCAGGCCTCATATCACGGTAGAGGAACTGGGCAGTTATGACTATTGGGAGACTCAAGCGCTAAGTCTCGAAGAAAAGAAGTTTTTATCCTGGAGAATCAAGCGTACGACAATGAGCAATGAAGAATTAGCTGAACTACTTGATGGATATAACCAACTAGACGCCATGCAAAAAGGGATGGATACGCAATTTGGAATGAATCGCAGAGGAGGTTCAGCAGGTGGTTCTGTAGGCCTGAAACGGTCCATCCCGCAGGCAAGTGGAACAACGACGGCCAAAGTGAACACAAGCCCGTCTTCGTCCGTCGTGCCCAAAGTGAAGACATTTGTCCGGAAGTATTGGGAAGACAGTCAGAAGATGGGGATCGTGTCTGGTGGAGGAAGTCATTGGAGCAATAGTAAGACGAACAAAACAGGTGAGACGGCTTCGGGGAATGGAAAGACAGCAAACAGTGGGGGAGGATCAACCTCTAAGCCTGTAGAGAACCCGCCGAAGTCGAAAACAGGTTCGGGTAGTTCACCTTCTTCGAAAACGAAAGAACCTAATGTACCGACAATGCCGAAAGATAGCACGACATCGAAGACGAAACCAGAAAAAAATGAAACGCCGAATGAAGTGAATACGTGGAAGCCATCTCCATCTACGAAAAAGGACGAAAGTAAACCGCAAGCCGATACGAAACCGCCTAAATCATCCGAACCGGAGAAATCGCAGGAGAATCCGAATACAAACAAACCGAAGGAGAGTTCGAAAGGTACTGAGGGGACGGGACAAGATACTTATACTCCACCTGCCTTTAAACAAACTGAATTTGCTAGTTCATACGAAGCAAGACTTAATCAGACGCCGGCACCTGAAAATCCCAAGGTTGGCTTTAAAGGGGTAAGAGGTGAATCCTTGTGCACGCTTAAACCTCCGCCAGATCCTCAAGTACAAAAAATATTTAATGAAGCTGGTATTGATGGTATAAAATATAAAAATGCAGTGCCTGATCTTTCACCAGTAGCTAAAGCAGAAGTGCAAATTGAGTATATGTTAGGTGGAAAAGGCACATACGGAGGAGCAGCGAGAAGAGCTAATTTTGCTCAATCAGATCAAAGGTTAGCTGAACAACTTAATAATTCTCCTGAAATAGCACGCCAATTTGGTATGGAGTCTGGTAAAATTACTGCTAAAGATATAAAGATTTATCGAGAT
>NZ_JCAXEL010000060.1:0-294 GCF_059759055.1 Paenibacillus sp. GQ49
CCGTATGTGAAATGGGATCAACGTGAGCGCCAGAGCCAGGAGCCTGTGGAAGGAGAAGTGCAGCTGACCCCGATTCAGCAGTGGTTTTTTGCGAACAACACGACGGAACGAAATCACTTCACGCAGTCCTTCATGCTGCATCGGGCGACCGGGTTCAAGCCGGACGTGCTGGAACAGGTGCTGGATCGGTTGCTGGAGCATCATGATGCGCTGCGCATGAGATATGAGATACAACCAGATGGGAGTATCCGCCAATTCAACCGTCCGGTTCACACTGGAGAGCGGATGTATACC
>NZ_JCAXEL010000061.1:0-287 GCF_059759055.1 Paenibacillus sp. GQ49
GCAAAACACTCACTCGTTGCTCAGTTTTGAGAGCTCAAACTCTCAAACGTTTGGTGGCGATAGCGAAGGGGTTCCACACGTTCCCATCCCGAACACGACCGTTAAGCCCTTCAGCGTCAATGGTACTTGGACCGCAGGGTCCTGGGAGAGTAGAACGCCGCCAAGCGTAACCCATTTTGGGTTCAAATAGTATATGTAATGTGGGCCCTTAGCTCAGTTGGTTAGAGCGCACCTCTGATAAGGGTGAGGCCGGTGGTTCGAGTCCACCAGGGCCCACCATCTATACC
>NZ_JCAXEL010000062.1:0-281 GCF_059759055.1 Paenibacillus sp. GQ49
TGGTTTGGGCTTCTCCGCGTTCGCTCGCCGCTACTGACGGAATCACTATTGTTTTCTCTTCCTCAGGGTACTTAGATGTTTCAGTTCCCCTGGTATGCCTCTACACAACCTATGTATTCAGTTGTGAGTAACTGGAAATTACCCCAGCTGGGTTTCCCCATTCGGACACCCCCGGATCAAAGCTTGCTTACAGCTCCCCGAGGCAGTTTCGTTGTTCGCCACGTCCTTCATCGGCTCCTAGCGCCTAGGCATCCTCCGTGTGCTCTTAGTAGCTTAACCAT
>NZ_JCAXEL010000063.1:0-263 GCF_059759055.1 Paenibacillus sp. GQ49
CCGAAGCTGTGAACCGAAGCCCCAGTAAACGGCGGCCGTAACTATAACGGTCCTAAGGTAGCGAAATTCCTTGTCAGGTAAATTCTGACCCGCACGAATGGCGTAACGACTTGGGCGCTGTCTCAACGAGAGATCCGGTGAAATTTTAATACCTGTGAAGATGCAGGTTACCCGCGACAAGACGGAAAGACCCCATGGAGCTTTACTGCAGCTTGATATTGAATTTGGGTACGATCTGTACAGGATAGGTGGGAGCCTTTGAA
>NZ_JCAXEL010000064.1:0-260 GCF_059759055.1 Paenibacillus sp. GQ49
GGTGCCCGTACCGCAAACCGACACAGGTAGGCGAGAAGAGTATTCTAAGGCGCGCGGAAGAACTCTCGTTAAGGAACTCGGCAAAATGACCCCGTAACTTCGGGAGAAGGGGTGCCCCGGTAGTGTGAATAGCACGAGGGGGCCGCAGTGAAAAGGCCCAAGCGACTGTTTAGCAAAAACACAGGTCTGTGCGAAGCCGTAAGGCGAAGTATACGGGCTGACGCCTGCCCGGTGCTGGAAGGTTAAGGGGAGTGGTTAGG
>NZ_JCAXEL010000065.1:0-258 GCF_059759055.1 Paenibacillus sp. GQ49
ATATGCGCGTGTGGCGGAATTGGCAGACGCACTAGACTTAGGATCTAGCGTCTTTGACGTGGGGGTTCAAGTCCCTCCACGCGCATCCTTTATTTGCGGAAGTGGCTCAGCGGTAGAGCATCGCCTTGCCAAGGCGAGGGTCGCGGGTTCGATTCCCGTCTTCCGCTCCAATATTTTGCGCCCTTAGCTCAGCTGGATAGAGCGTTTGACTACGAATCAAAAGGCCGGGAGTTCGAATCTCTCAGGGCGCGCCATTAT
>NZ_JCAXEL010000066.1:0-236 GCF_059759055.1 Paenibacillus sp. GQ49
AGACAGTAGAAAAAACAAAACTCTACTTCTACCATGATGGGAGTTTTTGTAATGTCCAAAAGAAGCCCGGTTTCATATGAAATCAAGATTCAGGTTGTAAGGCGTTGCCTGCAACATGAATCCAACCCCAACCATGAGGCAAAGCAACTGGGGGTCCATAAAAACACGGTTACCGATTGGATAAGAAAATACAAGGTAGATGGAGAAGAAGGATTAAGAGAATCGAGGGGATGGAA
>NZ_JCAXEL010000067.1:0-232 GCF_059759055.1 Paenibacillus sp. GQ49
ACGCGGTGCTTCCGTCTCCGGCCCGGCAGGCAGATGGTGGTCCGGCTCCGGCAACGCCTTGCGGTCCAGCTTGCCATGGGACGTCAGCGGCAGCTGATCCAGTTGCACCACATAGGCCGGGATCATATAATCCGGCAGTTCCGCTTCCAGCCAATCCCGAACAGTAGCAGGTGTCCACACTGCTTCGCCTTCGGCTACAACATAGGCGCATAACGCCCCATTTCCCTGCGAA
>NZ_JCAXEL010000068.1:0-232 GCF_059759055.1 Paenibacillus sp. GQ49
CCCGCAGGGAAATGGGGCGCTGTGCGCCTATGTTGTAGCCGAAGGTGAAACAGTGTGGACAGCTGCTACTGTTCGGGACTGGCTGGAAGCGGAACTGCCGGATTATATGATCCCGGCCTATGTGGTGCAACTGGATCAGCTGCCGCTGACGTCCCATGGCAAGCTGGACCGCAAGGCGTTGCCAGAGCCGGACCACCATCTGCCTGCCGGGCCGGAGACGGAAGCACCGCGC
>NZ_JCAXEL010000069.1:0-226 GCF_059759055.1 Paenibacillus sp. GQ49
GTATTACATGGTGTTATAAATGGTGGCTCGGGACGGAATCGAACCGCCGACACGAGGATTTTCAGTCCTCTGCTCTACCGACTGAGCTACCGAGCCTTACTACATTAAAAAAATGGCGGAACCGACGGGATACTCTCACTTCGTTCGAGACTGCGAAGCTTATGCTCTCGAAGTGAATGCTCCGACGAACCCAAAAACGGATTCTCATCCCTGAAGCATATACATG
>NZ_JCAXEL010000007.1:0-300490 GCF_059759055.1 Paenibacillus sp. GQ49
CAACTTTCGCGTTCATTCTGCAAGCAGAATGTTTACTCACTCGTTGTTCAGTTTTCAAAGATCAAACACGATTTGTTTTACTTCTTTTTCGTCTCAACCAAGTTTCGGCGGCGACTTAAATAATGTAACACATTTCGTTTGTTTTCGTCAAGAACTTTTTTAAATTTCTTTTTTGAAGCTTTAGTTCTTCACTTTTCCTCTGAAGAAATTATCATTTGTTGGCGATAATCTCGTTTGGGGAACGAAATATAATGTATCATATATCGTGAATGAGAGTCAACATCTTTTTATAAATTATTAAACAAACAAAAAAGGAAGGTTTCCCCTCCCTTATGTGATCAATATAATGTCAGGCTTCTGGAGAAGGTTATGCCTCAATCCAATACCGAATCTCCCGGCCCTCTCCTCCGATTGATGGCCATCCTGCCGATTCTTTTACTATAGAACGAAAGACCAGCTTACGTATCACCAAAGGCAGATCTTCTCGAACAAATCTTAACTGCGGGTGATGAACAAGCTCATTCATGCTCCACGGCTCCTTGCGACTTCTTAACACACGCAGCAGCAGTTCTGAGCATTCACTCATTTTGGACATTACGGAAAACTCACAGGCAAGCAGGACAAGCTCTACTCGCTGCTCCAGCGTCTCCGAGCTTACGGTAAGCTCTTGATAAAGTTTCCATAAAGCGCGATCCAGATTCTGCACATGTGTCCAGACGGCATGATCCGGGTATATCCCCTGTTCAATCAATACAATTCTTGCCCAGTTCCCCAGAGCCTCTAATACATTGTAGTAGGCGTCTACAACATGACCTTCCTGAATATGACGTTTGGCCTCCACATACATTCTCAAGAAACTGGTGAATTCATGAAGCAGCTTCTGCTCACGCAATTCTGCCCCAAAGGTAGACAGTTCTTCTCGCAAATCACTTAAGGCGCTGTCCGCTTCCCAGATAATCTCACCTTCAATCAGACACTGGGTGAGATTATTATGATTCCCGGTTACTACACTACTCTTTAATTCATGACGGCTCGCATAGATCATCTGATAACGAAGATCACCATATCTGTAATGTCCGACCGTCGACTTCAATTGATCATCATTATGAACAACAAGTACTAATAATTCGAAATCTTGAATTAGGGAGCCGTGGAATCGCTCTCCCGGGTGGGAATAAGCGATAGCCCCAACTGCCCCTGTCTCTTCCGACTGTTCGGACAAAAAAGCAAGGTTCTTTAATTCCACGATTCCCTCCATACATTTCATGGCAGATAAGCGCCAAGTCAGTTATAATGTAATTCTACATCCAGACTGAAGTTTCCTTCTTTTCCAGGTCCAATACTACTCATACGATAGGAGCATTTTTCATGATTTTTAAATCAGCAAAAATTAATGCTTTTCGCACTTGGGGATTACTACTGACCATGCTAGGTATGGGCCTAATGATACTGGGAACAGCCGGGATTGTTTTCTGGGGACATGCAGGCAAGGTATTCGCAGCTGTCGGACTCGTCATCGGACTGATTGCCATGATGGCCAGTCTAGCCATTTATTTCTGGGCGGGTATGCTCTCCACCAGTGCAGTACAAGTCGACTGTCCGGAATGCGGGAAGTTAACCAAAATGCTTGGCAAAACGGATCGTTGTATGTTCTGTCATACCATCCTCACCCTGGACCCTAATAAGGCCAACATGACCAGTCAACAACTGAAAGCGCCTTCTACACAAGCTCCCCCCACCGATGGTTAGCACAAAATGGTCTCCAACCGCTAAATGTCTTTTAACTTAATTTCATTGAAGAACAAAAAAAGGCCCGGTATGTTTACCGGACCTTTTTGGACTTGGCTTATAAGTGAGCCCTTGTTGCTGTTATCAATAGCTAAGATATGAAATTATGTTATAAGTTCTACGACCAATAAAACGGTAGACTGCACGTATGATGGTGCCCAAGGAGAAACTTTGAGCTTAGCGAAAATAAATTAAAGCAAGCAGACACTCTGAGTTCGAGTAAATTATTTCTGGTAACCGGCCTGCTTTAATACCTCCCATGCAGAAGCATTAGCAAAACTCCGATTCCACGCAGCTACTCCGCCTAGCTTCAGCGAAGCAATCAAATCCACACGCGCCTGAAGGGACACGGCATCTTCGATCCATATTTTCTTGGTAGCTCCGTCTTCCTTATATTCCACATAGTTCTGTCCACTTGCCTGATCCAGTTCAGGTTTGAGTTTCTTCTCTTGGATCAGCTCCACAATGGTATTCATGCCCACCGCTTTGGAAGATACTTTAACCTCACCCTGATCATTCTTCTCTTCCGTCCATATCCGGGTATAGAGCGGAACCGCCATGATCAACTTGTTAGAAGGGACTTCATCCTCCTCAAGTATGCGTCTCATGGAAGCCTCGGTCCAAGGCAGAGAAGCTACCGAACCTGCCTTGGGACTGGCCGCCCAATGTTCATCATAAGCCATCACAATAACATAGTCTGCAAAAGAACCTAATGCACGGCGGTCCAGAAAGGCAGACCACATCTCACTGTTTGATTTTGGTGTTACATCGATCGATAACATCAATCCATGTATACGTGCCATCGCCTTGATCTCGCGCACAAATTGCGTAATGTTTGGCCCGTCATCTGTATACACGTTCTCAAAGTCGATGTTAATACCATCCAGTTGATACGTCTGTGCATACTCTAACATCTGCTCAATAATATGCGTGCGTGTCTCGTAAGAAGCTACAGCTTCTTTTGTAACGTCCGGGTCAAAGCTGTTATCCATGAGTCCCCATACTTCCATACCCGAACGGTGAGCCCAGTTCACATAAGCTTGGTTTCCCTTGCTTTTCACAGTGCCCTGTCCATCCGTAATATGAAACCATGTGGGGCTGACCACATTCACACCGGGCATTTTACCGATAGAGCCCACATCAGGCTGACGATTGTACACGGCTTCCCAAACCAGATTTACCGGTTTATTCTGCCACTTCTTCTCTGCTGCAGTCAGCGTATACTTGGGCAAGTCCACCTTCTTTTTCTCGGTGAGGACAATATAATCATTATCTACATATCCGGCATATCCATTATCGAGTTGAACAAAACTCTGTTTATCACCCGTCTGCCATACACGTACCCTTGCATCCTTTTCCATATCGGCAATGATTGGTGAGGATTCTCCCCCACGTTTATATAACGGCACGGTCTTGTCCGCTTTGGATGATAATGTATCAATCTCTGCATACTGAATCATGTCTCCTCCACGCATCAGCAGCACAGCACCTGTTACTGAATCTTCCTGTACGGTTATGCCATATACTTCTTTCAAAGGTTTGAGCGGAATGTATGCTTCCCCGTCCTTAACCTCAGGCTTAACTGTCATAGGATAATCTTTGTGATTAAGTTCTGCTTGTGTGCTTCCATCTTTCATATGAAGGACTCGCTGAGGAGAGGCAATAATGATATCTCCCGATTCTGATTCATAACGTATTCCCTCATCAACTGCTTCTTGCAGCACATCTACAGGCAACTTGAGTTGATCTCCTGTACCCAGAGCGTCTCCATCCATCAGTTGGCCATCTACAAAAATAGGCTGGCTTCTTCCTACCCAGTCAGGGTCTTCATGGGTCTGGTTCAACCATACATTTGTTATAAGCCAGTAAGCCCCTCCGGCGATCAGACAAGCCCCGAGAAAACCGGGCCAAAATGAACGTCGCTTCTGACGTGTATATCTGCTTTTTCTACCCAAACGTCTACCTCCGTTAATTATGCTGATCATAAGGATGTGCGCATAAGTTGTTATCAAGATGAGCATTTTGCATAAATGCTAAAAAAAAACGTGAAGAATCCATACTGAATTCTGCACGTTAATATTGTAATTCAACTCTCTTAATCCCTGCAACTTTTGCAAACGCCATATACTTCCAATCGGTGACCGTGTACTTCGAATCCTGTACTAGACTCCGCCTGAAGCTCTACACTTTTGAGTGAAGGATAGCTGAAGTCTTCAATCTTGCCGCATTGATCACAGATAACATGATAATGATCCGTCACATTGGCATCGAAGCGACTTGAATTATCTCCGTATGTCAATTCCCGGACCATGCCAGCTTCCAGAAACATCTTCAAATTATTATATACCGTTGCCACGCTCATACTGGGAAATTGGGGTTCAAGGGCTCGGTAAATTTCATCGGCTGTCGGATGCCCCATGGATTCCATCAGATAGTTCAATATGGCATGACGCTGGGGTGTAATACGGACACCGGTCGTTTTCAGATGCTCCAACGCATGTTGGACACGTGTTGCCATAAAACCCACCGCCTTACCTTTCATTCTCTGGTGAAGAGTATGATACTGTCTCCTCGCTCAGAGTTGATTCCCGGCCATTAAGAACGACAATCCATCTTTCATGCCGTGTAATCTTGCCAGTGTACATTTATTGTACGGCGATTACAAGTTTATTGTCAACGCGGCGGTCAAGGAACCTCTGTAGAATCCAGCTGGGAATTTGGTCCGTCCTCGGTAGTCTGTTCCAGATTCTCAGCCGTATCTTCAGAATCAGGTGTAACTGTTTCAGGGGTAGATACAGCCGGGTTGCTCTGAATGGTGAGATCACTGTTGCCTTCAATTTTCACCCTGTACTCGCCCTCGCCGAGCTGGCCTTCTATGGTTTTATTCTGTACTTTGAACGGCAGATCCGTACTTAGATCTCCATAACTGCTGGAACCCGCAAGACTGTAGTCTCCACGATCAGGAAGTAATACGTTAATGGCTCCCACAGCACTGTACACATCCCAGTCTCCTCCGACTTTGGTAGATACGATGTTAATACTGCCATTAAGCGATTGGGCTTTGATTCCCAGATTGGCTCCATCCAGCGTAATATTGCCGTTGCGTGTCTCTGCGGTGAATACACCAACGGAGTCCGCAATACTGATACTTCCCACTTGTGTAGTAAGATCTACATCGCCGGAAATACCGCGAGCCTTCATGTCTCCACGGTTACTGTCCAGATCGACATTACCAATAGCGTTGGCTACAATGACATCTCCGTTCAACGTTTTCCCTGAGATATCTCCAACAGCATTGGTAATTCGGATACGTCCGTTACCCGTTTCGGCCAATATGGTACTAATGGCTTCTGGACGGTTTAATAATATGGCTCCATTGGAAGTTCGAATATCCAGATTAAAACGACGATCATCCGGGATCGTAATGGTAAGATTCATCCGTGGCTGCGTTTTTTCATTGTCTCCATACGTCTTGCCTGTAGCTTTGATATAAATTACTTTTGTACCATCGGCCTCTACAAAAGAGGCTGCTGCAACGGCCTTTGCCTGTACTTCCGTCGTCTGATCTACCCAGATCACCGTCCGTACTTCAATCTCATCCGTATCTCCGCGTTGTATCGAGATATCTCCGTTGACACCTTCAACCACCAGATCTGACGTATCCATGCGAACAGGTACACGAATCGTGCCCTTATCCTCCATATATCCTGCCGCTTGACTGTAGTCCATGGATGCCGCTCCGAGATTTAGACTCACTCTATTCCATAAGTGCATGTAGTGATCCTGCTCGGTGACGATAAATACGGAAGCTGCCAAAATCAATGAGGTTAGAATGCCTTTGGCATCGGGTCTGAAACGTATTCTGATTTGTTCATCAGGATTGCTCGGGTTATCCGATTGCACCTTGTTTCTTCTGCGTGTCCACAGGAACAGCACAATATATTCAACACCTAAAACAACGAGCAAAAATGGCCACCAGTCCACCATCTCATATACATAGTCAGTTCCCCACCGTTTATCCAAAATCAACAGCACACCGACCGCTATGATTAAGGCGGCAGCCGTATAGCGGCCAACCCGGACTTTACGGTTCATCACGTTCCCTCCTCGTATCGTTTCCACTACATTTTTTTCTTGTTCAACATCACCCAGAACTCACGACCAAACAGTAGCAAACCGCCTACAATCATGAGAACCGCAAATGAATATCCGCCGTACATGGCGAGAAGCTCTTGAAACCAACGTGGTTTGCGGAAAAACAGCACCATCAAAGACCCTCCAACAATCAGAAGTAATCCAAACGATATGCCTCTCTCCCAGACCATCATTGCATCTCCTGTAGAACGTTCATTGGTTATCGGCTTGTCCGAAGTTGCCTGGGTTACGGCTCTACGTCTGCGCATCATGACCCAATCTGCAGATTGCAACACATCATATACATTGTAAAAGTAAATAACCGGGATACACAAAGCCAGCAAGATGAGCAATGGCACATTGATCTGTATTCCAATGGATGAGAAGTACAATACTGCTGACAGATCAAGCAAAACAAGCAGCATAAAGGTCAAACCTCTCATGTACAATCTCAGATAAATATGACCCAGACCAGGAATAATGGCACTCAGTAATCCCGCAATAAACTTGTGAGTCCGATTTCTGACCGGTTTGGTCTGAACTGTACGGGTCTTTTGGTTCAATTGACGTCTCCGTTTCATAACATACTCCTCTCTTCTGATCTGACCTTCCGCTCTTCATGCATTTGGTTAGATAGTACCCTAAAGAGCAAGGAGAGTAACTGGAAGAAATATGGATATGACCAAAAACCCTCCGGCACTACTGGCCTCTGGAGGGTTGTAATTCATTTATTCGATCGAAACTTTGGTCACGTGTTCCCACTGTCTTAACTTAGATACAAGCCCTACTGTTTCGAAATCATGCGGTACCTGGACATGCAGCACAATCTCAATTTTGCGTTCAACCGATATCATCTCTGCATATGCCAGGTCTTGTTCATTCACAGTAATTTTAAGGATCTTGATCTTCTCCTGCTCCATACATGAAGACAGTTGTTCCAGAAAACCGGGTTCTGACAACGTATGAAGTGTAACAACATGCATCTTGTTCCCTCGTAAATACCTCAGCTCCAGTTTGTTAAATACCCAGAGATTAAGCAATACCAGGACGGTGGATACGATCGATGCAAAAAAGAATCCCGCACCTGCTGCGAGCCCAATGGCTGCAACAACCCAGATTGAAGCAGCTGTAGTCAGTCCCGTAATGGATTTTCCCGTAAAGAGAATTGTCCCTGCTCCCAGGAATCCGACACCAGTAATTACAGCAGTAGCCAGACGCGCTGGATCGATCCTTACATTTAATTCATTAGCAAAATCTTTAAAGCCATAAACAGACAACATCATAATTAGTGCAGAGCCAAGACATACCAGGATATGGGTACGCAAACCGGCAGCATGATTGGATCGTTCCCGCTCCAGGCCTACGAGCCCTCCAAGCAGCATAGCCAGCAATAATCGTAATAAAATGTGCCACTCATCAATGAACCAGGGATCGCCCAAAGTCGGTATTCCTCCTCAAGTTGTTAATATTATTAAAGTTTATTCTTGTGAAAAGTCGTTAATTCCACTCCAGGTGCAATCTGTGTGACTTCCACGGGATTAAAACCAAATTTGGTGTACAGATTCACTGCGGGTTGATTCAACGTTCCTGTGGAAACGATATAACGCGGAAGATCCGCATGCTGTTCCAACACATACGTCATTAAAGATGCCGCAATTCCCTTGCGAAAGTGATCCGGGTGCACCATCATTCGTGTAATGGTCAGTGTATTCTCCTCTTCCTCCGCTACAGCGACAGCCCCGATAAGCTCTCCGTCATCATGGATACAACCATAAAAACTCTCTCCACAATCCCGAAGTGTTTCCATCGTATCCATCAAAGGAGGAATCTCCTGAAATCCGATGATTTCAGCTTCCAATCGATAAGCTACATGTTGTAGTCTCCATAACTGTCCCAACGTCTCCAGATCACGCAGTGACAATGGTTGAATGTTCATATCCGTTCCCCCGTCCGAAATGCATTTGTGTATCTATCAATACCAAAAAGAGGCTGTCACAGGGACGAGCCTCTTTCTGTCCGGCCTCACCGGAAGGATTAGCGGTTCAGTACATCTGCAAGCAGTTGGTTGGCTAGAGCTGGATTCGCCTTGCCTTTACTTTCTTTCATAACCTGACCAACAAGGAAGCCAATGGCTTTTTGTTTACCAGCTTTATAGTCTTCCACGGATTGAGGGTTATTCGCTACAACCTGCTCAACGATGGCAAGAATGGCGCCTTCATCACTAATCTGCACAAGACCCTTCTCTTCAACGATCTGCTGTGGAAGTTTGCCGCTCTCCAGCATCTCCTTGAATACCGTTTTGGCGATTTTGCTGTTAATGGTGCCCTTCTCCAGCAGTCCGATCATCTCACCCAAACCTTGACCTGTCAGTGGAACCTGAGTCACCTCAAGATTGCTCGTATTCAGGTAACCCAGCAAGTCGCCCATGATCCAGTTGGATACGGATTTGGCATCCTGAGTGAATTTCAAGCTATCTTCGAAAAGATCAGCTATAGCCTTGGATGAAGTAATAACCTCTGCATCATAACTAGGTAATCCGTAATCAGCCGTGTAACGAGCTTTACGTTCGTCTGGGAGCTCAGGTATGGTAGCCCTGATGCGCTCTTTCCAGGCTTCATCAATATGCAGCTTCACCAGATCCGGGTCCGGGAAATAACGGTAGTCATGCGCCTGTTCCTTACCACGCATCGACAGTGTTTTTCCTTGAGCTTCGTCCCAACGACGTGTCTCTTGAACCACTTCACCGCCATCATCCAGAATTTCAGCTTGCCGATATTGTTCATATTCGAGACCACGCTGCACACCACGGAAGGAGTTCATGTTTTTCAGTTCGGCTCTTGTTCCCAGCTTCTCCTGTCCATGTGGACGCAAACTGATGTTGGCGTCACAACGCAGTGAACCTTCTTCCATCTTCACGTCCGATACATCACAGTACTGCATGATTGCGCGTAATTTTTCAAGATACGCACGTGCTTCTTCCGGAGAAGAAATCTCAGGTTCGGATACAATCTCCACGAGTGGAGTACCGACACGGTTGAAGTCCACCAAAGATGCGTATCCGCCATCGATATGTGTAAGCTTCCCTGCATCTTCTTCCAAGTGAAGACGTGTGATGCCGATTCGTTTCGTTTCACCATTCACTTCGATATCAATCCAGCCGTTCTCACCGATTGGTTGATCAAATTGCGAGATCTGATAAGCTTTTGGTGAGTCGGGGTAAAAGTAGTTTTTACGGTCAAACTTGCTGACATCAGCAATCGTACAATTCAGGGCCATCGCTGCCTTCATCGCATAGTCTACAGCTTGACGATTCAGTACAGGCAGTACGCCCGGATGTCCGAGACAGACCGGGCAGGTATGCGTATTCGGCGGAGCTCCAAAAGCTGTGGAGCAGCCGCAGAAAATTTTGGAGTTGGTATGCAACTCCACGTGGACTTCAAGTCCAACGACCGTTTCATATTTAGATGCGGACATTTCTATATTCCTCCGTTCCGGGCAGTCTACAGCTGCGGACGCTGCTTGTGGAATTCTGTATTTTGTTCAAACGCATGCGCTACACGCAATACGGTTGTTTCATCAAAGGCTTTACCGATAATCTGCAGGCCAACAGGCAATCCATCCGAGAATCCACATGGAATACTAACAGCAGGTACACCAGCCAGGTTGACTGGAATTGTCAAAATATCGTTCAGATACATCGTAAGTGGATCATCCACCTGTGAACCCAGTTTGAACGCCGTTGTTGGCGCAGTTGGTCCAATAATGACATCATATTTGGCAAATACATTGTCGAAATCCTGTTTGATCAATGTACGTACCTTCTGTGCTTTCAGATAATAGGCATCATAGTAACCCGAGCTGAGTGCATACGTTCCAAGCATGATACGTCGTTTCACTTCGGGACCAAAGCCTTGACTGCGGGATTGATGATACAGATCCAGCAAGTTGTCCGGATTGTCTGCACGTACGCCATAACGTACACCATCAAAGCGAGCCAGGTTGGAAGAAGCCTCTGAAGAAGCCAGCAGGTAATACGTAGCCACCGCATATTCGGTATGCGGAAGGGATACTTCTTCCCATGTTGCCCCGAGTCCTTCAAGAACTTTCAATGCAGACAAAACCGTTTCTTTCACTTGTGGATCGACGCCTTCACCGATGTATTCCTTCGGAACAGCAATGCGAAGCCCTTTGACGTCACCTGTCAGTCCGCTCAAATAATCCGGGATCTCTACTTTTGCAGAAGTCGAATCTTTGGCGTCATATCCGGAAATAGCTTGCAATACATAAGCAGAATCTTCAACATTTTTCGTCAAAGGACCAATCTGATCCAGGGATGATGCAAATGCAACCAATCCAAAGCGGGAAACAAGTCCGTACGTTGGCTTCAATCCAACAACACCGCAATACGAAGCAGGCTGTCTGATGGAGCCACCTGTATCTGATCCAAGCGTGAAGTACGCTTCTCCCGCAGCCACAGCCGCTGCAGAACCACCGCTGGAACCTCCTGGAACACGATCCAGTGCCCATGGATTACGTACAGGGGAGAAACTTGAATTCTCATTGGAGCCGCCCATGGCGAATTCGTCCATGTTGAGTTTACCAATAGTTACGGTGTCCGCAGCTTTCAATTTCTCGACAACTGTCGCGTCATACACCGGGTCGAAATTACGAAGGAATTGGCTACCACACGTCGTGCGCAGTCCGTTCGTAACGATGTTATCCTTAATACCTACAGGCAGACCAAAAAGCAAACCTTTCTCCTCGCCGCTAACAAGACGGTCGTCCAGTTGACGTGCACGAGCGCGTGCTTGTTCTTCATCCAGAGCCAAATATGCCTTAACTTTATCGTCATGCGCGCCAATGTTCTGATACGCCTGATCCACCAGATCGCTGACCGACAGTTCTTTGGCATGCAGCTTGTTATGTAACTCAGGCAACGATTGTTCAAATAAACTCACAGTTTTTGTCCTCCTTCCGGTTATCCGTTATTCCATTACTGCAGGCACTTTAAACTGCCCGTCTTCTTCTTCCGGTGCATTGCGCATCACCTGTTCAATCGACAGGCTTTCTTTGGTCTCATCTTCACGCATAACATTGCTTACGTGCAGAACGTGAGTGGTGGGCTCGATGTCTTCTGTATCCAGCTCATTCAGCTTTTCTGCATATTTTAAAATCGCGTTCAGCTGACCTGTCAGGGTCTGTTCTTCTTCAGCAGTCAAGTTGAGCCGGGCCAGCTTGGCCACATGCTGAACGTCATTATTCGAAATACTCATTAGCGGATGCCTCCTTCATTCGTTCTGATTCCCGAAACGACCTGAAACGAATCGCTCGTTTAACGGGCTAAAGTCTCAAGATAACTTTTTTCATTATAGGTGAGATAGTTCGACAATTCAATGCAAATGACCTGACAGGCTTCCGGGAAGATAAAATCAAACTTATAAAATAAAAAAGAGCCGGCATCAGCCGACTCTTAAAATTCTAAATCCATGCACGCAGATTAACCTGCTTTATAAAATCCGCCTGTGACATAACATCGTTCGCGGTTTCCTCTTCCTCTTCCACAGCTTGAAAATCTCCGTTCATCAGATGATGAAACAGCTTCTCATTGTGTGTCGCAAGGGCGTAATCTATCAACGCTTCTCGCTCGACCCGCTCAGCTTCCTGCTTCAGCAGAACCTCTTCCAGATCGACGTCGCCGGATGGAACAAAAAAGTTCCGGTTTACCTGCGGCACTCGAAGCACGTAATCGAACGCATTGTCCGGATTCCGGTCATAAGCGATGATGAAACCATATTCCCCCACAGGAAGATTCTGCTCAAACGCATCCGCGACGATGACAACCTTCTCTCCTAATCGCAGCATCGTCTAACCTCCTGGTAGTCTATCATTAATATTTATTTGTATAGTCTACTAGAAAAGAATAACGATGTCTAGGAATACTAGAATTAAACAACATATTTGTGCAAAATCTTTTTTTCCATTTTTAAAATGATGTTATTTCAGATTACGTGCACCTGGCTTGCGCTGTGATCGAATTACGACAAACCAATATATGATGAGCGGCGTGGGAAATCCTGTGATGCCCCATAATCCCCATAACCAGGGGAAACGTCCACGTCTGCGTGCGTCCTGAAAGATCCATGTGCCCTGAACCAGAAGAAAAATGCCAAGCAATGTTAGCCACAGTGGAGAAACCTCATCTAATGAATAATGCATTTTATTCATGACGAACCTCCTTCCGGCGCCGTCCTGCCCAGATCACAGCCAAAATCACCGCAACTGCTGTACCAAGAGCCTGGATTCCCAAATATAGAGCTGGAGCAGATACAAAAAATAATGCCCCGAACGTAATGGCAAGCAAACCAACCAACCAGAAACATATCATCTCGATCCAATTGGCTCGACGTCTAATCTGTTTACGTTCCCTGACTTGAGCTTCAAGTGAACCCAAAGAAGGAATACTTGTCGGCTCAAAAGCATCATCCAGCACTTTCATGTGTTGCTGCAATCGTTCTACAACTTCTTGTTCTTGTGCATCATCTGATCTGCTCATCCTTATTCCAGCTCCTTTCTTAACTGACGGAGACCATAAGCTGTGCGTGACTTCACCGTTCCGGCAGGAATACCCAGCATTTCCCCGATCTCGTCATACCCGTATCCATAATAATGCTTCAGTAGCACTGCAACACGATGTTCGGGTGTCAGTCTTGTCATCGCATCCATGACATCTGTCCATTCTTCATTCCGAGTCTCAAGCTGCCAACGGAATCGACGTACAGCCTGATCCCGGATGAGAGCAAGCCAGTTCTGTTCTCTCTTCTTACGTCTTGTCTTATCGATATAAATGCGGGTCGCAATGGTGATCATCCATGATGAAAAGGCAGACGTGCCGTCATATCGATGGATATTTTCCATGCAACGAATCATCGTATCCTGCACCGTCTCTTCTGCGAGGTTAGCGTCCATCGTAACTTTGACAAGATACTTATACACAAACGTGTAGTGACGTTGCAACAACGCTGCGAGTGCGCTATCGTCTCCCGATACCGCTCTGCGTACCTCTTCCAGCTCAGCTGCCTTTATCATGAAATCACCTTCTTCCCGTTCAATCTGGAGTTAATACGACAGGCTCTGCAAAAACGTTCAATGAAATTAAAAAAAAATTAAACCCGACAATTTCCCGGGCAATCAGACTTGATTCCGGTAATCCTGCAGCTTGTCGAACCACGGTTGGTTGCGGGCTCCGTTTTTTAAAACACGGCTTGTCCATATATTCTGCTGAGACTTCATCACTTCATTGGTCACGCCAGGGTTATGTATTAAAGCTCGCTCAGTATCCGTTTCTCTTTTCCCACTTTCCAATATACGACGGTTTTCTTCAATGATCGGATACTCGACACGCTGTCCCAACGGAATAACTCTTGGTTTCTCCACTTTGATATTCCCCACTCTCATGATCTATATAAGTTGAACTAAAGATTATTTACACTGACACTACGATGACAGAATAACCTTCCAATCGCTGTTATCCCCAGATTTTTTGATTCCCTTTTCTTAAAGGGAAAATCCGGTGATAGCATATGCTTCCGATGCAGCTTTCTTGCGGAAAGCTTTTAGGCGAAGTGTATGCTTTCGAAGTAGCTTTCTTTCAGAAAGCTTTTAGCTTCGCTTTTTCAGGTTTCTTTTATCCTCTTCGTTATCCTGTAAATAATTAGTTCAACTTATATACTATTTTTTTAAATTTATTATTTCTAAATCAATCTGTACTTGCTGCTAACTTGCTATTGGTCTCAAACTGGCTTGTGATGAAGCGCATCTTGCATCTCTATGTAGCGTAAAAAAGGGTAATTCTGTGATAAAAAGAGGCTGAAAACAAAAAAAGAACGCAAACCGGGTATAGACCACAGTCTGCGTGCTTCGCGAGGTTGGGTGTTTCTTGGTAATGCTTCAGTTAGATGATGCCTTAACGCTTGTAACAACTAATTGCTATTCTAATGAAAAAGTTGTCACTTGTCCAGACTTTCTTCACATATCATGTCGGATTATCTTGCGGACACGTAAGGATTGTTCTGTTTCTCATAACCAATGGTCGTTTTGGGACCATGACCTGGATATACTTTCACTTCATCAGCAAAGGTGTAAAGCTTGTTCTGGATTGAATCAATCAGATCCCGTTCACGCCCTCCTGTCAGGTCCGTTCTGCCTACACCCATGCGGAACAGCACATCACCGGCAAACAGGTCGTTATCACAAAGCAAACTTACACTGCCTGGGGAATGTCCAGGTGTATGGAACACTTTAAACGTATGACCAATCAGATTCAACTTCTGCCCTTCGTCCATGGCATATTCAGCCGGATCTGTCGAAAGGGGTGGTGTCGCCTGCGGCCAATTCAAAGACCCATTTAATTTCGGGGTGGTGAGCCAGTCGCTCTCCAAGTCGTGAAGATAAACGGGACATCCCTTCAATTTACGGATCTCATCTACCCCGCTCATATGATCAAAATGAGCATGAGTGAGGAGAATGGCTTCAATCTCCAAGTCTTGGATCGCCTTAAGCAGCGGCCCTGGATTCATGCCTGGATCGATAATGACGGCTTTGCCCGGATCATCTCCTTGTAGGAGATACGCATTGGTCTGAAGCGGGCCTAGTGTAAACGTACGAATGTTAAGCATATCGGCTTAGTAACCCGAAATCAGTTCACGCAGCTCACGGATAATGGCCGCATGTGACTCCGTTCCTTCCCCATAACGTTTACCAATCTCTTGACGCGCTACAGCCAGATTTTCTTGATACTCTGCTGCTTCACGATCTGGATTAAGGCGTTTGAATTCAATCATGACTTCCTGTACATGCTGCGGACGAGGTCCCCACTGACCTAACACATGACCACCTGTATCTGCAAAAATAACGACTGGCACGGAGCGGCCACCCATCGTCAGGAACTCATCCATCACTTCCGGATGGTTCTCCATAATCAGAACTTCAGTTGGAATTCCTGAAATTTCAAGCGCCTGGAACACAACCGGAATATTACGGACAACATCCCCGCACCAGTCAGCAGCCAGAATTAACACACGCAGATCATCGCGATGGTTCAGGCTCTCAAAGAACTCACGATCCTCTTCATTCGACCAAGTAAAGCTATCATAATTGGCCTGGAATTCACTTTGGTTCTTGGTCATACTCTCGATAAAATCTTTCGGTGGAAGACCTTTACCGAATTTGTGAGACAAGTTGGGTTTACCCATGACTAGACACTTCCTTTCTTTTTACGAACATTCATCCATTTAATAAGTACATAAACGATCATAAGGGCGAGAGCGACAAGCAAAATAGGCATAACATATGGCGCCGCTTTCTCATCAATATGCTTCCATTGATCTCCAAGAATCATCCCTAAATATATAAACAATGCAGTCCAAGGTATAACAGCGAGTGTAGTAAGCAAGATGAATTTGCCTGTGTGCATTTTCGTGATGCCAGCCGGGATGGAGATTGCGTGTCTTACCACCGGAACAAAACGGGCCGTGAAAATGACACCTGTACCATACTTGCGGAACCACTCCTCGGAATGGTCGATATGTTTTTTCTGGATGAGTATGTATTTACCGTAGCGTTCAAGTACAGGTCTGCCGCCATATCGACCAATCCAGTAAATAAATAACTGGGCAATCACACCGCCCACCGTACCAAAAATCATAGCACCGAAGAAGTTGATATTACCTTGTGAAACGAGAAAACCTCCATACGCCAGCACAATTTCGCTTGGGATAACTTCCAACATTAATCCAAGCATGATTCCAAAGTACCCAAGACTTTGAATCCAATCGAACAATTGGCCAACAAGGTTATGAATAAAGTCCATCTCAACCCTCTTTCTCCATCCTGATTGGCGGTGCCCCTCCGCACCATGGATGTTCGTCCCTATTTTATCACAGGGCTGTGGACGTTGCTACATCACGAGGTTAGGATAGTGTCCCGTTCGCAGCAGTCCGCATATGGTATGGGGAGAGGAGCGTGAGAAGATGTCACACAAGTCAATACCCGGTTCTCCGCCGGTCAAACATAAGCAATCTGGTCAAAACCTTCCTTCCGCCAGAGGAATTCGCCGGGCATGCAGCAAGGAATTGTACCGGACAGCCAAAAGGCTAAAAGTATATGTCTCTCCCGAACGGATGAAGCAGGCGGAAGAATATTATTACGGTAAAGTGATCACAAATCTGCTCTGGATTGGGGAGAATCGCGACAACCGCAAGAAATTATGTGAGTGGTGGAACAAGGATGTCAGTGCAGAGATCGCCGCGATGTGGGAAGTAGATGTTGAACCATTAAAAGATGCGTTTCAGCACGCATTTGGCGGTTATCGTCTGTAGATATGGAGGAATGAGGCAGATAGCTGTGCCTTCAAACCTACTGAAAGAGGAAGCAAAGTTGAAGCGAATCTGAACATGTTAGGAACGGGTAAGGGCACGGGCACTGTGTCCTTAACGTGTGATGTTAATGCGTCCTTCACGTACGAGCAAGCGATAGAGACAACAAAAATGCGATTTTCTCTTTCCGATGTAAAGCTTCGCTCCAGGTGGAATTCAGGGTCGTCCTCTGGCTTGCGGATTGAGCAGAGTATGGAGCCGACCACCACAGGGAGCATGAACATAAGCTGTGAGTATGAATATGAGCTGGAAAGTATGAACAAAAAACACCGAGTAATTTTTCATACTCAAGCCCACGAGCGGTAACGAATCTGAGGCGTCTTATTCAAGGATTTGAAGCACTTTTAGAAATCTAAAGAATCTGAGACACGTTATCTCGGGATTTTTGGCCTTTTTAACTTTTTTGTTAAGGAGTTTCGGGAAATAACGTGTCTGATGTTCCTTAGAATTTAAAAGGAGGAGCGGAAAGCCAAATAAGACGTTCTGTGTTCCTTAGAAAATCGTATATCCATCCGCCAGGAGCAGCCATCCTAGACTCCCAGACTTTTTAGACGCTGACATCCATCATCATATAACTTGGGTAAACGTCAAGATCCAGCAGTGATTCAAGGACTCCGCTTGGTCAACTCTGGAGTAAACGGAAGAGAAGAAGCCGAAGCAAGCCTGCGCAGATTCTCTCCATAGCCTAGAGCATGTTTTTCCATTACAAAACGACGATCATTACGAACGTCCCCTGCTCCCACTTCCTCAGCCAGCAGTTGATACCGTTCATACATCTGGACACCAGCGGCGGCAGTCTGTCGGGCTCGATCTCTATATCCTGCCTTCCATTCCCGCCGCGCTGCCTGCTCCATCCAATACAAAGCCGTGGATTGGCTAATGCCATCATACCGATTCAATGCGATCGCTTGTTCAAAATATTCTCCAGCCTGCTGTCCTTCGCCGAATTGGGCTGCCAATCGTCCAAGTTCGATGTAAATCTGAGGGTGCATCGGGAAATGGGACAGGCTGCTCAAAAGGAGTGATTCTGTTTCTCGTCCCGGGAGAGATCGTGCAAAGGATATCACGATATCCGGTCGATTCGGATTCGATTGAAAAGCAGCCATAAGATGCACCTTCTGTGCTGGAGTGCCATCCGGTTCAGACATCGCCTGACGGTACTGCACTTCTGCTACGGCATATCGGGAGGTCAGCCAGACTGTTCCACCAATCCAGAAAAGGATGATCATCACTGTGGATACCCTTATTAGCCGAGCAGTTACTCGCTGAAAAATATGAAAGAAGGAACGCATCAGGACAGCTGATGGGTGGGATTGGGTTGGTAAATATCGCAAGAAAAGAGATCTGGATCTGGATTTAGATCTGATGGGAGTGTATTTCACAGTTACGGATCGCTGGACTCCCTCTGTTTCCGTCTTCAATGCAGTTGCCCAAGCACCGAGCCAGATGAAGAGCATCCAAAATAATGTGACGCTCCAGTCAAAGTCCATCACCCCATGCAGGCCAAAAACCAGCACGGATGGCATGAGCTGCGGTGCAAAATGAAAGATGCTTCGCAGGGTGAGGAGAAACCACCCTGCGACAAGCACGATGCCGATCATGCCCGTGTCCAGGGCGAGATCGAGCAGGCCGTTGTGAACCTCGCCTCCAACATAAGGCGAGGATTGAATGGCGCGAAACATGTTGCGCCATGTATCCCCCCCGTGGCCGAGCCATGCGGCCTCGGTCCACAGCTGGAGGGCATCCCGCCACATCTGTAGGCGGGACACCCCAGTGCCGACACCCGCCGCGAGGCGATCGGCGGTGGAGGCCACGGCCATCAGTGCGGCGGCGGCTCCCGCCAGCACAATGGCCGTCAGGGCAGCGGCGCGCGGAGCCTTGGCGGCGCCGCTGTGCCATAGACGGCACAGCAGCAGCGTGCCGAGCAGCGCAGCTGCCCATGCCCCGGCCAGTGCCAGCAGGCCGGGCACGGGTGCAGGCGCCAGCTGGGCAGCAGCCAGCTGGCGGTACAGCCAGGCCGCGCACGCCAGTGGCGCGGCCATGGCCAGCAGCAGCGGCAAGCGGGCACCGCGCCGCTGCAAAGCAAAGGCGGCGACCGCGGCGCAGCCGGTCGCCAGCCAAGCCCCGCGCGACTCGCTCAGCAGGAGCGCGGCTTGCGCGGGCATGAGCGGCAGCACTGCCGCGATGAGTCGCCCGGCCGGCACAGGCCGGGTTATGACTCGTGCGGCGGCTGTCAGCCGCTCCAATGCGTACATGCCAACAACGGCACCGTACGCATTCGGGTACTGCAATAATCCGCCGAGCCTTGCTCCGGCGGAGCTGATCTCGGGGTCAGCAGTCCGCATCACCCCGAAGGGCAGCGGCAATATCCCGCACACGGCAAAGATGCCACTTAGCACAAGCAAGCCGCCTGCCATCTGCCAACCGCAGGCTAACCAACGCGCACCATCCGTGCGCACAGCCAGTAATGCGGTGAGCAGAGTAAACATCGCGAGCAGGCTCCACCGCAGCATCTCATCCATGCTGCCCTGTTTACTCACCGAGCCTGCCCACGCATGTACCCCAAAACATGTCATCATCCCCAGCGGCCACAATACCCGCCACATCCCCGGAAATCGGAATATTTTCTCAACGATTCGTTCTAGTCTCCCCCGACCCGGTACCAAGGACACGGGTATTCGTTCACTCGCCTTCTGTGGACGAATACCGACAAGAAATAGCACAATCATGATCAATATGCTTCCTGCTGCGATCAAAAGGACAGGGTACAGATCCGCTGAATAATACAATCCCCGACTCAGACATCCTGCAAGCAGCAAGACAATGGAGAGTATGCCTAACCTAACAGTCCACCCCGATCCTGAATAACGTTTACACCTCAAACTTTGAGAAAAACTCCCTGACGCATCGGTCTGGATAGCTCCATTTGATTGATGTGTATCATCTTTTTTATACGTATCATTTTTGTTGTATGTATCTTCCCTATTACATGTATTGTCCCCATTACACAAGTCCCTGTTATCTACATATTCTGTATTCCTTACAACTCCCTTAACAATTGTCCTATTCTTCATCCTTATCCACCCTCCCTCCTTCCTTCCACCCTCCATATGCATAACAAAAAGACAGAAGATCCCGATAACGGGTCCTTCTGCCTGATATACATCTGACAGTTATGATGTTGATTACTACGAAGTATGTGCATTGAATATCATTTTACATTCAGAGACCCTAATAGCAGTATGTCCCTGGATTGGCATTGGCACACTCAGCAAAGGTCGCAATTTGCGGAATCTTGATCGGTTTCTTTGCTCGATTTTGATTTCCCGTTGCCCTGCTTGCCATCGCCAGGAAGCAAATCGGCACAAGCCCGCTCCAAATATGGATCGGCATGAATGAAATCACGGAAAGCCGTATATTCATTCCACATCTCCATCACTTCGCCGGCCTGACCACGAACAGCACGAATCAATATGTTTTTAGGCGTATTCTCCATATCGATGAATTCAAGCAATTGTGTCTTGTATCCCATCAGATCAAGCAACTTCGCACGAATCCCATCCGTAGCCAGTGCGGAAAAACGTTCCTTGAGGATGCCATGGGACAACAACGGATTCATCACGGAAGCCTCTACTTGATCAAACAATTCATGCTGACAGCAAGGAACAGACAGAATAACAGAAGCCCCCCAACGAACTGCCTTCTCCAAAGCAGCATCGGTAGCTGTATCACAGGCATGAAGTGTGACAACCATATCCACTTCGTTCAATTCATCGTAGTCCGCGATGTCTCCAACCAGAAACTTCAGATCGCCATAATGCAATCGATTAGCCAGATCGTTACAGTGTTCAATTACATCTGCCTTCAAGTCCAACCCAATAATTTTGAGTGAACGCCGTTGTTGTACAGACAGATAATGATATAACGCAAATGTCAGATAAGACTTCCCGCAACCAAAATCAACGATGGTAAGTGGACGTCCCTCTGGCAGATGCGGAATGACATCCTGCACCATTTCGAGGAAACGGTTGATCTGTCTGAACTTGTCATACTTGCGGGCCAGCACACGACCTTCTTCGTTCATAATACCAAGTTCAACAAGGAACGATACGGGTACTCCCTCTTCCAATACATATTGCTTCTTGCGATTATGCGACAGATCCACCGCAGTTTTGGAAGCAGATTTGGTCAGAATGGATACTTTATATTTTTTGCTGATCAAAATTTGATAGTCTGCCTCGGTCGTACAGAGCAGGCCTTGACGAAACGTCTCTTCGCATAACAAAGTCATACGCTCTGCCGCTTCAGCTGGAGTCAAATTCTCGTGCAGCACTTTGTTGTTATAATGGAATGCAAATTGGTAATGCAGCTGATTCTTCAGTGTCACCGGCTTGACTTGCACTTTGGTATACGAGACATTGTCCCGTCTGCGCAGCTGGCTCCAGGTCGCTGTAATCAGCGAATTCTGTTCAAAGATGTCTTGTATAAGCTTTCGCAATGAATCCACGGGGTACATCTCACTTTCGGTTTGGTTTGGTCAACCGTTACCATACCACAATTCCGTTCCCTCTCCAAGTAAAGGCATGTAACAGGCCTTGATCCAATCCATATTTAGGAACTCATCTCTTGACGACTTAGTTCAGCTAACCCCTCTTCAACTTCGTTCCGTGGCAAACCACCATGCTCCAGCTGTTCATCCGTGAGTTGGCTCAACCTTTCGTAGAACGCCTGTACATCATCTCGGTAGCTCACCGGGAATTCAACACCAAGCTGGAGCAGTCTGTACCAACTGTTCTCTGCCTGGTCGTAACGTCCTTGTTGTTCACGATAGAGGGCAAGCTGTCTTTCAGTCCGGGCAGGAAGTTCATATTCTTTCGTAAGCCCCAACACACCCTCCACCCGTTCCGGTGCATTCAATAACTGGGGATTAGCGCCATGATTCAATGCATACAGGTAAAAATGAAGTGATCTCATCAATCGAATGACAGCCTCATCCTCTGCGTCCATTCTCTCCTGATCATCTATGCCTTCCACTTTGGCCTTCTCTTGATAAATGTAAGCCTCTTCTTCAATCAGCCTCGCGGCTTGCTGCAGATTGTCTACCTCAATTATTCCGCGAAAACGGAACATTTCAATAACATCCTCTGCTGGCAATGAGTTCAGTAGAGATAAGTTCAACCCAAACTGCCTGCGCATCAACTCATCCAGTTCAGACAATGCCTCGGTGTGCTTACGCTGCTGTTTGAGCGTGAACACTTTGCCTATTGCTTCAGTCATTTCCTCCATCATGCGGAGCAGATAATCTTTTCTGAACATGCTGTATGCCCCCTCATCATTCGACCCTATACATTCAATCGCCCTAATATCGTTCCTTTATATTTATTTTAATTCATGCCATGACAAAAAGCCAAAAACAAGACACGCGTGTCTTTGCTCTGGACATGAACACACCAAACCCCTGCCTATCCAAAAGGGACAAGCAGGGGTTTGGTCGGAATGGAACTGGTTACTCCTCCTCCACAAGAGGTTGAATCATCCAGAATCAAACTATATTCTAATAAAATCAACATAAATCACTTCATCAATTATTTCGATAATCCAGCCATAAATTGTTTAATGACCTGAATTAACTCTTCAGGAGCTTCATACATGCTCATATGACCCGCACCCGCAATCACGGCTTGTACGATATGTGGCTTGTCACTTGTAAATGTACGTTCTGGCGGGATAACAGCATCCTTCTCTCCTGCAACCAGCAATACAGGTAAAGGTGTAGCCGATAACACATCGCGGCGATCCGGACGTTCTCGCATAGCAAGTGCAGCACCAACAGCACCTTGAGGAGCAGTCTGGTAACCAATTTCCTTCACACGTGTTACATGCGTAGATAGCGATTCCACATGTTCCGGTGCAAAAAGTCCGGGAACCAGTCCATCTACAAAATTTACGATACCTTCGGTCTGAATGGTGGATACAGCACGAAGGCGTTTTTCCTTGGCTTCTTCACTGTCCGGATAGGCTGTCGAATGAATCAGACCAAATGCTTTCAAACGCTCCGGGTGACGCTGTGCAATCGAGAGCGTAATGTATCCCCCCATCGAGTGTCCCAGAAGGACCGCTTTTTCCACATTCAACTCATCCATCAACTGTAATACATCGTTGCCCATCTGTTCGATGGTATAACTTCCTACAGGTGCATCTGTTTTTCCGTGTCCACGCAGATCAGGTACGATACAGCGATAGCTGCGTGCCAGTTCAGGTACGACCTCATCCCAATACGATGAACTGCCACAGTATCCGTGGAGCAAAATGAGTGCTTCTCCCTTACCTTGTTCGGCATAACAAATCGTCGTTCCATCACACATCACTTTTTCCATATGAATCCCTCTCTCTGCGCGAATTAAATAATTCAGGTTGTATATTATTAAGCCTACATATCATGAATGAAACGTTTGTCTCCATTTCCATGCTTCAATTGCGGCGTCTGCAATCGTTCGGGACATCCCCATGACGAAGTGAAGTGAGGTCATCTGCAAAATGGAATAGGGCCTTGGTCCATTCGCATTAACCACAGCTGCTACACTGTATTGTCCAACAGGAGGTAGCTTGCCTCCTACCGATTGGGCCGGAATGAGTGGGTTATTCGAGAGATAGTATGTACCTACCGCATGCTTTGGACCCAGACATGCATCAATCGCTATGATGGCATGGTGTGCAGGAATAAGTGCCAATTTCTTTTCCAGCGTATCTGCATCACAAGGGGAAGACAGCGTGCCAATCACGTTCTCCATTCCGCTCTCTTGCAGTAAACTTCCTGTTAGTGGACCCAGAGCATCCCCGGTGGAACGATCAGTACCGATGCAGACAAACGTGATCTCAGCTGGAGAATGAAGTTGAACGATGTTTTTGAAAAATAATACCAGATTCTCTGCAGGCACGCCTTTGCGGACTTCCCTTCCTTGATGGCGAACCATTTCTCGCTTATACGCTGCCAAGCTGTATTCCCTCCAGTACACTCAGGTTTCCGTTAAATCCTGTTGTTGTATCCATCATTGTAACCGATGCTTGGTTTCCTCGCAAAAGCATTAGCCTGAGCGCTTCCAATCATGATACAATAACAAGAGTTTCCGATACGGAAGGGATGAACTTAACGATGGATTTAACACAAGCAACAGCAGCCAATATGGAATATATGATTGAAGCGATCAAAACCAAACTTCGTATGGCAAGCGGTGCCGCCATGCAAGCTTCTTCATTCCCACTTGAGAAATATGAAGATCTGTTTGACCTGTATGAAATGATTTTGAGCAAGGAACATCTCAGTATCTCTGAAGTGGAAGCTGTCGCTTCGGAACTGGGTAATCTTCGTAAATCCTAAGCAAAAAAAAAGGACCTGTTTTCCACATCACCGTGGGAACAGGTCCTTTTTCACATATTTATATTTCCAGACTATCTTTTAAGGAATAGATCCCATCCTTAAGGCAGGTCAACCAAAACAAATTCTGCAGGTTCACTGTCTGTACTCGTGATTTGCAGATCACAGCTTTTACGAATTCGTGCAGCATCCCCCGGCTTCAGGTTGAAGTTGCCATCCGAACAATGAATCTCTAAATGCCCACTGATCAGGAAAAGATGTGTCCGTCGATCTTCGTGTTGCGGGTACATCAACTTTTTCCCGGACTCCAAATGGGAGAGGTAACAGGTTACATCCTGGGAAATAGGCAATGCGCCTTCGCTTCCCTCTCCCCCTTGCCCGGATACAATCGGACATAGACGATTCAAATGCTCCTGCGGCTCTATTCTCCGATTCGTATAGGAAGGTTTCAGCATACGCTCCGATGGCAAAAACCACATCTGGAGGAAACGCACCGGTTCATCCGCTGACGGATTGGTCTCGGAGTGTTCCACTCCCGTCCCCGCACTCATCACCTGGACCGTACCCGGTTCAAGCAATTGTTCTGTTCCCATACTATCCGTATGTTTGAGTGTACCTGATATGACATAACTGACAAGTTCAAGATCATGATGTGGATGTTTCTTAAAGCCTTCTTGCGGCATCAGCGTGTTTTCATTATGAGCTAAAAGACAGCCAAAATGGGCGTTGCTTGGATCATCATAATCCGCAAACGAAAAGCTGAATTCACTGTGTATCCAACCTCGATCCGACGTGTGCCTTTCTTCCGATGTCACCACTTTAATCATGTTCATCCACCTCCAAGGGTTTAGAGCTGCCACATTACCGCGGCAGTCCATGCGTGTATATGAATTGTATAGATGAATACCAGTTGGTATGTCATCTTTACCCGGGGTCCGGCAACTCTAATCACGCCCCTTCTTAAGGTTATACGCTATCTTCAAGTGAGTGGAGAATAAACTCACTATCTGCATGACCTACAAGGGTACCCGCATCATTTCGGATGTCCGAAGGGAACACTTCAGCCAATCGGGCAATGGTTCTCTCATTGGAATAACCAATCTGTCTCAGGATGGATTGGGTAATGAAGGCCCACTCTTCCTCGGAACCATCAAGCACCTTGAAGGTGATTCCCAGTCTTTCTTTTTTCAGGCCAAATCCGAATACCCCCTTGAATCCACCCTTCGCTACAATGTTATCGTCTTCCAGCAGCACTGAATCTACACGCTCCGTGCCACCTACCATCAACGGATGTTCATTCATAGCTGATGTTATGGTCTCTACAGCTGTTCTTGTGGAAGGATCAGCGATAAGATCCGGACAAGCGAGCTTCAGATAAGCGTTCGACAATGCCGACAACGGCAAAGAAAATACCGGAAAGCCGCAGCCATCCGTCCCAAGCTCAATCTCTTTTTCTTCAATACCTGCCAGGTCGGCAAAAGTTTCAAGAATTTCACGTTGTACCGGATGATCCGGTTCAGCGTAACTGCCCAGATCAACCTGCTTCATCTGACTGTACCCCAGAATTCCCAGATGTTTTCCGGAGCAATTGTGCAAGATGCGCCGTTTCTCCCCTTGACCACGTAACCATTGATTACGGCTTTCTTCATTAAGCGGATAGCTTGGTGCACAGATCAGGCATTCTTCTCCCAATCCGATTTTACTGGATAACTGCTCCAGCACCCGAATGTGTTCCGGTTCCGAACGATGCGAAGAGGACATAATGGCAATCTCCTGTGCTGATAGGCCATAGTGACTGGCAATTCCTGCCCGAATACCTGGAATGGCTTGAAAAGGTTTGGCAGATGAGCGAGTGAACGCTCTAAAATGAGGGTCACCAGCCGAGTATACGATTCGGCCATACTCATCCGTAATACTTATGTGTCCGTAATGGGCGCATTCCATAACGCCTGCACGGTATTCTTTAATTAACAAGGCACTCTCCATGCGAGTTCTCTCCTTTGTGCTCCCGATTTCATCTCTGCTTTGCGTCACGACGCCGCATGGGATATCTTAAATAGTATAGTACAAAAGCGACGTTTTTACAGTTTTTTCGACAGGCATTTCGGGTATAGCTTTATCATCTATGTTCATCTACTACAATAACTGAAGGAGAAACTCATTATGCCGCGCAAAACGTATTCACCAGCCTCATTCAGTTCAACTCCCGGCACGTTGTTACGTCCACTCCTCAACTGGGGTTTGGCTGGTCTGGCCCTCAGCGCATCGGTTGTATTCATCCTGGCAGGTCTGGGTGCCTGGTTGGGGGCTGATGTTATTATTCGTCTGGATGATCAAATTCAGCAATTATTTTATCTGAATTCAGATTCACGTCTTCATCTATTCCCTTACACTGCATTCATAACTGCACTGGGTTCATTCAAAATCTCTGCTGTGGCTGCAACAGGTTTTGCTCTTCTTTTCTTCATACAACGCAGTCCAAGGTTTATTATATATGGATATGCGCTCACAGGCAGTTTTGCCATGATGTGGATTCTGAACACATTATTGAAGGAATTTTTCAGACGAAGCAGACCTGAACTGGATCATCTGTTGGTCGTTCACGGGTACAGCTTTCCCAGCGGACATGCCATGATCTCCATGGGCTTCTACGGTATGCTCTTTGTAATCTGGGCCATTGAACGACAGCGACATAACTCTTTCGGTGTGTGGCTTCCTGTTCTATGTGGTATCAGTTTTATTTTCTTGATTGGCCTCAGTCGAATCATGTTGGGCGTTCATTATCCTACGGATGTATTTACTGGATTTACTGCTGGATTGGCATGGATCTTCTGTATGGTTAAGGGGATTAAACAAAGCCGCTAAAAAATGAATTCATCTGATTTCCAGTTCATTCTTCCTCATCTTTATTGTTTCATAGGGTTGCACGGGGTTTATATACGAAGTAAGCAAACGCGAACAGACAACATCCTACATCAAGTTTAAAGGAGGCGGTTGTTATGTGGGGCATCATTATCAGCATTGTGATGGCTGTCATCATCGGTTTGATCGGAGATGCACTTGCCGGTCACAACATGCCTGGAGGCATAATCGGTGCAATGATTGCCGGATTTGCCGGAGCCTGGCTAGGAGCACTTTTGCTTGGTAACTGGGGACCAGTTATCGGTAACTTTGCCATCATCCCTGCCATCATTGGTACAGCGCTCTTTGTTTTCTTGCTGGGGCTTGTGTCCAGACTGCTAAGACAGGCTGCCTGATTCGGGCAACAAGGTGTTCGTTGTTTCGTATTTGTTTCTTAATTTGAAGAAGGAGTGATTAGACATGAATAAAGCAGAAGAGCAATATCCTGTACAGACGGGTTCGACTTTCGCCAAAGGAATTTTCATCGGAGGTTTGCTGGGAGCTGCCGCGGCACTACTCTTTGCGCCTAAACCGGGACGTGAGTTGCGTGGTGACCTTTCCGAGAAAGTAGGCATGGTTACTGACCGCACTAAAGAAGTTGCAACCGTTGTAGGTGATAGAGCATCTGAACTGGCTAAAACAGTCTCATCCAAAACTTCCGACATTGCAAAAACAGTAAACCAAGGCCGCAATGATGTAATGGAATCTGTGAGAAAAGCATCCGCTGATGTGGCTAACGAGGCATCCCGTGCATCTGAAGAAGTGGCTGCCGCTTCTGTAGAAGCGAAGGAAGATGCACGTAAAGAACTTAACTCGACCAGCCTGTAAGACGATACAGATCGAGAGACCAATAGCCAGCTGCACTTCAGCTGGCTATTTTTTATCCAATGCGAGTTGAGGAGGACGAATAATATGAGTAAAGTTACAATCAATGGTAATACTCCAATTACGGGAGGAACACCGGAACAGCAGTATGATACAAGCGAGCATCCTTTTGAATTACGTCATGAGGTAAAGCGATTGAACACCCGTCTGGACCAGATTGCGGACAGTCTGGAGAGAGCACAGATCAAAGATATTATTGAGAATTATAGCAGTCCCAAAAAGCGGATTATTACTAATTTCACAGCGGGCATGGCACGAGGTCTCGGTCTGACTGTGGGTACCTTTGTTGTTCTCGGTTTGCTGGCATTCATTCTCAGCCAATTCGTGAATATGCCAATTGTGGGCCAATATATCGCTGACTTGCTTGGTTATATTGAAGATTACAAAAACTAAGAGGACTAACCAACAGTAGGCTATCCCTTACGTTTTTCCGTTGCTCCTTTTTTCTCTGTCTCTTCAGCTGAAGGCTGTGAGGATTTCACTTTGAGCAGATCTCCTGTCCAGCCTTTCATCATCAGCCATACATACATGCTGATCATGCTTAAGATAATGACAACAAGGACCAGTACAACTCCCCATGATTTGTCGATAAAGGGCAGGTTCTCAAAGTTCATCCCCCATATCGCGCCAGCTGCCGTGGCAGGTATGAACACTGCAGTAACAATGGTCAGCGTCTTCATGATCTCATTGCCACGTACACCGGAGATCGCATTATCAATGGAGATTAATGTATCGATTTCTTTCTCGTAATGACTAAACAATCGTTCCATTCGCTCTACTCGATGTTGGAGCTGTTGGAAGTATCGATTTTCATTTATTTCATCAAGGTAAGCCTCATGTGAAGCGGCCATCAGTTCCGAGTAAGGGATGAACAGATTACTCCAATACAATAATTCAAATCGAGCGGCGAGAATCTGGTCCATCAAGGTACGAGCATTGCGAGATTCCATCTTGCGTTCCAGATCACGTAGGTTCATCTCAAAATGATCCATTCCCACATGGTAGTAATGCAGTATAGCTCGAAAAAGTACAAACATCCCGTCCCGGGCCTCACTACATTGCTGTAACATATGGGCACGTTCATCCGTCTTCATAATACATCGTGTATTGTCATCCATATTCAAGGTAACCAGGTTATTGCGTTCGACATAAAAAAACATCTGATTATCTTGACGTTGGTCATCTCTCTCATTCTTGACCGCATACAACAAAGAACCAAATATAACTGGTTCTGTACCATTCACAAAACGGACGGACAAATAATTCGATTCGACTTCCGGAATTTTATGAAGCCAATACTGCATATCCGGAAATGCCTCTGTCAGCTCCTCCAAAGCATCGTTCATGCTATCGGTGTCAGGTGCAACCCAATCCCACCATTGCCAATGGTCCGAGCAAGATAAATTGTCACGGCGAGCTTCCAACTTGATTTGGTTCACAATCACTTTATCCACTCCTGCACTTATGTTCGTTCATTACATATCCGTCTTTTTTGATCCCAAAAAGGACACGTATGCATTTCAGCGCAATGACGTGTCCTTCTTTATGCCGTACTCAACAACATTAGGGTTCCATTTTTCATAACATTGAAGCATTAGACATGATCTGTTTCAATTTCTCTGTAGCTCGCTTCTGAATCCGAGATACACTCATCTGTGAAACACCAAGCTTCTGTGCAATTGCACGCTGAGATTGGCCATCCTGGAATGCTAGAATAAGTACCTGCTGCTCTTGTTCCTTCAATTGTCCCAATGCCTGTTGCAAGTCCATCCGTTTTTCGACCGAATCATAGTCATTAACGTCTGCACTGATCAGTTCTCCCAATGTTGCTGCACTGTCATCCTGAGATAAAGGAGAATCCAGTGATACATAATGGTAACATTCCCGACCAGCCAGAACTTCAATCGTCTCTTCTGCAGTCAAATCAAGGTATTCAGCAATTTCGTTCACACCGGGTGAGCGCTCCAACTTGACGGTTAACTCATCAATGGCATGTTGCACAAGGGCTCCCTTTTCTTTAATCCTCCGGGGCACCTGAATATACCAGGATTTGTCACGCAAGTAGTTCTTCATATGACCGATCATACTCTTCATGGCATAAGGTTCAAACGGAATACCTAGGTTGATATCGTATTGCTTAAGCAATCGAATCAAGGCCATCTGCCCGGTCTGATACAAATCTTCGTATAGATCGGGGCGATTCCGAGCGATTTTACCTGCTGCCATCTTAACCATTGGTTCATATTTACGGATGAGAACTGTTGCAATTTCATTATCTTGGGTCTGCTGGTATTCCCAGATCAAACCTATAGCTTCAGACATGGACTCTGGGGGAGTCACTTTTTCATTCATACTTTCTCCTCACTTCTTGCAAGACGTTTTACGAGTACTACTTTCGTACCTTTGCCCGTCTCACTTTCCACACTGACATCGTCCATCAAGGCTTGCATCAGGTAGAACCCAAGTCCGCCAATCTGTGCTTCTGTCAGTTCTTTGTCGTGAAGACCAGCACGTGACACAGCAGGATTCATGTTCTCGAAGCTGGCACCTTCGTCCTTGACAGTAATGGACAATGTTTCGCCTTCCACTTCGAATACAACTTCAACCATGCCACCTTCGTGTGAGTAGGCATACAGTACAGAGTTGTTACAGGCCTCGGATACAGCAACTTTCATATCCTCAATGTCTTCATAAGAAAATCCCATTTTGGATGCTACTCCATAAAGATTAAGTCTTACAATATCAACGTAATCAGCTGTCGCCGGTAAATTAAGGGTGACTCTTTGAACTTCTGCATTCATTCCTTTTTCGATCCTTTCCTATTGGGAATTCTTCTGTGTGACAAAGAATTTGGCGATGCCCGTCATGTCAAAAAGTTTCTGGATCTGCGCAGGAACTTCCTGTACTTCAAAGCGAGCTTCCATTCCATGTCTTGCCTTCAGAACAGATAACAGGATACCAATCCCTGTACTATCGATATACTTCAATTCTTTCATGTTAATCACAAGATCCTGTTCCTTGTTATCCACGAGCGGCTCCATCACCAAGCGGAAGTCAGGAGCAACCGACAAATCCAGTTCGCCAGTCAGATACACCGTGCACACGCCGTCCTGAGTTTCAGTTCTTGCATTGAATTTTTCATTTTTATTTGTATTCATTAGACATCTCTCTCCTGATCAATGGTTTCCTTACCTAATAACCCAACTTCAGCACAAGTGAAACAGAAAGGAGTTTGGCAAATGTTTCAATTGGCCTGATTCATGGCTGAGGGAGCTGGGTCTAACATTTGTCGTTGTTTCTGAAACTGGGCTATTTTTTGTTTTACATTGCCCATTTTCACCGGTTTACTAATATAATCATCCATGCCGGCAGCAATACAGCGTTGCTGAATACCTTCCATCACGTTAGCAGTCATCGCTATAATGATTGGCTGATTGGATTGGGACAGGCTCTCTCGAATCCGTCGTGTACATTCCAAACCGTCCATAACAGGCATCTGCAGATCCATAAACACATAGTCATAGGGATAACGGCTGCCGTTTACCATATCAAGTGCGCTCTGCCCATCTTCAGCAATGTCTGAGAGCAACCCAAGCTTACCGAGCATAATCGCCATCAACTTCTGGTTAATAGGATGATCATCCACGATTAATACCGTAGGATATTTATTCTCATTTTTAACATCCGTTGCCTTCTCTTCCCCGTTCCTCTGGACCAGTTCAGTTTCTACATAACGTTTCGCCTGAATTGTGAATACAAACGTTGCTCCCCGTTGCTCTGTTGTATCCAGGTAGATCTGTCCACCCATCATTTCAACCAGAGTCTTGCATATTGCCAGTCCTAAGCCAGTTCCACCGTATTTACGTGTCATGGATGTATCCAGCTGGGAAAACGGCTGGAACAGGCGATCCACTTTGTCTGAAGCGATACCTATCCCGGTGTCTTTAACGGCAAACTCCAATGCCATTTGCCCATCCTTTTCTTCCTTAACCGACACGATCAGATACACTCCACCCTGATCGGTAAATTTGATCGCATTTGCAATAAGGTTCAAGAGAACCTGACGGAGCCTTGCCATATCTCCATAGATTAATTCAGGGACAGAATCTTCCAGGAAATAATCCAGTTCCAGGTTCTTTTTGCCTGCTTCTGCAGCAAACAATCCCAGCACTTCCCGAATACAGGAGACAATTTCAAAAGGATGCTCTTCAAGTTCCATTTTGCCTGATTCCATCTTGGTAAAATCAAGAATGTCGTTGATGACCGTGACAAGTGCATCCGCGCTGCGACGAACGATATCTGCATATTCCTTCTGATCTTCCCTCAGTTCCGTTTCCATCAGCAGATCAACCATGCCGATAACTCCATTCATCGGTGTACGAATCTCATGACTCATCATTGCCAGGAACTCGGTCTTTGCATTGGCTGCAATTTCTGCTTCTTCCTTGGCCTGAATGAGTTGTTGGTTCATCTTCTCCAGTTCCTGTGTCTTCTGGTGAAGAAGCATGGTCTGTGTCTTCAAACGTTTATTGGTGATAAACATCTCCACAAAGCCCTCGATTTTGGATTTCAAAATCTGAGGAATAAATGGTTTAACCATGTAATCAATGGCCCCGGCTGAATATCCGGCAAACAAGTGCTCCGCTTCTCTGCTATTGGCAGAGATGAATATAATCGGCACATCCTTGGACTTGTCCCGTGCCTTAATTAACTTCGCTGTCTCAATTCCGTCCATTCCAGGCATCTGCACATCGAGAACGATAACCGCAAATTCGTCTTTTAGCAGACAGCGGAGTGCCTCTTCTCCGGAAGTTGCCTTAACGAGTTTATATTGTTCCGATTCCAGAACTGCTTCAAGAGCAAGCAAGTTCTCAGGGCGGTCATCTACCAATAATATGTGGATTGGTTCATTGAGCCCCATGGCTAACCCTAACCCCCTATTTGATCTTCCGGTATATTTTTTCGGTCCGGTCTAACGGCTCATAGGTATCACTGAACTCTGTAAAATGTATCGATTCTTTCGACCCCAGAACCAGAATACCAAAGTGGCTCAAGCTCTCGTGAAACAGCCCATGCACATGGTTCCGCAGTTCATCATTAAAATAAATCATGACATTACGGCAAAAGATAACATTAAACTCGTTAAATGACCGGTCTGTTGCCAGGTTGTGCTCGGCGAAAATGATGTTCTTCCGTAGAAAAGGATGAAATATCACCGAATTGTATTTCGCTGTATAGTACTCGGAGAAGGCTCTGGTACCCCCTGCCTCCAAATAATTTGTAGTAAATAGTTTCATTTTCTCAATACCGTATACGCCTTCTTTGGCCTGTTGCAAAGAGCGATCATTCATATCCGTTGCGTAGATTCTCGCCTTGTCATACAGTCCTTCCTCATGCAACATGATGGCCATGGAATAAACTTCCTCTCCCGTAGAGCATCCCGCATGCCATATTCGGATATACGGGTAGGTTCTCAGGATAGGAATAATCTGTTCCCGAAACATTCGGAAAAGCGAAGGATCTCGAAACATTTCCGTTACAGGGATGGATAAGTTCTGTACAAAACGGTCAAACGCGGAACGATCATGAAGAACACGTTCCTGTAAGCCGGATATGCTCTTAACACCTTCAGCATGTGCATGATGCCAGATTCTTCGTTTCAGGGATGGCAGTGCATAGTTTCTAAAATCATATCCATATAAACGATGCATGCCTTCCAACAGCAACTCAATCTCGATCAGCTCGCGCTCTTCATCTTGCGGCATACGGACCAAATCTGCCCCCGTCTCGGTAGGTTCCCACGGTGTCATAAGTTCTCTCCACTTCTTCATTTGTTACTTGCGTTATTCGTCGTATTGTCTTTCATTACCCAAACAATGAACATACGAATAATGAACTTACGAATACAGCCATACGCGCATTAAGGATAACAATTGATCTGTCTGGATCGGTTTTTTCACATAATCAGATGCTCCGGCCTCAATACATTTGCCACGATCCTCTTTCATGGCTTTGGCCGTAAGCGCAATAATCGGCAACTTTTCAAACTGCGGGATCTGTCTGATTCGTGTCATCGCTTCATAACCGTCCATCTCTGGCATCATCATATCCATCAGTACCAGATCAAACTCCGGATTTTTGTCCAAAATCTCCAAAGCCTCTCGGCCGTTCTCTGCAAACGTTACATCCATCCGATAGCCTTCAAGGACACTTGAAAGGGCAAATACATTACGAATATCGTCATCTACAAGCAATATTTTCTTGCCTTCAAACAACGTTTCTTTGTTGTGTAGTTTCTGTAAGATTCGACGCTTGTCTTCCGGCAAATTGGCTTCTACCCGATGCAGGAACAAAGTGGTCTCATCCAATAAACGTTCCGGTGACTTCACATCTTTGATAATGATGGATTCCGCATATTTGCGCAGCTTCATTTCTTCCTTGGAATCCAGTTCTTTGCCTGTATAAATTATAATCGGCAGATCGTTCAGATATTCATCATCGCGAATCTGGTCGAGCAACTCAAACCCGGTCATATCCGTTAACATCAGATCCAGTACCATGCAGTCATAACGCTGGCTGTGTAATTCATTCAAAGCCTCACTACCTGTCGATACAGCAGTGATTGCAACATCATCATGACCAATCAATTCAATAATGGCTTTACGCTGAGTTTCATCATCTTCGACGATCAACAGTCGTTTCAATTGATTCTCGGTATATGATTTGATATGCGAGAATGCTTTATCCAGTGAATCCTTGCTCGAAGGTTTTTTCAGATACGCAATGGCGCCCATCATCAGACCTTGCTTCATATCATCAATGACTGAAATCACATGAACCGGAATGTGGCGTGTTGCCGAACTGCTCTTCAGCTCGCCCAGAATGGTCCAACCATCCATCACCGGCAATTGAATATCCAGGATAATGGCATCCGGCAGATACTGACGTGCCATTTCTAGTCCTTTATCACCTTGAAGGGCAACAAGTGCTTTGAAGCCTCTTCCTCTCGCCATATCCATTAAAATATGTGCAAAGTTCACATCATCCTCAATGATGAGGAGGATTTTGTCACTCTCCATGATATTCTCCCGATCATCTTCGATCTGCGTGACATCTGGAGTATGGGTAGGAGACAGATCTGTACCCACGCTACGCTCCGGATCAGGAGAGAGAATGGACTGATGACTTGAAAACATGGTCCGTGCTTCGATGGACTGTTCATAAAGATCCTCTGAGGAAACAGCCGCTTCTCTTGAAGCACCTTCCTCTGCCAAGGCTTCCTCTTCATGATTATCCGGCAGGTACAAGGTAAAGCAGCTACCTTCCCCTTCGGATGATTCCACCTGGATTGCGCCACCAAGCAAACGTGCCAGTTCTCTGCTAATGGACAATCCCAGGCCAGTTCCACCGTATTTCCGACTTGTGGTCCCGTCTACTTGCTGGAACGCTTCAAAGATCAGATCCGTCTTGTCCGATGGAATGCCAATGCCCGTATCTTTCACACTAAATCCGAGATATTCCTGATTGGTGTTCATATAACCCGGCAGCTCTTCCGGTTTCATCCGTCGTCCAATCAGACTAACCGAACCTCGATTGGTAAACTTAAATGCGTTCGACAACAAATTCCGTAAAATCTGTTTGACCCGATGACTGTCGGTGTATACCCATTCCGGCAGATCGCTGTCGAACTCGATATTCAAGTTCAGTTCCTTTTTATTCGCCATCGGTCCAAAGTTTTGCTGAACAAAGCTGGTCAGCTCTTCCATTCGAACTGTCTCATAATTGATATCCATCTTACCTGCGTCCACCTTAGACAGATCCAGAATCTCATCAATCATCTTCAGCAGATCCGCGCCCGACATGTAGATGGTTTGCGCATATTCCTGCTGTTTGTCAGTCAGATTTCCACCCTTGTTCTCCGACAATAACTGGGACAAAATGAGCAGACTGTTCAATGGTGTACGGAGTTCATGTGACATATTCGCTAAAAATTCGGACTTGTACTTGCTTGTCATCGACAGCTGTGTAGCTTGCTGTTCCAACTGTGTCTTCGTTTTCTCAATTTCGTCATTTTTCTCTTCAACTTCACGCACCTGCTCTTCAAGCGCCCGCGTCTTGGCAATGAGCTCCGTATTGAAATGCTCCAATTCTTCCTGCTGACGCTGCAGCAATTCCTCGGAACGTTTAAGCGCCTCTGTCTGCTCCTCCAGATTCTCATTGGAACGACGAAGTTCTTCTTGCTGTGTCTGCAATTCTTCCGATTGAACCTGCAGTTCCTCAGTCAGTGCCTGGGATTCACGCAGCAGCTCCTCCACACGCAAACGACGTCGAACGTTGTTCAAAATTACGCCCAGGTTCATAATCAGTTGTGTGAATAACTGCTTGTGCAGTTCATTGAAACCTTCAAAAGAAGCCACTTCAACTACACCAATTAGTTCATCTTCAAACACGACAGGATAGATCATGATACCCGCAGCACGTGTTGAGCCAGAAGCTGAACCAATATGCACGTAATCTTCAGGCGTATTTTCCAGAATAATCGGTGTCATATCCAGCGCGGCTTGACCAATCAGCCCTTCACCGATGCGATACATTTCCTTACCAACATCTTCGTTCTCTTCAAATGCGTATGCACCGTAGCGTCTCAGTTCGTCGGGATGTTTCTCCTCATCGATCAGATAGACGACACCCAACTGAGCACCAAGCACAGGTGTGAACTCACTGATAAACATCTGTGAGATTTGGCGAATGGATCCAATCCCCCGAAGCAGCTCCGGGACTCTTGCGATGTTCGAACTCATCCAGTTTTGATCCTGCTGAGCCTGTACATAAGCCCTCTCGATCTCCAGTTTTTCTTCCAGGTCACTGGATACATCTTGGAACACACTAGCAATCTGACCAATCTCATCCGTTGATTTGACCTGAATGCGCCGAATGGTTCGGTAACGGCCTTTACCAAAACTGGTAATCATCATAGATACAGTGTTCAGCCCCCGTGTAATACTCGGCAGCACCCACATAATGACACCCAATGCAAGCAACAACCCCGCAATCATGATACTTATCGTGATCTGTACGGCTCTCGTATACGCTGCGTTAGCGTTCTTGATCTCGGCATCAATCTCTTGGTCCTGATAACGGGAAAGAGCATTCAAACTATCCACAGCTTCTTTTTGCACCACGAGTCCTGTTGAATTGCGGTAGTTATTCGCATCTTCTACCCGGTTTTGGGACATCAGGTTGATCTGTCTCGTTGCATAAGATGTATAAGCGGTCCACGCAGTATTCACACGATCCACCAGTTGATGTTCAGGTGCACTGTCCGCTCGGTTTCTTACTTCTGCGAGGTAACCATCCCCCCGATCCTTCATCTCCTTCAGGTCACCTTCAGCAGCACTGGTCGAATTGTTCGGATTTAATAACAAGTTAGCCAGCACTTTGGCAATATCATTGACCTCTCCACGTGCAGCAGAAGTGAACCTTACTTTGAGATAACGTTCCTGATACATCTGATCAATCTGTTGATTACTGCTGTTTAGCCGTTCATAACTCACAAACGTAAGCACGATCAAAATAGCCATCAGAGCGGTAAAACCAATCAGCAGTTTATTCCTGATCTTCATTCATCCCCCGCCCCTTTATCCAAAGTAATCCAGACCAGACATTTATCATCATCCCGCTCCTGGGGGATTTCGTCGTCGAAAAATAGTGCCTGCATAGCAGCTTCATTCCACTGATGTGAGCCGGTCAGTTTTTCGATCAGGAATTCATGTTGCTCCTCCTGCCCGCCCTGAACAGCTTCCAACAAGCCATCCGTATAGATTGCAATATGCCCGTCACCCTCGTAATGGATCGTTTGTGGTTCAATATCCATCTTGTCAAATAAACCAACAGGACAGCAGACGCTGTCAAATGTGGTCACACTGCCGTCGTTTCGGAAAAATAAAGCAGGTGGATGCCCTGCGTTAACATAATCAATGCGCTTCATCCGTGTATCAACGACCAGATAAATTGCCGTGAAATAATACTGCACCAATTGTTTCTCCAGATGGAGCTGGTTAAAACGACGGTTCAACTCCTGAATGACCTTTTCTGGATCCACATAAGTGGTAACCGTATCTTTCAACACAGAAGCGATAAACATAGTAAACAGGGATGAAGATATCCCGTGTCCCATCATGTCGAGCAACAGTACTCCGTAACGGCCTTCCCCAAGGGGGTACCAAGAATACAGATCACCCGCAAGCTCAAAGGATGGTTTATAGATGGCATGCACTTGGAACAACGGGTCTCTAATTGCCGGACTTAATACAGCATTTTGGACCATCGCTGCCAACTTGAGCTCATCCTGAATACGTTGATCACGCTCTTTATGCCAATCCTTCTCCTGTTTCAATCGAAGTGCGAGTCGAATTCTGGCCATCAGTTCGACTTTATTAATCGGTTTGGTCACATAGTCTGATGCACCTGCATCCAATGCTTCGGCAAGTTTCTTGGAGTCCCCGATCGCAGTCACCATAATAATCGGTATATCCTTCAGATTTTCAAATTTCTGCACAATACTGCAGGCTTCGATGCCGTCCATCTCGGGCATCATCATATCTAGCAAAATCAGGTCAATATCCGACGGTCTTGGACGAAGTTCGTTGCTTTCCTCTCCAATTCCCAACACTTCAAACATTTCCATGGCGGAACTCGCCGTTACAATGTCACGATAGTTTTCTTTTTTCAGAATTTCTCGAATGATAATGACATTCGTCGGATTGTCGTCAACAATAAGTATTCTCATTGATATCTCCTTATCTGTGGCGTCCGGGTTTGTCGATTCTTATTAAGTTAAAACGAACGTTGATTATACAAATTTTGCATACAAAACGGCAGTAGACATAATAATTCCTAGTATAACTATAATCGTAAAAACAACAAAACTCTATCAATACGTGTTCAAAAAGACCGGTTTTCAGTACCGAGAAGATGGGATAAAGCTAGAGATGGAGTAGCGGAGCGTAGGGAAAACTACGTGAGCAACGGACATTTCGGCTGAATTCCATATTCGATGCTGATGATGCCGATAGGCATCCTTCGTAATCAAAAGCGGACTTTATGAACATCCTTTATCAGAAAATGGCACCATCGCAGGGGAAATCCCCCGCTCGTTACCCTGTTTTTGCAGCGTCCTGATCCCGCTTCCAAACTTGCAAAAACATAGATAAGGAATGGGGCTTTCCCCATTCCTTATCTATGTTTTTGATTAAGCATTTTACATAAATGATTCAGAAGCTTGTCCATGTTCAGCAAACTTCAACTTGCAAGTATATTTGGTTAATCTTTCTTTTTAGCAATAACGAGTACTTTACCTTTGTCGAGTTCACTCTCGTAGAAGTCCGCTTCCGCTTCGGTAAAGCTCATCGAAACAATTTTGGCCCGGAGTTCATCACCACGTGAGCGGAACAGATTCGCCAAGGAATCAAATACGCCTTCTTCCTTCATGCCAATTTCTTTGGCATCTGCTGTATCGGCAATTCGATCTGTACGATCCTTCTCATGGGCGAGAACAAAGATTTGATCAGGAAGGTATCCGGTAATCTGCAATTCTTTCACCGCTTCTACCGCCTGGACTCCGTTTTCTACCACTTTTGCATAAGCTTGCTCATTGGTTGAATTCATCGTTTCCACTCTCCTCTGATTTAATCTTCTGTATCGCGCTACTTAGTATATAACCATACTATATGGGGTTGAAACGATTTGGTAATTACCAATCCTAGGAAACTGTATCATCAAAAAGATCAATGCCTTCAATCTGCTGAGATCCTTGCTTCATATATACCTTCAGAGCCTGGTCTCCACGGAGAAACACTTCTCCGTCCTCTGCCACATAATAAGGTTTCCCAAGAGCATGATGGATCGCTTCAATACTCATCTCAATTCTATTTCCGTTTAACATGATGTGATTCTCAGATGCATCGATATGCACATATTGAATAACATCCGTATCTTCACACAAACCAACCTTCACATCATGAAAGTGATATTCAGGACACCCCAGATAAGGATCTTCCTGTTTATGCCCCGGCTGGCCCTTCTTGGCCAACAAATCATCCATGGTGTCATCCAGAGAAATGCCATTCAGAGTCCGAAAATGCTGGAAAGTCTCGGATCGATCAACAGCCAGAGTTACCTCTGACGCCTTCTCTTCCATTGCCGTCCACTGCATATCGTGAGCAGCGGGTACCGCTGCCGGTTGAACGGAAAAGGGAGGAATTACGCTAAACATCACAAGCAGTAGTTTCATCATGATTCTCACCCTTTCATCAGGTTCATCACCGCTCTGAAGGCTTCTTCATGGGTTACAAAGCGGTCATGTTACTTACGCATCCGTTGCCATACATTCGCTGCAAGATCAATATACTTCATCCAGTTTTTCCCGCCCTTAGCTTCACCATTATATGTAGCTTCATAGGATTGCAGGGTACGATCCGTTGATGTAGCAGGCGGTGCAGTTACATGAACCGATTCAGCATGCTTGGTCTGTTCAGCGTTGTTACGTTTGGTCTGAAATTTCGCCATCAGTGTTGTGGAGACTTGTTTGGCTGCTGCCGTCACTTCATTCAATACTTCACCCAGATTCTCAACAGATTCCATAACAGGATCAATTTTTTTCATTTTGTGCTGTACATCCACCGTAATATCATTGGCATGTCTTACCGTCTGCTTCACTTCATAACTAAGTTCATCAATGGTTTTCTGTACCTCCTGCAATGTCTGTGAGACATTGTCCAGAGAACCCTGAGCGGATTTCAAGGTACGAATTAAAAAGAACACCAGTACTGCAAATGCCACTGCAATCAGGGCCACGCTAATTTGATAGATCATAGAAGAACCTCTCTTTCCATATGTGCATCAGTTTGTTATTGCTATAGTTACCCGGCGATTTCCCGGACGAAACAATATTATATATCCCTTCATATATGCCTTCGCTTGGAAAAAAAACCAATGTTTCAAGCGGTTAGCACTCGGTTAAAGTTAGACTACACAAGGCGGTGAGGTGAACACAACTCACTGCACAATCAAGTAACGAAAGGATGAATACTTATGTTGAAATGGTCTGTATTATTTCTAATTATTGCACTGGTAGCAGGTATTTTTGGATTCTTTGGTATTGTTGAAGCAGCTGCTTCAATCGCGAAAGTACTCTTCTTCATCTTTGTTGTACTGTTCGTAATCTCCCTGATTACGGGACGCAGCCGAATGCGATAACCTCAGGCTCTGATATGACTGAGTGTTTACTAAACGAATACATACAAAAGCCGATCGTGCTACCAAGCCGATTGGCTTTTGTGCGTTCAGGCATAGTTCAACTTTTCTATACTATGTATTGCACTCCCTTCTGCTTTATTCCAATCCGCTCTCGTATGAATCACAAAAAATCAGGACCTTTTTGAGATAGCCAACCCGGTTTTATCCCACCGGAGTATGATATTTACAGGCTTGCTATATACCCACATATGAGCCAGTTGACACTGGAGAATGCAAGAAAATATTGTTATAATTTGTGATTCATAAGGGTGCTTGCTTGGTTACTTGTAATCAGGACAACATTTTACATACCTACCGAGGAGGAAAAACAAAATGAAAAAAATCGTAAGTTTTGCTGCTGCTTTAACGTTGATGGGTTCGATGGCTGCCGCTGCAGGTGCTGAGGAAGCGGTTACTGGAACGGTAACTCCGGAAACAGGAACTGAGGCTACAACAACGCCAACGACCACAACAACTCCAGCTGTTGAAGTGAACAAACCTGCTGTAGAAACAGTAGAAGGTACTGCTGAGACTGTAACAGGTACAACAACAGACACTACAGGTGCAGAAGGTACTTCAACTACAACTGAAACGCCAGCTACGACTACAGATGACAAAATGTTTGAAGAGCCACTCGTAAAACCAGGCGATGAAGTACTGGCACCAACGATGTTGCTGAACCTTCTGGAGCGCACTTGGTTCTATGATGCACCTAACGGTAAACCAATCGGTGCATTAGGTTCCCAAGTCATCGATACAACAGGTGAAGTGGTTGACGGATTCGACGGCGGCGAGTGGGTGCAAGTATACACTTGGAAAGGCAAAGCGTGGATCCACGTTGCCATTCAATAACATCGTATAATCGTTCTAACGATAAGTAAAGAGGACAGCGCGCACAATCGCAGCTGTCCTCTTTTGATTTACCAAGATGTTCACTCCCTGTTCATGAGTTGCTTGTGGCATCTTCCGTCTTTGGTTCCACATGAACATGTACATGCATGATGTTATGCGATCGCTTCAACCGCTCTTCAACACGGTCACAGATCTGATGGCCTTCAATCAAGCTTAGGCCTCCGTCCACTTCAATGACTACATCCACAAGTACATGACTGCCATGCACACGTGCCTTTACATCCTTGATCATCTCAACACCGGGAACGCGTGCTACGGAGGATCTGAGATCCGTCAGTTCCTTCTGGTCAAATCCATCGGTAAGACGATGCGTAGAATCCCGAAAAATCTCCCAAGCCGTTTTGCAGATCAACAGACCTACAGCAATGGCAGCTACTTTATCCAGCCATGGAAGTCCAAACTGCGCACCTATAATTCCAACTGCAGCACCTATGCTGACCCAGGCATCCGAACGATTATCTTTCGCCGCAGCCATCAGAGCCTGACTATTAATTTGTTTAGCCAGACGGTTATTGTAACGATATACACCTAACATCACCACAGCACAGACTACAGCCACCGCTGCCGCCCACAGATTTGGAGCAACAAAGGCTCCTTCATACCAGGAGCGAACGGCTTCAACCAATACTTGCAGCCCAACCATAGCCATAATAAATGAAGCCACCAAGGCAGCAACAGTCTCCGCTCTGAAATGACCATAGGCATGATCCGAATCAGGTGGTTTCTGGGAGATCCGGAGCCCGATCAATACAGCAATGGATGCCACAATATCCGTAAGGTTATTAAAACCATCGGCCAGCAAGGCGCTGGAAGCAAATAAATATCCACAGATCAGCTTAAAGGCGGACAAGACAAGATAGGCTGCGATACTAACCCAAGCTCCTCGCTCCCCTTTTCGAATTTCTTCATAAGCGTTCAAACGGGCGACACCCCTTTAACGTTTCGTATTACGGTTTTTCCATGTTAACAAATGCGGAGCGTGTGGGTCTACAGAAACAGTGTTGCCAGGCTGCATTGCTGTAGGCAAGCCGAAACAAAGTTGCCAGACGGCAGGGCTGTAGTTAATGAGAAAAAATGTTGGCCTGGGTAAAACCAAAGGTTTTGAGCATTTTATCAGGTTGCCCTTGTAGGGCTTTTGTAAAACGTATAAAATAGGTACATCCCGTCCAATCTGGACGGCTCACTGTAAGACCGGGAGGGAAATAACGATGAGCGAAAATAACGAACCGAAAAAGGTCAGTTTGCAGGATGCTATACGCCAAAAGCTGGCGCAAAAGAAAGAACAAGCAAATTCCGGTAACCAATCCAGCGCCTACTTTGAAGGCGGACCTAAAGCGATGAAGAGTCAAAACAACAAGAAGCCTAACAACCAACGTCGCCGTACTGGTGGATCTTAGGTCTTAAAGCCGCAGAGAAACCCATTGAATTACAAAAAGAACCGCAAGCCTACTTCACAGAGGCTTGCGGTTCTTTGCTGTTCCTATTAATAATGTGCCGCAGATGATGCTTAGATTAAGCTTCTACCGGATACATTTTATTGCGCAGTTCTTTGATCTCATCACTTTCCAGATACTCGTCATAGCTCATTTGGCGATCAATGATGCCATTCGGCGTAATTTCGATAATCCGGTTAGCAATGGTTTGAATGAACTGATGGTCATGGGATGTGAACAGCATTGTGCCGTCAAAATCAATCATACCATTGTTCAGCGCTGTAATGGATTCGAGATCCAAGTGGTTCGTAGGTTCATCCAGAATCAATGCGTTAGCACCAGTCTGCATCATTTTCGCCAGCATACAGCGAACTTTCTCGCCCCCGGAGAGTACACTTGCCTTTTTCAAGGATTCCTCACCTGAGAACAACATACGTCCCAAGAATCCACGCAGATACGTTTCATCCTGATCTTTGGAATATTGACGGAGCCAATCCACAAGAGTCATGTCTACACCGTCAAAATATTTGGAGTTGTCTTTCGGGAAATACGCTTGAGTTGTAGTTACACCCCAAGTGTATTCGCCGCTATCCAATTCCGTTTCACCCATAAGAATATCAAACAAGAGTGACTTGGCATTCCCGTTCGGGCCAACAAATGCAATTTTATCCCCTTTGTTCACGACAAAGCTGATATCATTCAGCATGTTTACACCATCAATGGATTTGCTGATACGATCTACGGTCAACAATTGTTTACCGGCCTCACGCTCAGGTTTGAAGTTGATAAACGGATATTTACGGTTCGATGGACGAAGGTCATCCAGCGTGATTTTGTCGAGTTGTTTCTTCCGGGAAGTTGCCTGTTTCGATTTCGAAGCATTCGCAGAGAAACGTTGAATAAAGGCTTGAAGCTCTTTAATCTTCTCTTCTTTTTTCTTGTTAGCATCACGTTGCAACGCAAGTGCCAATTGGCTGGATTCATACCAGAAATCATAGTTACCTACGTACAACTGGATTTTACCAAAGTCGATATCCGCAATGTGCGTACATACTTTGTTCAGGAAGTGACGGTCATGGGATACCACAATAACAGTACCTTCATAGTCCATCAAGAAGTTCTCAAGCCATTGAATGGATTCGAGATCCAAGTGGTTGGTAGGCTCATCGAGCAACAGGTTGTTTGGACGACCAAACAATGCTTGTGCAAGCAGGACACGAACTTTTTCGTTACCACTTAGTTCATTCATTTTCTTATCGTGCATGTCACGGTCAATACCCAGACCGATCAGGAGTGCCGCTGCATCCGGCTCAGCATCCCAGCCATTCAACTCGGCAAATTCACCTTCAAGCTCACCTGCACGCAGGCCGTCTTCTTCAGTGAAGTCCGCTTTGGCATACAGCGTATCTTTTTCTTTCATAATGGCATAGAGACGACTATGACCCATAATTACCGTTTCAAGAACCGGATACTCATCATATTCAAAGTGGTTTTGCTTCAAAACGGCCATACGTTCGCCCGGGGTGATGTGCACCTCTCCCGAGTTTGATTCAATTTCACCGGACAAAATTTTCAAGAATGTTGATTTACCGGCTCCATTGGCGCCGATGAGGCCGTAACAGTTTCCTGGTGTGAATTTGATATTTACATCTTCAAAAAGTGCACGTTTTCCGTAGCGGAGCGTGATGCCGCTTGTACTGATCATTAAGCATACCATCCTTTATTGGTTAATCTGCATACTGCATGAATAGCAAGTTGCGTAAATCATGGATTCAATATCCCGATGCCTATTCTGGCACCATATTATAACACAAAAAAGCGGCAAATTCGAAAATTGGCCGCTTTTTACTTATTAAAGATTTGGTAAATGTACTGTTCATGCAGGCATATCCCTACATTAACATATTTGGCTCACTTTTGTTAGCCCCGTTTACCTTCCTCGTGGTGAATGCGGAGTGTTTCGCCATGACCAAGTACCCGAATCCGCTCTTTACCAATGCCTAAACGTTCACGTTCAACTTCCAGCCGATCCAGCGCTTCCTTGGGCGTATCATCCGCCAGCTTGAATGTGCCGTAATGCATGGGCACCATGAGCTGTGAGCCGGATTCAACGAACCCCTGCAGTGCTTCTTCGGGTGTCACATGCTGAGAAGTCATGAACCATTCCGGATCGTAGGCACCGATGGGCATCAGGGTAACACCAATGTCAAAGCGTTCTCCAATCGTTTTGAAACCCTGGAAGTAACCTGTATCACCAACAAAATACAACACAGGCGGACCGCCTGATGTTTTGGATGTTTCGTTCTTCCCTGATTCCGTGGATGATTCATCCTGATTGCTCGTTGTTGCAGCACTTTCCGCTGCTGAAGTCGTTGCCGTATGGTTCGATTCCAATACATAACCGCCCCAATGGGATGTATTAGTATCAAACAACGTTCGGCGCGTCCAGTGCTGTGCAGGAACAAAAGTTATTTTGACTCCGCCAAGTGTCATATGATCCCACCATTTCATCTCCTGGCATCGATGGAATCCTTTGCGAATCATCTTGCGTTTCAGACCATCGGGTACGATCAGCAACGTCTTGGCTGTAATCAGCTTGCGCAATGAAGCCAGATGCAGATGATCATAGTGGGAATGGGATATCAGAATCACATCCAAAGGTGGAATATCCTGAATCGGAATGCCGGGGGCACCGAGCCTTCGTTGAAATCCCATTTTTTCGGCCCACACCGGGTCAGTCACGATGTTCAATCCATAATATTGAATGAAAAACGTGGAGTGACCAATCCAGGTAATACTTGTGTCATCCCGGTTGGCATGGAGATAATCCAGTTCAGGCGGGTGTTTGGGCACGGTGTAGGAGTAGTCCTTTACTTTATTGCGCCGCTGCTCCCTCCATTGCTTGAATTCCTTCAGCGTTTTGTCCGTACTTACATTATCGATATTGTTATAACGGATTTTCGGCATGAAAGGGCCCTCCTCCCTTCCTCATTTCTTAACAAAAGATTACCCCAAACGGGAATGGACGTACCAACCAATCAATCCTTTGGGTTCTTATATACGGCCAGATATACAAACAGAAAGACAATAGCAGCCGCAATGATCAGTGGAGGGGCGTACATAATGGTGAATGTCTCAAAAAAGCTCAATCCGGTTATACCGGGTATCCCCGTGACTCCCTCAGTAATGACCATGAACAGACTCATCCTTTCTTTTTACCAGAATTACCGCGCACATAATTGGCATCAAACAGGAACAGCTTCATAATCAGCACAAGCGAAGGAATGAGCACGAGTAACCCCAGACTAAACGCTGTAATGAGCGCAATCCCCATCGTACGATTCGTAAAGCTGTCGTAAATATTGATGTAAGGATACAAAATGTACGGAAGGTGGGATCGCCCATAACCATACCAGGCAAAGGCAAACTGAAGCATGACAGCAACAAAGCACCAACCTAGATATTTACTTTTCCACACCAGCGACACGGCAATGACAAAACAAATAAACGAAGCGATAAACATCCACGAAATATTCACCATCTGCTCAAAGTGTGCGGGATTCTGTTTGTTAATCTGCAGAAAAGCCAGAAAGCTCGCAAAAATGGTAGGCAAACTCCAGAGCAGCGCGTACTCTCGAAGCACCTCATATGCCGGCTCATCCCCTGCCCGTTTTGCATAATAGGATAGAAACATCGCCGAGATGTACAGCACACTGACTATTGCAAGCAACACAACCGACCAGGTATAGGGATTCGTCAAAAATTCACGCCAGCGAAAAAACACCTGATCGCCCACCTGCTCAATGATCCCGCCTTCGGATATTGCCAAAATGGTAGAAAATACAGCCGGAATCAGCAATCCCGTCGCTCCGTACAATGCCATATAGATCCGGCTGTTCTGCCCATGATTGCCATAGGTATTGTAGGCGTAATACACGCCTCGGATCGCAAGTAGTACAATGGCCAACGAACCCGGAACCAGCAAGGCTGTCCCGTAATAAAAGGCGCTGTCCGGATAAAATCCGACCAGTCCAACCACAAAAAAGATCAGGAACACATTCGTCACTTCCCACACGGGAGACAGGTAGCGCTGAATGATGTTATGAATTTTGTTCTCGTGCCCGGTCAATATGCTGTAAAAGCTGAAGAACCCGGCGCCAAAATCAATCGAAGCAACGATCAGGTAACCGAACAAAAACGTCCACAATATTGCGATGCCTGCAATTTCGAAACTCAATGCACGATCCCTCCTTCAAGCCCCAGCGTCTCCAGTTCCTTCTCTGCTTCCTTGTTGCGGAACAGCTTGCTGAGTACGCGAATGCACGAGAAACACAGGATCAGATACAGCAAGATGAACAACACTAACATCCATCCTACCGAAGTTGACGTCGTGGCTGCTTCCGACACCTTCATATACCCGCGCAAAATCCAAGGCTGCCTGCCAACTTCAGCAAACATCCACCCCAACTCGATGGCAATCATGGCCAGTGGCCCAAGCAAGACAATGCCGAGTAACAACCATTTGGGATATGGCTTGCGCCCTGGCAACCATCGACGCAGCACATATAACACAGGAATCATCAGGATGATCACTCCGGTTGTGACTTTCAGGTCGAACATATAGTGAATAGACAATGGTGGCCTCAGATCCGCAGGATACTCTTCAAGACCTTTCACTTCCGTATCGGGACGATTACCTGCCAAAATACTAAGAGCATAGGGAATCTCAATAGCGTATTTCACCTCATTGTTCTCATCCAGAATACCGCCATAGACGAGTGGTGCCTCTTTCATCGTCTTGAAATGCCATTCTGCAGCAGCCAGCTTCTCAGGTTGATACTTCGCCAGGAATTTACCCGAGGAATCGCCGATCATGACAGTGCTGATGGCAAATACGAGCGCAGATACCGTCGTGAGTTTCAGTGCTTTTTTGTAATACACATGATCTCGTCCCCGAAGCAAACTGAAGGCGGCTATGCCCGCCAGGACACCGGCACTCAAGGTGTACGAGGAAGCGAGTACATGGGACACTTTGGTTGGCGTTGCCGGATTCAACATGGCAGCAATTGGATGAATGTCCTTCATGATGCCATTAATCAGGGTGAATCCCTGAGGCTGGTTCATGAAGGAGTTCACCGTTGTAATGAAAATCGCAGATGCAGATGAGCCGAGAGCTACCGGAATCAACAGCAGCATATGCGTATATTTCTTCTTGAAACGATCCCACGTATAGAGGTAAATCCCTAGAAAGATCGCCTCTATAAAAAAGGCAAACGTCTCCATGAACAGCGGCAGGGCAATTGCCTGACCCGCTACCCGCATAAACATCGGCCACAGCAGACTAAGCTGTAATCCGATCGAGGTGCCTGTAACGACACCAACGGCAACAGTGATGACAAAACCTCGTGCCCATCGGCGTGCCAGCAAGGTGTAATGCATATCATTGGTTCGGAGTCCTCGCCACTCGGCCAAGGCAATCATAAGTGGAACACCTACACCAATAGAGGCAAAAATAATGTGCACAAACAGGGTAAGGCCGGTTAGTATCCGGCTGAGCAAAACAGGGTCCAGGGATGACATGGTTACACTCCTCTTTCACATAATCGTTATGTACGACAGCAGTTACTCTGCTTGAACACGTATCTCAATAACTCATAATTCGGATGATGCTCTTCACAACGGCATACAGCACAACCACAGCTGCAACCAGACAGACGATAATGAGTGTTTTCTCTTGTTTACGGAACATATACCTGCGGTCCTCCTTTTGCATGGGATGCAAATTATGGCTCTATAGACAGTTTGCAAAAGAAGTTGTTTTTTTATCCGGGGAAATTGAAAAACAAAAAAAGCCTTTCCCCTTATCACGCTCACGCGTTGAAGGGCAAAGGCTCTATCCGTAGGTCTCGTACATAAACATTATTCATAAAAAAGTGAAATACATTGCTTCATCCATCAATAGATTTACACCAATACGTCCTGCTTGGGCAGTCGAACCTTAAACGTACTTCCTTTGTCCGGTGCAGATATAAAAGTCAGCGTACCCATGTGATCCTCTACAATTTTACGGGAAATGTACAACCCGATTCCTGTTCCACCAATCTGCCGATGATCCGAATTATCAACCCGATAGAATTTGTTGAACAGCATGTCCTTCTCTTGCTCCGCAATACCTATTCCGTAATCACGCACATCAAGACATAACCATTCCTCTTCTTCCCATAACGTAATATCGATACGATCGGCTCCCGGCGAATACTTAACTGCATTGCCCACCAGATTATGCAGAACTTGAACCATCCTGTTCTGGTCAGCATAAGCAAAAAAGTCTCCATTAAACGTATGCACGTAGATCCGTTGGGCAGACTTCATATTCCACTGTTCGGCAACCCCTTCTACCAACTCCACCAGCGGTACATACGTCATGTGGTAAGTCATACCTTCGTTGTCGAGGCGCTGAATATCGAGTACATCATCGAGCAAACTGCTCAGCCGCTTGCCCTCCGAAGAGATGGTCTGCATGAATTCCCGCTGTTGAGCTGCCGGAAGGTCATACATCATCATTAATTCCACATATCCCATAATGGTGGCTACAGGCGTTCGAAGTTCATGAGATACCACACTGATCAGCTCATTTTTCATCCGATCCAGCCGTTCTTCTCCTGTCCGGTCACGGAACACCAACAGAAACCCATGGTTTTTACCCGGGACATCCATCTGCTTCATGTACAAGGAAAATACACTTTTATCCATATTATTGAATATAAATTCGGTCTCGATAAACGCCGTTTCTCCATTCAGGAATGCTCTCGTCTGTTCCATCAGATTGAAGTTGTCCGTTAATACCATCGTATCAATCGCCTGCGCCAAATCCTCAATGGATCTGCCCATAAAATCACCTAAACCAAACATCTCTTCTATCCTTCGGTTGACGATGGTTATGGTCCCTGATCGATCAGACATCACCAGCCCTTCCCGTACGGATTCAATGAATTGCTCACTGATATCTCGCTGTTCCTGGATGGCAATCTTCTCATTGAACAACTCCGAGTTCAGCTTCTCCAGCGCAAGGGCATGACGTACACGATCTTCTTCTGCTCTGGTCCGCTCGGTAATATCCTTAATGAATAGGTTATATAATGTCTCATTTTTGCCCAACTGGATCTCAACAATTTTGTACTCGATGGGAAAAACGGAACCATCCCTTCGGATACCTGAAATTTCTTCAACGATGGTGTATCTTTTACCTTCAACATATTCATATCGCTCCAGCAAATTCTTGATCTCCTTGCAGCTGGCCCCTTGAAAAAGAGATGGCGCTTCCTTGTGCAGGATCACTTCTTCCCGACGCAATCCAAACATTCTTTCGGCCTCCGGATTAAACTCAACGATCAGCCCATTGGAGTCCACAGCGATAATCGCATCTATCGACGATTCAATAATGGCACGTTTGACTTCTTCACTATTCTTGAGTTCCTTGGTCCGCTCTATGACCCTGTCCTCCAGCGTTAACTTATCGTGACGAATCTGTTCAAATTGTTCCAGCAGTACATCAGCCATTTTACGCAAATTACCAATAAGAATCTGCACTTCAGTTACATGGCTCGTTGGCCACTCCATCTTCCCATTTCGAAACAGCAACCTCGGAAGAGAACCTGTCATTCTGGTTAGTCTTAACAGTGGACTAACGACCTTACTGCTCAGAGGAGCCGCTACAATCATGGAAGCCACGATGATGATGAACAGGGATTGCAGCGTGGTAAGATAGATCGATTCTATTCGAGGATAATACTTGGTTGAGCTGGTCTCAATGAATACCCGATAAGGTGTTACAGCTGTCATCTCCGCTTCATAGATGAAAGAGGCTTGTTTCCAATGATTCAATACATCGCTGTAATGGATATTTGCGGAACTTAACAGAAAAAGGTTATCCCTTGATTTCAGAAGACGGAATCTGTCCATGTCCAGGTAATCGCCTGCCTGAAGTGTATTCAATCCAGAAGCGACGACTGTATCATTGCGAACCAGCAGAATCACATTCACACCCAGTAGATGATGATAACGCGCCATATTCTGATCCATATTCTCGGAGGTTACATACTCTTCATCAATGTCCTGAACAACCGCAGTCGCTGCATATTTCATATCACGTAATATGGCATCATTCATTTGACCCAATTGTCTGCGGCTATCTGCGGATAACAGTACGAGAGAAACAAATACGACAAAGGCGACTACGTATTTAAACGCAATTCTTGTTAGTGGAATGGTTCCCATCAGCTTGGATTTGTGTTCACCCGTAGTAATCCAGAAGTCCACCACAATACCCGCGATCAACGCATTCACCATACCAATCACAGCAATATACATATACTCATACTTCAAATCGTCTATATTTAAACCCAACATAAAATGCCCGGCATAGATAACAGGAAGTAACATGACTACCCAAAAGACAGCATTAGCCTTGATTAAGCTGCCATTCTTCCAGCGGATCTGCCAAACGAGCATCCAGATTAATTCCATGAAGTGGGCAAGCATGACAGTTAAATTGTGCGGCACAAAGCCGACAAAAACGGTATTCAGCAGATGGATGACTGTAAGGGTGACAAAACCATAGATGGCCCCATGCAAACGAAGAGCAACGAGTGCTGCCGCGCTACCAATCATAAACTGCACACCATAAAATAAGGTAAGTGGAAAAATAGTACTTAGTGAGCCAAGAATGATCAGTATGCTGGTTCCAAACCATGGTATCCTTAGCTTCAGCACGACCCACTCCAGCAGCTGTTTTGCCTTTATAAGATCCATAAGCAATTGCCCTCATGGATCATTTTTTCTTCTGTTTTCAACAACAACGTTGGTTCCCCCTATAAACTTAAGCGGATACAATCTACTTTTTTTCCCCTTAACTCGTTCTGATCCATTATACTGTAATTAATACTTGGTGTAGCTTTGGGAAATTCTGATTGATCGGCAACCAAACTGCATTCATGTTAGAATATTGAAGTTCATTTCAAAATCTTATTTCTTCTCTACATATACATCCTATATTTTGGGATAGAAACATTAAAAAATTTGCGGCATTTATTCGCAATTCACCTTGTTTTTTTAGCATTTTCTTAACATATTATTTTCACCAGGAGTGTGACCCTATGACTATCAAAGTACTTCTTATAGAAGATGAGAAAAATCTGGCCGACATGATTGCTTTCTTCCTTGAGGAGGAAGGATACATCACTGAACGGGTTCATCATGCCCGCGAGGCACTTCAACTGTTTCCACAATTCCAGCCGGATATTGTTGTAACGGATCTCATGCTTCCTGAAATGGATGGAAATGATCTCGTAGAAGCCTTTCGCCAGCACTCCACTGTGCCCATTCTGATGATCTCGGCAAGCACCATGCTGAATGATCGACTTCGCGCATTGCATAATGGTGCGGATGACTTTCTGTGCAAACCATTTAGTTTGAAAGAGTTGGATGCCCGGATTAAAGCACTGCTGCGAAGATCAATCATTTCCTATAAGGATAAACCGGTAAAAGAAGACAAGCAGGCAGAGGTTACTGGACATGTGAATGTGAATGAGTACAGAAGAACTCTGTTTGTGGATGGCGTTGAAATCGAGGTCACTCATATTGAGTTTGAGATTATGAAGGAATTGTACCGCAATCCGGGTAAAGTGTTCACCCGAAATGAACTGATGGATCGGATCAAAGGCTCTGAACGCGCCTATCTGGATCGTACCATTGATGTTCATATCTCAAGTCTGCGTAAAAAAATTGAGCCTGACCCCAAGAACCCACGTTATATTAAAACGGTTTGGGGAACAGGCTATAAATATGTGATCTAATACGATCGTAACGATTAAAAAGTTAAACATCTTTGGCCATATCCCTCTTTTATCTCATGGATAAGATGGGTGGTATGGCTATTTCTGATTTGTGAACAGACGAAGAAAGCAACCAACTTTCCATATCCTTGATTAGTTGATTCGGGTCTTGCTCGTTCCAGAGAATCATCTTCATCTCACCTGTACCTGTAATCTCTTGCAGGTGACGCTTCCGAATAAGGGATTGGAAATCCGTAATGACCAGTAACGGAAGTTGTGGCATAAAAGCCCGAATGGCATTTGCTGCTGACACCGCTTCTTCGGCAACTTGATAATCAACAATACAGTAACGGGCATTTTCCCAACTTCCCCGATGTGTTTCTATCGCAGAACCAGATGTTGAGTCCTCAATCCAGTTCCTGAACAATTGAATAATATTCTCATATGCAATACGACGTTTTCCATCCGAGAGCACGGTAATAGGTTCCATAGGTATAACCTCCAGTTGATTCTTATCTTTATTGTCCCAATTTTCGTTTAAAAATGTTTGTGCGTGAACATGAAAGAAGTGTTAACAAATTTCGTACTTCTTCACATTAAGTGTTAGACACGTCCACTTCACTTCTGGATGATTTCGCAGATTCCACACATTGATGTAAAATAGAGAAATACCCGTGTGATTTAATTTACGGGAAGTTATAGATGAATCTGGTACTATAGGAGGTTACATTGATGAATATTGTTTCCATTGAACCAACACCGAGTCCAAATACGATGATGTTACATCTCGATGAACGTCTGGAGGACGGAATTCGCAAAACATATACACTGGACAACGAACGATCTGCTCCGGCGTTCATTCGCCAGATGCTTCATATTCCCGGTGTAAAGAGTGTGTTCCACACAACAGACTTTGTCGCACTTGATCGTAAAGGGAATGCCGACTGGTCCGTTATCTTGGGCGAAGTCCAAAATCGCCTTGGACAGCAAGGCATTGATCTGGACTGGATTGAATCCGAAGATGGTTCAGGCGAGCACTTCGGAGAAGCACAGGTATTTGTACAATTCTTCCGAGGTGTACCGATGCAGATCAGGGTCAAGGCCGGGGTCAAGGAAGAACGAATCTCGTTGTCAGATCGTTTTGTCAAAGCCGTGACAGAAGTCGCCAGTGCAACGATGATCAAAGAACGTAAACTGAGTGATTACGGTGTTCGATATGGTGAATTGCCTGATATTGCACGTGAAGTCGAGCAGGAATTGGAAGCCGCTTACCCCCCTGAACGGCTGGAGCAAGTCATCAAACAGGCCATTGAACATGGTACCAAATCCGAAGAGTTCGTGGAGCGCCGCCGTGAATTGGATGGAGCCGAACTTGAAGAGGCTCTGCGAAACGAGGACTGGAATGTTCGTTATGCGGCATTTGACGGCATGGAGCCTACGGCAGAAAGACTGCCTCTCGTAGCCCATGCCCTGCATGACAACAAAATGCAGATTCGCCGCTTGGCCGTGGTATATCTGGGTGACATTCGTACACCCGAAGCGATGGAATTGCTGTACGAAGCGCTTCAGGACAGTTCTCCTGCGGTACGCCGTACTGCTGGAGACACCTTGTCTGATATCGGTGATCCTGCCGCCACTCCAGCCATGACAGCAACGTTATCCGATAAAAGTAAACTTGTACGCTGGCGTGCAGCACGTTTTCTCTATGAGGTCGGAACAGAAGAAGCAGAACAAGCGTTGCGAGTTGCAGCCGATGATCCTGAATTTGAAGTCAGCCTACAGGCCAAGATGGCTCTGGAGCGGATCGAATCGGGCGAACAGGCGGCTGGAACGGTATGGCAGCAGATGGCTGGACGTAACAAAAAAGAGGAATAGTGGTCTCTCAGACCTCACATCCAACAATTGTTATTGCACTGGAAAACCATGCGCGTTATACTGATTGTCTGTTTACTAAACAGGACACACGGTGTTAAGTTGTGTTGTTCATAATTTCATAGACAATAGATACACCTCATCCATGAATGGTGAGGTAGAGGTCGCGGGTGCGATCAGTACGCTGATGGAGGCGCTAAGGAGCCGCTTATGAGATCAGCCGAAAGGTGTACCCGCCGAAGCTCGCTGGACGTTCCTTATACGGTCCGGTGAGCTGGGGCTGCTGTTGAAAGGCGCAGAACTGTCACGGAAGTACATTTCCTTTATACAAAGGTATGAATTCTTCTGTGTTGAGCTATCTTAATCATCTGGGACATGGTGCGGACATTGAAATATTAAAGACCGCAGGCTGATGCCTGTGGTCTTTTTGTTTTTATGAATTCAAGTATCGCAAACATCAGTATATCGAATGAAGGAGTGTTTCCATGCAAGACCGCAGTAACCCAACAACAACTGGACCTTCCCTGAAAAAAGGATTACGCGCACGCCATATGACGATGATCGCCCTCGGTGGCTCGATTGGTACCGGGCTGTTTCTCGCAAGTGGTACCGCCATCTCAACCGCAGGCCCTGGTGGAGCATTAATTGCCTATGTGGCCGTTGGCATCATGGTTTATTTCCTAATGACCAGCCTTGGTGAGCTTGCTACCTTTATGCCGGACTCCGGTTCATTTAATACGTATGCCGCACGTTTTGTCGATCCTGCTCTCGGGTTCGCCATGGGCTGGAACTTTTGGTACAACTGGGCGGTAACCATTGCAGCAGAGCTTGCTGCCGCTACTGTACTCATTAAATACTGGTTCCCCGACAGTTCATCCATGTTATGGAGCTTATTGTTCCTCGTGCTGATCTTTTCCTTGAACGTGTTGTCTGTTAAAGGCTATGGAGAGTCCGAGTACTGGTTCGCCATTATCAAAGTCGCTACCGTGATCATCTTCCTGGCCGTTGGTGTGCTCATGATCTTTGGTATTATGGGCGGAGAAGCGGTTGGTTTCAGCAACTTCACCATCGGTGATGCGCCCATCCATGGCGGATTCTTCGCTGTGCTCGGTGTGTTCATGGCTGCGGGATTCTCATTCCAAGGTACCGAGCTTATCGGGGTAGCCGCCGGTGAAAGTGAAAACCCGCGCGAAAATGTCCCTCGTGCAATTCGTCAGGTATTCTGGCGCATACTGATTTTTTACATTTTGGCAATTACTGTGATCAGTCTGATCATCCCGTACACGCATCCGAATCTGCTCAAAGGTGACCTGGAAAATATCGGTGTCAGCCCGTTCACACTGGTGTTTGAGAAAGCCGGCCTCGCCATTGCGGCTTCCGTCATGAATGCCGTTATTCTGACTTCTGTACTCTCTGCCGGTAACTCAGGCATGTACGCTTCGAGCCGGGTTCTCTATGCCCTAGCCCGAGACGGTAAAGCCCCTCGTTTCCTCGGTAAACTGAACAAAAAGGGGATTCCCATGAATGCCTTGCTGCTTACAACAGCTGTTGGCATGTTGGCGTTCCTTGCCTCCCTGTTCGGCGATGGGATTGTGTATACCTGGTTGTTGAATGCATCCGGTATGTGTGGTTTTATCACTTGGCTGGGTATCGCTATCAGTCATTATCGCTTCCGTCGTGCATACGTTGCACAAGGCAGGGATCTGAGCGATCTTCCTTACCGTGCACGCTGGTTCCCGTTTGGGCCGATCTTTGCTTTTGTCCTGTGTATCATCGTGATCATCGGACAGAACTACCAGGCATTCACGGGTGATCAGATCGACTGGAGTGGAGCCATCGTTGCCTACTTGAGCGTACCCCTGTTCCTGGTATTGTGGCTTGGTTACAAATGGATCAAAAAGACCAAGGTGGTGCCGCTGAAGGAATGTGACTTCACACCTACCGATTCACCAAGTGATAAGCACTAACGAAGAATCAGGTTGTTTCTGTCCTCTACGTTCTCATGTAAATGGTTAGTTTAACTTATACAGCTGATACAATCCGACTCCATATAATAAAATATCCCCGTAGCGTTGCAGTTTTTCTACTGTGGCGATACAGGGATATTTTGTTTTGTGTCGACTTTCCCCCTGATCAATTCCTGTATTCCCTTTCGTCCCTGTCCATATTTTGTATAGGTCGGTAAGTAGAATAGAGAAAGATATACTATTTTTCTTGGACAACGGGAGTTGGTGTATAATGAAAAAATTCTCTATCCTGCTCGTTCTACTGGGCATCCTGATCATCAGCTTTCCTTTCCTGCGGGAAACGTATTATGACTGGCAGCAAACCCGTGTCATGAACGATCTGGAGCAGTTGCAAAACGGCTTGTCTAAGCTTAATCATTCCTTCGAACAAGGCAAGCAGGACGCAGCTTCCGCCGAGCCGACTACTGACAATACAGCTACAGTGCAAGAGCTCTCTTCGGATACGTTAGGGATACTATCGATTGACAAGATTGATGTCCGCTTACCGATCCTGGAGGGTGCAACGGAGGCCAACATGAAGGTAGCTGCAACCCATCTTGTTGAAACCACTAGGATCGGTAACAAAGGTAATGCTGCCATAGCCGCTCATCGCGCCCACAAAAAAGGACGGCTGTTCAATCGTCTGGGAGAACTACAGATTGGTGATTCTATGGAAGTCACCCTGGCAGATCGAACGATTATCCAATACAAGGTAGATCAGATATCCGTTGTGGAGCCAACTGACTTATCTGTGCTGGAGGATCCCGGGCTTGGACAGGTCCTTACCTTGATTACCTGTGATCCACTCGTCAATCCAACACATCGCCTAATTGTAAGAGCTATTGCAGTGAAACCAAATGTTACGGGGACCTGATCCTCCCTAAATATCACCAAAAAATACCCTCTAGCATATTCACACGTCGACGATAAGTCTTCGTAGTGATTGCTAGAGGGTATTTCTATCTACACACGATGAATCTTAGATCCTGCGTGTTTCGATCTAGCGTTGAAGCTGTTGTCTGCGGCGGAAGTACATGAATCCCGCGCTACCTAACGCCATCAGCATCATGCCAACAGCAGTGTAAGCCATTGTGCTCTCTTCACCTGTTTGTGGCAGCACTCCCTGAGATCCAGAATTTCCGTTTGGCTGTGCTGCAGAATTTCCATTGCCCTGTGATCCATCTGTATCCGTTCCAGCAGGAGGTGCCAGTGCACCATCCCCATCCGGTGCATCTGTATCCCCAACTGGAGGTGCAGTATCGTCACCGTTGGAATCGCCTGGTGTCGGTGTCACTACCCCGGAATCTTCATCTGTCGGACTTCCGGTTCCTCCCCCAGACTCTGTAGGTTCAGTTACAACCGTGCCTGGAACCGACGGATTTGGCTTTCCTGGTTCCGGAGTTACTGGTTTCTCTGGATCTGGTGTTCCCCCCGTAGTAGGTGTTCCCGGATTATAAGGTCCACTCGACCCACCCGATACCGGGATAACCTGATTCGTTTTTTCCACAACTACAGCTTCGGTTTGTATGTTCGTAATTTCAAATGGTACGGGTGTTGTGTCTAAGACATATCCGTTAGGTGCTTTTATTTCAACCAACTGATATTTATTGATATCCAGGCCTTCAAGTACAATTTCACCTTGTTGATTGGTTGTCAATGTAGCTTCATCTAGACCTGTTACCTTGTGGAACTCCCAATTCCCATTTGCATCCATCAATGCAGTTTGAGCCCGTAATTCAAATACAGCTCCTTGAAGGTGCTGAGTTCGACCCGCATTGGTTTTAATCAATTTCACAGAACGATCATTTTTTTTATTTTCAATGGTCAGTTGAGTTTCCGGTTTGATAATAGATACAAGGGTCTCCGGCTGTTCAATAACATAACCTTCTGCCTTGGTCTCTACCAATGTATATGGACCATATTCCAAACCGTCGAATTCAACGACCCCATTTAGGTCGGTTATTTTTGTATCGATGACAATGTTGGAACGATCACGCAATTCGAATTCAATTCCGCTTAATACGGACTTATCCTTGGCATTTACTTTGGTAACGACAAGTTTACCGCCTGCACCCATTGCATTAGACTTCGTCAATGTAATACTCTCCGTCTGATTCTCTACAATCGTGAACGGAATTGGTGTAGCATCCAATTGATAAAACTCAGGTGCCACGACTTCTACCAGCTCATAATCCCCTGGCGACAGTCCACCTTTGGCGATCTTCCCATCTCCCCCTGTCGTTAACTCATCGATTTTCTCTCTCGTTGCGCCGTCCTTGGAGTACAATTCAAAAGTCGCACCCTTAAGTGTCTTGGAGGAGTCCACCGCATCTACCTTGGTTAATTCAAAGCCTTGACGAATCTTTTTGTTTTCAATTTCAAAAGCAATATCCGCATCCTTGAATTCAATCGTTTTACCTGAGACAGAACCATATTCAGGATCAACCAAATATCCTGCCGGTGCAGATAATTCTTTTAACTTATAAGGTACACCGTTGGTTAGATTGTTTAATCGATAGTTTCTGGAGCTTTCGACCACACCATTCTCGTCCGTTGGTTTCAATGTTTCCAGAAGCGTAGTTCCAGACGCATTATAGATTGCAAATATTGCACCCTCCAGCGGAACTCCTGTATCACTGACTTTGTGAATTCTGATTTTGCCCAGACCTGTAGAGGCTCCTCCACCTGCTCCAGCCAAGGAAACTTTGATTCCCGACTGATTACCTTCTCCGATTACCGAGGAAGATTGGCCTGCAAATTCAACCTTATTCTCAATTCGGGCGCCATGATCGGCATTAATATAAGACTGATATTCCAAAATGAATGCGGTATGGATATCTTTCTTGAAGGTAAAGGTAAATGTATTGCCCTCCACGTCCAATTCATAATCAGCCGGATCAACAAGTCCAGCTTTCGTGGATACATTGCCTGAATTGCTGGCAGGTAAATTGGTTGCATATAATTTCAATGAATCAGCCAATAAAATCTGGTTCTCTGACAAGGTATCTGTTAATTGGTTACCCGCAGGAATGAAAGATTGACTTGGATTGATATTTACCGTCCATGAGGCTTTATCCGTTGTACCTTCTTGCTTCCCTGTTTTGCGCACGTATACACCACCGTTGGCAGGTGTAACACTGGCTGATCTATTAAATCGTATTGCACCACCCTCACCATCCGTCAGAACAGCCTGGTTGGCATAAGCGCCTACGATAGAATATGGTCCATCCAGACTTGTTTGGTACTGAATGCGATAAGCCATTTTGCCCATGTTACCCAGATCCAACACAAAACCTTTACCGTCCGGGTCCAGCTGGAATTGACCAGATGTGAGCGGAACCTCGCTACCTACAGCAGTAACATTATTGGCTCCCTGCAACTCTAACTCATGAACCTTCAATGAGCCGTCTACAAAAGTTTGGTCTCCAGTGTAAGCATCCTTAAGGATTGCATCCTGAATATCAAACAAATTGTAGTTTACATCGATTGTCCAGGTGATCTTTTTATCTTTGGCGCTATATTCACCCTTTTTGTTACCATTTTGAATCGTGTAGTCCTGCGGTTTGACCGCAGCAGATTTTGTAATCGCAGTCTGTTTTACATCAGACTCTTCCCAATCGATCTTGGCTGAGTTGCGATATTCATCATTCGTTGGCATACCCGCTGTGGGATCAAAGCTTGTCTTATAAGTAATAACATGCTCCGTACTGAGCGTTACGCCGTCCTTCAAGAGAAGTGAGAATCCTTTTTCATACGTTGGATCAGCCGGGTCTGGAGTCAGTTCAAAGTCTTCTTTGTTAACACCGCTCACTTGAAGACTACCCGGAATCAGTTTCATATGTCTGCCTTCGTAATTATCGGTGATGACGATATCCGTCATGTCCTGCAAATCACGGTTCAAAACTATCTGCCATTCGATTTCTTTTGTATTGAAGTTTTCACTTTTTACACTCTTTGCAAAAATGACTTCCTGAATGTCTCTTCGGCCTGTTTTGGAAGTACCATCATACATGTTCACTGTGTTCGTAATGGTGTCGTTTGTATAAACACGATGAATGGATTGTGTATCATATTCGATCTCATAGGCCTTTGTAATATCGTTCTTAAAATGTAATCTGAAGCCATCATCAACCCCTGTACCGATCGCTTCGAGTGTGTATTCATTTGGATTGATCAGTGTTCTGTTCGAAGCCGCTCCACTTGCATTAATGTCCACTTGATACACTTTGACGGAATTGTTGATCAGTTGCTGTTTTGCCGTATCAAAGCGGTCTTCAATCCATGCATTCGTTTGCATGATTTCTTGCTGATTGTAGTTATATTGCACTTTCCATGTGATCGTCTGTGTCACCGGATCATACGCACTATCTTGCCCTGACTTGTTCAAAGGCTCATTAAAACTTACACGAACTCGGCCAATATCTGTTTCGTTATGCTCGCTCTGATCTGTTGTAAGCGCAACCTGGTTTTGATACTCCACGTTGGCGAACGGAGCAGTGGTTGGTGCTTTAACACTTGTCGTATAGGTTACACGATATGCCTTATCTGTATCTCCCAATTGAATTGGAAACTGCGATTCTGTGCGAACCCCTGGGCCTTCTTTTACAGATCCATTCAATTGTACTTCCAATTCGCGAATCTCGATATCGCCCTTGAGCTCTAGCTCTGCTGGGAACGTGTCTGCAAGAACCGCATTTTTCAAAGCCTTCTCGCCTTGGTTAAAATCTACGGTCCATTCAATTTCGTCGGAGTTGAAGTTTTCTTTGTTTGCGCTTCCCGATTTCTTCAACTTATCTACGGCTGTGTTGGCAAAATGTACATCAATGATGCCCTGCCCTACGGAACTAAAGTCTATCTGTTGTTTCAAACCATCTTCCATCTTGCTCTCATCGAACTTAATCCACACGTAGAAGTTACCTTCTAGCTTCGCATGCTCGATCAGTTCATTAAAGGTAAAGATGATTGTGCCATCTGGATTCACCACATACTCCCCAACACCGCCATCCAGATTACCCTTAAGCTGCGACCCGATGATGAATTTATCGGGCAAGTTAAAGGTGAACGTAGAGCCATCGCTATAGTTGTGGTTGTCATCTGCAAGTCCCCATGTAAAGACTACAGCCACCTCATCCTGAATGCGTGGTCGAATATCTTTGATCATATCTCCTTTGACTTCAATCGTGCCATTCCCGTTGTCTTCTGGTACCTGATTGTACATCTGCACACTGGTAATCAATTGATCTGTAATTACCGGACCTGCAGCTGCCATTGCTAAACTGCTCTGGTTGAGGTTTCCCTCCCCCTCTTCTTCCGGAGTGGCTGCAACGTCAACGTTGTTCATCTCTTCCGAAACTGCCAAACCTTCTTCTGACGCTGTATCGCTGATTGCACTGGCTGGCAAATTAGTTAATTCATCCTGAGCATGCATTGTTGGTGTAAATATCCAACCCTGCATCATTTGCGTGACCAGTAACAGAGCAATGATCACTATGCTCACTTTTTTCCTCATTGTTTGCATATCCTCCTCGTACGTAGTGTTGGCATACGCCGAAGATTAGAATAGCAAAGCGACATATACAAAAAATAGACAACACTAAAATCCTCGTTTTTGAACACAAAATTGAACACAAAAAAGGATACTCCTCAAGCGGAGCATCCTGTTCAAACGGTTTTTATATTGTCCAGTTAATTTTGACGCGCAGATCCGTAGTACCTTCCATTTTGGACACATAATAAGAGATCGATTTCATGCCAAGCTGGTACAAATCCTGCAAATCTTCAATCAGTCCAGACTCCGTACCCTTGTACCTGAACGTGAGCGAGGTTCCGCCTTCCTTCAGTGTACTTTGAACCTTGGTCTTCAGCGCAGCATGGCCTTTGATGGCATCCTGTTCATCATACAGGGAATAGTCCAGAGCATGGTACAGCTTCTGATAAGCGGCTTTTTTGCTATCTCCGGCCTTCACCAGCTTTAATAAAGCTTCTCGATATGGGGCTGGCGCAGCGGGGTACTTGCTTTTGCCTGTCCAGATATGGTCACGTGCCATCTCATCATCGCTCAGCAAATAATAGCTATGGCTAACCTTACCTTTGCGGTCAGGGGTAGGATCATCCCAGGTCGTGTCCATGTGATACCACTTGCCGTCCAGGTTCACGATATTCCAGGCATGAAGCTGCCCACCTGCTGTACCTTCCACAATCCGGTTATCGATACCTACTCGCTCCAGCATTCGATATGCCAACAGTGAATATCCCTGACAGACGGTACTGCCTGTAACAAGCCCGTCGTAGGCCGTATATTTCTTCAACGAAGTATCGTAGGAAAGGTTAAGCACAATCCAGTCATGAATGACCTTGACCTTCTCATGATCCGTCATGCCGGGTTTAATGATTTCTTTCAACACGTTTGTGACTTTACGATTCACATAATCGGTCTGTTCCTTGGTCTCCCGATAGGAGAGAGTCACATGCACCTCGGCCGACACATTGGAGCCTTTATAATTGAATGCATAACTTTTAACGGTATATTGGATATAAGGGTCACTCTTCATTGCCTCATCGATGGAGGTTTGTAATTGTTTTTTGAGGCCTTTCACATTGCCTTTGTATGTAAAAACAAGTTCCTCCGTTCGCTGTGACATTGCGGTAAGCAAGGTCTGGCGCAAATCTGTTGCCGTGGATATATCTGATGTTCCTGATGCAGCATACAGTTGATCCAGATCAACCGTACGTGGTAACGCTACAGCAATCAGACAGCCTGCCAGCAGTATGGTGATAATTCGTTTCCCGTTCTTACCCATGAAAGGAACCCACCCTTCTTTGCAAAGTTCTCACGCCCTATTGTATCACAAAAGGCTCTGTCGTCATTCTTCTATATCATTTCAACTAAAGAATATTTACACCAACACTCCGATGTCAGAACAACTTTCCGATCGCTGTTATCCCCAGATTTTTTTGATCCTTTATTCAAATGGGGAAATCCGGTGATAAATGCGTACGCTTCGCTTCCTCAAGTTATTTCTGACCTCTCCGTTATCGTGTAAATGTTAGTTGAAATGATATAATTTTTGTAAAAATTAAATCAAAAGAGACCTTCTAGGGAAGGTCTCTTTGATCTTCAGTTCATTGAATCACGATTACCCGTTATCTTCATCCTATGATTCGTTTGGTCACGATATGAGTGGTTCATCATCTAATACAGACGATTACCACTCATAAACGTATCTGTCTTACCTTGAAGCTTCGCGAGCCGTTCCAATACCTGTGACGCTTCAGCTACCGTCACTTTGCGTGCAGGCATGAATCGTCCTTCAATCGAAGGAAGCAATCCCAGCTTCAGACTCAGGGAGACTGCTCCCTTACTTGTAATGGCACTGGCATCCGCGATGTTGGGAAGATCCGATGGCAACGTATAGAATCCGGCCAGCTTCTCATAGCGTAAAATACGTACAAGTAACACTGCCAATTCTTCACGTGTCATCTCTTCTTGCGGATTTAAATTCTGTTCAGGGTCCGCTCCGGCAAGCCAGCGCTGATCGATTAATGCCCGAACTGCCTTATAATACGGGCTGTCAGGTGTCACATCAGCGTATAACTTGTCATCTCCGTCACCACTGTAGTACAGATCCATATTTGGGTTAATCGCTCTTGCCAGATAGTTAAACCAATCTCCCCGGGTGATCACACGATCCGGGAATACGCGTCCCTGTTCATCAGCAAGCAATACGCCATGTTGTGTCATATTGCGTAGAGCTGCTTCGGCCACATGACCCAAGATATCCGTAGGTTCGCCCTTGGTTGCAGAGCTTGTGTCCCCGTATAAAAGCTTCCACTCTCCTGTGTTCGCATCCAGCGCTTCATAGTTGCCATAGATCGAATTCTCATCACGTGTAGGTATATAAGCAAGGTTCACCCCCGCCGGGATGACTTGACCACCGTTCATACCATATCCGCCATAACGGGAATATGCGAGGATCAGCTTGAACTCCTCCAGATACAGTGCCTTGGCCTCTTCATAACTGATAGCTGGTTCTTTCTCTGCTGGCAGTTGTTCAGGCGTTGCGGCAATACGCGTATAGAATTCGTTAATCGTTCCGTTGTTCAGCACCTGTACTTGTGCCGTGTCATCCTTAACCGGAATTCCGTTCAGGTAACGCTGGAACATAAAGGTACGTGCATCATCTACCTCAATGACGTTAGATAGGCGGAACTGCTCCGTTGCATCTGGAACTAGCGCAATCACTGTGTCCATCGCCAGTTTCTCAGCCTGTTTCCGGGTTACCAATTTGCCTGCCTTCTCCTCAGCCGGCTTCTCCTGTTCCATCTCCGGTCCGATTCGTTGCATCATCGTATAACTGTAGATCTGTCCAGTAACTGCATCTACCTGTGCTGAGATATCCCTCATGAACATATAGGACATATTGGCACTTCGATCGCTCCAGCTCAGACTCCATACCTGATTGTTCGGGCTTGCATATAATCCCTTGCTTAACTGGCTGTGCTCCAGCTTGTAACCCTTGGGAATATCAAAGTTTGTTGCGACCCGATTGGCGGCCTGCTGTACATTTAACCTCGTACCATTGGCTGGGACAAAAGGCGTTACATCGCCTTTCAGCTTCGTATCCTGCTGCAAAGAATCTTCATATACAGCTTTACCGGTTAATGTATTAATCCGTTCCAACGTATTGGCTTCAATCGGAACGATACTGATAGTCTTTGGTGTGTAGCCAAGATAATACTGCTGACCTTGTTTGGAAGACAGACGATCTTTGGAGATATAGGCCAGCTCCACATCGAACTGTTCTTCAAACTGCTGTCTCGCCTTCTCTTCCGAAGCTGCCGGTTTCGATGAAGGATACTTCGCTGAGGTAGTACCTCGTGAGTAACCTGTCACCAAACCACTTTCATCCACATTTATGTAGACTGTCTCTGCGTCAGATAATAACCCGTCATGCTTCAACTGGTAACCGTATCGATACTCTGTTCTGCCAAACAATGACTGTTGTTCGATGGAAGAATACAGATCTCCAAGCGGAGCATATTCATTGTCCTTAAGACCTGGAATCGCTTGGTACAACAGTGCCACGGCCTTTTCTTCAGCTTGAGCTTTGGTTAGCTTCACATCTGATTCCGAGACATGTTTATCCAGGATATCCGACGGCAAATGTACACTTAACACTTCCCCTGTGCCTGCATGTACGGTTGCATTGAATCCTGACGTATGATTGCCTTGCGTAATCTGGAACCCGATCTCCCATGCCTTGTAGTCTGGCGGTGGATAAGAATTAGGTGAATCGAATCGTGCAGATGAGATCGTTGCTTTCTTTAACAAAGGAAATAGCTTCAGTATATTTTCACTGGCTTGCCTGGATGAGATTTTCGCTCCCTCGGGCACGTCATTGCTCGTTGCGTCTAGTTGTTCATTTTCCCCCGTTGTCGCTTCAGTCAACTGTTCTGCTTGCGCGGCTGATGCACTGCCTGCAAAACCTGGTGTTTGCGAAGCAAGTAACAGTGTTGCCATCGCTGCCGTTGCAGCTTTCGCTGTGAACATTTTGAAACGCACATTAAACTTCCAATTCAAACTCAAATCTGGACCTCTCCCTTCAATTTCATACAAAGATGCATAACAAATAACCTCGCATGAATATTGCCAGTCTATCCTATGATACCATAAGCTTCCTTTTTAATGGTCGTTTTCGGGGCAATTTTGCAAATGTGAATTTCTGCATATTGCTAGTAACAGCAAAAAAACGCCAATTACGTTGGCGTTTTCTCTGTTAGCCTGCACTCTTATGTAGGCTGATTCTATCTTTTTAACTACTCGCTATAGACGAATCGTTCGACTTCTCCTGACCTTGGACATGGGTTTTCAAAAAGGGAATAACGGTGTCCCAGAAGGCGGGATCTTCCTCGGAACAACTGTGTCCTCCGCTGTTTACCCATAGATGTTCAACAGGTGGATCGGCTTTGGACATAAAATATTCAAGCTCACTCGGGGGAATGAAATTATCTCCCTTGGAGTGCACCATAAGCATCGGCAGTTGCATCCCCCTGCGCCGTTCATTCAGCATCATCACCGGATCACGCTGACGATAAGATTTCAGAGATTCACCCAGTCGCCAGAACCAGATTCTCGGAATTAACTGGGCCAGTGGAAACAAGGGCAGCCGTCGGCGTCTCAGCTCTGAACTGACGATTACCTCAAATTGCGATGGCATCGAGTCCGTAATCACTGCTGATACAGGAATTCCCTCCGTCACTGCAAGAATCGTACCTAGTCCACCCAAAGAATGTCCAAGCACTCCGATGGCATCCGCATCAATCTCTGGTCGTGCAGTCGTATACTGCAACGCCGCGAGCAGATCATCCCGGAACAAGTAGGCAGATGCAGCACGAACCGGATCACTGGCCCCATGACTACGCACATCATACATAAATAAGGCATATCCAGCTTCCCAGATCGGACGTGCGTAACGAAGAACACGGGAGCGATTGGAGCCCCAGCCATGTGCAATAATAACGAGCGGCCATGGTTTCGGAATGTCGGCTCTGGCCGGGATGAACCAGCCATGCACCCGACCTCCCCCACTGTCAAAGGTCACATCCTCAAATGGCATTGGGGGTGTGAGTGTGATTGGAATCTTCTTGGGGGTTTGGCTCTTTACCGCTGCCTTCCATAATCCACCTGCCGTTACTGCGGCCACGGCGAGCATGCCGCCTATCATTGTTTTAGCTTTCACAGGGCATCTCTCCTCTCCGAATTCTGGCATATATCCATCATAAAACAATAGAATGAACGGCACGTTAAGCGACATGGGTTTTTATGATAAACATTAACCTAACAAATAACCTAAAGGCACCTTCATTTATGCCCAAATATACATATCCCTCATCTCACGCTGGAATCCTAGGCTTCAGCTGCTCCCACAAATCTCCGTGCACATGCCGCAATCTGCTCATGATCTCCTGCTACAAGAGCTTCTCGTGGTAAAAGTGCACTTCCCAGACCCACTGCAGCAGCACCTGCTGCATAGTAGTCAGCAATATTCTCCAGTGTGGCACCACCTGTTGCCAACAGTGGAATATGATTCAGTGGAGCTTTGATCTCCCGCAGATACGGTATGCCCAAACTCGCCATGGGAAACAACTTCACAACTCGTGCTCCCGCTTCATGAGCAGCGACAATCTCCGTAGGTGTCATGGCTCCAGGCCAGATCTCGACACCATGTTCTACAGCATATTCAATGACAGACAGATCGACATTGGGAGACACCAGAAATTGTGCGCCTGCAGCAACTGCTTCCTTCGCCATCTGCACATTCAGTACCGTACCCGCTCCAACAAAAGCCTTTCCTTCATGTCGCTCACGCCAGTCTGCAATAATATCATGTGCTCCAGGTGTGTTCAGTGTGACTTCCATCAGTCGGATTCCACCACTTGTCATACCTTGTCCAGCAGTTACTGCCGCTTCACGGCTTATACCGCGCACAATCGCGACCAGCCTTGACTCCAATAGTACTTCCGTCAAATTCATATCCAGTTCCCCTTGCTTCATCAATTCGGCAGCCGAAGACAGATAATCATGTTTACCGCTTTTCCGTTATTCATTATTGTAAAGCATATCCTCTCCTGGATGAAATACATTAATCCATTTTTCAATGTGAATCCGTCTGTCACCAACTCTATGATGTACTTTTATCACAACGCAAAAAACCTCTCCATGGAACATGGGCTGATTCACCCATTCAATTCCACGAAAGAGGCCGCATTTTGACTGAAAATACTAAGCGTTTTCCAACACGTTATCCTTCTCCAAATCTTTAAAGTATCGATCGTTATATAACATGCTCGGATGTGTTGGATGATAGGCGAGTGCGATATCATTATGTTCCCGGGCCTTGGCACGGTTACCCATCCGGTCATAACACACACATAGTTGCAGATGCGGCATCCAGGTCCAGGCTGCTTCATTCAGCACGACCATAGGATCATCAGGACGTACAGCACGAGTCGCCTGTTCGTACCAGAACAGGGCCTTGCGATAATCTTCACGGTCGGCAAAATAACCACCCAATCGGCAGCAAATCTCGGCTCTAGGCAAATCATAGACAAACGATCGGAACAACGCCGTGACTTCCTGCTCCGGACGTTCAAGTGCAACTTCACAATCCGCAATTTTCTGGCAAGCAGCGATCTGATCTTCCACCCAGCCCAATCCGGTATCCAGAAACTTCTCATAGTACTTCACCGCATCCTTATGCTGTCCATGGTCCTTCAGCTCATTACCGAAATAGTACAAGTCACGCGGCCCGAATTCCTCTCCGGCCTGTTCCCTTTTGCGATAGATCCGCAGATTACGATCGGTATACACCTTATCTTTCTTGTGGGTAACCGCTATATCACTATGCAGCAGATTGCCCGCTACAGCCAGATATTCATGGACCGCGCCAATCCAGCGAAATTGCCGATCCCGACGGACCAGACGATTCCGGCGCAGGCTGTAGGCTACCTTGCCATCTGCTGTGAATGACAGATTATAATCCATTGTGACACTATCAACATCCGGGTCCAGTGAACGTTTCAAGGCGATCAGTTTCGCCCGATCTTCTGGTTCGAACACATCGTCGGCATCCAGCCAAAGAATATATTCACTCTTTGCCTGATCGAAGGCATAGTTGCGTGCTGCTGCAAAGTCATCCACCCATTCAAAATCAACGATACGATCCGTATATCTGGAAGCAATCTGACGGGTACGATCCGTCGAACCGGTATCTACGATTACAATCTCATCGGCAATCCCGTTTACCGAGTCCAGACATCTGGCGAGGGAAGCTTCTTCATTTTTCACAATCATACATAGGGTAATACTGATCGTCTCTTCGCCTCGTCTGGCCCTGCGGTTAAAGGCGGAAACCCCCGGAAGTTCGGACAATCGATAGATGTGGTATGCGGGGAGATGAGTATCAACGAACAAACGAAAACCCAGTGCCTGAGCACGGATGCAGAAATGACGATCTTCGCCCCAGAAGGATACATTGGGAATCTGGTCATATGAAACTCCTGCTGCCAGAACATTTTTGCGAATAAGGGTACATGCCCCTAGCCCTCCAACTTCATAACAACCCGGGATCCGTAGCTGATTTAGAAAAGCAGTCGTTTGCGTGCCCTCGTCCTCCGTCTCGGTTCCTTCTACTGTTTTGCCACCGCGGCGAAACAAAGCATACTCATCTTGCAGCCATACCTGCGGCATTTCCCTGGCATCCGGCTGCCAGCGGGTCCAAAAGATATTGGATACAATGTCTTTGCCACTCGATACAAGTTGCTCCAGCGTCCGCGGATGCAGCACCAAGTCAGAATCAATCAGGAAAACCGCATCGTAGTGATTCTCGCGTGCATATTGCAATATGCGATTTTTCAAACCGGCTACACGCCAAATCTGCTCATCCTGCCAATAATGTCCTCCCTCATCCTTGCTGTACACCCCTTTGTTGTCAGGACTACCGCTACCATGTTCATCTGCTTGAATAACCGTCCCCTCATGCTGAAGCACAAATTCACGCAATATATTCGATGCGGCTTCTTCCACGTTATCGTCAACAAACAGATAATCCGTCTTCACTGTGGTTCGTTCCAGTGCATGCAGAGAATCCAGAAATTCACGGAGCACCGGCGTTGTCTGGCGAACCGGGCTGGCGATCAGTATTCTTTCCTGGCTAAGCTCTTCAAGCTTTTCCGATTGATGGGTTTCCTGCGATTGATCAGAACGTCTGGGCGGTCGATGATTACTCTGGCTCTCTTTCTGGCTCTCAGGTTGCTCCTCTTTTTGATTCTCTTTCTGATTATCTTTCTCGTGCGAATTCGACTCTATTTGAGGTTGGGATTCTTCTTGCGAATTGCATAAAGGGTCTTTCTTCAATGTACTCACTCCCCCTCTCCTTATTCGAACCATGCCAACAGTCGTGGCTCTTGATCCAATATCGATTCGTACTGTTCCTTCCAACCGTATCTTGCTTCAGGGTCCAGTGCTTGATAGCGTTCATATTTGCGGATACGGTCTTCTTCCCGCGCCCAACCATAGTGCTTCACCCGGGGAGCATGACATCCATAGGACCAATGCTGGATCGTTAACGGAAAACGACCACAATGCTGGGGTGTCTCCTTCCATTCATAGCTCATTCCCGGGTGATAACGAATCAGAAATGGCCGATAATAGGCATGCGCCTGCCAGAACTCATCTTCCCGGTAATGCGTCTCACTCCACATATCAAACAATCTGAAATAGATCGCATCCTCATTGCCACTGAGCAGCAGATCCCGTACCAACCCAAAGTCACTGGTTAGAATCTCATCCGCATCCAGATTCAAAATCCACTCCGGATTGGTCGCCACCGTCTCTTCCCATTGTTGTTTTCTCAGACTTACCTCGTCTGCAAAACGTGAAGTAGCGTTCTCCACTAATACGAGTGGAATACCGTCCAGAAGTTCCCTGCACAGCGCGACCGTTCCATCCGTGCTTCCGTCATCAATGATTACTGCGCGATCAATCCAGGGACGATGTCTCTCCAGTGCCTGCCTGAGATAGCGATTCTCTTCATTACGAACGATCATCGACAAGGTAATATGTGGTCTTTCATGTTCCTCATGTCCATCCAAAGCTTCACCCCCATGCTCAAGCTTCTACCTATTAAAATGTCCGACACACGATGCCTGGACGAATCACAATCCTCTATTTCCAATCTATGCAGAGCCGGAATGCGGATATGCAGGCCAAGTAAACCTTTCATGGGGTTAATCTTGATGAACGACAAAAAAGCACCCGCCTTCGCGGATGCTTTTAAGGTAATCACAATATTAATGTAGTGAAATAAATGAATTAACGGTATTCAGCCAAACGATCATTGAGACTACGTGTCTGTCCATAGACTTCCTGGTACAGTGCGAACAGTCCATCATAGACGGCAACCGTTTCCGGGTTCGGCTCATAGGACTTCGCTGGACGAATAAACGCTGTTGCACATTCCTGCAAGGACGGGAACCAGCCACAGCCATAGGCAGCCAGCATTGCTGCACCCATCGCAGGACCCTGTTCGCTCTCCAGCTTCACAATCGTGGCGTTAAAGACATCCGCCTGCATTTGCAACCAAGCTTCGTTCTTGGCACCACCACCAATGGAGATGACTTCATTGACTGTTTTGCCTGCACCACGCAGAATATCAATGGACTCCCGCAGCGAGAAGGTAATGCCCTCCATCACCGCACGTCCAAAGTGCTCCAGCTTGTGTCCTGCATCCATACCGATGAAGCTGCCACGGATATTCGCATCCGGATGAGGCGTACGCTCCCCAACAATATATGGTGTGAACAACAATCCGTTGCTGCCCGCCGGAACCTGATCGATGCCCTGCAAGAGCACATCAAACGATTTGTCCGCTGCAAACGTATCCTTGAACCAAGACAGGCTGTATCCTGCGGCAAGTGTTACCCCCATAATATAGAAGGCATCCTTCTCGCCGTGGTTAAAAAAGTGTACTTTGCCTTCGAAATCGAGATCTTTGCGCTCTTCGTAGGAAAGCACAACCCCGGACGTTCCGATGCTGCACATCGTCTGTCCTTCACTCAGAATGCCTGCGCCAATCGCACCGCATGCATTGTCCGCACCACCTGCATATACTTTTGTTGCAGTCGCCAGACCCGTTTGATCCGCAATCTCAGGCAGCAACGTGCCCACTTCCTCAAACGATTCCACAAGACGTGGACATAGGGAGATTGGCAGCTCGAATGCTTCTGCAATCTCGTTGCTCCACTGCTTGCCTGCAACGTCTAGCAACAAAGTTCCCGCTGCATCGGAATAATCCATAGCGTAATCACCCGTCAGGCGATAACGCACATAGTCTTTTGGCAACAAGAACAAGGATGCTTGCTGTAACAATTCAGGCTCGTTTTCCTGAACCCACAGAATTTTCGGCAAGGTGAATCCTTCCAGTGCACGGTTCCGGGCAATACTTAACAGCTTGCCATCCAGTACTTTTTCGATCCGGCGGCACTGAGCCGTTGTGCGTGTATCGTTCCACAGGATTGCGTTACGCAGCGGTTTACCTTCAGCATCCACCAAAACCAGTCCGTGCATCTGACCGGAGAAGCTCAATCCCTCGATTTCCGAAGGCTGCACGCCAGACACTTCGAGCAATTTACGCAAGGAAACAATGGTTTGCTCTACCCAATCTTCGGGATTTTGTTCACTGTATCCAGCCTTGGGCTGGTACAACGGATATGCCTCGGATGCTTCAAATGCCACTTTTCCTTCACGATTGACCAACACGGTTTTGACCGCGCTGGTTCCAAGATCGACACCAATTACGTAACTCATAGGTTAACTCCTTTCGTTTATCACAGGATTGTATAAATGAAAGCCTGATGCTCATGTGGTCACTTCGTGATCAGAAAACCCTCGGATCGCCGTTACCCCCAGATTTCCTTTATACCCTTTAGCAAGGGTGAAATCCGGTGATAAATGCGAACGCTTCGCTTCCTCGGGTCCTTTCTGCTCACTTCGTTCTGCATGCACCATCTTAGACAACCATTTATATCAAAACAGTAAAAACATACTCGTTCTTATTAGCAGAAGGATTGATCCAATGACCTTGATTCATCATTGGTTATAAATGAAACCTTGATGCTCATGTGGTCACTTCGTTCTGCATGCACCATCTTAAAGAAACATTTATATCAAAAATTTAAAAACCGTCCCCGTCTTCCCAAGGGAAAGTCGGGGACGGTCCGAATGTCATGCTTGTTCAGGCGTTCCATGGTACAAGCTAATCTTGTGCATAGGCTAGTTTGGATACTAATGTCCAACACATATGAGTTGAGTAACCATCGGTGGTCGACGTGCACCAACCCTGCCTTATGCGCTATTAGTCAGCCAAGATGTACTGGTTAAGTTGTGCTCTCAGCAATTCCTGACGTCCGGATTGGTTTTTGCGTGGGCTTTCGTTGTTCAACGCGTACTCAGCAAGGGAAGCCAGTGTTGCTTTACCTGCAACCACATCTGCACCAATACCTTCGCTGAAGCTGCTGTAACGTTTTTCGATGAAGTCATCGAATACGCGATCTTCAATCAACTTCGCTGCTACTTTCAGACCTTTTGCATACGTGTCCATACCTGCAATGTGTGCCAGGAACAGATCGTCAGCTTCGAAGGAACCACGACGTACTTTCGCGTCAAAGTTCACACCACCACGACCGATACCGCCGTTTTTCAATACTTCATACATTGTCAACGTAGCATCGTACATATCAACCGGGAACTCATCCGTATCCCAACCGATCAACATATCGCCTTGGTTTGCATCGAGGGATCCGAGCATGCCGTTTGTACGAGCAACGCGGATTTCGTGATCGAATGTATGACCAGCCAGAGTAGCATGGTTCGCTTCCAGGTTGAGTTTGAAGTGTTTGTCCAAACCGTATTTTTGCAAGAAAGCAATGGAAGTTGCTGCATCATAATCATATTGGTGTTTCGTTGGCTCTTTTGGTTTAGGCTCGATCAGGAATTGTGCATCAAAGCCAATTTCCTTCGCGTAGTCTACAGCCATGTGGAACATGCGAGCAATGTTGTCTTGCTCCAGTTGCATGTCTGTGTTCAGCAATGTGTCGTAACCTTCACGACCGCCCCAGAATACATAGTTTTCAGCGCCCAGACGTTTACCAACTTCCAGACCTTTTTTGATCTGTGCTGCTGCGTGAGCATACACATCTGCGTTGCAAGTGGATGCTGCACCAAACATGAAGCGTGGGTTCGAGAACATGTTCGCCGTGTTCCAGAGCAGTTTTTTGCCGCTGGATTTCATATGATCTTCAATCAGATCAACAATTGTATCAATGTTGCTGTAGAACTCACGCAGGTTGTTGCCTTCTGGTGCAATGTCCACATCGTGGAAACAAAAGAACGGGAGATTCATTTTTTCCAAAAATTCAAATGCCGCTTCCACTCGTACTTTCGCGAGGTCCAGACCCGAGTATTTATCCCACGAACGAACAGCTGTCTCCGCACCAAACGGGTCACTGCCGCCTGCAGTTAATGTATGCCAGTAAGCCATGCCGAAACGGAAATGTTCTTCCATCGATTTGCCGGCTACCACTTCTTCCGGATTATAATGTTTAAAAGCAAAAGGATTCTTGGAATCTTTACCTTCAAATGCAATTTTATTAACGGATTCAAAATAGGCCATGTGTAAAATGCCTCCTCAATAGTTTTAAGAAATCGTTTACACCGTTATCCTATCACATCGAATTTACTTTGTCTATTGGTTAAACAAAGTAAAATAAAATTGTTTTTTACATGTTTGTTTACGCTATAATAGTCGAATAACTTGTTTCGGATGTGGGTCAGAACCCTTTTATCAGAAGAATAGGAGTGCCTTAACCATATGAAAATTACCGGAGATCAGATGCTGGTCAAAAAAATAAACAAGTCGATCGTTCTGGATACGATCCGGCGCCATGCCCCTCTTTCTCGCGCACGAGTGTCCGAGGTTACGGGGCTGAACAAAGCAACGGTATCCAACCTGGTTGCTGATCTGATCAGTGATGACCTGGTGCAGGAGATTGGCCCTGGGGAATCCAGCGGTGGACGTAAACCACTTATGCTGCTGTTCCGAGGGACATCAGGCTATGCAGTCGGTCTGGAACTCAGTGTGACCCATTTGAAAGGCGTGCTTACAGATCTCGAAGGACACATCATTACAGAGTACGCAGTGACCTTGGAACATCACGACGTGTCCTCTGTACTGGAGCAATTGAAATTGGCAGCAAAACAGCTCATTGAAGCAGCTCCTCCTTCCCCTCACGGTGTCATTGGTATTGGTATCGGCGTGCCGGGCATGGTGGATGAGGCAGGAACGGTCCTGTTTGCACCTAACCTGGGGTGGGAGAAGGTAACTCTGCGCTCAATGCTTGAAGAAGAATTTGAACTGCCTGTAACGATCGATAATGAAGCCAATGCGGGTGCTCATGGAGAGCTGAATTTTGGGGCAGGTATCGGTGTCCGTCACATGATCTACATCAGTGCAGGCATGGGGATTGGTTCAGGCATCATGGTAGATGGTGAATTATACAAAGGTGCATGGGGCTACGCAGGGGAAACAGGCCATATGTCCATTGAAGCGGAAGGTCTGCCCTGCTCCTGTGGTAATCGTGGTTGCTGGGAGTTATACGCATCGGAAAAAGCCTACGAGCACCCGGATCATCAGCTAAAATTACCTGCTCATACCACACGCGAGCTTATTCATTATGCGGAGCAAGGCCACGATGCTGTTCAGGAATTATACAACACGATTGGACGCAAACTGGGGATTGGCATTACCAATATCGTTAACAGTTTCAACCCGGAACGTATTATCATTGGTGGTCCGCTCTCTGAAGCAGGTCCCTGGATTGAAACGGCGCTAAAACAAGTTGTCGAGGAACGTACATTACCTTATCACCGCCGCAGTTTGCAGATTGAATGGGCAGCTCTGGGCAGCCGTTCCACCCGTATTGGTGCCGCTTACTCTGCAATTTCCCAGTTTCTAGGAAAAATTAGGGTGTCTGTCTAATAACAGACGAAAATTGACATCATTTCGCCCCATTTCCTCCCTTTTTGTTAAAGAAATCCAGATGTATAATGGGGTTATGTGATTTTTGTCATGGCTGTGTGAATGAAGCTGTGTTAATTCCGATAACGAAACGGAGTGAAAAAAAGCGTGACCTACGTGGATACTTCTGATATCTCGGCGCAAATGTTTGTCACCGTCCTCCTGTTCCTGATTGTGCTTGCGCCCCTGTTCAGCCTTGGCATACTCCGATTGTTCCAGAGCAAAAAGAAGGCTGGTTTCATGTACATGCTGTCAGGATTGCTGGTGTATGTTGTATTTCAGACTTTCATGAGTATTTTTTTCTAGATCATATTCTGCGTTTGCACAAAAAACCGTACCCTTCCGGGTACGGTTCTTTCTATATCCTAACGGCTCGCGAAAACCGGAATTGCATATGAATTGAATCTCTCATTCTTCACATGATAATTCAGATAATAAGCCTGATTTAAGCGTCCAATGCTTTGGCAAATTGGGTTTTGTTCATACCCAGAATGCGGTGTTCACCAATGACAGTCAATGGCACGGCACGTACGCCCATGTCCCATACTTGTTGTGCATATTCATCGCTAGTTTCGATGTTGCGCTCTTCATAAGAGATACCTTTGTCAGCCAGGAACGTTTTTACGGATTTGCAGTTCGGGCAGTTCGTTGATGTATATACAATTACGTTTTCCATGTTTAATTCACCTCATATGGTTTTATATTAATCTATAGTTTGGTTGAAATCAGCTCATTCTATTACAGAACAACTGCGCTGTGCTCCAAGCTCTCAATGTATTTCTCTGTGTCCATGGCAGCCATACATCCGCTGCCTGCAGCTGTAATCGCTTGTTTGTAACGTGTATCCTGTACGTCACCACATGCAAATACGCCTGGGATGTTTGTCTCGGATGTACCTGGTGTAGTCAGGATATAACCGTGTTCGTCCGTAGTGATCTGTCCGCCAAGGAAACCAGTGTTTGGTGTGTGACCGATCGCTACGAATACGCCGCTTGCCGGAATCACTTCTTCTTCACCTGTTTCGTTGTTCAACACTTTTAATCCGGTTACGCCGTTGTCGCCAGCAAGTACTTCGAGTGGTGTACGGTTCAAAGCCATTTCTACTTTTTCGTTGCTACGTGCACGATCCTGCATGATTTTGGAGCCACGCAGTTCTTCACGACGGTGTACCAGCGTTACTTTGGAACCGAAACGGGACAAGAAGCTTGCTTCCTCAAGAGCAGAGTCGCCACCACCGATGACGATGATTTCTTTGTTACGGAAAAAGAATCCATCACATGTTGCACATGTGCTGACACCACGGCCCACATTCGTTTCTTCTCCAGGAATACCGAGGTATTTAGCAGATGCGCCTGTAGACAGGATCAATGTTTCCGATACGAGTTCACCCATACCTTCAACTTGAATCTTGAATGGACGCTCGCTCATGTCGATGTTGTTCACCCAGCCTGTACGGAATTCAGCACCGAAGCGCTCAGCTTGTTTACGCATGTTATCCATCAGTTCAGGACCCATAATTCCATCAGGGAAACCTGGGAAGTTCTCCACTTCAGTCGTTGTTGTAAGTTGGCCACCAGGTTGTGGTCCTTCAATAACGAGTGGGTTCAAGTTGGCACGTGCCAGATAGATTGCTGCTGTCAGCCCTGCAGGGCCTGTTCCAATAATAATTGATTTATACATGTATAGTTCCTCCCCCGGGTTCTGCAAAAAGGTTAGACCCTCCGGCATCAAAAGCTTAGGCTTTTGCATACACTAGAACGAAAAGCCCACATCATGTCCACAAGACCTGCCTGTGATATGACAATGGCCCTATGCAGAAACGGAATTCTAATTTATAATCATTCTAATCTGTTGTTCATTATGATCTCTTTTATGTACGGTGTCAATGCTCGGCAGCGATTATGAAGAAGTCTTCATCAGGAGGGAAAATGGAAGCATGAACGATGCACTCATTGGCAGTTTTATATCAGCCATGTCTACCGGCCTAGGGGCCGTACCGATTCTATTTATGCGCAAAATATCGCACCGTCTGCGTGATATCTTGCTGGCATACGCCGCGGGTATTATGACCTCGGCCTCGGTGTATAATCTCATTCCCGAAGCGCTTGGCCAATCAAATCTCTTTGTACTCGCATTTGGTATTATGCTTGGTAGCCTGGTTCTACTGGTGCTGGAGATGAAGATTCCACACGTTGATCTGGAGAATCCCGAGAAAATGCCTTTTAAAATTGAAACCAAAGCCTTCATGATTATTGCAGCCATCACCATGCATAATCTGCCGGAAGGGTTATCCGTTGGAGTCAGCTACGCCAGCTCGGATGAGAGCCTGGGCAATCTCATTGCCTTTTCCATCGGATTACAGAATGCGCCAGAAGGATTCCTGGTGGCCCTCTTTCTTGTGAACCAGAACATCGGCCGCTTCAAAGCGCTGGGTATTGCCACCCTGACCGGAGCGGTAGAGATTATTACAGCTATGATTGGTTACACCTTGAGCAGTCTCGTAGCTGGTCTTGTGCCTTATGGTCTGGCCTTTGCAGCCGGTGCGATGATGTTCATTGTTTATAAGGAACTTATTCCCGAGAGTCACGGCGATGGCAATGCACGTGTGGCGACGATGTCCTTTTTGCTCGGGCTCATCACGATGATTGGCCTGACCGAACTGTTTTAATCGAAGACTAAAGAACCCGAGCGAACAGTCCAAGACTGTCGACCGGGTTCTTTGTTTAGCCACAAATGAAGATTCCATGAAATTAATGGGATCGTCTGTCAGAGGTATTATGCCCTCTCCTGATCAGGATTGGATGAAACGAATCAGTTCCGAATTGAATTTTTCCAATTCATCATAGAATGCACCATGACCACTCTCTTCAAAAGCAATCAGTTGAGACGAAGCGATGCCTTGATGCATCTGCTCGGCGAACTCAAACGGACAGATCTCATCTTTTTTCCCGTGCAAAATGGCTGTTGGCACCTGAATGGAACTCAGGTCACCTCGCAAGTCCTCATCCCGCAACGCAATTGCACTGCGAATGGTACCATAAGATGAAGCTTCCATGCCGAGGGCGTGGAACCAATCCATGAATGGCTGGCTGTGTTTCTTCGCAAAGAACATGCCGCCAAACGTCTCCAGTAACTTCGGACGATCTGCAAAGATCGGCTCAATGATCTGCTCGTTCAGCTGCTCTGGAGTCAATCCATACGGATAACCTTCACGCTGTGTGAACACAGGTGCTGCTGCAGATAACAAGGCCAGCTTGGAGACACCATGTCCCTTATGGCGAGCCATGTAATGTACTGCGATCGCTCCACCCATGGAGAACCCTGCGAGTACCGCGTCTTTCAGCTCCAGATCATCAATAACGGCACGAACATCATCTGCCATGCGATCATAATCATATCCTGTGGAAGGCTTATCCGATAAGCCATATCCTCTAAAATCTATCGCGATGGCACGAATGCCATGGTTCGGCAGTACATTCAACTGATATTCAAACATTTTATAATTAACAGGCCAGCCATGCAAAAAGACAACCGGGGTGCCTTCGCCAATATCTTCAACATATACTTTTACATTCGGTTCCACTTGTACATAACGTCCCATATTTCACAGCTCCCTTTATCCTCGAATCGTCTCTTCGAATCATTACCCACTGACCCAAGGTTCAAACGTAGCCGTTCAATGAGCCGCATACTACCAGCGTAACCAATTACTCATTTTCCTCTTCAAATCTCATTACCGTAGCAGCCTAAGCCCATTCAGAATAACCAGAATTGTACTGCCTTCATGACCTACCACACCCAAAGGCAGTGCGACATCCTGCAGGAAGTTACCCGCAAGTAAGGCCAGAATAACGGTGATGGCAAAACACATATTCTGTTTCACCGTACGCTGAGCTCGACGAGCCTGCCCAATCACCCAAGCGATCTCTTCAATGTTATCGTTCATGAGTACCGCATCAGCGACCTCCAGTGCAGTCCCGCTGCCAGACAATCCCATCCCCATACCCACAGTAGCTGCTGCAAGTGCCGGTGCATCATTGACACCATCCCCTACCATTAACACAGGACCATACTGTTTGCGGAGCGTTTGAACCTGCTTCACTTTATCTTCAGGCAGCAAATCTGCATAGACCATGTTTACTCCAGTTTCACAGGCAATTACAGAAGCTGATCTGGCTCGATCTCCTGTTAACATGGCAACTTTAACACCCATCGCTTCAAGCTTTTTCACTGCAGCTGCTGCCTGTGGCCGTACCGTGTCCCGCATCGCGATCAGCCCGACTAATTCACCATCAGCCATCACAACGGATACGGTTTTCCCCTCCCCCTCAAGACGGGAGCATACATCGCCCCACTTAGAAGATACCTTCATATGGTTAGCACCATGTTCATCTGGATCATCAACGTTGCTGTCTTTCATCTCCTCTGACTGCATTGATCCCAGTACATCTGTTTTGCCAATGCTCCAGACCACATCGTTCACAGTTCCTTCGATGCCCCAGCCTGTTAGAGCCTGTACGTGTTCCGCTTCCTGAAGTGTAATATTCTCCTTGTTCGCCTGATCTACGATGGCACGAGCCAAAGAATGCATCGAGAGGTTCTCAATCGCCGCTACTGCAGCTAACAGCTTGGCGCGATCTACATGTTCAGCCGTAATAATATCGGTGACTTGCGGGGTGCCCATGGTCAATGTACCTGTTTTGTCAAAAGCCACGACCCGCGTGCGAGCCATATTCTCCATATGGGCACCACCCTTGAAGAGAATGCCACGACGGGCACTACTGGACATCGCGGACAGCATGACAGGCATGATCGAAGACACCAGTGCACAAGGCGAAGCAACAACCAGAAATACCATCGCTTTATAAAATGCCTCATTCCATGTCCAGCCAAGCAGCAGTGGAGTTCCTGCAATTACAAGTAAGGTTACCCCTACAACAATTCGTGCGTATATTCCTTCAAACCGCTCCATAAAACGCTGGGAATCCGGTACTTCCGCCTGCGCTTCTTCCACCATTTTAATGATTTTGCCAAACAGTGACCCTTCAGCGGATTTTGTGACCTCTACGTATAAGGCGCCCTCCCCGTTTACCGTACCTGCATAGACTTCATCCCCTGCAACTTTGTCCACAGGCAGGGATTCTCCAGTGATCGACGACTGATTGATAAAAGAACTCCCCCGGTACACCACGCCATCCGCAGGGATCAGTTCTCCTGGCTTGACCAGCAACAGATCCCCTGGCTTCAGATCATCAATAGCCACAAGGTTCATCTGTCCATCCTCAATACGCAGTGCCGTCTCCGGCTTGAGCGCCAGCAACGATGAGATATCCTTGTGACTGCGCTCTGTCGCATAACTTTCCAACGCACCACTGAGTGCAAAAATAAAGATTAGCATCGCGCCTTCATTCCAGTAGCCAATGGCTGCTGCCCCAAGCGATGCGGCAATCATCAGCAGGTTTACATCCAGATCACGGTCCTTGACCAGTGTCTCGATGCCTTCCTTCGCTTTGGTCCAACCGCCTACGGCATATGCCACAATGTAGAGCATGATGGATAAGGTACCAAAATACGGTGCAGTTCCCCAGGCAATCAGCATCAACAGCCCGCTGCCCAATGCAGATTGCATCTCTTTATTCTGCACCATGGCTCGAAAATCAGGCTTCTTGCCCCGATTGGGGCCGGGTGTTTGGGATGAGCGTTGTTCTGCTTGTTGCTGTCTGTGTAGAGGTTGATGTATCGCTTGCATATGAATCACGTTCCTTTCGAATGGTAGGTTTGCGGATGACGAGTCTGCTAAATTCCGCTCCCAAAAATGAAGTTGTATTGAGAATGAGAGCCATTGTTAATGCCCTAAAAATGACACATGCTGCTGCGGGAATCCCGCAGCAGCATGGTTTTGTGAATGATTTTAAATAATCTCGAATGAGAATGATAATCATTTTTGCACTTATGCAATTGTGTTTACTCAATACAACTTTTAATCAGTATATGCCTGTGATCCACATTTGTAAATGGGCTTTTTTCGATGGATAGTCATACATGCGTGTTCAAAAAGATAAATAGCCGCTGTCCCGGAGGACAACGGCTTTAACCATCTATTGATATTCGTTTGACCTTTTTATGGCATACCACTTAAGTGATTGTTCGCACATTCACCCAATGCCATTTACGCCCCTACACTTGCTCCCTGACTTGCTTTGATGGCTTGCTCGAGATCATAGATAATGTCTTGAATGTTCTCCGTACCCACAGACAGACGAATCAACTCCGGATTAACCCCTGCTGCGGTTTGTTCATCTTCGGTCAACTGCGCGTGAGTTGTACTTGCCGGGTGAATAATCAGTGACTTGGAATCGCCCACGTTTGCAAGGTGAGAGAACAGTTTGACACTCTCAATCAACTTGCGACCCGCGTCCGCACCACCTTTGATGCCAAAGGTCAGAATCGCACCCTGCCCTCTTGGCAGATACTTCTGTGCAAGCTCATAAGAACCGTGGCTCGGCAGACCTGCATAACTTACCCAAGACACATCCTCATGTTTCTCAAGGAATTCTGCAACCGCAAGGGCATTACTACTATGACGCTCTACGCGCAGATGTAATGTCTCGAGTCCTTGCAGCAACAACCAGGAGTTGAATGGAGAGATCGTTGCACCCAGGTCACGCAGAAGTTGTACACGAGCTTTGATAATATAAGCAACCGGTCCAACCGCTTCCGTATATACAACACCGTTATAACTGGAGTCCGGCTCCGTCAATCCCGGGAACTTGCCACTTGCTTTCCAGTCAAATTTTCCGCTATCCACGATAACGCCACCAATGGACGTACCATGACCCCCAATAAATTTCGTTGCAGAGTGAACGACAATATCTGCGCCATGTTCGATGGGACGAAGCAGGTACGGACTCGGGAACGTATTATCCACGATCAAAGGAATTCCATGTTCATGGGCGATGGCTGCCACCGCTTCAATATCCAGTACATTCCCCTTTGGATTACCGATCGTTTCGGCATACAATGCTTTGGTTTTCTCCGTAATCGCTGCCCGGAAATTCTCAGGATCACTGGAATCTACAAATTTCACGTCCAGACCCAGTTTCGGCAAAGTCGTCGAGAACAGATTGTATGTACCTCCATACAAACTCGCCGAAGATACGATCTCATCGCCTGCACCAGCAATATTCAGAAGTGAAAACGTAATGGCTGCCTGACCAGAAGCTGTAGCCAGCGCTCCAGCTCCGCCTTCCAACGCCGCAATCCGTTGCTCAAACACGTCGGTTGTTGGATTCATCAGACGGGTATAAATGTTGCCAAACTCTTTCAAACCAAACAAGTTAGCTGCATGCTCGGTGTCCTTGAATCCATAGGATGTTGTCTGATACAAGGGCACAGCTCGTGCGTTGGTGGTTGGATCAATCTCTTGGCCTGCATGAATTGCCAATGTTTCAAATGAAAGCTCACGTTCGTTTGACATAAATCTGAATCCTCCCTCGATATATACGTTCTTTAAGTTTCTGATGTCTTCGCATGGTGGCGTATGTTTTCCATATTCTCTCACAAGATGCCGTATTTGAAAAGACTTATTTCCGATTGTTCCGATAAGGAAAATTAAATATCCACTTTATCGATTTCTGTACCAAAAAAACCTTTGCCCTCGCAAAGGTTTTTCAGCTACTTTGGCTTTGGTATGCAATACCTCATCCTGGGTTTGGTTAGACCCGAACTGCACTCCATACTTCACGCAAATGTTTGGCCGCAGGTACAGCTTCCTCCGCAGTTACGCCTTCAAGTGAAATATCGATATGCGGCTTGTACGTTTTTAGCAATTCAAAAAATAACGGGTAATCCAGTATACCTGCCCCAGGTACCGGATTAAACTTCTCTCCCTGTGCATCAAAGGCTACATCCTTGGCATGGATTACAATCATGCGTTGATACAGCGATTCCATCACCTCGCGCAAGAAAGCCCCTTGATCTGCTGCATGTGGTTGCTTGATCAGATTACACGGGTCGAACAGCATCCCCAGATTCGATGAAGGAATCTCTTCAAACAAACGTGTCATATGTTCATGGGTATGAAGAGTATGTGTGGACACAGGCTCAATCGCCGTATGCACGCCCCACTTCTCCGCTTCCTCAGCCAACTCCTCAACCGTTTCTTTCAGCACACTCCACGCCTTCTCTTCATATCCATCCGGATGCGTATGCTGATAGGTGTCCAAGCTCCCGGTCTCCGTTGCTACCATGCTACAACCAAAATCCCGGGCATATCGCAGATGCTCCTTGAATCGATCAATGTCCGCACGCCTTGTTACCGGATCAGGGTCAATCGGATTAATATAACAGCCCAGTACCGCAATCTTCACCCCGCGCTGTGCAAATTGATCTCCAATCTCATTCGCTAGCCCCGGGCTCAGCTTGCCATTCGATGAGTCCACATCGGATAATGCTTTGGCCAGCGCCAGCTGTACGGAATTAAATCCGTTATCCGCAATCGTCTGCGCAAGCTGTGCTGTAGGCTGTTTGCCAAATGTATGTGCCAGAATACCAAGTTTCATCTCACTGCCTCCTTATACTAATCCGATTATCAAGTGATTAACGTGCCATCCAGCCACCATCGACATTCAGCACATGACCATTCAGATAATCCGAAGCTGCAGATGCCAGAAAGACAACCGGGCCTTTCAGATCTTCAGGTGTTCCCCAGCGCCCCGCAGGAATACGGGCTGTAATATCCCGGTAACGATTCTCGTCCGCACGGATCTGGGTAGTATTATCGGTTTCCATATAACCAGGTGCGATACCGTTAATCTGGATTCCTTTCCCTGCCCATTCATTGGCGAGTGCTTTGGTTAAACCGGCAACGCCATGTTTACTGGCTGTATATCCTGGCACATTGATCCCACCTTGATAGGACAACATGGATGCAATATTAATGATTTTGCCACTTCCGCGTTCAATCATATGTCTGCCTGCCAATTGGCTTAGGAAAAATACAGTGTTCAGATTCAGACCAATTACATCATGCCAGTCCTGCCCTGCATGATCAACCGCAGGTGTGCGACGAATGATTCCGGCATTGTTGACGAGAATGTCAATTCTGCCCTGGAACGCAAGCGCCTGTTCGAACACTGCCGACAACTCATCTTCACGACTTAAATCCGCTTCAATCACATAAGCTTTGCGTCCGAGTGCTTCAATGGCACTTGCCGTTTCCGCAGGCTTGGAATAAGAGACCAGCACCACATCAGCACCTGCTTCTGCCAAACCAATGGCCATCCCTTGTCCAAGTCCTCCCGAGGTACCTGTTACCAGTGCAACTTGTCCGCTCAAATCAAATGGGTTCATGAATGATTCCTCCGCATGGTTTTGATATGCAATCCGTAGAGCCGTAAGTTCTTTAATCCCATGAATAATGAATGAGGTTAACTTTGATAATCCACTGTGACACCGCTCTGCTCGTATAAGGCAGCCGTCTCTTCATCCAAACGACTATCGCTGATAATGTAGTCCAGTTCCGAACACTGGGCGAAAGTTCGCAGTGCAAATTGTCCGAATTTATAATGATCCACAACGCCGTATACTTGCTGCGAGGCAGATATCATTGCTTTTTTCAAAGGAACCAGATCTCCCGTGTATATGGATAATCCAAATTCCGGATGAAGGGCTGTCGTAGATATGAAGGCTTTATGAATGTTAAGACTGGATATAAACGCAGCCGTATCATCCCCAACCAGCATATTCCGTACACGAGCCCCGCCAGGCACAACCAGTCGCACTTGCTCCTTTTTGGTCAACTCCGCAATAATGAACAGGTCATTGGTCACCACCGTCAGCGGTTGATTATCGAGACGTTTGGCCATCTCCAGCGTGGTGCTGCCACCATCGAGAGCAACGATATCTCCAGGTCGAATGTAAGCAAGGGCACGTTCAGCAATCTCCGTCTTCTCCGGATGATGCTTCTCGGTAACTCCGCGGCTATTCAAGATGCCATACTGGTCATTCTGAGCCAGCATAGCACCACCATGGACACGTACGAGTAACCCCATACTCTCCAACTTGTCGAGATCCTCTCGCACAGTCTTCCCCGTCACCTGCAGCAACTCACTCAGATCACTGACGGTTACTTCCTGGCGCTCCAGCAGAGCCTCCATAATTTTTTCATGTCTTTTCAATGGATTCATCATAATCAACTTCCTATACCACCTGAGTTAAATGAGTAACAGTTTCACACGTACACTTCGGGTACAGAAAACCTTCCGATCACTCTTATCCCCATATTTCCTTTGATCCCTTATTTAAAGGGAGAAATCTGGTGATAAAGGCGCACGCTTCGCTTCTTCTGGTCCTTTCTGTACCCTCCGTTCTAGTGTCTACCCTGTCAATTTAACTCAGACATCTGTAATTTATTATTTCAGGTCTTTCATCGCTACGCCGTCCATATCTTCGAACGTTTGGTTCTCACCAGCCATCGCCCAACAGAAGGTGTAATTGCTTGTACCCACACCACTGTGAATGGACCAGCTTGGGGAAATGATCGCCTGGCGATCACGTACAACCAGATGGCGTGTTTCGTTTGGCTCACCCATCATATGGAATACAACACCGTCTTCAGGCAAGTTCCAGTACAAGTATACTTCGGAACGGCGGTTATGAGTATGTGCAGGCATCGTGTTCCACATGTTACCCTTGTCGAGTTCGGTAATGCCCATCACCAACTGACAACTCTGAATTCCGCCTTCTCCTTGGTGAATGTAACGATAGATCGTACGCTCATTGGAAGTTTCGATGCTGCCCAGATGATTTGGCTGAGCTTGTTCTTGCGTTGCTTTTACTGTTGGATAGGTGTGATGAGCCGGTGTGGATACAAAATAGAATTGGGCAGGTTGAGCCTTGTCACTGCTCGTGAACACAACTTCCTTCACACCTCTACCGATGTAGAGACATTCCTTCGCTCCAATCTCATAACCTTGTCCGTCCGCTGTCACTGTTCCGTGACCACCGACATTAATGATACCGATTTCACGACGCTCCAGGAAAAAGTTCGTTCCGATATCTTTCAGGTTCACTTCAAGGGTAATGTCCTTGCTCTCAGGTACAGCCGTTCCCACAATATAACGATCCACATGAGAATACACCGTTACCAATTCATCATTTGCAAACAGTTGCTCCATCAAAAATTCCTCACGCAGGCGAGATGTATCATACGTTTTCACTTCATTGGGATGTGCAGCATAACGATTTTCCATTATTAATCCATTCCTTTCGTCATTTAAATTAGTTGGGATTGAGTTTGAATATGTTCATATAAGTTCATTTTAGTTCATTATGTATCTTTTGTGTACCTTTATTTTCGAAAAAGTAATTTATGTGATAATGAGATTAAGACTTTTTTCCAAGTCTTATGTACTACTGTAATAAGAGAACCTTCCCCTCGATACCCGATTCAGCCGCTGCAATAGCCTGTTGTACATTCGTTAGTTCATACGTCGCCCCAATGTTTGCCATGACAAGCCTTCCTGCTCTGACCAGCTCCATCACCTCATGAAATACCTGTTCCCAGCGTTCTTGCGAACAGCGTTCCACCCAATGTTTTAACCAGAAAAGTTTCACATGAACTTGTGTTCCCCGGGTTGCTTCATGCCATAACGGTGTGATCCCCGAAAGTAGTCCTACACTGATGACCGTACCATTTGGCTTAAGGCAGCTCACCAACTGTTCCCCGTCTGTCCCTCCAATACAATCCACGGCTGCATCAGCACCGTATCCCTCAGTTAATTCCGCAATTCTAGCCTGTAGCAACTCTTTCGTCGTATTGATAACAGAAACTGCTCCAAGATGATACAGTTCAGCAGTATGACGATCATCTCTCGTAAGCGCAATCAATTTAAATCCATAGATTTTTGAGATCTGTGCAAAGATTCGCCCGATCGCAGATCCCCCTGCATTCACAATCAGGGTATGATCACACGTAAGCTTAAGCACTTCTGTACAGATCAACCAAGCCGTAACCGGATTAATATAGAGCTGACTGGCTGAGTGATCATCGATATCATTTGGCAAGATGATTGTATGACGATCCAAGGTCTTCACGACGTCCTGCCAAGTATTCTCACCTTTTAGCGGCAAGACACGGCGCCCCAACATTTGATTGGATACTCCCGGCCCTACTGCTTCTACTATCCCCACACCCTCAAACCCGGGAACAGCTGGTAATCGGGTACGATGCGGGTAAGCTCCTCGAACAGGAATAATATCGGAGGGATTAATAGGCCGAGCATACATCCTCACTGCTAATTCACCGGGGCCAGGGGGTATCACATCTTTTTCTTCCATACATAACACTTCGCTTGGTTCGCCAAAACGATAATAACGGATTACCCTAGCTTTCATTGGTACATCTCCTAAAATAATTTTGCTAAAATAGCCTAGCTAAAATATTGAATATATTGACTGAGTGTATAACAATAATATCACTGGTAAATTATTTCATAAACGACTTATTAAGATATAATACAACTTTTTTTCATTAAAATTTGCGATAACTTCTGCTTAGAAAAAAAAGAGCCCCACAAACCTTGATTACCAAGGTCGTGAAGCTCTTTCATCATATCAATTAATGTGCAACAGCATTGTTAAGCATGATCCAGATCGAACCAATTACGATGGTCATCATAATCAGTAGTCCGAAAATAAGGGCCATGACATTCCAGCGTGGTTTCTCTGTTTCACGGATATGCATGAAGAAGAAGAGTTGAACCACAAACTGAAGTGCTGCCGTGCCAAGAACAACAATGAGTGTTCCTGTTCTTTCCATCATATCATTGAGAACCACCACAAGTGGAATGATTGTCAGAACGACGGACAGGATGAAGCCGATGACATAAGACTTCAGTGAACCATGTTGCTCATGACCGTGGGAATCATGTGAGTTGTGCTCTGACATCTACATCACCCCCATGAGATAGACGATCGACAGGAGGAAAATCCATACGACGTCCAAGAAGTGCCAGTACAAGCTGATGACGTTGATTTTACCGCGAGTAACATCGGTAATACCACGTTTTTTCAGTTGTAACATAAGTCCAATCATCCAGATCAGACCGAGCGATACGTGAAGTCCGTGAGTTCCCACAAGGGTGAAGAATGCGCCAGAAGCAGCACTCGTTGTAAAGCTGAACCCTTCGTGAATCAACTCAATAAACTCATATACTTCCAGTGCGATAAAGCTTGCACCAAGAACGGCTGTAACAGCCAGCCAACTAATTAATTGTTTTACTTTGCCTTGATTCATCGCCAGTACGGCTAGTCCGCTCGTGAATGAACTTGTGAGCAAGATAAACGTTTCGGCAATAACACCAGGCATTTTGATCAATTCAGACAAAATCGGTCCGCCCGCCGTATTGTCACGCAACACAATGAAGGTTGCGAACAATACGGAGAACAGGATAACGTCGGAAATCAGGAAGAACCAGAATCCGAGAATTTTCATTTCCTGTGGATCATGATGTCCATGGTCGTGACCATGTGCATGATTCTCACCGTGCTTAGCGGCTGCTTGAGCCATCTATACCGACCCCCTTAACGACGCTTCGGTACGCTTAATTTCGTCGACCGGAATATAATAATCCGTATCGTATGAGAATGAACGGGCGATCATACAGATCCCTACGCCAGCGAGTCCGAGAATTGCCATCCACAGCCATCCGAAAACAAAGCCGAAACCGGCAATGAACCAGAAGACAGACATGATGAACGGAATTCCAGAGTTCTTCGGCATATGAATCGGCTCAAGCGGTTGCTCTGGCGGATAGATGCCTTTGGCACGACGTTCTTTCTCTTCCCACCACTCATCAATATCATCTCCGCGCGGTGTAACGGCGAAGTTGTATTCAGGAGCTGGTGAAGGAATTGACCACTCCAGCGTACGGCCATCCCATGGATCGGCAGGAGCTTTGAGTGATTTGTATTTGCGAATACCGTCTGCGATTTGCGCAACTTGGAACAGGAATCCGACACCCATCAGGAATGCCCCGATTGTGGATACGAAGTTCAATTCCCACCAGCCAGTATCCCAGCCGTAAGTGCTCAGACGACGTGTCATACCCATCAAGCCGACAGCGTACTGCGGCATGAAGCAGACATAGAAACCAATATTCCAAGTCCAGAATGCCCATTTGCCCAGTTTCTCTTCGAGTTGGAAACCGAACATTTTAGGCCACCAGTAGTACAGACCTGCGAAGTATCCGAAGACAACACCACCGATCAATACTTGGTGGAAGTGGGCAATCAGGAAGTAACTGTTGTGGAACTGGAAGTCAGCAGGAGCAACGGATAACAGAACGCCTGTCATACCCCCGACAATAAAGCACGGGATAAAGGCAAGTGTCCACATCATCGGAGTCGCCATGCGAATCCTTCCTCGATACATGGTAAACAGCCAGTTGAATATCTTAACCCCTGTTGGAATAGCAATCAACATCGTAGTTACGGCGAAGAATGCATTCACGTCTGCTCCGGAACCCATCGTGAAGAAGTGATGCGCCCATGTGAAGAAGGACAGGAAGCTGATGATCAACATTGCGAATACCATCGACTTGTAACCAAACAGTTTTTTCCGAGAGAAGGTACTTACAATCTCAGAGAATACACCGAATGCCGGCAAGACGACAATGTATACCTCAGGGTGACCCCACATCCAGATCAAGTTGATATACATCATTGGGTTACCGCCCAAATCAAGTGTGAAGAAATGCGCCCCGGCAAACCTGTCGAGGAATAACAATGCAAGTGTCACGGTCAAGATTGGGAAAGCGAACAAGATGATAATACAAGTGGAGAATACCGACCATGTGAACATCGGCATTTTCATCCATCTCATGCCTGGCGCACGCATTTTAATGATGGTAACCAGGAAGTTGATACCGGTAGCCAGGGAACCGATACCTGATATCTGTATACCCCATATATAGAAGTTCTGTCCTACCCCTGGACTGTGCGACAGCTCCGATAGAGGCGGATAACTCAGCCATCCTGCATCCGGTGAACCACCGATAACGAAGGACAGGTTAAACAGCATTGCGCCCAAGAAGAACAGCCAGAAGCTGAGTGCATTCAGGAACGGGAACGCAACGTCTCTTGCTCCGATCTGTAGTGGTACGATAACGTTAAATAGACCAAACATAAATGGCATCGCCATGAACAGGATCATGATCGTGCCGTGAGTTGTGAAGACCTGATTATAGTGTTCAGGATTTAGAAATTCATTGTTAGGCATAGCCAGCTGAAGGCGCATCATTAGCGCATCCACACCACCACGGAATAACATGATAATGGAAGCGATGATATACATGATACCGATCTTTTTATGATCGACAGTCGTTAACCAGTTACGCCAGAGCCAGCCCCATTTTTTGAAATAAGTTAGCACCGCTACAATAGTAATCATGGTAATTCCGATAGCTACCATCGCACCATAAATGAGCGGATCACCGGTTACGAAAAACTCCGATGCAAACTCTTTAAGTCCCTCTAACATTGGGGGCCTCCTTTCGAATCTTTAGTTAGCACTCTTGTCCTCGTCTTGATTGGACGTATCAGTTGCATTTTGAATGGCTCCAGAAGCTTCGTTTGAAGTTCCATGTTTGCTATGAGCACTTTGACCATCTACAACATACTTGGTTACGATATTTTGGAACAATCCTTCTGGGAAGGCAGAATAATAAGCAACATTGCTTGTTCCTGGTTCAGCCAGTGCACTGTAACCTTCGGTGGTCAATGGCTGAGAATTCTGTTTCACATCAGCTACCCATTTGTCAAAATCATCGTCCGATGTAGCATTCACATCAAAACGCATTTCTCCAAAATGCTCACCTGTGAAGTTAGCACCGGAACCCCAGTACTTACCTTCATGATCTGCCTGCAGGTACAAGGTCATTGCCATACCCGACATCGTATAAATCTGTCCTCCAAGTTGCGGAATCCAGAACGAGTTCATTGGTGAATCCGCAGTGAGTTCAAATTTCACGGGCCGATCTGCCGGAATATTCAACGTGTTGACCGTTGCAATCCCTTGCTCAGGATACATAAACAGCCATTTCCAATCCAGTGAAGACACTTGGATGGTAATTGGTGCTTTCTCATGAGCCAACGGCTTCGAAGGCTCCAGATCATACGTGTAACGAATCGTAACAATGGCGAGTATTCCAATAATAATAATTGGAACGGTCCACCAGATTGCCTCAGCCTTTGTACTATGAGACCAGTTAGGTTCATAAGCAGCTTTGTTATCCGGCTTGTCGCGGTAACGCCATACAATTACGGCAGACAAAATGAGTACTGGCACAATGATGACAGCACACAAAATTGTCGAGATGACAATCAAATCTCTCTGCGAAGCGCCAATTGGTCCCTTCGGATCCAGAACAACGTACTGCCCGCCTGCCAGCATTGGCCAGACAATCAATGCAATTGTAACCAACGTCAGGACAACCGGAATGATAATCCGGGTTAGCGACCTAGGTTTCTTGTTCATTTTGATCCCCTCTCCTTAAATTCGCTCATACTGAAAAATCAGTATACTACTCTCTTCCTACTAAAGATATCAGAAATGAACAACTTTTTTGTTCTTGTTAACAAATTTGTCGATTTTACACCTTAAATGTGTGAATTTTTTCTCACAAATCGCTTGTATGGTTGATATTTGCTTATTGTAATCTTTACACATCAAGTCACAAAATAAAACCCTTTGCAGTCTCGTTGAACAATGTCAACGAATCCGCAAAGGGCTTTATTGACTGGATTCCGGGTACTTATCCAGTCTTATTATGAACGAATAAACGCAGGATTATAATTAATCGGCGCCTTCGTCTTCCCGGCGTGTATGAACAAGGCCAATCGCTTTGGCAATAACGTAAATAAACACACTACCTACAAGGAATCCAATACCGACCATCAAGCCAAGATTGCGATCATTAAATTCATTCAGATTGATCAGACACATGATCACTCCCGTAATGAGTGCGACCCATGCCAGAACTGTCATCGTCAAGACGGCGCGCCGCATATTTTTGTCTTTGCGCTCCAATTGGCTAACCATTGCTGTCTTCGATGCCATAGTAAACACTTCCTTTTCCCTTTTTGTAAGTGCTTTCCTTATACCAATATACCACATCAGTATGATTTTTAGTCAACAAATGTTCAAATTCTCTTCGCAATTTGGACACTTTATTTCAATTTCAACTGTTGACAAAATATTTTTCAATTCATTCATACTTCTTATAACCCAAAAAACGTCTCTTCATAACAGGAACTGCACTTGACCTTATGAAACCTTTATGAACTACTCATTTCCAACGGTAAAAATACAAAAAAAAGACGGCACATTGGAATATTCCAATGTTACCGCCGTTCTCAGCTTTAATAAGTGGACCATATATAATGAGGAGCTGCTTTACCCTTTAAACCTGCCACCCAAACTATTGGGGATTATGTTCGTTCCGTGTCTCCAACCAATTATTCTTGATGACGTTCTGATACCAGTAATAACTCTCCTTCGGCGTTCTCACGAGTGAACGATAGTCCATATGAACAAGACCAAAACGCATGCGGTAGCCTTCTGCCCACTCGAAATTATCCATCAGTGACCATGCCATGTACCCTTTCAGGTTAATGCCGTCATTAATGATGCGGTGAATTTGAGCCAAATGCTGTTCATAATAGGCAATCCGGCGATCATCATTAATTTTGCCATTCTCCAGGTCATCATTGATACAGGCACCATTCTCTGTGATATATACATCCACATTGCCGTACTTTTGCAAGTAATGCATAAATTCATACAAACCACGTGATTCCACAGGCCAGCCAATATCGGTTTTGGTGAGGCCCATATCAACTTCTTCCGATTGCAGAGCACCTGCCTCAGGATTAAAGCGATTGATCCCCATCGTGTAATAGTTAATGCCGAGCAGATCGATCGGTTGTGAGATGATCTCCATATCGCCTTCCTGAATTGGCACAGTAGCCCCCGCTTCTGCAAACCAATCCACCATAAACTGCGGATATGAACCTTTGTAGATTGGATCTAGGAACCAATCGGTATTGAGCGCAATCGATCGGTCACAGGCAGCTTGGTCCTCAGGGGATTTGCTGTACGGCTCAGCCCAGCATACGTTCGGAGCAATACCAATCTGCCCCGTTGTTCCCAAGCGACGGAAGGATTGAACGGCCTTACCATGAGCAACCAGCAATCCATGTGCCACATTAATTGACGTTTGCAGGTCTTTGTTTCCTGGCGCATGAATTCCCAGAAGGTTCGACAGGAACGCGATACACCATGGTTCATTGAATGTCAGCCAAAAGTTGATCTTGCCCGAGAATTCTTTGAAAATTACTTCGGCATATTTCACAAAAGCGTCTACCGTTCTGCGGTTGCCCCAGCCCCCGTCATCCTCCAGCGTTTGTGGAAGATCCCAGTGATACAGGGTGAGGAACGGTTCAATTCCAGCCTCGATCAATGCATCCACGAAGCGATGGTAGAAGTCCAGTCCTTCCCGATTGATCTCCCCATCTCCGTCAGGAATAATGCGCGGCCAGGCAATGGAGAACCGGTACGTATTAATCCCGAGTTTCTTCATCAGTTCGATGTCTTCCTCGTAACGGTGGTAACTGTCACATGCGACATCCCCATTGTCTCCGTTATATACCTTGCCAGGTGTGCGCGCAAACGTATCCCAGATGGATACCCCGCGTCCACCTTCCTGTGCCGCTCCTTCTATTTGATAGGAAGCTGTTGCTGTACCCCAGCGAAAATCTTGCGGAAATTTAAAAATGGTCATGGTTGGCTCCTCCGTCTCATGATGACACGCGGATCGTCTGTCCTGCGGTCATGGTTAAAATAATTACATAATCGCCCTGAGGCGTAAGCTCTGCCTTGGCTTGTTCATGTCCTTCCACGCGTAGCGGATAAGCACTGCGAAGGATCAGCGAGTCACTTCGGTCTGCCTTAATAACCGCTGTCACAAGCTTGTTGTCCGTCCATGTTATGGCTACCGTATAACCACCTCTTGCACGAAGCCCTTTAACTTGACCTTGAGTCCAGAGTTCAGGCAGTGCCGGCAGTAAATGTAACTCGTTCAAGTGGCTCTGCAATAACATCTCCGCGATTCCAGCCGTGCCTCCAAAATTACCATCAATTTGGAATGGTGGATGGTCATCAAACAGATTCGGATGTGTGGATCGAGCCAGCAACGTGCGCACAAACTGATGTGCCTGGCTGCTATCCAGCAGTCGTGCATACAGATTGATCAACCATGCACAGCTCCATCCTGTATGCCCGCCACCTTGTGAGATACGACGTTCAAGTGATACCCGTGCTGCTTCTACCAATTTCGGTGTGTGTACTCGATTGATCTGCTCCCCCGGATACAGCCCATACAGATGGGAGACGTGACGATGTCCTGGTTCAGATTCAGCAAAATCTTTAAACCACTCCAGCAATTGTCCTTCGCTTCCAATTCGGAATGGATAGAGTTTCTCCAGAGCCTCACCCCACTCGCTCGCCAATGACTCATCTAGATTCAATTGCTTCGCGGCCTCAATACAGCGGCTGAACAGTTCACGAATTAACGTCATATCCATCGTTGAAGCCATGGATATACTGCGTGCCTCCCCAGCATCTGTGAGAAACTTGTTCTCTGGTGAAGTGGATGGAATCGTAACCAGATAACCATCAGGCCCTTCCACCAGCCAATCGAGGCAGAACAGCGCCGCCTCTTTCATGATGGGATACGCACGTTCCTCAAGAAAACGCTGATCACCGGTAAACTGGTAATGCTCCCATAGATGCGAGGTCAACCATACGCCACCCATCGGCCAAAATGCCCAGCTCGCGTCTCCACCTGTAGGCGTGGGGGTTCTCCAGATATCCACGTTATGATGGGCAGTCCATCCACGAGCTCCATACAGAATCCGCGCCGTTCTGCGTCCTGTATCACTGAGATCGGTCAGCATATCAAACAGCGGCTCATGACATTCACTGAGATTGCAGACTTCTGCCGGCCAGTAATTCATCTCCGTGTTGATATTGATTGTGTAATCACTATGCCATGGCGGCTCTACCTGATGGTTCCAGATTCCCTGCAGATTGGCAGGCTGGCTGCCCGGACGCGAACTAGCCATTAACAGATATCTTCCATATTGAAAATAAAGTGCCTCAAGCCCAGGGTCTTGTTGCCCTGCCTGATAAGCCTGCAGCCGCTCATCTGTAGGTAATTCGGCGTTAGCCGATACCCCTAAATCAATCGAGACTCTGTTAAACAACGCACTATGATCCTGAATATGTCGGTCACGAAGCGCTTCCGCGCCATGTGTGATCGCTTTGGAGATCAACTCCTTGCATTCCTCTTCCAATACAAGATGATCCTTCACAGGTAACACATCATAACTTTCAAAGGATGTAGCCGCTGCCAGATAAAACACAACCTGATCAGCACCCTGAATATGTAACTTGCCTTCCAGATTGGAGACCTTCACCTGATCGCCAGATGCCGCAAACGCTACACGGACAGCATAAGCCGTCCCCCGATCCTCTTCATAGAGGACGGATTCCGGGTGATCCCTGAAGTAATTGGACTCCACATGACTTGGGCACCGACTGAACATGGTTAGAGCATCTCCCGAAGTCTCAACGCGATAAGGATGGGGACTGTCTAGCGTAACACTTACACTCACAGCGCCCTTCTGATCAGCAGTCAATGTGCAGACCATCAGATCATCCGAAGCACTGAAATACACTTCACGTACGTAACGAGTTCCTTCCCATGAGTACGTCGTGGTTGCAATGCCCGATTCCAGATCAAGTTCCCGTTCAAATGCATCATATGTAGGATCATCCAGACCCTCATGGTGCAATAGAAAATGACCCATCGGCTGGTAGGCCTCTACATCACGACCAAGCATTTCACGGTTCAACAAATCCTCAGCTTCACCATACTGCCCAGACATAATCAACTCTCGCGTCTGCTTCAAATACCGCTGGCTGCTGTATTGAATCGTATCCCGTGGAAACCCTGACCATAATGTATCTTCATTGAGCTGAATTCGTTCATCTGCTGCGCCACCGTACACCATGCCTCCAAGACGGCCGTTTCCGATGGGCAATGCTTCTTCCCAGCGTTGTGCCGGTTGTCGATACCATAGACGATTGATTTTAGTTTGGTTATTGTGTTGGGACATGATTAGCTCCTGTTCCTGAATCAGCTGTATATATCTTATGTCGTAAAACGTTTTCGGTAAGTGCTTACAATAATAAAATTATATGTGATTTCAAAATTTGCGTCAATGCAAATCATCACATCATCCACAAAAAAAGGCCCCATATAGGGCCCTTTCTTGTGTAACCATGGTTTGCAGACAATTCGTATTATTTTACGTCTTTTCCTGTCCACAGAGAGACACGTTCCTTAACCCAAACCGTAAATTGTTTCTCCATTTCAACTGCACCCGCTTTGTCCAAATCAGCCAGTAAAGCATCATAGGTTGCATCAAAGTTTGCTGGTGTAGTCAGAACAGCTTCCGGAATCCGTTTACGGATGATATCCTGTGTTTTCTGGAACGTTACCTCATAGTCTGTACCGGAAGGTACGGACATGTTATACGCTGCGCCCCAATCCTTAACTGGCAGATCTTCTTCAGCCGGATAGAACTCTTTCCAAGTCGTGATACCGTAAGCTTTCAGCGTTTCTTTCTCTGCAGCTGTGTAACCAGCTACAATCTGCTCAGGGAAATTTGTTGTATAGTAGTTATCCGTAGAATCTTTTACACCATCACCGTATCTGGCGCTAAATACGTTGTACATCCCAATTCCTGTTTCCTTACTGAAATTGGAGTTGTCATTCGTTTTGCGGTCCTGAACGTCATCTGGAATCACGCGTTTACCATCTTCTACGTTGTAATGTTCACCTTCGATACCCCAGTTTCTCAGAACTTGTCCTTCATCGGAAGCAAGCCAATCCATAAATTTGATGATGCGCACTGGATCTTTGGCCGAAGTAGTAATCCCGATGCCATAACCGTCAAATCCGGCTGGTTGGAACGTGTGATCCACAATTTCATCGTTAAGTGATACAGAGAAGTGAGCGTATGTGGCATCATCCTTGCCCGATGATTTAAGCGCGTTCTCCGCTTCTTGATAGTTCCACTCTTGGTCAATCAGACCGAGGACACGGCCACTGGCAATTTTGGACTTGTATTGGTCATCCTTTTGAACAAATGCATCTTTGTCCAGTAGGCCTTCATTGTACATTTTATTCAACCAGCGGAAATATTCTCTTTCCTCTGGACGTTTGTAGTGCAATTTTGCTTCATACGTCTCAGGGTCAATGTAATATTCCCCATCATCCGGTGCACCTGTTGCCTGGAAAGCTGGATTCGTTACCGTGATCATGATCTTCCAGTCATCTGCATTTAATGTTAATGGAATGGTTGGTTGACCATCAATCGTTGGATGTTTTTCATAATAGGCTCTGAGTACATTCTCGTAATCCTCAAGTGTTTTCACTTCAGGGTATCCAAGCTCTTTCAATACTCTTTGCTGAATTTCAAATCCACCTGTAGCGTCAAACGTAACATTATCAACACCCATATTGGTTGGAATGGTATAGATCGCTTGATCTTCCAAACTGTATTTCAAACGGTTCATCTGTTCCCCATAGATTTTTTTCAGATTGGGAGCATGCTCCTCAATCAGATCCGTGAGATCCAGCATCGCGCCTGCATCCACAAGCTTAGATAAGTTACCTTTAGGGTAGATCATATCAGGAAAGTCACCACTGGCAGCCATAAGCGCAATCTTCTGGTTACCACCATCGTTTACATCATACTCTGCTTCAATGGTAACGCCTGTTTGCTCCGTAATCTTTTTACCAACAGCATCTTGCATCTTGTTCCAGGTTGGACTAGCATCCGCCCCGAAGAATGTAACTGTAATGGGTTCGGTACCGCTGGACTCCGAAGTCTCTTTGGTTCCCGAATTCCCGCAGCCAGCTGTAACCAACATTGCACTTGCGAGCATCAACATTGCAAACGTCTTGGGTGTATTGCCTTTCATTTTGCCTCTCATTGTCTAGTTCCCCCTATTATTTATGAAGGTTTTATCTGTATAACAGGCTTTATGCCTGAGGATACCACTTTTTTTGAATACGCTTTCGAGTTCATTCATTCCGACGTTTTTAGTGAAGTTGACATTTCAATTCTGTAAAAAGAAGATTATTCTGCTAACAGACGTAAAACGTTTTCGGAAATGAAATAAACCGCTTACTGAAAGTGCTTACATGATAGATTATAGGCTATCCATCACCTTACGTCAACAACAAAAAAAGCCCTTTCTCAAGGGCTTTTTTTGCTATGAAAATTCTTAATTTTAATGCTTCGTTTTCAAGCTTATTTCACATCTTTTCCAGTCCACAGGGAGACACGTTCTTTCACCCAAACCGTGTATTGTTTCTCCATTTCTACTGCACCTGCTTTATCAAGTTCAGCCAGGAGACTGTCATACACGCTGTCAAAGTTCTCAGGTTTGGCAAGGATCGCTTCTGGGATCCGTTTGCGGATGATATCCTGTGTTTTCTGGAACGTTACGTTGTAGTCTGTGTCAGAAGGTACAGGCATATTATACGCTGCGCCCCAATCTTTCAATTTCAATTCGTCTTCGGAAGGATAGAAATCTTTCCATGTTGTGATACCGTATGCTTTCAACGTTTCCTTCTCAGCTGGTGTGTAGCTTGCTTGGATCTGCTCTGGGAAGTTCGTTGTATAGTAGTTGTCTGTAGAATCTTTTACACCATCACCGTATCTTGCGCTGAAAATATTGTACAACCCAACTCCTGTTTCTTTCGTGAAATTGGAGTTGTCATTCGTTTTGCGTTCCTGAACCTCGTCAGGAATCACACGTTTGCCATTTTCTACATTGTAGTGTTCGCCTTCAATACCCCAGTTTCTCAACACCTGGCCTTCATCGGAAGCAAGCCAATCCATGAATTTGATAATCCGTACCGGATCTTTGGCCGAAGTTGTAATCCCGATGCCATAACCGTCAAATCCTGTTGGCTGGAATGTGTGATCCACAATGTCCTTGTTCAGGGACACGGAGAAGTGAGCATATGTGGCTTCGTCCTTACCTGCTGCTTTGAGAGCGTTCTCAGCTTCGCCATAGTTCCAGTCTTGGTCGATCAGACCGAGGACACGGCCACTGGCGATTTTGGATTTGTATTGATCATCTTTTTGAACAAAAGTATCTTTGTCGAGCAAGCCTTCATTGTACATTTTGTTCAACCAGCGGAAGTATTCTTTCTCCTCTGGACGTTTGTAGTGAAGCATCGCTTCATACGTTTCAGGATTAATGTAATATTCCCCATCATCCGGTGCACCTGTTGCCTGGAAGGCCGGGTTCGTTACCGTGATCATGATCTTCCAGTCATCTGCATTGAGTGTCAGTGGAATGGTTGGTTGACCATCAATCGTTGGATGCTTTTCATAATACGCTCTAAGAACGTTTTCGTAATCCTCAAGTGTTTTCACTTCTGGGTATCCCAGTTCTTTCAACACTCTTTGCTGAATTTCGAATCCACCACCTGCATCAAAAGCGACGTTATCTACACCCATGTTGGTTGGAATAGCATAGATCGCTTGATCTTCCAGACTGTATTTCAAACGATTCATCTGATCGCCATATATCTTTTTCAGGTTAGGTGCATGTTCCTCAATCAGGTCAGTCAGGTCCAGCATTGCGCCTGCATCCACCAGCTTCGACAGGTTACCTTTAGGAAAGATAATATCAGGGTAATCACCGCTGGCAGCCATCAAAGGTATCTTTTGGTCGCCACCATTATTCACATCGTATTCTGCTTCAATTGTAACACCTGTTCTTTTGGTAATCTCTTGGCCCACTGCATCTTTCATGTTGTTCCAGCTTGGACTTGCATCTGCACCAAAGAATGTAAAGGTCACTGGACTGGTTGTATCTCCGGAATCAACCGGCTTTTCTGAAGCGTTAGTTCCTCCTCCACTGCCGCTGCATCCTGCTGTAATTGCAAGTGCACTGGCTAACAGAAGCATTGCGAATGTTTTTGGTGTTTTGCCCTTCATGTGTAATCCCCCTTATGGATATTAATGAAGCTGTATATTTGTATAACAGGCTGACCTGCACATACCGTGACCAGATGAAACAAATGTAATTTCCTTGTTTTTATAACATTAGAAGCGTTTTCTTAAAATAAAAAAACTGTTCTTCTCTTACCTTTTTCCTCTTCATTCCTGCAAGTGTTAACTTTGAGATTCTGGTGTATCTCACATGATGTACAAGCAAATGTAAGTGCTTTCATATTTGAATAATAATCGCTCCTATATCCCTTGTCAATAGTGAATTTATAAAATTGAAAACGTTTTTTAGAAAACGTTTTAGATAAAAAAAGAACCCAGATATTCGGGGTTCTTTTTCGTTTTAGATCTGAATTGCTAATCGCTTATTTAGCCTCTTCACCGCTCCACAATTGAACACGGTTTTGAACGAGTTCTGTGTATTGTTTCTCCATATCCTCTGCTCCTGCATTGTTCACTTCATCAATCATGCCGTCATAGATGGCATCGAACTGCTCAGGAGTACTCAGAATGGCTTCCGGGATGCGTTTCCGGATGATATCCTGTGTTTTCTTGAAGATGACGTTGTAGTTGGAGTCACCTGGTGTTGGCAGATTGTATGCTGCTCCCCATGGTTTGATCGGGAACTCATCTTCACTCGGGAACAGATCTTTCCACGTCGTAGCACCGTAAGCTTTGAGTGTTTCTTTCTCTGCATCGGAATATGCTGCCACGATCTGTTCAGGGAAATTCGTAGTGTAGTAGTTATCCGTTGAATCCTTCACACCGTCTCCATAGTGACCGGACATATTGGTGTACAGTCCAATACCCGTTTCTTTCTGGAATACGGCTGCATTATTGGTTTTCTGATCCAGAACGTCGGCAGGAATGACACGTTTGCCGTCCTTCACTTCGTACTGTTTGCCCTCAATTCCCCAGTTCATCAGCACTTGCCCTTCTTCAGAAGCCAGGTAATCGAAGAATTTGATCGTACGAACCGGGTCAGGATTCGATGTGGTAATCCCTACACCCCAACCGGATACAAAACCTGGGTCTTGGTAGGCATGATCCTTGATATCCTCGGACAGGGTTACCGGGAAGTGTGAATACGTTGCTTCATCCTTGCCCGCGGATTTCAGTGCATTTTCTGCATCGGAATAACCCCAATCCTGGTCAATGACACCCAGAACACGTCCACTTGCAATTTTGGATTTGTATTGGTCTGTTTTTTGTATGAAGCTGTCCTGATCCAGCAATCCAGTGTTATACATATGGTTCAACCAGCGGAAGTACTCTTTTTCCTCTGGACGTTTGTAATGCAGACTTGCTTCATACGTCTCTGGATCGATATAGTATTCACCGTCATCCGGAGCTCCTGTTGCCTGGAAGGCAGGGTTTGTTACGGTAATCATGATTCTCCAATCATCCGCGTCCAGTGTTAACGGGATCGTTGGCTGACCATCAATCGTTGGGTGTTTCTCTTTGTACGCCTTCAGTACATTCTCGTAATCCTCAAGTGTACGCACTTCCGGGTATCCAAGTTCTTTCAGTACACGATGCTGAATCCCAAATCCACCACCTGCATCAAAGTACTTTTGGTCTACCGCATAATACGTCGGCAGCACATAAATAGCCTGATCCTCATTACTGTATTTCAACCGGTCCATGTAATTACCATACAGCTTCTTCAGATTGGGAGCATATTGGTCGATCAGATCTGTCAGATCGAGCATTGCTCCGGCATCCACCAGTTTGCTGAGTTCTCCTTTGGGGGAGACAATATCCGGATAGTCTCCGCTCGCCGCCATTAAGGATATTTTATCTTGACCACCACTAACGGCAAACTCACCGTTAAGGGTTATCCCTGTTTTTTCCGTAAGGACTTTACCTACTTCATCCTTCATGCCATTCCAGTTCGGACTGGGGTCAACGCTGAAGAAATCAAAAGTAAGTGGAGTTGTCTCTGCGCTTGTATCCTTGAACGACGTATCACTGCCGCTTCCTCCACCGCAACCTGCGAGTAAAGACATTGCAAGCACTGGTGCCAGTGCAATCTTCATTTTGGAACTTGCCATAATGGTAATCCTCCCTGTTTCATATGTCTGTTTGTCCGGGACTTTTTTGTCCCTGTCTATAGCTTCATGAATACCACACCGCAGCCCTATACGGTGAAGCGCAGACCAAATGGCTGCGCTTCGGGTATCCTGATGCTTCATTTGTAGATGTACGGCCGCTCTATGTGGCAGCCTGTACCCAATTGTTTAACCTTTTACTGCGCCCAGTGTCATACCGCCAACAAAGTACTTCTGAAGGAATGGATATACAATGAGGATTGGAACCGTTACAACGATCGTAATCGCCATTTTGATCGATTCCGGTGAAATCTGTGTCATTTGCTGTGCCATATCATTGGCATTTCGTCCAGCACCTGAGCCTTGCTGCGTACTTTGCAATACTTTCATCAGCTCATATTGGAGCGTGGTCAGATGTGCCTTTGAACCATTATACAGGTACGTATCGAACCACGCATTCCACTGACCTACAGCCAGGAACAATGCGATGGTAGCAAGCACTGGTTTACACAGTGGCAAGATGATTCTGTAATAGATTGTAAAGTCATTCGCTCCGTCCAGCTTCGCGGATTCCTGCAATGAGTATGGCAGGCCATCAATGAATGAACGGATGATGAACACGTTAAACGCACTGATCATGCCAGGCAATACATATACCCAGAATGTACCGATCAGGTTCAAGTCACGCATCAGAATGTACACCGGAATCAGACCACCGGAGAAATACATCGTGAGTGCGAGCGTTGTGGAAACAAATTTTCTAAGTCCAAAATCAGGTCTGCTCAGTGTAAAGGCGATCATGGATGAACTGATCAATCCGAGCACCGTACCTACAAGTGTACGCAGAATGGAGATCTGCAAACCTTGTAGCAATCCATCATATTGGAAAATCGTTTTGTAGTTCTGTAATGTGAATTCGCGAGGCCACAAGTAAATTCCGCCACGTACTGTATCTGTCGAGTTATTGAGTGAGATGGCTAGTACGTTAAGGAATGGATAAAGTGTTACAACCAGCACCATGGTCATCGCGAGGATGTTGAATATATCGAACAGTTTATCGCCCCGAGTAGCATTGAATGCTTTGTTCGCCATAATGTCGTCCCCTCCCTACATGATGCTTTCTTTAGTGAATTTTTTGAACAAGCCGTTCGCAGTAAACAGAAGGATGATACTGACAACGGAGTTGAATATACCTATGGCTGTACCATACGAGAATCGTCCCATATTCAAACCATAATTGAGCGCGTATAGATCAAGTACTTCCGAGTAGTCTGTGACCAGACTGTTGCCAAGCAAGAACTGCTTCTCGAAACCGATACTGATAAGATGTCCAATTGACATGATGAAAAGTACGGAAATCGTGGTCCGTATGCCAGGCAACGTGATGTGCCACATTTGTCTCCAGCGGTTGGCTCCATCTACACGGGAAGCTTCATACAGCTCATTATCGATACCTGTAATCGCCGCCAGATAGATGATGGCATTCCAACCGGTTTCCTTCCACATATCTGAAGCGGTTACAATGTACCAGAACAAGTTCCCCTTGGCCATGAATTGGATCGGCTGATCGATAATGTTCAGTCCTACCAATAGATCATTGATAATCCCGCCATCGGTGGAGAGCATCTTGGTAATAATCCCTGCCACAACGACCCAGGATACAAAGTGAGGCAGATATGATACCGTTTGTACGGCACGTTTGAAGAACATGCCTCTCATTTCATTCAGGAGAATAGCGAAGAATATCGGTACGATAAAACCGACAACCAGTCCCATCAAGCTCATTGCAAGCGTATTTCGAAGTACCAGATAGAAACGATCATCACTGAACAGCTCTACAAAGTGTTTAAAACCAACCCACTCTTGATCACCAAATGATCTGGCAGGTTTATAATTTTGGAAAGCCATCGTCCATCCCCATAGTGGCAGATAGTTAAATACGAAAACCCAAGCTACGAATGGCAATGACATGAGATAGAGATATTTCTGCTGTTTCATTCTGTCCCAAATTCCGTTCCGCCGATTCTTTAAAGGCGGTTTGGGGTCACTGCTTCTGTTCGCGGAAGCGGATTTTTTTGTTAGCGTTTCCATCTCCGTTCCCCCTCCTCTGTTTTATAAAATAATCATACTCGATAGAGCGTTTTCAAAATACCATCTGGATTTTAGAGAAAATCATATAAAAATTAGATATAGACATATATAATCAGACATTAATTCGTTAAAATCAGTGATAAATTCTACTTTTAAATGAAATAAAAGTTATATTAAGGTAATATATTATCTAAATTGGTATATTTCGAAAACGTTTTATAGAAATCGTTTACTTCAAACTGATTGCATACAAAAAAGACCCTTTCGGGTCCCTATAATTACAATGTGAATTGAATCGTTTGCAGTTTAACGATGCCGAGTAGTTGCGCTACGGATATGGAGGTTGCTGGACGGAATTGATCTCCATGCAGATACGCAAGTATCTCCTGAAATAAAAAGGCGGCTTCCGGACGCTTCATTACAGCCAGATTGGCAAACGGAAGTGAGGATATCAAAATCTTGCCCTTCCCTACTTTTGCCTCAAAGGCATAAGCGAGTCGTTTGGCCCGATGGAAATGGTCCACCACTTCGATCAGCGGCTCCACCCCGGGCAACGTATCCAAACATATCGCTGGTGTACCGTTCACCAAGTGATACCAATGCCAGTCCGAAGCCCCATCATGCGGGAAGGAGCCTAGTAGTGCTAGCTGTTCTCTCAAAACCATGCCCATCGTTGCACCAGGCTGTGTAGCAAACATCAGGTAATTCCAGAATACAGGCAGATACTTGGTCTCCACTGAATCATATAACCCTTCTGCGGTTGGCTGTAGCCAAACACGCCCCCCGTTAACCACATAATCAACGACATTGGGTGTTAACGACTGAACGATAACCAAGTCAATCTCCCGATTTTTCAACAACTGAAATCCATCGATGCGATCTACGCAATCATGTTGTGCTTCCCCGAGAAGTGGCTGCAGCTCTTCCATGGTATTCCAGAACCGATTCGAATTCGGATGAGACTGATAAAAAGGAAACGACCAGCCCTGCCATACATTCGCTACAGTTCTTTCCAAATCGCCTGATATCAACTCCGCCTCAATCCGAAAAGCCGCTGCTGCTTCCCGAGGTGCTGTAGCGACGATGCTTCCCAGTGACATGACAGACCCACATTGGATATCTCCGGTCTTCCATTCTCCTTCAGTGAGTATCACATCATCGCTTATTAACCTCCACTGAATGAGCGCGTCCTCAAGCGGCTCCTTACCGTAGTGAGAGATGCGTACATCGACATGAATGGATTGTCCGGCGTAAAATGTACGCTCCTTGCAGCTTAATAACAGCACCACATCTGCGTTGAAACACATGAATTCTTCTGGTGTTGTAATGCCTTTGTCATCCCAAAATACATCCAGAATGCCCGTCGTAGCATGTCCCTGCCCTGGAAAATCGCGAATGTCCAGAAGTTGTACGCCCGCAGCGTCCGGTGTTCGCCGAATTCGCTCCATGGCTTCTTTTAAGGAACGTACCAGATGGGTACCACTGACCTGTTGAAAATGCTCGAGGTCCTCCATCATGCCTTTGTTTGTTAACGATTCTTCGATCGGTCGTAACCAGCTAGGACGCAATACGCCAGTATACTTGGCTCGCTCTTGGGGCCGCACATACATGGTGTACTGTGCATGTTCGTGCCCAATGACGGGATGCTCCGCAAGCCGGGTGACTGCATGATAGTCCAGCGTGGTATCCGGCACAGCAGAATATGCGGATTCCAGCGGGGGATGCCAGTTCAACGACTGAATATAATAATCACCTTCCCGCCCTTGCGCCGGAAGCTGTCCAAAACCTGTATTGTCCGTATATAACCGGGTCGGGTCCATATCCCTTGCCCTAGATACTAATGCATTGAGTTCAGGGTGGCCATTCGGACCAAGGAGTTCATTCCCCATGGAGAACATAACGAATGAGGGATGTCTATGCAGCGACTGAAGCAACCCGTCCAGTTCTTGTGTCAGATAGGTCAATACTTCAGCTGGCGCAGACTGATCCGATTGTTCAAAGAAACGAGACCAATGGGGAAGTTCTGCCTGCACCAGCATGCCCGCTTCATCAGCAGCATCCCAGAAAGGCTCCGGCGCGCTCCACCCATGCAGTCGGACATGATTGAAGCCATACGATCTGGCGATTCGAAATTGCTGAAGATAATGCTCCTTGTCCCAGACGGGATAACCCGTCAGTGGAAAAATACAGCAATCGACGTATCCACGCAGATATACTGGTGTCCCATTCAATTCAAGCTGCTTCCCGTTTGTTACAAAGGAGCGTACACCAAATGATTGCTCCAGTCGATCCAGTTCCTGTTCACCTTCATGGAGACGGATTACAGCCTTGTATAATTCAGGGGATTCATCCGACCATTTTGCGATAGACTTCTCTGTTCCAAGTTCCAATCGCCACTGATCTATTACAGCGTTACTTTCAGTTAACTCTGCTGAGCTTGTATCCACATGTGATGGATCACTCAGATTCACATGACAACTATATCGATCAAGCCATGTGCCGTCCGGATGCTGGATATCCACATGTAATTGCATCGATCTAGCGGAATCATTTGCGGGAGCGCTTACAGTACAATCAACCAGAATGGTTCCGTTCTCAGCATCTGGTTGAATACGTAACGTATGTAATCGGCAGGGGGGCATACTGTCCAGATAAACACCACCTGTGATTCCCCCCCAGGCTGTGGCCGTATGCAATGAATGAATATGGCTACCCGCCAGCGGAAGTTTCATCGTATTATCCACGCGGATCTCCACACGATTCACTTCTCCCTGCTTCACCAGAGAAGTGACATCCCACTTCTGTTGATTCACCAGACTATCCTGCTGCCCGGCATATTGTCCATTGATCCAGAGATGCGTTGTCCATCGGACACCTTCCAATCTGAATACATAGTGGCATCCGGGATCGTCTGATGGAACATGAACATCCTGAGCATACCAGGCTGAGCCTTCATACTCGCGTACCTTGGTCCAGGTATCAAGCCTTTCATATTCAGGCTCATCTCCATATCCTTGCTCTTCCCATGAACCGGGAATCTGAATGGACTCCCATGATGTGTTTTCACACTGTGATGGCGGTAATATCTCTTGTTCAACGAGTGTATCGGACTCCAGATCCAAACAAAACTGCCATGTTCCATTTAAGTTCAATGTATGACGTACAGCGCCTATATCAGATACATTCATATCGTATAGCCATCCCTTCAACTGGATTCTTGTAAATCCAGTCTAAAATGTGAAACATTCCGTGACCATTGCTTATCATGGGAAGTGCATGGACAATATGATGAATCTGGGAATTTCTAAGTAATACCGAAAACGTTTTACACAATAGGCAAGGGCAAGGCCCAGCACTTCGCACTTATTCCTCGTTTGTATCCGTAGCCGTTCCTTTAATTGATGATTGGGTTCTGGCCTGTTTGTAAGCAGAAGGGGATTCCCCTACATATTTCTTGAACTTACCGTGGAAGTAGTCCACATTGGCATACCCCACTCTCGCCGCAACCTGATGGACCTTTAGTCCTTCGTCCAGCAATTCTTTGGCCTTTTCCATACGAACCTTGTCCAGAAATGCATTGAAATACTCTCCAGTATGATTCTTGAACAACTTACCCAAGTAACTACTGTTGTAGTTAAACACTTCTGCCAGTACTTCGAGCTTGAGATTCTCGCCAGGGTTACGCTGGATAAATTCAATCATCTGTTTCAATACAGTATCCTTGCTTCCCCCACCCATACGTTGAATAAGTCGATTAAAATGTTCCGCTGCTATAACTTTGAGATCAGACATCGTAAATTGATGATAGACTTCATTAATCAGAACCGAATGTTCCTGCATAATGGAGTGCATATGTTGATTCGTCGCTGCAAGTTTGTTGAACGCCAGGGAAAATACCTGTGAGAACGCCGTCTTGATCGCTTGCTCTGTTCGGTGATATGGAACCAGGCGCTCTTCCATCTCACCCAGCACCCGCATAACGGACTCACTACTGCGGATGTCTAGCGCATAATACAGCTTGTCCGCGAGTTCGTCCTCAACTGGCTCATGTGCTCCGTCTCCAGCTTCAACTTCTGGTTTAACAACGCTTTCGCCTTCGCTACCTTCAGTCCACAGAATGATACGTTGCTCCGTGAACAAGAAGCGTTCCCCGAGTAATCGATTCGCCTGCGTGTATGACCGCGCAATTTCAGAAGTGGAATGTACAGGTTCTCCCGCAGCACCGTACATGTGAACCTCCCATTCTCCCAGCAATCCTTCCAGCTCATCATACAGATTTCTTGCAGATGACTCGGATGTGATTGTTTCCTTACTTAACAACCCCAGACCTGAATGGAACGAGAATACAATGCCTCGGTCTTTATGGTCAAATGCTTCTATCAGTTTGCGTTTCATAACACTTCCCCGTTGCAGGTCGGGGGCTACATGCAGCTCAAGCAGCACAATCTGATAGTGAGGCCAGTGCAGTCCCAGGCTATCTTCTTCCATGCTACCCGCACCCTCCAGACTGTCAAAGAGCAAAGCCTCGATCTGATGCTCCCGATAGACGGTATCTTCACCAGCATGACGTGCAATTGTCTCCCGTTCACGGGTCAGGATTGTAGCAATACGCTCCAGTTCACCAATAATCTCTTCTTCATCCACCGGTTTGAGCAGATAACCATCCACACCAAAACTGATGGCTTTTTTGGCATAATCAAAATCCGCATAACCACTTAATATCAAAAAGTGCGAATCCGGATGACTCCGGCGCACTTCTTCAATCACATCCAGCCCGGTCATACCGGGCATACGAATATCAATAATCGTCAGATCAGGCTCCAATTCCTCAAACCGGGAGATGGCCTCACGCCCGCTGGCAGCTGTAGCAATGACCTGGAATCCGTATTTTTCCCACTCGATAATGGTTGTCAGTCCCTCACGTATGCTCGGTTCGTCATCCACCAAAAACACTTTATACATGTTGGTCCCCTCCTGCTGGCAAAGTGAAAGAAACCTCTGTTCCTTCCCCATATACACTCTTAATCTGTAATCCATATGGCTCGCCGTACGTCAATGTTAAGCGCTGATGTACATTACGCATGCCGATCCGACTCTTCTCCTGTTCCTCCGGTCCACAGATAAACTGCATCACCTCAGCCAGTCGTTCTGGCGTTATGCCTGCACCATTGTCATCCACACGGATCTGCACAATGTTCTCTACTAAACGAATACTTATATCAACACGAACTGTCCCCTCTTTGTTCTCCAGACCATGCACAATCGCATTCTCAACCAAAGGTTGAATAATCAAAGGCGGAATGTACATCTTCTCCACCTCTGGATCGATATGAATCTGAAATGCAAGGCGGTCGCCGTAACGAAATTTCTGAATTTCCAAATAGGAACGTACCATTTCAAGTTCAGCCCGGAAGGTTGTTTTTCCACTGCCAATCTCCAGACTCTTGCGCATTAGCTTGCCCAACAGCCTGACGATGTTGGCAATCTCTGCTTCTCCCTTAATATGCGCTTTCATCCGAATGGACTCCAGTGCATTAAACAAGAAATGGGGATTGATCTGGCTCGCCATCATTTTCAGTTTAATCTCTTTTTGCGCGATTTCCAATTGATTGTTCTGTTCGGTCGCTTCTACCACCTGCGTCATGAGTTCATTGATACTTTTCACCATATAGTTGAACTGTCGTGACAATTGCCCAATCTCATCGTTTCCATCAATCCGCGAAGTCACGTTCAGGTCTCCTAATGCAAGCTTGTTGAGGTGTTTACTCAGCCGGAGCAATCGGTTCGACGTGAGGAACGAGATGATATATACGAATAATAGGGCGATCACGAGCACAAGTATAATGAAAATCATGCCGATCATGCTGACGGTGTTGGCGTCTTTGACGATATTTTTGGTGGCAAAAACCGAAATCACCTTCAGGCTGTTCATACTCGATCCAGGGCCCAGCTCATCAATAACAATATTAGATGGTTCCCCCCGGAAATCACCCTCTATGGTGCCTTTCGCCTGATTCTGCAGATCGACGCCAAAATCAAGCTCATCCAGCGTTTTTCCTACCAGTTCGGTATTCTTGGCTGCAACCACATACCCCTGCTCGTCCGTAATCATCGTCTCAAACTGTTCCTGACGCAACAATCCATTCAGCTCATCCTGATTGATCACAATCATCAACACGCCCTCTGTCCGATACTCGGCAAAAGGTACTTTGCGCACCAGGCTGAGCTTGTGTACAGGATTATCTTCCTTGTCCGGAATGTAGAACCACCCGATGCTGGTTGTTTTCAGTGCCTGCTGGTACCAGTAGCTCTCTTCCGTCTGCTTGTCTACCGGGATGAATTCGAGGTTGTTGATCAATGTTGGGTTAGTTGAGTAAAAACGAATGCCGGCTATCTCACGGTACAAACGCCTGTACTCCTGAAAGTCTTTGTATGCAAGATACGCTGAAGTTAACTCCACAACACTCTTGTACCGTTTATTCACGATCTCCTTGAGATCCGCATTAAACATTAAAAGATTGGATATATCGGTTGGTACACGCAGCATGGTTGCCGTCTGGCTCTTGATTTTGTCCACATTGATGATCGTCTGTCCTATCGCATTGTCCAAGGCTTGCTGGCGAAAATAACTGGTCACAGCAAGACCAACAATCAGGACCGGAATCATGACAACCAGTACATAGGAAATGAGCAATTTATGCTTTAATTTGAGATTATTAGTGGTTCGTATCAGCCTTTTCAACATGTCTGCACCTTCCGTCATCTGTATAAGCGCTTACATATAAACAGCAGGATCAGGATGTTCTGTCCTCAGAATTAATCATACCACATAACCGCCAGAATTCGGATTGTCATTGCAATGGGTCTATATTGCCAGGCAACAAGCCAGCCTAACCTCTAGTAGAAGAGGCCGCCATTAACATGGCGACCGGGCTTACCGAATTATTTTCTACTGACAGAAGTTTAGTGACTCCTAGATGGGCGAAATCCATATCCTTTGGCTCATGGGCATCTGGAACCTTGTTCAACATCCAGCCTGACTTTACTTACGAACTGTTGATAGGTTAGAAAAGCAAAAAAAGGCACTCCCACGATTGGAAGTGCCTGCTTAGTATAGAATCTGCTCATGTGCTAGCTATTAAGGACGAGGTGTACTTACCCCATTCAGGATCAGTTTTGGATGAATATCGGCGCTCAGCGAAGCGGAAACTGCACAATATTTTTCCTCAGCCATCTGAATGGCTTTCCAGATGCGATAATCCGGGATATCCCCATCGACTTTGAAGATCAGATCAATGGATGTGAAGCCTTTGGGCATCTCTTCACTGCGTGTGCCTTGCGCTTCAATCTCAATCGAATCAATTTTGTCCAGAAAAGCGTCCAGAATCATGGTAATATCGATTCCCATACAGCCGCCGAGACCCGCCAGCAACAATTCCATTGGGGTAGCTCCCTTGCTGTCACCACCATAAGCAGCAGTGGCATCCATGCCAACGGCATAGCCAGAGGGTCCTTCGGAAGTAAACGCACGTTTGCCTTTCCATACGGTTGTTACATTCATGATGTTATCCTTCTTTCTCACAATAGTTTACGATTTGCAGAAATCCGTTCCGGGTACGGCTCGTTCTTCCGATCGCTGTTGTCTCCAAATATTTTTGATTTATATTCACAAAGGACAATATTCGGAGACAAAGGCGAGCGCTACGCTTCTTCAGAATCGATTCCGTCCCCTTCACTCAGCAGCTTATCGCTATAATCGATCGTATCAATCAGTATAAATTGTAGTAATGTAATTAGAATTCAGTAATTTGTTGCAAGAAACGGCGAGTGCGTTCTTGCTTCGGCTGTTCAAAGAACTCCTGTGGACTTGCTTCTTCCACAATCGATCCGTCCGCCATAAAGACGATTTTGTTCGCCACATTACGGGCAAACTTCAATTCATGCGTCACAACCAGCATCGTCATACCTTCCTCTGCAAGCTCCTTCATGACGGAAAGCACCTCTCCGACCAGTTCAGGATCAAGAGCTGAAGTTGGCTCATCAAACAGCATCACTTCTGGCTCCATCGCAAGTGCACGTGCAATGGCGACCCGCTGCTGTTGTCCACCGGACAATCGGGATGGATACGCATCCTGCTTGTCCGACAAGCCGACCCGATCCAGCAGAATCCGGCCGCGTTCAGCCGCTTCGTCACGCTTGATTTTTTTTACCGTAACAAGACCTTCCATCACATTACCCAGCACTGTCTTGTGCGGATACAGATTGAATTGCTGGAATACCATGCCGGTCTGGCGACGAATCTCCAATACCCTGGCACGCTGGACTCGCAGCGGATCTGCGCTGTTAACCACAATGCCGTTGACTTCAATCTGTCCTCCGGACAGCTCTTCCAGTCCATTCAGGCAGCGCAGTAAGGTACTTTTGCCTGAACCACTCGGTCCGAGCAATACAACAATATCTTTGGCATCGACATGCAGATCGATGTTCGTAAGTACTTCATTTTGCTGAAATCGTTTGGTAAGTCCGGTTGTTGTAATCATCGGTTCTCTCCTCCCATCAGTAAGCCCGGGCCAACCGGCGCTCCACTTGTTCCAGAATGGCCGAGAAGCCGATACTCATGATCCAGTAGATCACACCAATCGCCAGATAAAAAGGCATATTCAATGCATATTGGGATACCAGCAGCTGTGCTGAACGCAACAACTCGGTAACACCGATGGCCGCCACAAGTGATGTTTCCTTCAACATGCCAATAAAGGTGTTCCCCATCGGCGGAATCGCAATGCGGACAGCCTGCGGGAAGATAATCCGTCTCATCGCTTGAGCCGGGGTCATTCCCGTTGCATATGCAGCTTCCGTCTGTCCTTTTGGTACAGCCTGAATGGCTCCACGGAACGTCTCCGACAGAAACGCACCTGCATTCAGACTCAGTCCCAGACATGCTGCGGTGAGTGATCCCAAGGTCACTCCATAATCGACCAATCCGTAATAAATAACGAATAATTGCACCAGCAGCGGGGTTCCCCGCATGATGGATACATAGAACCTTGCGATCAACCTAAGCCACATCGGTCCCTTCAGACGAGCAATCGCAACAAGCACCCCGATGATGAACGCAAAAAACATGGAGATCACAGTTACATACAGCGTATAATAAGCCCCCTTCAGAAAGAAGGGGATATTCTCAAATACCAGTTCCATGGGTCAAATCTTCCCTTCGCCTTGCAGGTTCGTTATTGCGCAGGCTCTTCACCAAACCATTTTTTGAAAATGGTATTGTACGTGCCATCATCTTTCATGCCTTTGAGAGCATCATTCAGTGCTGCTACGAATTCCGGATTGTCTTTACGAACAGCAATACCTGCCTGGTCACTCTTAATCGGTTCACCTACAGCTTTAATATTCAATCCGTTGGCATCCACAATCGGTTTCAGCGCATACATGTTGTTGATTGTTGCGTCAATCCGCCCAGCATTCAGATCTTTGAGTGAAGAGATGACATCGTCATAGGTTTTGATCGTGAAGTCTCCCACCTTCGGCAACACTTCATTACGCAGATATGATTCATCATTTGTACCCAGACCTACGCCAATCGTTTTTCCTTTGAAGTCTTCCAGCTTGGTAATATCGTTATTGTCTTCTTTTACAATAATTTTAACTTGGTTCGTAATATACGGATCACTGAAATCCAGTACTTTCTTACGATCATCGGTAATCGTCATCTGGCTGATAATGGCATCAAGCTTCTTCGCTTGCAGACTTGGTGTCAGACCGGAGAACTCCTGGGATACAAATTCAACTTCAACCCCAAGACGCTTCGCAACTTCACGTGCAATATCAGCATCGTAACCGTCCATTTCTTTCTTATCGTTCAGGAAGTTGTACGGTGCGTATGTGCCCATCATGCCCACTTTGATAACGCCAGCCGACTTGATCTGCTCCAGTTCATTACTTGCCTGTGCACCATTCGTGCTTCCACCATCTGTTGCCTTACTTCCACAAGCACTAAGTACCAGCACGGTCATCAGCAGAATTGCTGTCAAAGACCAGCCTTTACGAGTTTTCGATCCATATGTGTTGTTCATTACGTTAACTTCCTCTCAGTCGTGTATTAATCTGGATGCACATTGGGTTACTTTATTGTGACTAAACCGCAGTTGTACCCATTATTCCCTGCTATTTGTTTAATCATGTGAATCTTATGTGCCTAGCAGTCCGTAAAACTCAAAGCTTGCTGCCTCAACTGCCAGCGATGAAGCTGTCATGCCTGAGAATTTGCTGTGCAACTCATCGGAACCGAACAACCAGCGTGATATCATGCCTTCAATCATGCTTACCAGTAGTGCTGCTCGAAGCGGTACATCCATGCCCTGAGGCAACATACCGAGCTCGATGGCTCGTTCCATATTGTGACGAAACGCAGTTTCGACAGCATTACGTGTCTCCTCAACCAGGCGTTGTACGGATTCTTCCGTCACGATGCCTTTGAGCAACAGTTCCATAAAATAGCGATTCTGCGCGGCAAACAAGAACAAGTCAGTGAACAGCCTTTCCGATGCTTTCACCATATCTTCTACCGATCCTGCATCCTTGCGGTACCCTTGTCCGATCGCCTCAAGCAACTCCTCCTTGCCCGTTAAGACAATCTCCGAAGCAATGGCTTCTTTACTCTTGAAGTGCCAGTAGAACGTCCCTTGCGCCACACCAGCCTCGCGGACGATATCGGAAATTTTCGTCTGATGGTAGCCTTGGGTTGCAAAACGCTCCATCGCTATGCGTATTATTTGGTCCCGGCGTTCTTCACCGGGTTCCAAACCGTTGATTTTGGTCATTCATGTAACCCTCCCGATTGATCAGTCAGTCAGTTAATTTATATCCTATGGGATAACTAGGTTTTTGTCAATATAGTTTTAAACAAATGGTTACAAGCAGAAGTTGAAGTTGAGTGCATTTGTGATCATAATAGGTGATAGCCTTGTTCAAATGAACAGGCATGGTCAAGCAGGACAGCCTGTGCTGTCACCTGCATTTCAAGGAGGAAGAGAATTGGATATTATATCATCCATTATTATGGGCATCATCGAAGGTTTGACAGAATTTTTGCCCGTATCCTCCACTGGACATATGATCCTGACTGCCCATTTGCTCGGTTTATCAGAGGACAACGAGTCAGTCAAAACGTTTGAGGTGGTTGTTCAACTCGGAGCTGTACTTGCTGTTGTAGTACTGTACTGGAACAAATTCATTGATATGTTCCGCTTTACCGGAGGGAGCAGACCCTACTCCCGCCGCCTCAATCTGGGACATATCTTCCTGGCGATGGTTCCTGCCGTAGTCATCGGACTTGTATTCCGCGACTGGATCAAAGCACATTTGTTTGGTCCGGAAACAGTGCTGTACAGCCTCGTTATAGGTGGTATATTGATGATCGTGGCCGAACGCTGGAGCCGTAAGAGTGAACGGATTACTACCCATGATGTTGATGATATCTCTTACAAACAGGCATTCACGGTGGGTATATTCCAGATATTGGCATTGTGGCCAGGATTCTCCCGTTCCGGGTCCACGATCTCAGGCGGTCTCTTTGCTGGGGTAAGCCGTGTAGCCGCTGCGGAGTTCACATTCCTTGTGTCTGTGCCAATTATGATTGGTGCTACAGGATATGACCTGTACAAAAGTATCGATCATCTGAACGGCAGTGATTTCCCAATCTTTGCGATTGGATTCATCGCTGCTTTCATCGTCGCCATGCTTGCGATCAAGACGTTCCTGTCCATTTTGAAAAAATTGAGCCTGACCGTCTTTGCTGTGTATCGCTTTGTCTTGGCAGCCGTGTTCTTTATTATTTTGATGTAAGCATTACAACTCAAGCAAATAGAACGGCAAAATCAATGGCGGCCTCACGTTCCCTTGGGAAGCGAGGCCGCCATATTTTATATTCTGAGCTACGTTTCTTTTGCTTCACGATTCTGTTCCTGCTTCAGAGACAGGAATATCTGTAATTAGAAGAAGTTTGACCCTTCATTGCTTCCTTCTTTGCTCGGTTGGATCATGGGTGATGCCGATTAGGTTTACTATGTATCATGGACATCCATATTTATGTTCACTTCTGAAATGCAGGCTGGCTAGTACCACTTTTTCACTTGAATGTTCCGGTGTTTCTTTCGACTCTTTAATCTCTCACGCAGATTATATCTATTCTCCTTTTGTTCCTGAAGCAATTGCTTCACTCCGATCATCAACAATCGATATCTCCGGTCATCATTGTGACTTAATTGGTGCATTTCCTCAAAAATTTCATTCTTCATATGGATCTTGTTCACTCCAAATATTCAGTTTGTTCTCACAGTATACATGGGAGCACTGAACAAATTCTAAACAAGCGTTGTTTCTCAACTTGAGTTATTCGAATGCACATTTGAATGCACATCATACGTGCTGGAATGAAGCAGAAAAACCCCTTCCTGTCTAGGACAAGAAGAGGTCTCCTTAGCTAAGTTAATTAAACAAACTGCTGATGCCTTCGTACGCTTAAACTTTGGATTCAAGCGTCTCCAGATACTCGGAGATTTGAGCAGGTGTTTTAGCCCATTTGCTATGCAGATGTGCGATTTTCTTGCCGTTCTGGAAGACGAGCAGGCTTGGAATGCCGCGTACACCATTCTCTTCGGCAAAAGGCTGGAACTTTTCTGCATCCAGAGCATAGAAGGTTTTGTCCGTATGTTGGTCGATAACATCCCCGATAAAACGATCCAGGTTTTTGCAATCCGGACACCAGGTTGTATCAAATTTAATGACAGTAAAACCATCAGAGTTAATTGTATCCAAATACTGCTGTTCACTTTGAATTCTTTCCATATGTCTTCTCTCCCTTATATGTTCCTTTTTTGGCTGATCTTCATTGTACCTCGTATAGTTACAATTGAAAATAGGCTGGATCGAGTTAACGATGCTGCTTGTACAGATTAGCGGGACTGAGTTCTCGTATTTCCTGAATTTCAGCAGTGGTGAGTTCAGGCGAATTCGAAGCAGCAATATTGTGCAGCAACTGTTCTCTTGAACTGGCACCAGGGACAACTGCTGCTACGGCAGGATGGGATAACGCGTAGCGAATAGCCGTCTGAGCCATACTGCGTTGGTCTGTAACAAGACGACTTAGCCCTTGCCGAATGGTATATAGTTGCTCTGGTGTGTAGTCCAGATAACCTTTGTCTGCCTTGGCAGATCCGGAATCGGCAAGCACACCGCTAGCTACGGGCCCACGGGCAATTACGCTGATCCCCTTTTGTTCCAATAAAGGCAACACTCCTTCTTCCGCTCTGCGGTCAGCAATGCTGTACTGGTTCATCACACTGACGATGGATGCCCTCTTTACATACTCCCGAATCACATTGGGACGAATGGAGGAAATTCCGTAATATCGGATAAGTCCTTCCTTCTTCAGTTCCTCAAACGCTTCGATCGTCTCTTCGATGGGGTCGTCCAAGGTCCCGCCATGCAGCTGATACAAATCGATGTAATCGGTCTGCAGACGCTTCAGACTTTCATGTACAGCCTGCTTAATGTAGGCTTTGGACGGGTCCCAAGACCAGCTCTCTTTACCCGGCAGACGACGATTACCTACTTTGGTCGCCACAATGACTTGGTCCCGACGCCCTTTAATAGCTTGCCCTACAATTTCCTCATTACGCCCTGCGTCGTACAGATCGGCAGTATCCAGCAGATTGACCCCATGATCCAGAGCCTCATGAATCAGGCCCATAGCATGATCCATTTCAGTTCCAAGTGACATACATCCCAGCCCAATCTCAGACACCATCAGTTCGGATGTACCCAGACGATTTTTCTTCATATTGCATCTCCCTCCATACGTTCTGCAAGTATCCATTGTATCATTCTTGCTGGCAAAAATCGCTTTACACTCAAAAGCAAAGGATTGCTTTTGATTGCACAAAAAAACCTGGAACGACTTCATCTCCAGGTTTCTCATGATCATCATTTTAATTCAACGATAAACGAACTATCGCAATCTATTTCACTTCCACGCGTGGTCTGGTTTTACTTGTTCCATTGGACGACGAATTGGAGTTTTTCATCATACCCGAGACAGTGCTAAACAGCTTATCTCTTGCTTGTTTGTTCCTCATCAGATAAGTCACACCTGCGCCGATAGCCGTCATGATAATTCCTCTTCTTTTAGACATGTGCTTCTCCTCCTTCAGGATAAATGTACATCGTGTCTTGTTTGACAATTACCCTGTGGGAGCAAACACGAAACGAAGTGCAGGCTTGATCGCAGAAAAAAAGATGACCTTCGAATTAAAATTCAGAGGCCATCTTTCACTTGCTCTGTTGAGGCATAAACGTTCACACCCGTTTAATCAGATGGCGTTGCCACATGGGTCATTTCTTCATGTTTGTAGGTCGAACCATCGGCGGTCAGATAAAAGTGTCCGATGGGATGCAGATCTTCATCCAATTCGTAGACAAGCGGAATGCCTGTCGGGATATTAAGCGCCATCACGTCTGCTTCGGACAATTGGTCCAGATGCATGACGAGTGAACGGAGCGTGTTACCATGCGCAGAGATCAGCACTCTTTTGCCAGCAGACACCATCGGTTTAATCTCCGCATTCCAGTACTCCAGTACACGCTTCGAGGTATCCATCAGGTTCTCCGTAAACGGGATGGTGCATCCGAGCCGCTTGTACTTGTCCAGATCCTGCACATATCGGGCATCAGTTTCGTCCAGTGCCGGGGGAGATACATTCACGGATCGTCTCCATTCCTTTACTTGGTCTTCCCCATACTTCAGAGCCGTCTGCTGTTTGTTCAGTCCTTGCAGCGCACCATAATGGCGTTCATTCAGCTTCCAAGTCTTCGTAATGGGAATCCACATGAGGTCCATTTCATCCAGGGCAATATCGAGAGTTCGGATAGAACGTTTCAGCACGGATGCATAGGCGTAATCAAAATCAAATCCCTGTTCCTTCATGATCTTCCCTGCTTTACGAGCTTCTCCGTAACCATCCGTCGTCAGATCCACATCTGTCCATCCGGTAAAACGATTCTCTACATTCCACATGCTCTGTCCATGGCGAATCAATACAACTCTGTACATAAACGTGAACCCTCCTTCCATGGAAACATTACCCGCAAGTCAAACTAATTAGCACAGTGAAACGTTCATTACATTAATAATATGGTGCCATCATGAGATATACTACAACACCTGTAGAACTGACGTACAGCCAGATTGGCATAGTCCAACGTGCAATTTTGCGGTGTTTCTTCAATTGATTCGTCCAACCCCACACAAGTGTGAATAATGCCAATGGAACAATCAGGGCTGCCAGTATACTATGGGTAATCAAAATAAAGAAATAGATCGAACGAATGATGCCCTCGCCGCCGTATTTGGACGTCTCTGGTGAGAGGTAATGAAACGTCAGATAGGTCACAAGGAATAACAGTGTTGTTGAGAATGCAGCAAGAATAAATCGTTTGTGCAGCTTCACATTCCGCTTGATAATAGCAATAAGCGCTGCGAGCAGGAAGATGAAGGTAAAGCTGTTAAACACGGCATTAAACCGCGGCAACACCGTAATATCAAAAGTTACATCACCTTTGTAACCAATCGACGGTGCGAAGAACAATAATAAAATAATGACATTAGCGAGAATGGAAATCGTGATAATGATACCTGCGAAATTTTTATTACTCGTCGGGGATGGAATGTTCGGCTCCCCTTTGTTATTTTTGCCCAATGCAAAATCCTCCTCATATCCTAACTTCTATGTTCTATATCATTATATCTCGGCAATTCCGGACTGTTAAGTGACAACACTCTGAACAAAAAACTTAGTACTACATGATAAAATGCCCCTTTACGGCCATTTTCAATCAAATCCAAACCAGCTCCCATTTACCCAAGTCCATATTTGTGGTATAATTAATGCAATTAATCACATACGCGTTGAAACTGGAGGAGCCTGTCACCAAGGGCCCCTCTTTGTCTTTTTCAGGCACAGAACGGCACTTTTCCTAATGCCTTTCTGTGTCTTTTTGTCTTTTTTGAAGCTGAGAATGGATCGCCCTTGGGCTGGTTAACCTATAAACGCCACTACTGGAGAGGAGTACACCTATGGAATTTATTTTGGTTCTTGCACTTATTTTGATCTTTACCAAACTTGCTGGTGATCTATCCGTAAGATTGGGTCAGCCATCCGTTTTGGGAAAATTAATTGTAGGTGTCGTCCTCGGGCCTGCACTGCTCGGTTGGGTTCAGCAAAGTGATTTCGTTCATTATATGGCCGAGATCGGGGTACTACTGTTAATGTTCATTGCCGGATTGGAAACTGATCTGGAGCAATTAAAGAAAAACTGGAAGGCGGCCTTTGCCGTAGCGGTCGGCGGTATTATTTTGCCTTTTATCGGAGGATACGGCTCGGCCATAGCCTTTGGTATGTCGACAACGCATGCTCTGTTCTTTGGACTTTTATTCTGTGCCACTTCCGTCAGTATTTCGGTTCAGACACTGAAAGATATGGATCAACTCAGCTCTCGTGAGGGTACAACAATCCTTGGCGCAGCTGTTGTTGATGATGTCCTGGTCGTTGTCATTCTTGCCGTTATGATGAGCTTGTTAGGTACAGGTGGAGGAGACACTTCGATCTCTTTGCTTATTGGTAAGAAGCTGTTGTTCTTTGTGATCATCATCGCTGCCAGCTGGTTCCTTGTTCCACGCATCATGAAGTGGATGGCACCACTGAAGGTAACGGAGACCGTCATTACTGCGGGACTGATCATTTGTTTCGGATTTTCCTACTTCGCAGAGTGGATGGGTGTGGCTGGAATCATTGGTGCTTTTGCCGCTGGTATCGCCATCTCTCAAACCAACTTCAAACATGAAGTTGAAACCAAACTGGAACCGATCGCCTACGGAATTTTTGTTCCAGTGTTCTTTGTAAGTATTGGCTTAAATGTCACCTTTGATGGCGTGGGTTCACAAATTTGGTTTATTGTTGTTATCAGTCTCATTGCCATTGCAACTAAACTTCTTGGCGGGGGAGCCGGTGCACGTCTTACCGGATTTGATCGTATATCGTCTCTTGCCATTGGCTCAGGAATGATTTCAAGAGGTGAGGTTGCACTGATTATCGCTTCAACCGGGCTTGCTTCCGGATTACTTGATCCGGAATACTTCACGAGTGTCGTGATCATGGTCATTGTGACTACACTGGTCACTCCACCACTCCTCAAAATCACCTTTGCACGCAAAAAAGGAGAAAAACAAGTCGAAAGAGGAATTGAAGAATCTCATTTAAGTGGGTAACTGTTTGAAAGGTATTGAAATTATTCGGTATTTAAAGCTATACTTGCTTTAGAAATGTAATATATCGGTCGTGAAGCACACGCCGCTTTGATCCATTTTCCCCTTCAACGCGAAGGTTGGAAATGGTCGGAGCGGCTTTTTGTATTTTTACATGACGACCTGAAGCCCTGTTCACGTTCGTTCTATTTTATTTTTTAGAGGAGATGAAGACGATGAGCATTGATTTTGATGAGGCTTACGAAGTTTGGATGCACTCCCTTTTGGAGGAGGAAACGAACCCCAGAGTGCTGTCCAGACTAGAAAATGGACTTAAACATGGCACATTGGAATTTTTGCGTTCAGTCTGGTTTCCGGTGATGAAAAACTTTAACCATTTGCAACCCGAATGGGAAGTTCGAGACTTTCATAACGGCTATCGGTATCTGGATCTTGCATACATGCCAGGTAACGGCGTTAAGGGAGGTATTGAAATCCAAGGATACGGGCCACATGCCCGTGATCTGGATGTACGGCATTTTAAAGATTTATGCTGGCAGCATTGTCTGCTAACGCCGGAGAATTACTCGGAGAAACAGCTCTGAGCTTGAATTTTCTTGAAACTTCTTGCGGGCTAGCCTACAGCTCCAAGGGTAAGTTACTTGTAGTCGATTAAATTACTTAGAATGAGGTCTCCGACCATATATAGAAAAACAAAAAAAGACCACCTTACACTCAAGAGGTCTTCCATCCTTGCCCGTTACTGCAACAGGCTGTCCCATTTTAAGTTAACACGCCAACATAAAAACCAATGGAGATAAAGACAACACACCAGACGAATGCACCAATGCTGGATACAACTACGTACCTGCCAATCGCCATGCGGCTAATCCCGGAGAAACAGCACATCAGATGACGAATGCCTGGAATGAAGTAACCCAGAATGATGGACCAATACCCATATTTGATGAACCACGACTCCACCCTGCTGAATCGTTTGGCATTAACGCCGACCCACTTGCCGTATTTTTCAACCAGCGGCCTGCCCGCTTTCTTGCCAATCATGTAGCTAAGCAGCCCTCCGGTAAATGCGCCACCGAAACTGACGGCGATGGATACGGAGTAATTCAATACCGAGATAGAGGCGAGATAACCGACAAAAGTCATCATCACCTCATCCGGAATCGGCATGCCAATAACACCAAGAGCCAGAAGTCCGTATATTGCGAAATAACCATATTGACCAATAAATTCTTTTGCAAATTCCATACTGACTCGCTCCTTATTTCGGTTCCACAATATCCTTCTCATGTGAGGCTAACACTTGTTTTAGAGACGGGAATCGGATTTGGCTCACCATGAGACCGGATAATACAATAATGACAAGATAGGCTACACCATGTGTGAAATAAGGACTCCAGAGTGCGAAAAAGGACATCAGACCTCCGGCAAATGTAATCGGCATCCCGACAAAACCACTGCTTGCTGTCTTCTGACAGTTATAACGGGCTAGACGCAAAGCACCACAAACCGGAAACAATGCAGTCAGTGCCATCCCCAGCACACTCACTTCAAGCATGGAATTCAGATACAGAATCAGCACAGGTGCTGTTCCGAATGAAACTACATCCGCAAGTGAGTCCAGGGACTTGCCGAACTCACCCTCACAATGCAATTTACGAGCCGCATACCCGTCAAACAGATCAAAGAACATCGCTACCCATATCATCATCACAGCCAGGGCAAATTCACCATGAATAGCCATAATGACTGCCAGCATGCCTGAACTCAGATTCCCCAAGGTTAAAATCGATGGTAAAGACTTCATAAGATTTGACTCCCTTTCGTACTAGGCTTTAGGAAAAATAATATAAAAACGGACTCCATCCGGTGTGTTCTCCACTCCATAACTGCACCCATGCAGATCAAGAATCTGCTTCGCAATGGCCAGACCAAGCCCGGTCCCCCCCATTTTACGATTACGTGAGCGCTCTACCCGATAGAACCTCTCCCATATATACTGCCGCTCAGCTTCAGCTATCTGCTCGCCCTTGTTCTCAATGGAAATATGGACAAAACCTTCACGCCTGCTAATCTCAATAGTTATATCGGTATGTGGTATCGCATGACGTATAGCATTCATCATGATATTGAAAATAACTTGCTCCAGCTTGCTTCGGTCACCCTCAACCGTCTGTTCTGTTGTGGATACAAGCACCACATCCAATCCTTTGTCCTTCAGTTGCGGACCCAGACGGCCGGCGATATCTTCAATCATGTCAGCCAGTGCAACAGCATCCGTATTCAATTGAACCGCTGAGGATTCAAGTCGCACCAGATCCAGCATTTCTTCAACCATCGTTTCCATTTTGATCGCCTCATCGGCAATGATCTCAATGTAACGCTCCCGTTTGCTCTCACTCACGCCATCCTTCAGCCCTTCAGAATATCCCTTAATAATGCTGATTGGTGTCTTAAGTTCATGTGATGCATCGGCAAAAAACTTGCGCTGACGCTGTTCAATCTCCTGCTTCATTTCCATATCTGTACGCATCTGCGTGTTGGCCTGCCTCAGTTCTTCCAGTGTCTGACCCAAAGTTCCCGACAAGGCATTGAGGCTGTTAGACAGACTGCCGATTTCATCATTACGCCGGATGGGTGATTTCACCGTGAAATCCAGCGTAGACATTTTCTTGGCGACATGGTTCAAGGCCAAGAGCGGCTTCGTTACAATTCGGGACAGGAGTAACGCCAGCAACAGAATCAATATAAATGCCCCTATGCCGAAATACGCATAGAACAATCGTGTTGCCTCATTCGCTTCCCTCATCTCCTGTAGAGAGGTGAGCGAGAAGATCAGTTGTTGCTCAGGTCCGGAACGATGCACTGGAGCAATGGTGATGACATTGCGAACACCGCTCCAGCTATCCATCCATTCTTCATTGAGCATTTTGCCATTCGCCAAGGCCAGTTGGTCTTCGGTGGACAAAGGGAACCGGCTATCCAGTGCTTGCACCAGCAGGCCCTGCCTCTGACTCCACGTTGCCAGATTGGGAAGAACAACCTCGGTCAATACGCCTGACCATTCCTTTACCGGTTCAATTGATTCCTGAAAGCTTTCTGTTCCCCATGCGGCAGAAGTGGCATCCTGGATTTTGAATGGATAGACCATGGACTCGCTGGCCGGACCTTTCACCGTCAGTTCTTGCCCATATTTCAGATGGGATGTAATCCAGCCAGCATTCTCACTATTGATAAACAAGGACAAGGACACCTTCACGTGACTTCCATCTTCTTGAAGCAACGTAATGTGGAACGGGTCATTAACCAGTCTTCCGGTATTCGTCAAAATGACCAGATGTGACTGATTCTGACGCATGAATTTCCCGGTCTCCTTGGCTAGCTGTAAATCACTCCAATGTCCATTGGAATATTGCTGTTCGAACTTGGACAGCTTTTTCTTCATACTGCTGACCTTTTGATGCTGATAGAAGTCGGGGAACCAGACCAACTGGGCAAAAACCGTCGTACCATATAGAAGAACCAGACATCCTGCCATGACCAGAAAAAGCTTCATCGTTACGCCATTTCTTCTCATGCTTCTGCCTCGAAACGATATCCAGTGCCAATCACCGTCCGGATACACTTGGCTTCATCACCCAATTTGCTGCGCAACTTCTTGATGTGAGTATCCACAACACGTGAGTCCCCTTCAAAATCAAATCCCCAGATCCGATTCAAAATGGCATCCCGGGACAACACAATGCCTGCATTACGTGCCAAATAAAGCAACAGATCATATTCCTTTGGTGCAAGTTCCACTTCAATTCCGTCCTTCTCCAGGCGTCTGGCCCATGGATCAAGGGTTACCTGACCAAAGCGAATCACACCCTGCTCTCGTCCAAATGCACCTTCAACACGCTTCATTAATGTCTCTGCACGTGCAACCAGCACACGTGGACTAAACGGCTTGGTAACGTAATCGTCTACGCCCAGCTGAAATCCATGAATTTTATCGTCATCCTCGGACCGTGCAGTCAGCATGATAATAGGTACGGTGGATTGGGATCGAATATGCCCACATAACGTCCATCCATCCATTTCAGGCATCAAAACATCCAGAATAACCAGATCCACCTCATGCAGAGCCAACAGTTCCAGTGCCTGTACTCCATGTTCTGCTTCTATGACGTTCCATTGTTCTTTTATGAAATAATCGGCCACAATCTCACGAATGCGGCTTTCATCTTCCACCAGAAGCACTGTTCTGATCATGGCCGACTCTCCTTTTTAGATTTCTGATGTTAACATACCTATTCCATGTGTCGTTCATGTGTCCATACATTGTTTTGGAATGCTCCCATGATATATACGATTAATATAAGCCAAAAGTTACTAATTTTTATAAAAATTCGCATAAAAAAGAAGCCATCAACGAGCAAGCTCCTGCTCATTGACAGCTACTTGAATGAAATCGAAGTGTGTTATCCAGAATTGATGGGCTACTGTACGCTCCCTGGCAACACTTAGCGTTGTTGCTCCAGACGGTGTGCCACATGCAGTGTCGGACCAACAAAACGGTTCAGCGGGAATCCGCCGGCAATCGCTTTGGTCACAAAGGCTTTACCTTCACGAACAGCCTCTTTCACTGAAAGACCACGAGCCAATCCAGCGGTAATCGCCGCAGACGTCGTGCAGCCCGCACCATGCGTATATCCGGAGCCGACAACATCGGCTTCAAACCATTCGTAGTTGGTTCCATCATAGAGTAGATCCATTGCTTTACCCGGGCTAATGACACCTCTGTCCTTGATCAGGACATGTTTCGAGCCATGGGCATGAATTGCTGCTGCCGCTGCTTCCATCTGTTCCTTGGAGCGAATCGGTCCACTCTTCGCCAGTTGGGATGCTTCGAACAGATTAGGGGTAACCAAATCAGCACCTGGCAACAGGAATTCGATCATCGCTTCCGTATTTTCCGGTTGCAGTACTTCGTCTGTACCTTTGCAGACCATTACCGGATCGATAACGATCTGTGGCAAACCGCTGCGGCGAATATGTTTTGCTACCAGTTCAATAATATCTACAGAACCGAGCATACCTGTCTTCATGGCATCGAAACCGATACCGTCCAGAACAGTGCGAAGCTGCGCTTCAACTACATTTAATTCAACAGGAAAGACCTGGTGATCCCATGTTTCGGGCTCCATTGCCACAACCGTAGTCAGTACGGTCATGCCATACACACCCAGCTCCTGAAAAGTTTTCAAATCAGCTTGAATACCTGCACCGCCGCTCGTGTCCGAACCAGCTATTGTTAATGTTTTTGGAATCGTCATGGTAGTTGCATTCTCCTTCGTGTCTCAGTTGACATTATCCTATCCCTTGTACGAGCGGATGTCAATGGCATCTGAAGCCATACAGAGCATGGTTTTCCGAATGATTCAGTTCACATCTTTTGTCTCCAGACGAACCATGGACATCGAAGCAATCCATATCCCTATTGCTCCAAGGGTCAGAGGGATAATAATAAGCGAATGAATGGAAACTTCCGACCCGTTGAATCCGGAGCAGACAATCAAAACCAACAAAATGGACGAGACCATTGTAGTTGTAACAGAATGCTTACGCATACCGAAGAATAGGGGAATGAGTGCCATACACGCAGCCGATAAAGAACTCATACTGTACTTCGCCAGAAGTCCCAATTTATCCTGATTCGTCAATGATCCAGGAATGAAGGAGTAGAAATGATTAACAACTAACAGCAGTGAACCCATCAACAGATCGGTAACCATAATCATCACAAATGTAAAACCAAACACGATAATCAATTTGGCAGCAATGATTTTATGACGCTGGATGGGATAGGTGAACATGACGTTCATCGTTTTATTTCTATACTCACTGATCACCAGCTTGGATAATAAAGCTCCTGCAAATATGATAAAGGTCGCTCTCACAAACGTATCGATAATCATAAAGGCGGTCTCGTAATCGGCATAGGCATAATCTTCTGCTCCCACATCCACGAATCCAATCATGATCAGGAAAAGAAGAATGGCTATACTGGCAATACCTGCACCTGCAAAATTACGTGCAAAACGGTGCTTCCGCATCTCAAGTCTGATGAGTTTAAGCAACGTCTTCATCCCCTTTCACAAGCTTCATGAAGTGTTCTTCCAGGGAATGAGCCCGTTTGGATATCGATTCGATCTCAATGCCGTGTTGGATCAGCTTGGTGTTCAGTTCCGATGGAATGATTCCCGGATCATAGATGCGTAACGTTTGGTCATCAACCAGTTTATAATTACTCAAACCAAGCTGGTGTTCAATGACATAGGTCGCTTTGCGGATATCCACCGCCTGTAACTCAATGTACTCATTTTGACTTCCACGAATGCTCTCCATCGATACTTCTTCCACCAAACGACCGCCGCGAATGACACCAACTGTGTCCGCAATCTGCTCGATCTCGCCAAGAATGTGACTGGAGACCAACAGGGTAATGCGATACTCATTGCTAAGGCGTTTGAACAAATCTCGCATCTCCCGGATCCCTACAGGATCCAATCCGTTGATCGGTTCATCCAGAATGAGCAGTTCAGGTGTGGTTATGAGTGCACGAGCCAGTCCGAGCCTCTGCTTCATGCCCAAGGAGAAGTCCTTGACCGGTTTCTTGCCTGTATCCTTCAGCCCTACCGTTTCCATCGTATTGTCGATAATCTTTTTGTTGTGAAACCCCATGTATTCACAGTGAAGTTCCAGATTCTCGCGAGCAGACAGTCTATCGTAGAAAAAAGGATATTCAATAATGCTGCCCATTCGCTTCAGCACTTCATAGGAGGTCGGCGTAAGCTTCTCCCCAAACAGTTCTATCTCCCCTGTGGTTGGTTTGACGAGATTGGTGAGCATCTTCATGATGGTTGTTTTACCTGCACCATTCGGACCGAGGAATCCATAGATCTCACCTTGCTTAATATTCATATTGACGTTGGATACAACCTCCACCCCTTCATATACTTTGGTCACATCTATTGTTCGTGCGATATAATTCATCGTCCTTGTTCTCCTTTACGTCCCCTGTCCGGGTTCCTATATCTATATTGTAAAGAGAAAAGTCTTCTTTTTTATTAATCAAATCTTACAAAAACCTTAAGTCTGACCGGACACGCCTACGCAGGGTCTACCAAGCCTTTAAGGTAACCGAGAATACAGTCCGTTGATGTGGCACACTATGCAAGTGAATACTTCCACCCATCCGCTCAACTAGCCGTTTCGTAATGGTCAGACCCAGGCCGCTGCCTTGATAGAGTCGATTGCGGGAATCCTCCAGTGTATACATGCGTTCAAACACACGACTATGCTCGCTCTCCGGAATTCCTTTTCCCTGGTCCCAGATCTGTAACGTCACAGGTGCACCTATCGAATGATCCAGTGAAAGCCCCAGTACCTTACCCTCTGCTCCATATTTCATTCCATTGGTAATGAGATTATCCAGCACACGGTCCAATGCTTCTTCATTCGCTTGCACGAAGATATCCCCATCAGGTATCTCCAGTTCGACTTGCAACCCGAGATTCGTCAACATTTCATAAAAGGAAAGCATCTTCAACCGGCATAATTCGCTTATATTCACTCGACTAAGCACCAGTTCCGTATCTCCGGATTCCAGCTTCGCCAGATCAAAAAAGGAATGGATCAGACGCAGCACTTCCTGCGCCTTATCTTGTATTTTCTCCGTCATCATCTTCCGTTCCTGATCGGTCAATGATGGGCTGTGCAGTAAGGTCTCACTATAACCCAGCACAACGGTGAGTGGCGTTTTCAGATCATGCGAAATGTTGGAGAGCATATTACGCATCTCCTTCTCCTGGTTAGCATAACCGGCCTTAGCACGGTGCGCATGATCCAGCAGCTGGTTCATGTCTTTCAAAAGCTGACTGACTTGGTCATCACTATTGAATACAAGTAAACGCTCAAAGGTGCCTTGATCCAGAATAGCGGATATTTTCTGATGAATATAGGACAGGTGTTGGGTGCGTTTCTGCAATCTCATCCACAATCCAATGACGGCAATGGCCAAAATAGCTGTTGTACTGGCAAAAATCAGTGTCATCCCTGCTCCGCCTCCAGCTTATACCCGATACCCCAGAGTGTCTTGATATACTGGGGAGCCGAAGGGTCTTCCTCCAGTTTCTCACGCAGACGACGCATATGTACGTTAATGATATTTTCGTCTCCATAATAATGATCGTTCCAGACGGAAGCGTAGATCTGAGCCTTGGTGAACACTTTGCCAGGATGGGTAACCAACAGCTTCAGGATGCCAAATTCCTTGGATGTCAGCTTGACGGGTGTACCTTCACGTTCCACCTCGTACGTCTCTATGTCAACTACGAGTCCTCCAATGTGAATACGCTGATCTTTAGCCATTTCAGCCACAGGCGGAGTGGTATAATTGGCGCGGCGAATCGCAGCTTTGATTCGGGCAGTCAGTTCGATTAACGAGAACGGTTTGCTCAAGTAATCATCTGCACCGAACCCCAGACCTAATGCTTTGTCCACCTCCCCATCCTTCGCAGACAGAATGAGCACAGGTACCAGACTGACTGCCCGAATGGTTTGCAGCACATCCATCCCACTTTTGCGGGGCAGCATCAGATCCAGAATAACCAGATCATACCCGGGTTGTGACTGGCTGAACTGATGTTCTGCCTCTAAGCCGTCATATGCATAAGTGACGTCGTAGCCCTCTTTTTCCAAGTATGGCCCGACCATCTCACTAATTGATCGATCATCTTCAACAAGCAACAAGCGGTGACTTAACACATGTTTCCCTCCAACATGAACAGTTTTCTTTATTACCTCACAGTTTGTTTGAATTGGCAATGACATACGAAAAAACCTGACAGGAGCACCACTTTGGTACAAGTGTGTTTCCTGCCAGGTCTATGAGTGTCTGTAGATCAATGCTGTTGCTTCTATTCTCTATATCCGTTCTCGCTGTGTATCCAGCACAGTCCAATGGTTCCTGCACCTGCATGAATACTCACCACAGGGATAAACGGCATGATTTCGGTCTTTAATCTAGGCAGCAGAGCTGCAATCTGTTTTTTGATTGTAACAGCTTCTTCCTGATTGTTGGCATGCATAATGCACACATGCTTTACTTTCTCCATATCCAGCTTGAGCATATCGAGCATGCGCTCTTTTGTCCGCTTGAACGTGCGGATCTTCTCATTCACAACCACTTTGCCCTCTTCAAATCGAAGCAGCAGATGGATCTTGAGCAGTTGACTGATGATCAGCTGTGTGCCCGACACCCGGCCACTGCGGTGAAGATGTTGAAGACTGGCCGGTATGAGGTAAAAGGACATGTTATCAATCATCTGTTCAATGTTTACTTTGATCTCGGCAGCTGAACATCCCTGCTTCTGCCATTCCAGTCCTTGCATAATCATCTCACGGTGAGGATAGGCACCTGCCTTCGAATCAATTGCGGTCACCGTCACTCCTGCAATCTCTGCAGCCTGCATGGACGTATGCAGCGTTCCGCTCAGTGCAGTAGAGCAATGAATCGTAATAATCTCATCGTACTTATCTTTGAGCGACTCATACAGTTCAATGAACTCGCCAATGGGTGGCTGCGAACTGCTCGCACGTGAAGACTCCGCAAGTTTCTCATAGAACATTTCAGATGTAATGTCATCGGTTTCCCGGTAACATTCCTCTCCAAATACGATGCGCAGCGGTACGATGTAGATATGATTTTGCTCCGCAAAAACGGGATCCAGTGTACTGGTACTATCGGTGACCCATGCAATTTTCTTCATGACATCCTTCTCTCTTGCCGGATTGTTCGTTCTGTATCCTCAATCGTCAAGCACAAGCCCGGCGGTTTATTTAAAATTTGAATATTTCACATTGTAAACGTTTGCGATACTACCTCTCAATTATAAATGAACGGACAGACTGTTGTCTTGTGGCGCAATCATGAACACCCCTGTTAATACCATTATTAGCTAAAAAAATGTCTTGCCTGTGAAGGAATAAATTGGTATGCTGTTGTCCTTCTCTCTTTTTCGCCTTGACTGAAGTGAACGGAAACGCCGTTCAATCCACTTATCGGAGGTGTCACATGCTTTATTTCACTCTGGCTTCCAAAGCCTACTCCCGGAATCTGCAATACCGCGGGGCACACATGGTACATAACCTGGCAAGCGCCATGTTTGGTTACATGTATGCCTGCCTCTGGATCGGCATCGGGGCCGACCATACTCTCGGAGAATACGGGACACAGGGGATGATCAGTTACATTGCGTTCACGCAATCCTCTCTCTGGATCTCGGGTTTTCTCACGAACGGATTGGGTATTCCCTTATCCGTCAGGACAGGGCAGATCGCACTGGATCTGATGAGGCCTGTTCATCTGTTCACCCACCTGATGGCACGCGAATGGGGGCAGATTGCCTACCAGTTCGTGTACAAAAGTATTCCGATCTACCTGCTCTTCTCCATTGTCTTTTCCCTGCATTGGCCCTCAGACGTTTCAACACTATTCTATGCCGCACTTGGTCTTGCCGGCGCCGCATACTTATCCATCTGTATGAACTACATCATTGGTGCCACGTCGATGTGGACCACGGAGTCCTCTTGGCTTCACTGGGGCAATCACGCGATGATGAATCTGCTGGCTGGTTTTTTCATTCCGCTGGAGTGGCTACCGAACTGGCTTGAACAACTTGCCTGGATATCACCCTACCCTTTCCTGCTCTATGTACCTACCCGAATCTATCTTGGTTTCGAAGATGGCTCCTTGTTATGGGGAACCTTGCTTTGGTGTGTTTTCATGACGTTGATCTGTCTTGCGATCACTCAAGTGTTACGTCGTAAAGTGGAGGTGCAGGGCGGATGAAACGGACTTCCTGGTTCAATTTATATAAAATGCTCATCCGAACAAGCATCCGCAGCCGGATGCAATACAAGTTCAATTTCATCATGGCGTCCGTACTGGCCGCTTTAATTCAAATCTCCGAGTTTCTGATGGTTGCTCTCGTGCTGCACAAATTCGGAGCCATTAAAGGCTGGTCCCTCCATGAGATCGGTTATCTCTTCGCCATCATGACGTTATCCAAAACACTGTATCGAACGTTTGGTAATGAGGTGCATCATCTGGAAAAATATCTGGTTAATGGTGAACTTGATCAACTGTTAACACGTCCCATGCCCGTATTGCTGGCACTGCTGCCGCAAAACTTCCGCATCATGGCTGGGGAAGTCCTGCAAGGCGGGTTCATTCTGTGCTGGTCATTGGCAGGCATGATGCATAGCGGACAGATTGGCTGGATCGCCATTCCCTTCTCCCTGCTCATTATCCTGACGGGCGCAGTCATTCTCTTTTCCATCGGACTTGCTACCGCCACACTCGGATTCTGGACCACACGTATCGAGGAATTACAGACAATCACTGAAGATGCAGCACGAACGGCTGCCCAGTATCCGCTAACGTTATATCCCAAATGGATGTCTGGCATTCTGCTAACGGTGATTCCGGTGGGATTCGTCAACTACATTCCGTCACTTTACCTGTTACGGGGTGAAGGAGGAGCGTGGATTCTTGTTGCTGTTGCAGCGGTTGCCGTACTGAGTTTGGCTGCAAGTCTGCGTTTCTGGCAATTCGGCATGACCAAATATCAAAGTACAGGTAGCTAAGGAGGCGTAACGAATCATGAACATGATCACAGCACGGCATCTGCAAAAGGAATTCAAAACTCCTGTTATTCGCGAAGGACGTTTCTCCGGTTTACGTACGTTATTTTCACGTGAATATGTGTCCAAGGAAGCGGTACGCGATATCAGTTTTGATATCGGCCCAGGGGAGTTTGTGGGTTACATCGGTCCGAACGGGGCTGGCAAGTCTACGACGATCAAAATGCTGACAGGTATCCTGCACCCAACCTCGGGTGAGGTAAAGCTTGACGGTATGAACCCGCATCAGGACAGGCGCAGGACCGTTGGTCGACTGGGCGTTGTGTTTGGACAGCGCAGCCAGCTCTGGTGGGATCTGCCCGTGAAAGATTCATATGATATTCTGGCCGAGATGTACGGCGTCCGTGCCGAGGACAAAAAGAGACGGCTGTCCCAGTTCGCCGAGCTGCTGGACCTTGAATCGTTCTGGGCCACGCCTGTCCGCAAGCTCTCGCTTGGACAACGCATGCGTGCGGATCTCGCAGCTTCCATGCTGCATGATCCCGAACTGCTTTTTCTCGATGAACCAACGATTGGACTGGATGTGAACGCAAAGCGGAACATTCGGCAGTTTCTACGTACATTAAATGAAACGTTTGGAAAAACGATTTTGCTGACCACCCATGACATGGACGACATTGAGCAGTTATGCAGCCGGGTCATGGTGATTAACCATGGTCAACTGACATATGACGGCACGATCTCGTCTCTTCGCGAAACCATCGGACTACCTACGCTGATTCGGGTAACGTTCCGGGGAGCGTTTCATATCCCGGATGTTGTGTCGTCCGCGATACATATTACTGGAGTGGAAGGACAGATTGTCACCGTCGAAGTGAACCGAAAGGAATGGAGCACAATGGACATTCTGAAACAGTTGGAGCACTGGGGTGAGATTAAAGATGTAGAGATGAAAGAACCCGATTTTGAAGATATCATTCATCGGGTGTATTAGTCGGCCCATTTTGTGAGGAAATAAGATGAAGACCTGTTCTTGCGCCGTTACATGAAAGAGGGACATGGCGTACTGTAATAACGGAGGTGAAGTGTCATGCTTGTGACCAAACATGTCCTTGCAGCATCCAGCGCACACGCTACTCCCTACTTCATCGTACGTGGCATGATGCCGGGACCCGTGATGTTCATTACATCCGGGGTTCACGGGAATGAAACGGCGAGTATGGCCGCTGCGCAAAAACTCGCAGATGATATTGCTACAGGTCGTCATGCCATTCAACGAGGGCTGTTAATTATCGTGCCACGCGTGAACCAGCAAGCCTACGCAAAGAAAATCAGAGGCAAGCCAGATCTGAATCGTACGTTTCCACGCCGTATGTCAGGCAAGGCCAAACATCCGCTCGCTGCGGCGGTTTTTCAGCTGGCGCGTGAACATCGGGCCGACTGGTGGCTTGATCTGCATGAAGCCAACGGCCTGTCTCAACTGAGTTCACGAGTGCTTGGACAGACGTTGATCACTAATCCCGGCAGTCGGACGATTCCAGCTTGCAGAAGAGTTATTGAACGGATGAATCGGTCGATTGCCATTCGTGATCGTAATTTTAACCTCAAGCAGCATGAATTGCCGGGATCTGCCCGTACAGCGGCTTCAAGACTATTACAAGCCCGTTCCGTCACAGTGGAGACCTGTTGGAGTCTGAAACGCTCGACCCGTATCAAGTATCAGACGAAGATTGTGCACCATTTTCTGCGTGAAGCGGGCATGTCATGATTGAGATCATTAAGATAGAAACAAAAACACCTCCAACAGAGAGCGCCGAAGTACATCCTCAGGTGATCTCTGTTGGAGGTGTTTTTTATCTCTGCATCATTGCTTCCAGTATTTTATTACCCACAGGGTCCAGCGGCATGAGTGGATAAAGGTCTTTTTTTGTTATAAACTTGAATATCGCATCCAGATACTCATCCACAATAGAGGCTGATCCAAAACAATAATTGGACAATAATACAACACCTATACTCTGTTTCTTATTTATAGCCAAATAACTGGAGAAACCAAATGTGCCACCGTTATGCCAGAGTATATTCTGATCTGAGAGCTTATCCTTATGCCATCCTAAATATAAGTCCGAGTCTCCAATCATTATAGGAACATGACTTTTTTGTATTGCAGAGGCTATCGGATGATCATCATTAAGGTTGGCCTGAACAAATAAACTCATATCGTGAACAGATGACTTGATCGCCCCAGCCCCTGCATGTACACTAAGATCCCAGTGAGGGACTTTTTTCCCCGTTGACGTATGTCCATCCACAAATCTGCCATTCTGTTCTGGATTCAACATAGCTGCTGTCTCCGTCATGTTTAATGGACCTGTGATATATTTTTTCAGCAGATCGTCATATGTTCTTCCTGATACTTTACATAGGATATAACCCAGTAAGCCCACGCCGGTATTGGAATACTCAAATGAACCCATCTGATCCGTAAAGTCAGCATCGGACAAAAAAGCAAGTAAATCATCCTCGGTATAATCTGAATACGGATTCAATCGGTTTTTCGTGGGGTTTAGATTTGTGGCAAGTCTAGGTAATCCAGAGGTATGCGTAGCAAGACTTTTTAAGGTAACCTTATTCAAATAATCGTTTTTACCATTGTGTATGTACCTGCCAACCGTGTCATCCGTGGAAAGCTGCTGTTGACGTTCCAATTCTAATAGAAGGATAGATGTAAATAGTTTGGTTACAGAGCCGATTTCGAACAACCTATGTTCAGGAGCAGCCACGCTCTTCTTTTTGGGATTGCCTAATGAATGATATTCGATATCTCCCTTCGTGATAACGCCAATCTCAAGATGCAGATGTTTCTTTCCCTTGATGTAATCGGATACAAAACCTTGTAAATCCCTCATAGAAAATGATACTCCTTTTGTGGTGTGAATTTCATTATTGAAATATTGAAATCACGTTAACCACCATTATGTATTGGCAAACTACATTATGTATTCGTTCTACATCTCCGATTCCCTGCTCGTTAGTCGGCGCCCTGTTTTCTCCTAAACAGAAGAAAGAGCCGCGATTACGGCTCTTTCTTCTGCACTCTGAACGATTGAATATAATTGTCGATATCGTCCTCCGGTGTATGCAACAGTCGTGCCAGATGAATCTGCATCTGTTCCAGATGGTCAATATGTTTCTGAATGTCAGCGATGCGTTCGCGTACAAGGGTTTTTAACGTATCCTTTTCCATGTCTTCCTGGCTGAGTAGTTGCAGGGTCTCTTGTATTTCCTTTAGAGAGTATCCCAGCGACTGGGCATCCTTAATGAACTTAATTTTGACCAGATAATCCTCGGTATACACCCGATATCCATTGGATGAACGACGGGGAGCAGGCAGAATTCCACTATCTTCGTAATAACGGAGGGTTGCCATACTTACACCGGTACGCTTGGCCAACATTCCTCTTGTCATGGTTTCCATGCCTACTCCTCCACCTTTCTGCGGATTTATTGTGTTTGTTCGTTGCGTATCTTAGTATATGTGGCATCATAGGTGGCCTCAGGGAATTTAGATGAAGGGCCTTGCAACAACGGCTGCTCCTCCCCCTTCAAATAATGATCAAAGAAGGCCAGCGTATAGGATCTGGTAATATCCACATTATGTTCTGGCGTCATACCTCTGGCAAACATTTTCGGTGAGATTAATGAAATATCCGTAAAGCTTTGATGGAACAAACTCTCCACTGTCAGATAATAGGTATCATTAAGACTATTTGACATCACCCGATCCAAATCAGGCTCAAACTCGGGATAAAATACTTTATCCTTGGCAGTGGCGTCCGGGTCCAGACTTTTGGCTGTTTCACCCGACATGATATACATAAACGGCTGTTTCAAGGCTGTTGTGGATACTTTACCCCAGAAACCGCCTTCCAAACTAAGTCCTGCTTTGAAACGGTCATCCTGAGCCAGCGCTTCCGCCGTAGTTGCACCCCCGTAGGAGTGACCAAAGATACCGACAGAATCCAGATCAAGCTTGCCTTCGAGCAATTGATTCGGATCATGTGAATTCCACTGTGTGAGAGTGTCCAGTACAAAGCTTGCATCCTCTGCACGAATACCTATACCTTTTATATTATATTGATATAGTTCTTTGGAGGTTGGGAAGTCAGGGTCCGGCTGATAAGAAGCGACATGGCCATCCGAGAATGTAACTTGTGCAGATGTATACGGATGGTCGATACCAACCACAATGTAGCCGTGGCTCACAAGTTCCTCAATCGCGGTCATACTTTGAAAGCGAGTAGAACGTATCCCTGGTGAAAACAGTAATACAGGATACTTGCTCTGTGCGGCAGATACCTCGGCACCTTTAACAACATGCGTCGGAATCGTGTCAAGGTAACTGAATACCACTGGTGGAATACCAAATACCAGGCTGATCGCCTCTCCCAATTCGGCAGGATAATGCTCTAGCGGCAATCCTTTGGCTGTTTCCTGATCTACAGGATACCAGACATTGATCATGAGTTCCCGCTTGTCGCCCGGTTCAACCGATTTTGTTTCTTCCCGGGAATCATCCGTTAACTGCTGCGAAAAGGTCCCTATGGCAAATGAACCCGTCGATTCGGGCATCGTGAATGCAGGGAATAACGACGTCAACACTATAGTACCTGCACTAAGAGCCAGCACCAGAATGGATGCCAAAATGATTTTGAACCACGATCGACGTTTTTGTTTCTGTGTATTCTGAATATTGCGCTTGGACTTCCATAATTGAACGGACAATACAATCATTAAAACAAGAGACACAAGATAGGTAGGCAGCATCTGTACGCGAAAATGATCAATTACCCCATGCAAAAGGATAGCCAGCACCAGTGCCAACAACGTAATGCCCCCCACTGTCCGACGCTTGGGAGCCACCAACATGACCACTGCGCCAATAACTGTCATGATTACTAAAATCCATTCTAAAATTCTCATTATTCAGCCTCCAATATTTCTTGATAAAAAAAGAATAAACCTTGAAGTATACTTCAAGGTCAAGGCTGAATTTTAGATAGAATTTTATCGGGGAATTCGTATATCCCATTTGCGAAGTTCGGTCAACGTACACGTTCCAGACGAGAATGCTTTAATACCTGTTGAGTTCGGCCCCGGATATATCCGCCCTGTCATTACCTGCTCTCCTTGCTGAATGAACACCTCAACGGAGCTGACATCCATAAAAATATGAAGTTCCAGTTTCCCGTCAAGCAGTTCCACTGTCGCAGCTCGTTCTCCGCCCGGCCCTTGTCCGGCCTGCTCGCGATTCAAGCATAAACGACGCTGCTCTACATCATAGGAAATTACGGTTTCTTCATCTTCACCCGTGCGCAGCTTCAACCCGAAGTGTTGTGCCTGTTCCGCTTCGAATACAGCATACAGTTCGTAACGGTCTCCGCTGACTCCAAGATCAAGAACATGTTCATCATCGTTTAGATGTATACCATACTGCTCGGTGCCTTCCGATCTGTACTGTCTAAGTTCGGGAAGCGGCTGGAATATCAATCGTTCTCCCCTGCGAATGAGTTGTCTTGGCAAAGTCATCGCTCCAGCCCAGGCATGGGACTGTTGTGTCGGGATTTCCGTTTCCCACGTATCCATCCAGGCCACAATAATTCGTCGCCCCTGTGCATCCTCCATCGTCTGAGGTGCGTAAAAGTCGAAGCCACAGTCCAGCGGAACGTACTGATCGTACTTCAGCACACCCTGGTCTTCATCCAGCGTTCCCATCATATAAACGGTCGAATGCAGGTTGCGATAGTTATCTCCCTGAGCAGGCATGCGCTGCGGAGACATGATCAGCACATCTCGGCCATCCAGTGTGAACAGATCGGGACATTCCCAATTGTCGCCAAGCGTCCCGTCACTCTGGGCCATAATGTTGACATAACTCCAATCCAGCAAGTCCGTTGAACGGTATAACAGAATGACACCTTTGCCCGCAGCATCATTCGATCCAAGGACGCAATAGTACACACCGTTTCGTTCAAACACTTTTGGATCACGGAAGTCCTTCGGACTGGTATGCGCTGGGATTTGATCCAGTCGAATGACCGGATTCATCGCGCTTTTGACAAAATCAATTCCATTGTCCGAGACAGCGATATTCTGTGTCTGCAAGTAATCGTTATCCTTGTCGGGTCCAGTCACGACATGCCCCGTGTACATCAGCACCAATTTGCCATCCTGCACGATTGCACTTCCAGAGAAACAGCCTCCACTGTCGTAGCTCTGATCGGGTGCCAGGGCAACAGGCAGATAAGACCACGTAACCAAATCACGGCTCACCGCATGGCCCCAGTGCATCGGCCCCCATACCGGTTCGTAGGGATAATGCTGATAGAACAAATGATACATCCCACCGAAGTATATGAAGCCGTTGGGGTCATTCATCCAGCCCACCTCTGGCATCAAATGATAGGCCATTCGATAGGTTGGATTAACCTGATGTCGATGCGCCTTGATATATGCGTTGGCCCGGGCGAGTGTATAACTCTCCTTTGTCTGAGTCGAAGAACTCGTCAGTCCAGGGTCTGTCTCTTGCCTTGTGTCCATTCCCTGCTTCTCGTATCGTTCCTGGTTCATATGTCCTTCACTCCTGTCTCTCTCTAAATCACGCAACCGAACTTATTTGATAGCCCCTTGCATGACCCCCTGAATAATGTACTTCTGCGCAAACAGATAAACGATCAGGACAGGCAGCAGGGTCAACACCAGACCAGCCATCAATGGACCGTAATCCACGGTGTATGTCCCATAAAAATAAAACGTGGACAGCGGCAGTGTACGCTGCTCGGATGAAGTCAGCACCAGGGAAGGTAGCAGAAAATCATTCCATATCCACAATACATTCAGTACGCTAATCGTTACGGTTGTTGGCAGTAACACCGGCAGTACGATACGGAAAAAGGTCTGCACTTTGCCGCAGCCATCCATTAGAGCCGCTTCTTCAAGCTCCAGGGGAATACTTTTGATAAAGCCATGGTAGATAAATACGGCAAGCGGACTGCCAAAGCCAATATACATGTAGATCAGCGACCACTTGTTATCCAGCAGGCTGAGCGAGCCGTATATTTTAACCAGTGGAATCATAATAGCCTGGAACGGAATAATCATCGCAGCTACCATCAGGAAAAAGAGATACTGATTCAGCTTGCTTTTGTGACGAACAAAGTAATGGGCTGTCATCGCCGCAAAAAGAGCAATCAGTAATACACCTGCAATGGTAATAAGCAACGAATTGCTGAAGGCGGATACATATCCCATTTTGTCAAACGCATTGACGTAATTATCGAATTGAAAGGAGCTTGGCAAGCCCAGCGGATCGGAGGTAATTGCCTGATTAGCCTTGAACGAATTGACGATTAGAAGTACAAACGGAAATACAAACAAAATCATCACAATGATTAATACAATAAACTTCATCCAGTTGAGAATGCGTGATTGTCCAGCCATCATGCCTCGACCTCCAGTTTTTTGCTGAAATAGACCTGGAGCAATGTAATGGCGGCTACAAGGATAAACAGAACAAAGGCTTCTGCCTGACCCAATCCGTAGTCACGAGCAAGAAAGGCCTGCTCATAAACATGCATGGATACCATCTCTGTGCTCTTGAAGGGCCCGCCACTGGTCAGGGAGACGTTCAGATCATACACCATGAATCCCCGTTGCAGTGACAAAAAGATGCATACAATAAACGAAGGAACCATCAGTGGCAATACAATGCGCGCCAACATTTTGCGATTACTTGCCCCATCAATGCTGGCTGCTTCCATAACATCCTTCGGCACATTCATCAGTCCTGCAATGTAGATAACCATCATATAGCCGGCATACTGCCAAACGGTCACCACAATGAGTGCCCAGAACGCTTTATCCGGGTCAGCTAGCCAGGAGGTGGAAAACAGAGTAAGGTTCATTTTTTGTCCTGCAAAAACGAGTACCTGATTAAAAACAAACTGCCAGATGAAACCAAGCACGATTCCGCCCACCAGATTCGGCAGGAAAAATCCGGCCCGAAACCAGCCCTGTGCCTTCATTCCCCGAGTTACAGCGTAAGCGAGCAGGAAGGCAACCGCATTGGTCAGCACAACAGTAATAAATACGTACTCCAGCGTCATCCCGAATGATTTCCAGAACACGGTGTCTTTGAACACACCGATATAATTATCCCAGCCAACAAAGTTTTGATCGATGGCAATGCCATCCCAGTTCGTAAACGTCAAATAAATACCATACAAAAATGGAATGATCATCACTGTAGCAAACGCAAATAATGTCGGGCCAGTAAAGATCAGGCGGGTGCGCAGACGTGTCCATAATCCTTTTTCGGTCAGCATTGTCAACCTCCACTCTATCCAAATGATTAGCCTAACGGTTATGCCGGAAACAAGTTGAACAGACCTCATGTGGAAGCTGTACATTCATCATCTCCGGCTACCGCAAGTCTCTCTCTATGTGCTGCACAGGGCTAAGATTAATTCCTTTATTTCACATTGCTCCAGTATGCCTGAATTTCGCTGGCAAGTCCGGCACGGTCAATGACGTCAGCCAAATATTTCTGCATGGATGCACCCAGTTTGGACCAGTGATCCGCAGGAAGTGTACTCATTGATTCCTCGATTTTTCCTGCTTTGATGTATTCACTAATGGATTTGCCAAGTGGATCGGTTGGCTCTAATGTAATGTTGCTGAATGCCGGAATAATACTGGCTTGATTCACCAGGAAATCCTGACCTTTTTCGTTATACACGATCCAATCCAAAAATTTCTTCGCTGCTTCCTGCTGGGCTGGTGTGCTCTTTTCCTTATCCAGCAATATTCGTTTGGATACGGCAGCAGAGATTTGCGTATTACCGAAATCATCCGGGTTATTGCTCACAGGTACCGGGAGGAAGCCGTATTTTCCATCTGCTGTATCAAAGCTGGAAATTTGCGGCCATGCCCAGTTGCCCTGGAACCAGATGCCAACCTCACCCTTGCCAAGCACCTCAGGTCCACGCTCATAAGTTCCGGACAATGGAGAAGCCTTGTCAATATTGTAGGTTTTCATCAGATCAAATGTATCTAACAAGCCATTAAACACGGCATTGGATGCAAGGTCCACTTGACCTGCCTTCAGATCAGTAATAAATTGATCCACCTTCGCACGGTCCGGCGACTGCCCACCATATGCAAGCCCCAGATAGTGCGCACCAAGCGACCAATCCATCGGAGATACAATCAAAGGTGATTTTCCAGTAGCGGCGATCTTTTGGAACAGCTCATCGAGCTGTGCAGTGGTCTGTACAGACTTTGGATCAAATGTCCCACCTACTGCCTGATCCAAAACATTCTGGTTATAGATGAATCCATATCCTTCAATAGAGAACGGGAAGGCATAGTTTTTGCCATCAAACGTTGTAGCCGCTGTGCTGTTCTCCACAGCATCCTTCATCCAAGACTCGGATGTGAGATCCAGAACACGATCCTTGAATTTCTCGACATCCCCTGTATCCAGCATCATCATCGTTGTAGGGCTGCCGGAGGCATACAAAGCAGACGCTTTTTCAAACGGAGACTGTCCACTGCCTACAGGTACAATTTCGAGTGTGATATTTGGATTTTCGGCATGGAAGTCTTTAGCCGCTTGTTCCAGCTGACTGTTAATTTCCGATTTGGAATTAAGCATGGTAATTTTGACACTCTCACTGCTGTTACCCTCTGAGGCGGAGTTGGACTCCGTCGCTGCTTTACCTCCACATGCCGACAATACAAGCATCAAAATCAAAGACAATACCGATAATTTCATCCATCTCTGTTCTCTTTTCATCTTGTTATGGCCCCCGATCAATAGTTTAAAAGGAAACGCTTACAAATCGAATTATAGTGTCAAAGGTTTGACATGTCAATCGTTTGACATACTATTTTAAAAAAATATTTCTCCTTGATTTTATCGTAGCAAAAGGACGAATATGAAAAAACGACCTGTATCAGGTCGTCTCTCTCTCCACGATGGTAACTGGCAAAATATGCTCCATTCCGATCTTCTCTTCCGCAAGTTGGCGCCTAATCAGATCAATCGCCAGCTTAGCCATGGCCTCCACAGGCTGCCTGATCGTTGTAATGCCAGGCACCGTATACGCTGCTGCACGACTGTCATCATAACCTACAATAGCGATATCGTCAGGTACCTTGCGCCCACCTAACACGATCTGCTTCAGCGCATGCACCGCCATCAGATCACTCGTTACAAAGAGCCCATCCACCTCCGGGTGTTGTGCAAGCAGTTTATCCACCAATTCCGTATACTGATGCTGGTCAAACACATTGAGATCGGTTTCATGAATCATGACCGGTTTGACTCCATGAGCCTGCAAGGTATCAACGAAACCTGTCGTCCGGCGATTGGACAGCATTTGCAATTCCAAATTACCGCAGATATGTGCAAAATGTCGTCTGTTCTTCGAGAGCAGTAATTCAGCAGCCATAACCCCTCCCTGATAGTTATCAGATGAGATAAACGGGATGTCTTCACCGATCTTACGATCAAAGGTCACGATTGGGGAATGCAGATTCATATACTCATCAACTTCCAGTGTATGACTTCCCATAATAATGCCATCCACGCGATTCCCCTTAAGCATTTCCACATATTCACGCTCTTTGGAAGGGTCCATGTGAGAATTGCATAACATAATTTTAAATCCATTCCGGTAAGCATGATACTCAACATAGCTAGCCAGTTCTCCAAAAAACGGATGGGATACATCGGGAATAATCAAGCCTATAACATTGGATTGTTTACGCAGAAGAGAACGGGCAATTTCGTTGGGTCGATAGTTTAGTTCGTCCATGGTTTGATACACTTTGTCCCGAGTCTTCTGACTGATATATCCCCGGTTGTTTAATACACGCGAGACGGTAGTTACAGAAACTCCTGCCCTGAGTGCAACATCATGAATAGTTGCCATAACAGCCTCTTTTCCTACAACATTCTTCATACCTTTAACATTATAATTATAAACCTATTGCTAAACCTGAACCGAAGCCTTGGCACCCGCCTGCTGCTTCATTCCGCTACAATTCTCGCTCTCGGCATACTATGCATAGCTCCGTGCGTAACATGGACCTGTACCACATACGTACCTGGTTCTTCAAAAGTATGCTGGATTTCATACAGCCCTTCCTCTGCCTCCTTGGCAGTTATAGCCCCCTGATTCTCCAGTTCGTCCGCTGTCATCATACCTTGTTCCGGAGATACAGAAGGCGGATCATCAAGCTCATTCCAGATCTGGAATTGCACATGGTCAGCATGACTTAACGGTGCATCTCCCTGTGTAAGCTTCACCTGTAACCGTGTTGGTTTATGAAGAGTAGCCTTCTCTGGAACGTCAAGTTTCACTTTGATCATTTCCGGCATCTCCCCGGAAGCAGACTGTTCCTCATAGGAGCAGCCAGCGATCAAAAGGAATAGCGCCAGGAAGGGCATGAACCAACGAGCTTGTCCGCTCATCACCATCTATCCTTTCTTATTAAGAAGATTTTGGTGTTTTGCAGATACCCCACAGCATCACGATGATGATAATAAAGGCGATCAGTGCCAGTAATGGAATCGTGATGAAACCAAACCAGTTCAAATAGTCGGTATAACATGGAACCTTACCGCACGCGACGGCATTACCTGTAGCCGAAAAAATACGTTGGATCGTTACATGATACAACGAAATGCCGCCACCGACGAAACTAAGTGGGAGTACGTATTTGGTGATGCCCACGTCATCCTTGAAGTAGGCAATGCCCAGCAAGATGGTTAGTGGATACATGAATATACGCTGGTACCAGCATAGATCACATGGAAGATATCCCTTGATCTCACTGAAATAGAGACTCCCCCCTGTTGCAATAACGGAAACGGCCCAAGCAACAAATAACCGGGTATCCACATTTCTCGCTGGACGCTCCGATTTTGATGATGTACTCATTCCTCTGTCCCCCTCTTCATTTTGCTTATACCAAATTATCATACATCATTCTAGACTCCATCGGCTATTCAAGCTGTTATGTAGGTCATTATTCGATGATTATACCAAATATTTGAACTTTTGGGTGAATACAAAAAAGCTGCCGTTGGGGCAGCTCTTTTGTTTGATTCATATGAAAACTTTATATTACATCGATTTCGTCAGCGTAATGGAGCCATCTTTTTGTGCCCATTTCACGTCCCAGTTCAGAAGTTCAGCAATGAAGCGCAGAGGCACTTGCGTACGTCCATCTTTATTTACAAATACCGTTGCACCCACGTTTTTCTTCACACCGTTCACTTCCATAACGTTGTTGTTCACCCAGAATTCAAGGGTATCATCGCCAGCCATTACCGTTACTTGTTGTGCTTTTTTGTCCCATTTCACCGTTGCACCGATACCTTCACTCAGGAAACGCAATGGAATGTATGTTGTGTTTTTCCAAAGCACTGGTGTGGTATCCATGTTGGTTGTTTTATCGTTAATTTTCAGCATTTTGCTGTTCAGTTGCATCCACACCGTTGTCATATCTGGCGCTGGTGCTGGTGTTGCTGGCTCTTGGAATTTGTCGTTGAATTGAGTCACGATGGCGTTACCCAGGGCTTGACCTACACCAAACATCACTTTGAAGCCTTCACGATTTGTTGTGTAAGAAGCATCATAGTTATCTGTTGCATATTGATTCAATACGTTTTGTACTTGATTTTCATGCGTTGTCAGCGCTTGTTGTCCTGCTGCTTTTGGCAGATTGCCAGCTGTTGCTGAATCCAGGAATGTAGCGAATTCTGTTGTAAATCCATCAATACGTTTCTCTACTGCCGCACGGGCCGCAGCATCATTGTTTTTAACAGCTTTTACATAATCGCTTTGTGCATTGACGTGGTTCGTTACCCAAATTTTCTCGAAAGCATTGGCACCGTCGTTACCGTAAACGGAAGCAATCGCTGCTTTGAAGTCAGCTGTGTTTCCAGCTTCAGCTGTAATCAGTGCGTTGGAAGCGGCTGTACGTCCATCAAATTCCTCTTGCATTTGCAGAGCCGAAAGTGCAAAGTGCTCGGAAGCCAAGTGGTTGAGTGCAGATCTCAGATCAGCTGCTTTTGTATCCGCTTTGGTATTTTCGAATTTCTCAGGCATTTGTGTCGTAATTGCTGTGGAGAGTGCTTTACTTACGTCGAACATTTCTTTGAAACCTTCACGGTAAGCCTTGTATGCATCAGCGTAATCTCCAGCTACATACTCATCAAATACTTTTTGCACGAGATCTTCATGTACTTTCAGCGCCTGTTTGGCTGCTGCTTTTGGCAACTTGCCTTCGGTAGCTGTGCTCAGGAATGTGGAGAACTCATCCACGAAACCGTTGATGTTTGCCTGTGCTTGTTTGATTCCAGCCTGGTTGCCCATTTTGGTTGCTTTCACCAGATCATCTGTGTATTTGTTATGAGCGCGGAAGATGCGTTCGAATTCTTTGGCACCTGCGTCACCGTATAGGGAAGCGATTGCTGGTTGCATATCCAGTGCATTCTGGTCGAGTGCTTTGTAGGCTGCATCTGCATCTTTTGCTCCGTCATATGCTTTGGCCATTGCGGTTACTGCGAGTGCAAAGTGCTCGGACAACAGGTGGTCCAGGTTTGCTCTCAGGTCAGCCGCAGGTGTGTTCACGGATGCTTTCATCATGGTCATTGGTGTCTGTGGTGCGGCAGCTGCTCCAGCGATCCCCGGCATCAACAGTGTCAAGCTAAGTACAGGTGCGATAAACTTCTTCATCTTCATTTTCATTACGTGTTCACTCCTCGATTATGTTTTGTGTATAATTTCTTTCCTCGTCGTCGTCTTCATAGGGTGTAACGCAGGGTTCTCTCTTCTGGATCACTCTGTGGGCCAAAAAAATTCACAGCCTTCAGTGAAGAAAGCTGCGAACGCCTGTTGTATCAAGGTTTTTTTGAATTAAAAAAATATAAAATTGTAGTGATCTTTCCGATCCAAGACCACATACATACTGTATTATAGATACTTCATTTTCCTTTATTTCTCAACTAAAGCTTACATCAAAGGTTATCCTGAAGTACAATAAGGACATAACATATTATCCGCGAAGGAGGTCCATTCATGACCTGGTTGCCTTATGTTTTAATTGTGGGTATCGCCTTGTTTGGAGGTATTGCTACCATGATCATCGGAAATTCCAAAGCCAATCAGACCAGCAACCCCGAATATGACCGCCGCACAAAGCAAAACCTAAGCAAACTTTCCTATGTATACGTTGGTGCGATTGTCCTTGGTTTTGGCGGACTCATCCTCTATCTTTTTAACTAAAATGTTTCGATTCGGCAAAGAATACGTTCAAACACACCAAGCAGCTTCAGTTTTCGCTCTACATATCCAATGGTTGAGGGGCCATCTCCCCTCTCCCTGATTACTGCCAAAAATCCACGTAACATCCATACTTGTAACTGTTCGTAAAGCTGCCTCCTGTTAAAATCAGCATTCTCCTGCACATAACCATCTTCAAAGTCAGCCATAATCTTTCCAAGTTCCTGCCTATGTGTTGACGAGGGAATTGTAGAAGTCAGTACAGCTGCCAGATCGAAATGATGATCGTCCATTCTTACTTCACCGAAATCAATGATGTAGATGGACTCTTTTGTAAACAACAAATTCCACATGCCCAGATCCCCATGAATGACTGAATGGTTCGTCTTGCGAAATTCCAGACACTCCTCTGTAAGCTGGGCTAACGTACGAATTTGTTCAGATGACGAGGCTAACACTACATTGGAAACCTCAAGCCATAATTGAGATAACTCGAACCGATCTTCCATACCAGTAACCTTAAGATGATTCGTCATACGATGAAAAAGACCGACCACCTGACCTAACCGAACAAAGTCAATGTTACTTTGGGAACGTGGAAGCAAATTCTCTATGTAGATCTGCAAATTATAAATCTCATCATTATATGTAATATACGGAATCCTGTATTTTGTCTGTACCATGGATGGCGAAATATTTACTGATGCCAATGCCTGAACCATTTCATACTCAATCCACGCCTGTTGTTCGTTCCTCAATTTACGTAAAACGAATTTACCTTGTGTAGACTCGATCAACATCGCTTTAGAACTATTACCGTGTTCTATGGCATTAAATCCTACAATATTCCCAATATCATAATGAACTGCCACGTAATGAAAAATTGTCATGCCTTCACCTCGTTTCCTGATCCTAAGCGATCTATTCAACAGACAGATGCTAGTCTCCTGTCTATATACACATGTTTACAAGTTGGAGATAATTCAGAATTATTCTGGATATGTTCGGGGTTTAATATAAAGCCATAAGGGACGGCGAGCCCATTAAACAAAACTAAACCCCAACTTGAAGGAGAGATATATGATGAAAAAAAACATGAAGAAATCCGTAGCAACGATGATGGTACTGGGCATGACTTTAACAGGAGCAACAGGCGTATTTGCGGGAACGCAACTGGAGAAAATCTCTGCATACCTTAACCATGGAATCAGCTTTAATGTTGATGGCGCGGCTTACTCACCAACGGATGGCAATGGCAACAAACTTGCGCCAATTACCTATAACAACTCTACTTATCTGCCCGTACGTGCGCTTGCCGATGCACTACATGTGCCTGTATCCTATGACGGCAAAAAAGGACAGGTCATGATCGGCCAAGCTACCAGCAATCCATCAGCATTGAGGAATGTAACGTATAGTGCAGCACAAAAAGAGGCCATTCAAAAAGCTTTTGCACAATTCGATGGGTTCGAGACCGCTTATGCCCCTCAGCAGATGATCGCAGGTGACACGTTCAAAAGTGTAGGTGCGGGTGGCGACGGTATAAGCTTTATTTTTAGCCATATGAAAGTGGATGTATCTCCAAGAGATTATTCGGACGGCTATACAAGCAAAGACGTGAAACTGTCCAATGGCGTTATCGCCAAATGGTATACACCCGATCAAACGAGCATGCTCACATTCCAACTGGATGATCGCTACGTTACCCTTAGCTCCCCGGATCATAAGCTGAGCCAAGCTCAGTTGCAACAAGTCGCTGTCTCTGTTCAAAAAGCCAACAGCAACAATGATCAAGGGATCACTGCATTCGCAGATGTGAACTATAGCAAACAACAATTGGATAACATTCGCAAAGCATTTGCGAAGTTTGACGGGTTCACCACAGCCTATGCCCCACAACATATGGTTGCTGGAGATACGTTCAAAAGCGTAGGTGCGGGCGGTGATGGTGTAAACTTTGTTTTTAATCGTATGAATGTAGCGGTATCCCCTAAAGATTACTCGTTCAGCTATGATGGCAAAACGGTAAAACTGCCTAATGGCGTATCAGCCAAATGGTACACACCGGACCAAACGGATATGCTCACATTCAAGCTGGATGATCGTTATGTAACACTCAGCTCACCAAATAACCAATTGACTCATACTCAACTGGAGCAAATGGCGGTATCCGTACAAAAAGTAAAATAAACAAAAATAAACGCACATCATTTCGGTCCCGCTCTATGAGCTGGGGCTGATTTGATGTGTGTTTTGTCCTATGTAAGACACGCTACACTGATCTGAAAACAAGGCTTTTGTCCAGCTTCATTTTGAAAAAGATGGGGTTATAATGGAATATACATTATCTTATGCAAGAAGAGAAACGGAGTGGACCTCATGAACCAGCGTATTGATCTGTCCCCAGAAGAACTGCAACAACTTGCGGGTGAGTTCAATAAGGCATCCCAGAACGGACATGATATTCTTACCCAACTCAAAACGATGATTGATCAGTCTGAGGGACAGTGGGAAGGGGAACGCCAGCGAGAGTTTCTCGGGCGTATGAATGACAGCATGACAAACATCGGTCATTATTTGCGCGGTTTACAGGAAACAAGCACCAGTCTTCAACAGACAGCGACGCGTTTCCGCGAAACGGATCAGTCACGTTAGGACTGATCCGTTTTTTTTCATTTCCTCATATGTAGAACCGACCTTTACAACTCGGGCTACTTACGCTCCAGTTCCGCCGCAAATGTCTCTTCCTCCTGATCCACATACCCTCTGAAAATGATCTCTTCGATATCTTCATGATTGAATACATACGTATAATCCGGATTAATGTAACCCTCAGGGTATAGACAGCCAATATAATCAAATTGACGGGGTGGTTCTGTCATTAACATCTGCTTGCGTCCATAGATGACAAGCTTCTTGGTGCCTTCTTTTAAACGAATAACAGACCCATTCGGCAGAAACGAAGCTATATTTTTTTCCAAAATGATCGCCCTCCTTAATTATGTCTCTATCCTGCAATTACCCCTCTGATTTGTTCATAACCTGGCGAAGCCAGTAATACCGATGCAAGTCCATAATGAAGTGAAACACGACAAAGGCCAGCATAATGTATACACACATCAGCACAACAGCCACAGTCTGCTGCGTAACAAAGGCCAGTGAAATATTGGCCAGAAGATATGCTCCGCCCGTAATCATCGTTAATGTGGCAACAGGCATACCCGGGCTTTTATCCCCTTTTTTCCGCTGAGGGGGCTGCCGTAGCTTACGCAAACGAAACTTCACGTATTGAAACAAGGCAAAACCATATACTGCAAATGATCCAATGGCGTACCAAGGTGTCGTCAGATCAAGTGTCCCATAGGCAAATTTCTGTATAATCACCATAAATCCCACAGAACAAACGATGCCAAATACCCCTCGGAACAATACATAATTCAGTTGGAGTCTGCGTGGGGCAGCAATAAGGGCAATCGCCCATATATTCATAAAGACTAGCGGTGGCACGAGAATATACGCATACATAGATTGGAACGGGACACTGAACACGGGAATGAGCAGAAATACGTTAAGAAAAAACAGAACAAGCGTACCTACACTCAGTCGAATACCATCTGCCGCATAGATGACCAGATAGTTCTCAAATGTTTCCCTTGGGTAAGGAGTGCCTTCATACATTGTAGAAACAACGACGTCACGGGCCGAGGGTTTTGAACGTTTTTTGTTCGCCATTTATTTAAACCACCCCGCCACTGTGGACCAGGCTTTCTTCGCACCATGCTTAACAACATCCTTCACCGAATCATCCTTCCCATCACCGTCCAAATCCATATTCATCGTAACCCCTTCAGCTAGGTAAGTCAGACCTACGGAAACGCCCAACCCCACTGCACCTACTGCAAGCACAGGTGCCGCCGCAGGCAAGATGGCCGCAGTCAACAGCGTTGCACCTACCGTTGTTGCACCGCCTACGACAACATTCCCAATGATATCACCAGCAATTTTGTCACTGCCCGCGTTCTGATTGATGTTCTCTTGGGTATCTGTAAACACGTCTATTCCCACACTTGCCCAGCCAAGCTTGTCTGTCAAGGCCGATTTTACGGCATAACCAGGCTTGATCATAGAAGCTACTTCTTTAATCTGAGGAGTAGCCGTTCCATTGGCAATTTTGGCTTCGATATCACGCACATAATGGATTTTGTAATCCCTTGGTCTGCCGTTCGTAGCCTTATTGTCTTTAACTGAATCATAGCTCTCACGGACCAGAACGCGAGGAGAATTCCGATCCAATTGAGGCTTGATCATATAACCGTTCTTCACGCGATAACCCAATCTGGCAACTGCCGCTGCTCCTGTCAATGTTCCTACCGTGCTCCCAGGGCCATCAAACGGAGCGAGTGGATTGATACCCGTAAGCCCAAATGTCCCCCCTGACTGATCCTCCTGTTCCATCTTCTCACGTGTTGTCTTTACATATGTAGCCAGTTGCTGCATGCTCTGTCCAGCCGTCTGAAACCGATGCTGATGTGTCTGGTACAGACCAATAATAGTCTGTCGATTCCCCGACTGCCAGGCAGCTCCCTGAATGGCATGTTGGAGAACACTGTCCACCTGTTGCAGTTGTGCCGTCACCTGTTCAATCTGCTGTGCGAGTGAATTCAGATAGTCTGACTTCATGACAATTTTGGTCAACTGGATTCCCCCTTAGTTTACATATATGTATGACTCATATCGGACTTAAACTCCGGACAGTACGGATAATGAACGCGTCGTTAGCAGAAACAGGCTTTGCACCAGTTCTTCTTCCGTTATCTTGAAAGCTGTAAATAGACCATTCTCTTCCCCCTCAAGGAACAACCAATTACCGTGGATACTACCTATAAAATAAATGGTTTGCGGCTGTCCTTCCTGTCCTCGGGTGTACACTTCATACTGCCCCCACTTCTCCAGCGTGGCAAAGCCTTTAGCCAATGTCTGCATCAAAGTCTGATCCAGATGCCGGTCCTCTTGCAAAATAGATTCGATCATCTCCAGTGCTGAATCGACCGCCAACGCAGACAGACGCTGCAACGTTTCTACCTGCATGGGTGTACGAATTGTATCCTGTGATTGAGGGTTCACATTGGAAGCTAATGGATCAGGTAGTTCAATCCGATTCCCAATGACCTGAAACATTTTTTCGAATTCGTCAAAAGAAGTGAGTAGCGCCTGATCTTGTGCAGGTTCCCAGACCCACTCAACCATCTGCATGCCTGACAAAAATCCATAGGTCACCGATGATTTCCCATCTGTTGCACGCAAATCTAGTCTGGTTATTGCACTACTGAGCTTACAGCCTGTAAGCAGGTTGTATATTTGCGGGTCTATGGTGATCTGTTGATTGTCCAATTCAATAATACCTTCTTCAACAAGACCTATGAGAATTTGTTCATAGCTATGCTTGGCCTGTTCACCCTGTAATGAAGGGTCTTTCAGATCCATGAGAAGCTGATCCGCTTCCGGAATATTCATCAGTTGGAACAGCAACAAGGCCTCCCGGCCGCAACACTGAAACGATGTATATGAAGGCAAAGTCATTCCCCTTTTCCATGCTGTCAATTTAAAGAGGTCGGCGAAAGATTCTATTCTTTTATTGTAAAAGGAACCTTGGCTGGGCTCAATGCGCCCCCACTCCTGATCTTAAGCCATTAGGCCTGATTATATTTACCCAAAAAAATGAAAAAGGCACAGCAAAAATAATGCTGTACCGGAACTGCTTATTTTCTTTAAAATTTATTTTTATCAAATGGTTCTGGAAGCTTTAAGGAGTACACCATCGTTGATTTTCCTTCTTTCACGGGAACAATCACGTTAAGCACACCATCTTGTAACATGTTTTTCGGAATTTTGGCTGTGCTAAATCCCCACTTCCTCTCAGGTATGTCCGTTAAAGATACTTTCCCGATCACCGAAGTGTAGTCTGGATTGGTGAACAGCAACTCTGTAATTGAATCTTTAGAGGAGGAAATGGTCAATGTTCGATCAAAATTCAGCACTACACCATCAATTCGGTCTGGCACAGCTGATTCCATCGGCCTAGTATTTACCGGATCTAATTGGTAACTGTCCCCTACCCGATCCATCCATCGTGCACTTGCCTGAAAAGGGAGATTTTTGGGCTCCATGGCCAGATCAGTACCCTTTTCTTCATCGCTTATGCTTAATTGTTTGTTGTACCTACTTCCTTTTGTTTCCGATACTTTGAGCCCCAAGTCCTTACTCCACTGACCTAAAGGAATAAAGGTCTGATTGTATAGCGTCAACAATTGTTTTGAAGGTTGATTTACACTGGAATAACGCTGTCCACGAGTGAAGGTGATCCGATCCTTGCCGAGATTATATTGAATATGAAATGCTTTAGTAAATACTTCTAAAGGAACATAATGCTGCCCTTCCATATAGAAGGTGGGCTGTCCTTTATACTCCAATACACCCTGATCAGACTTAATGGCTACAGGCTCCATAGGGAAAAAGATAGTAGAGAACTGAAAGGAATTCCAGTAATTTTTCCAGTCAATGTACCTTTCATATGTCAATTTGAGATGTTTATTTTCTGAAATAATATACAAGGATGGCGGGTAAGAGCCCGGATTGGAAAAATACTGTTCAATAATATACTCATCCTCAGTAATCCACTGAATACTTTGGGTACGAGCGCGATAAGGAGAATCATAGGAACGAATCCGTTTAAGGGTCTTCAGATCATAAACTTGTACCTTGGACGACTCCATTTTACTATCCAGACCGTTCTCTGTTACCAGAACCAATGTTTTTCTTTCGGGTGAGATAAATGAATGCACATAGCCCACTCGCTCTTTAATCAGTGTGGTTTTTTTGCCATTTTTGGTTACAACCACAGTCCAGTCTGATTTCCGATCCCTCGTGTTACCTTGAGAAACATTTAGATGAACATCTGCACTTACCTGAAAAGCTTTAGTAGACAAGCCTGTCTTCTGGTCAGGCTTCATCCACAAGTCACTTACTTTGGCCTTCTTCCCCTTTATACCGCCATAATCAAGATAGTGACAGTCTAAAGTATCTGTACAATACACCCCAAAATTACGGGTTTGTGGAATCGGTGATACCACATATTTAGTATCTGTAAAATCCCTTTCCAGCAAAATATTTCCGCGAGTGTATACTTTTTTTCCTGTGACCATGGAATAGTAGTTGGATTTAGGAACGTTTTTCTCGTAGATCGTATAATATATTCCGATTTGAGGTTCCAAGTAGATACGGTTTTCGCCCTCATGGACCTTGCGAAGTGTGTTCGAGCTATAGTCATACTCGTACAAAACGTAATAATGCTGCTTATCATCCGTGGCATAATAAGTTATGTATCCTTTTAACCCTGCTGGTGTGTCACTAACAATAGGATCATAATGATGGGAAGTTGTCGTCAGACCAGTATGTATCCGAGGAAGAATAGCTGGATCGGTAAAATGGTGCTCATTTTCTTTGATTTCACCAGTATCAAAACTTGTTCGAAGCGTAGTCACGGCCACCTCCGTTCCTCTGACTGCAAAACGAATGTTGTGTTGCACACGATCTTTGGATGAAATGGATCGCTCTGCGTTCTGTGTGGTTTGAACTATTGAAGTGGACGCTGAGACTGTGAATTGCGACATGCTGAGTATAAAAATTGAAACTAAACTGACGATGAGCCATTTGGATATTCTGGACATACTTAACTCCTTCTCTGTGTAATGGATTTGGTTGAGACTCGTTAAGTATAGAACTTTTGATCTAAATATTCATTACTTTTTCTTCCATCTTCTGGCCCTAATGGAACATTCCAAAGGACAGCGACAGATCTACATTTATCTGTCAACTGCCCTTTAGAATTCACTAAATCTCTTTCTACGTATGGGATGCTACCGCTTAATAGCTGTTTCGGTTAACCCATCAAACCTTTAGTTCAGCCAAACGAATAACCCTGCGATACATCATCGCATCCATCAAATCCTCCCAGTCAAGTTCACTTGCATTAACGTCTCGATAATAGACCGCAGCAGCAGGCAAGAAACCAACCAGCGGTCCTGTTCCACCACATATCAGGCTACCGCCGTCTCCGCCTTTGGGCATCACATCTCCAACCGAATCCAGTGTAAGCTCATACTTGTAGGGATCACCGGCAAATTGCACTCCGAAGAAATTTGGCAGTTCCAGATCATAAGGACAATCATCCTTTTCTTCAACCCGTGAAGAGGCCGTCTCTGCCAATCCATCCACAATTTCATCCACGCCTTCCAGACTTCCAAAGTGCTTTAATCTCATCGTATAGTCGAAGCTGTCACCCCAGGGAAATAACGTGCGACAACCGCCGCCATAGATGTACTCCCATTCGTCTTCGGTCAGCAAACCAAAACCCGCCGCAGCTTCCTCCCTCACAACGTCTTCCAACTCTATTCCTTCGTTGAACCACAGAACTCGGACTTCATCCTCACTTTGGCGAATCAGACGGAATTGTTGATGCAATTCATATTCACGTATTTCCGATTGCTTAAACTGCTCCAGTGCTGACGGGAAATCAGGATTTTCCTGTGCCAATGCTTCCTCATTGGACACTTCAATCCAGCCAAGTGAGATCAGTTCACATTCAACAAGCATCGGCGCAATGTTGACCGTTCTTACAGGTGACATTTGACTCGCCAGAAACGAATCCACGTCCTCCACACCATACTCACTGACCGTTTCATGCAGGTCGGCTGATGTCTCTTCGTTCATACCATGCTGCCAACGATCCCAGCCGAGTGTTACTTGATCTCCAGGCACAAACACAAATCTCAGCCCATCCTCCGTAAATACACCTGTCTCCATCCGCTGACCAAATCGTTCAAATGTCTCGAGACCCTCATATACCATACCGTCTGGTAACTGACGAACAAGCTTACGCATCCAGGCCTCTTTGTCCTGAGCATTCAACGCCTGCCACATGTCTCGACTCCATGTTTCCATAACTCTCCCCCCCCTTCCTTATAAACTTTCACTTCTCTAAAATGCTTTACTGGCTGACACAGTACAATCTAGCTTGTTCACATTTTTATTTCCCTGCGGCCTGCAACAGTTTCAGCAATAATTCCTTCCGTCTTCCTTCCGCTTTGCGAGCTAGCGTTGTTAGCTTCTCCACCTTGCCAAAGATCGGATAGAGTACACGTTCCACTTCATAATGCTCAAGTTTTTGAATCTGTCTAACCAACAGTTCGAGTTTCTCCCCATTCTCCAGTTCGGGCTGAATCTTTAGCTTCAGACTATGGGTCGCACGACGTAAGCTGGCGACTAACGCAGGTATGGCTTGAGCCGTTACACCGTGTTTTTCCACAAATGCCGCAATGAACTTATTCTGAATTAACTGATGCTCATCATCCACTTCGCCCATGTAATATTCAACCAGCGGGAAATACCGCTCATCCACAAGCCCCAGTCCAAAGGTTGCATAACTGCCTGGCATACAGCTTTTCTCTCCCTCGGTATCCTCATAAAACTCGAACTCTTGGATAGCGTCACGCGCATACTCTTCCAGAAGTGGATGCAGCTCCGGGTACTCCAGTGCATTGGCAAAGAATCGGTGGGTATCCGACTTCGCAAGTCCTTTGATCGGCAAATACTGCTTTACGGCAGATTTGAGCTTGATCTTATAACCTTTCGGAAAGCCCTGTTTCAATAAATGAGTGATAAAGGTAAGTGCCTGCCGATAGGCACCCGGCTCTTCCTTACGAATGTGAATGGTCATCAGTGCAAATACATCATTTGCTTTGCATTCTACTTCTTCCGTTTTCACATGAATATCGTCCTTCGCATACGTTCCGCTACCTTCTGTCATCATCCGTGCCGCACGACGGCTACCCAGCTGCTTCGCGAGTTCCAGAAAAGTCACACCTTTGGGTTTGCTATAACTCGGCTCAAAACGTAGAATCATGACCGCCACGTATAACAGCAGATCGATTGGTTGAGACCCGGATGTTTGCTGCTCCCCATGCTCATCCAAATGTTGACCTGTCTGTGTTTCAATGTTCGATTGAAGCGTTGCTCCGGGCTTAAGCGAATATTCATTGGTACGATAAGGCGAAGATTGTACATCATAATACTGTGGCAAAAACTGATTCTCCGCCCATGCCGTCACTGTACGAGTAATCTCACCACGATGTTCCGCCAGTGCATCCGGACGCCCCTGATTCAACTCTTGAATCCGGTCATACAGCCTGATGGTCCATGCTACATTCAACTCCGGGAACAGCTTTGGATCGAGCAGATGACTCGTCAAAAAGAAGGATTCCAATGGCTTCGTTGGATATGTACCGTGTTCCAGCTTCTTGTCTACATAGGTATGAATACGCTCAAGGAGCAGCTGTCTTTTCTCTTCGTTTATCCATTCCAATAAAGTCAGTTGCAGCTTGCCTTCAGTTGTTGGGAATTTCCCTCGTAAGGTGAAGCGGTAGTCAATCAACGGAGTATCTGCCAGCTTGTCTAATCTGCCCTCAACAACCTCTACAAGCTTAGGCCCGATCTCGTTACGTACCTGTTCCTCGGTAAAAGCTCCTTCCTGCTTTGATTTCACATCATTATCCAAACCCAGATCCAGGCTGTCTACCGTGGTCCGTCCAGGTCTGTAATCCAGCACAATATCATTAAAAACACCCATTTGCAGTGTAGTTCGCTTCACAACACTTTCCAAGTCATCCCGCTTTTCCTGTTCATCAAACCATTCATGAATCGTCGTTATCATCTCTTCCATCGCCTGATCATAAAGTGTACTCATCTGATCTCCTGCCTTCCCATGCATCTTATGATGTTCATCAAACACACTTGAACCTCTATGAATCCCGGGTCAATCCGGGACATCTATGTTATACATACGTATTGATGTTCGTATACTACCTATTATTTTACTCTCTCCAGACACCCGGAACAATAAGGCAGCAGGGGGAGAAAAGGTGGAGAAAGATGCCCATAAGTGGTATTTAAGACATGCCCTAGTCAAAGAGATCTACGGATACGGATTCCTTTCATAACTATGTACGCTCTCGGCATGCCCTCGCTATCGTCATCCCCACGTTGTATAATCATTGTATTCCTTTTCAGGAGGTCTGACTAAATGAGCTACAGCAAATACTTCCCCTTGGAAAACTATTTGAATCAAGTTTCAATCACCCTTACATACGTAGAGCTTGAGGAAATTCTCGGATTTAAGTTACCCCCTACAGCGTATAATCGCGAACAATGGTGGGTGAATAATTCCAATAATCATACACAGGCACTATCCTGGTTAAATGCCGGATGGAAGGTTGAGAATGTGATTCTAGGAAAACAAGTAACTTTTGTCCGCTGCGAGTCATAATCGATCTGTACGATATAGATTAATAGTTATAACTCCAAAGGATCTATTTTTCCATAAATGTTATTCGAGACAAAAAAAGCAGGGTGGACTGATGAATTCATCCGTTCTCCCCTGCTTTGTAAATTAATTAACTGTCTTATACCACTCGTTCACTTCGGCGGTAATATCATCGCCGCCCATGGATTTCCACTTCGTCACAAACGCATCAAATTCCTCAATGCCTACCTGACCATAGATGATCTTGCTGAACGTATCCTTTTCCAGCTTGTCGATCGCGTCCTTCTTCATTTTCATCGTCTCGGTTGGTGCTCCCGTGAACTTGTTCTTGATCGCGTTATCTTTATTCGCAACGACGACTTCAGCGGCTACAAACACTTCCGGTTTGTTGGCAATCTTCGTATTTTTCTCAAAAGGAGTCTCCGGTTCCTTGCCCTTCGCAAGTTCCGCCAGCGTATCCATCATGAGATTCGGAATCCGTGCACCATCATACGTAATCGTATATTTGAGTGGGGATACGCCGTCCTTCACTTCAGCTTCACCAACCACTTTGCCGTCCACGATGTCATAGTCGTATCCTTGCGCGAAGCCATGTTCGAACTCGCTGCCCACTTCCGGATTAGCAAAGTTGTCGAACAGATAATTTTGATACGTGAAGAAAATCTCCGGGTTCGCCATGTCTTTGTTAATCAGCACCACCCCATTACTTGCACCAGAACCATGTTGGTGGCTCTCACCTGTTGGTCCTGTAGGTAAGGCAATGGCCTTGTACGTGGCACCGTCCACATTTTTCTTCACATCATCAATCGGCCAGTTTGGCATCCAGTGTGGTCCCACGATAATGCCAGCTTTACCTGCGGTGAACAGTTCTGCTGCCTTGATCTCGTCATAGACGCCTGCTTCTTTGGGCAAGTAACCTTTGGACAGCCAATCTTTCATCGTTGCAAGACCTTCCTTCACACCTGGCTGGATGGAGCCATATTGCAGTGTTCCGTCTCCGGCATCATTCCACTGTCCAGGCATCGTGTTGTACATTCCGAAGATCCAGCCGGATTCCGTCATCCAGGTATTGAGCGCATTTTTCATGCCCACGGTCAGACCATACGTATCTTTCTTGCCGTTCCCATCCGGGTCTTGATTTGTAAAAGCATCCATGACCGTAACCAGCTCATCCATGGTTTTTGGTTCTTCCAGTCCCAGCTTTTTCAGCCAGTCTTCCCGAATAAACATGACCGAATCGCCGTTGTAGGCATAATCGAAGATTGGAATGCCATAACGCTCGCCCTCATACATGTACGGATACCATTCCTCCGGCGCCGATTCTGATGCCTGTTTCCATGTGTCCGAAGCGTACTTGTCAAACAACTCACCTGCATTCGCAAATTTTCCGGACTCAATTAATTCCCTTACCAAATTGTAGTCCCCCCGAATGGAGACGATATCCGGCAGTTCTTCGTTAGCGGACAGAGACAAGCGTAATTTCGTGTAAAATGCATCATTGGTAACCGATACAGCCCACGGTGTAGTCAGATCGATGCCAAGTCGTTCCTTGGCCCATTTGGTATGCACATTGTTCTGGGCCGTTTCCCCATTCTTGAATTTCGTATCATCATTCCAGGCCCGCAAATAACTCATCTGTACCGCGGGTTCATACTTCCCACCTTGCAGAGCAAGTGGTGCAGCGGCTTCCTTCGCCGGTTCTTCCTTGGCCCCCGAACTACATGCCGTTACAGCAACCATCGTGATCGCGAGCAATGTTGTCATCATTTTTCTATACATAAACTAACCCCTCCTCAGGTAACTTGGATACCCTTATGTGCCAAATGCACCTTACATGAAAAGGATAGTGCAGCCGGGGAGGCAAACATATATCACAATTTCAATGTTCATATTGATTTGTTAACCGTTCCGAAAATCCTGCGGGGTCAGTCCATAATGTTTGCGGAACACCTGAATGAAATAAGGCGTGTTGTTGTACCCCACTTCCTGACCGACTTCATAGATCTTCATCGCCGTATGCTTGAGCAAATGAACCGCACGTTCCATTCTGGAACGGATAATATAATCACTAATGCCTTCACCTGTGGATTGTTTGTACATTTTCGACAGATATACGGGGTGCAAATGCACCTCTCCGGCAATGACCTGCAACGATAGATCCTCACCCAGATGATGGTCAATCCATTGCTGCACCTGCCGAATCAGCGTTGATCCGGCATCCTGTCCCGCATCGCTTGTGCTCTCTTCCCACTGCTGCATCACACTTCTGGTCCACGTTTCCAGACTACGCAGCGAGATGCCATAACCATCCTTGAGCAGCTGCTGGTACTGCTCCCCAAGCACTTCGGCTAACTGTCTTCCTTCCCGATGAGCCATATATGAGAATGCTGCCGCCAAATAATGAAAGGCCACATACACATGTTCCGGGAACACACTGTTCGACAGCTCGGCAAAGATCTGACCAATCTTACGGTGTGCATCCTCCATGCGCCCGGCTTCCAGTAACGTCGTCAGACCCGGCGGTTCATAAAGCGCTGCAAGAGACTTCAACGTGGCCCCATTGGTTCCTGCCGCCGCATTCAGATGTAATCCTTTGCCCGCCTCGGCCTGCTTGCGAAGCGCACTGACGGCTTGATGATATAGCTGCGGCACCTGATCTGGAAAACGTCCCATACGACTAACGGACAGGGAAATAGTCGCGTTCAGATACTGCCTCACACTGTGGATCAACCGCTCTCCAAGTCGGCCCATTAACATTTCCGGTTCGGCTTGGGTTTGTTTGGGACTAGCCATGAAGACCAGATCATCGTAGGCGTCATCCGTATGGCAGAGGTGATAGGTACTGCCGTAGATCTCTTCCACCACATTGGAGATGGCGTACTTCATCAGTCGAAACGCTTTATGTGTGGGTTGATGGTCATCATACCGGATGAGCAACAGTTGCATTTTATCCTGTGGACGGAACCCGATCTCCAATTGCTCCAGCTTGCCCTCGAGTTCATCATCCGCAAATTTATGCCCTAAAAGTACATCCTTCATCAGTTCCGCCCGCTTCTCGGGCAGATGTTCCCTCACCGAATACATGGCCCGCTGATGCAGCATTTGTTTCTCACCCTCCAGGCGAATCTGCACGGCGGCCTGCTGCACGGACTCGATCAGTTCTTCATCCCGGACTGGTTTGAGCAAATAACTAACCGTCCCATGTTTGAGCGCCTGCTTCGCATAATCGAAGGAAGCATGCCCCGATAAAATAATACATTTGGTCTGTTCCCACTTTTGGCGGATGTGACTGACCAGATCTAGACCGGACATACCCGGCATACGGATATCCGTGATAATAATATGGACCTGATGTGATGCCATATGTTCCAGAGCTTCTTTGACTGAATAGGCTTTGAATACCTGACCAATCCCGTGTTCTCTCCACGGTATCGAGACAGCGATCGACTCTACTGCCGAATGTTCATCATCCACGACCATCAGATTCATCATGCGGTTGTTCCTCCTCAAACCATCGAATTTCTACACTGAGTCCACCGTACGGAATCGCTCCAAAATGAAGCCCTGACGACAGCCCATATCGCGTAACGAGACGCTGGTGCACATTCCACGTGCCTGTTCCAATCTCTTCACCCATTGGTTCATTGATCTCCCGTTCCAATTCGGCAATCTCTTCCGCTGTCAGTGTGACCCCGTCATTGTCTACAAACAGGCTATATCTTGTATATTTCCGACCCTCAATATGTTCGGGTACCGCCATCCCCGTTACAACGACATGCCCACTGCCCTCCATCGGCTCAATGCCATGGATCACCGCATTCTCTACGATCGGTTGAATGAGCAGTCGCGGAATGTGAAGCAACATCAGTTGCTGTGGTACGGCAATCTCGTAGGTCAGCCGATTGGTCCGCATCTGTTGAATGGACAGATAATGGTCCAGCAGCCGAATCTCTTCTTCCACTGTTGTCATGTCATTCTCGCCCCGCGTAATGTAGCGATAGTAGTCTCCCAGACTTAGCGACATGGCAATAACCGCTTCACGGTTGCCAAGCTGGGTCATATTTTTGATATAAAACAGGCAGTTGTACAGGAAATGCGGATTGATCTGTGATTGCAGATGTTTCAATGTCGCTTCCCGTGAACGGATACGTTCCTCGTATACTTTCTCGATCAGTTCCTGAATCTGCTCCGCCATATGGTTGAAGCTCTGGGTGAGATACGCGAATTCATCACGGGAGTGATCGACCGGAATCCGCGTGGACAGCTGCCCTTTGCGAATCTGTTGCAGCCCTCTCATCAAACGATGGATGGGCACCTGAACTTTTCGATACAAAAGCAGTGCAGCCCCGATACTCAACACGAGCAGTAACAGAATGGAGGTAATAAACATATTTCGGCTCTTGTCCATCGGGGTTAACAAATCATCCAATACCACCGGGTTCACGTATACCGCTTGCAGTTGTTTGGAGTGCACGTAACTGACCAGATATTGTTTACCGCCCACCTCCAATTGATGATTGCCTTCCCTCTCCGGCCCGTTAAAAGGCATATCACGCATAATCGCTTCGACCAGTTCGGGGTCTGCCGTACGGTTCAGCAACGGATCATTGCCCGGTACTAGCAAGAAAGGATCTCCTCCCTGCGTTTCTTTAAAATCATCCAACATGGCAACCACGTTCATCGGGTCAAAATTAATTTCCATCACGGTTCGCACGCCTGTGTTCACCGGTTTTTCATTCCACTCGTAGTTATCCGTGAAAAAGTAGGTGAAACTCCCCTGCTCCAGCTGCCATTGGCCAGGTTGCGGGAACGTCAACATCTTCTCATCGTAGACCGTCCGGCTGGACATGGTGGATAACACAAGTTCCGCTTGTGGCAGCACAATGGTAATATCGTTCTTCCAGCGGCTGGTGGACTGGTACAATGATAATTTGTCGAGAATATCCAGATAGATACTGTTTTTCTCATATTGGCTGGTGGAGTCCGTCATGTAACGGTAATGCAGGATACTGGGATCTCTCAGCAACGTCAGGCCATACAGCGAGAGCTGCTCGATATTTTTATCCACCTGGGAACTGAAATAATTGAACTGGTTTAGACTCGACTGTTGTTTCTCTTCAACGACCATGTCCACATTTGCCTGGTTCGCATACGTATAGAGCAGCAGAATGGGTACGAGCAGGCAGATTAAGAGAATGACCGTCTTCGCAAATACTGTGAATTTCATCGTTTCACCCTGTCCCTGAATTTGAAGTCTTTCTACACCGAAGTCCTATTTTATATTGAAAACCCTTACATTTCTATATGATTTTATGTTCTCCCGTTTTCCTGTGACTTGAAAACCTCTGTTTCCATCAACAAGTTAATATTTCAACATCCGCATTGAAATGTTGTTCTATAGTCGACCTTTCTCCGTTGCTATAATTCAGTTGCTCCACTCTGTACAGAGGCTTACTCGCCTCACTTTCAGGGCTGGACGAGATAAAGGAGGGACCCTGATGGCTATAGAACAACCGTTAACAACCAATACGCCGGTGCGCAAAATGAAACCCCATCCACGCAAACGTACCCGCTGGAATTTCAAACGCACGTGGCCGCTGCATCTGATGCTGCTGCCTGCTGTACTGCTCACTTTACTGTTCGCCTATGTGCCTATGGGCGGCATTATTATTGCTTTTCAAGACTTCAAACCGTGGCTGGGGTTCACTGGCTCCAAATGGGTGGGCTGGGACAACTTCCGGTTCATGTTCGAATATCCCGACAGCGTTCAGGTCATCTGGAACACGGTACTGATTGCTTCAATGAAAATCGTGGCCGGACTTGTGGCCCCCGTGGTGTTTGCCATTTTGCTAAACGAGGTTCGGAACTCTACGTTCAAACGTTTCTCACAGACCTTGGTGTATCTGCCCCATTTTCTGTCCTGGGTTGTCTTGGGTGGAATTCTGCTCGACATGTTATCACCGGAAGGTGGACTGGTAAATCAGGTGCTGGCGGCGGCCGGTGTTGAACCAATTTTTTTCCTGGGAGATGGCGACTGGTTCCGTGTCACGGTGGTTGTCAGTGATGTGTGGAAGGAGTTTGGATTTGGGACAATTGTATTTCTGGCAGCACTTGCGGGCATTAACCCTGCACTGTATGAGGCTTCCGAGGTGGACGGGGCAACACGACTTAGACAGACACTGCATATTACCCTGCCTGCACTCGTGCCGATGATTATCGTGGTAGGTACGTTATCGCTGGGCAATATCCTGAATGCAGGTTTTGACCAGATCTTCAACCTGTACAATCCGCTGGTATATGAGAAGGGCGATATTATCGATACCTTTGTCTACCGGATGGGGATTCTGAATGGCAAAATGAGCTTTGCGACCGCCGTTGGACTATTCAAATCATTTGTCGCGATGTTCCTGGTCATCTCTGCATACCGGATGGCATACAAAATCGCCAATTACCGTATTTTCTGAGGAGGAATCAAGGTGTATCACAAAACAACCGGGTACCGTATATTCAATGGTTTTAACCTGCTATTCATCGCGGCCATCTCGATCCTGTGCATCCTGCCGCTGGTCCATATTCTGGCGGTTTCCTTCAGTGGTAAAGCAGCAGCATCCGCCAATCTGGTAACACTATGGCCGATTGATTTTACGGTGGACGCCTATACCAAAACATTTGGTAACAGTAACTTTCTCAGCGCGCTTTGGATTTCAGTTCAACGTACCGTTCTTGGCACACTGCTCAGTATGACACTTGTTTTCCTGACGGCTTATCCGTTATCCAAGGAGAGTCTGCACTTTAAAGGACGTTCGTTATATGCGTGGTTTTTCATCTTCACGATGCTATTTAGCGGGGGATTAATTCCATCCTATATTTTGATCCAGAAGCTTGGATTGATGAATACGATGTGGGCTCTCATTTTGCCAGGCGCGGTGGCTGTCTGGAACCTGATTCTCATGATGAACTTTTTCCGCAACGTGCCAAAAGAGCTGGAAGAAGCCGCATTCATTGATGGAGCCAACCATATCACAACTCTGTTCAAAATCTATCTGCCTGTTTCCATGCCCGCCATTGCCACGATCTCCTTATTCACCATGGTAGGTCAATGGAATTCCTGGTTTGACGGGCTGATCTATATGAATGATGCTTCCAAATATCCACTCGCCACGTTAATGCAGACCATAATTGTACAGCAAGATTTCTCCAACATGAACGTGGATGCAACGCAGCTCCAGAACATGTCTCAACGTACGGTGAACGCGGCTCAGATCTTTATTGGCGCTCTGCCGATTCTGCTCGTATATCCGTTCTTGCAGCGTTTCTTCGTAAAGGGGATTGTGCTCGGGGCGGTAAAAGAGTAAGGCAAACACACGGAATCCCTTCATGGGATTCTTTGTTCAGAAAGATCATGATTTCAGTTGATTCGAGATCTTTCTCCCGCGAGTTGCGTTGTTATATTCATTAATTAACTCATCCAGCACCATGGATTGGCGAATAACCTCCGGATGCCATAGTTCCGGGTATTGAGCTGCAATCTGGTAGAGCCTTTGCCGTGCATGTTCGATACATTCCTGAATGGTTTCCGGATTATGTACCATACTCCCGCCCCCTGTTGTCCTTGAATATCATCATCCAAAAAAGACCATCTAATATAATATTCGGAACAAGAGGGGATTTGGATTACCCCAAAATTAAAATTTTGGTTATTTTTTCTTGTAAAAGTTATGATTAGCGTGGATCACATGAGTTGATGTACATATATGTTCAATACAAATAAACCGGATCGGCTGCGGCCTGTCCGGTTTTATTCCTGCTGAGTTTTTCAATTTTCTCTATCATGCTCCATTCATCTTAATCCAACATCCTTAAAACGATTGCCTATCGTCTCTGGAAAGACACGTTTAATGGCATCAATGGCACGTTGTTCCGTAGCCCCTGCCTTCCGGATAAGCTCAATCACGCTTTGTACACATTCCGGTTCTCTCGAATCCCAAGAGATGGAGTTGTCTATTTCCTCAACGATCATTGTATACAGGTTTGCCAGTAGCTCATACTCGTTTATAACCTCATCCATTTGAATGGACAGATGCTTAAGTCCTGCAACATAAGAGGCAATATCCAATCTTGATTTGGCATAATAGCGAAGTACAGTTGCCGCTTGTTCTGCGTCATATGTTCCTGACTGCAAAGCAGCAGCAATAGCGGCATACGCAGCCGCCCCACAGGCATAATCTTGGGGCGGCAGCATATAGTCATGGGTTTCCCATTTGTACACGGCCTGGATTAACGATTCCTTGCAGACTTCCCATAAATCGATAGGTGCACAGGCTTCCAGAATCTGATAATACCAGTAGGTTGTACTGCTCCTCCCAAACGAATCATAGGGCACACGAATGATTTCATCACCTTTACTTTTACAGATGAATAACACCCGTTCCGCATCATCATATCCAGTAACAATGACAAATTGATCGTGCCAGAGAATCGCACCTACGCCCCGGTCAATGGAAGCTTTGATGTCCAGCAGAGCCTGCTTCTGATAGAGCGGAAAGGTTGGTTCGAACGAAAAGCCCGCTGCCTGGCTCGCCGTCACACCAATGAAGTCAGCTGCGACAAAGTTCTCTGCCATCCAATTGTATGTCGAAATTGATTCTGACGTCAGACGCCGATCCACCACTAACCGGAAGGCACTTGCTGTCATGCCTGCAATCATGTGGTGTGGGAAAACCGTCCACTGTTTATGTAATAAAATGCGAAACAACGCATCTGTATACGCGCTCACACCGCTCCATGATCTACATTCATCAGCAGAATTCACAGATTGCGGGGATTGAATCCAGTCCTGCAATACTACTTTTGTCGCCATTATCCTTCACTCCCTTCCTCTCTCATCCTATCGTGCGGAATGTGCTCCCCACCGTGGTATAGTGGACCTTTTACGGTCAGGATACTTCCTGGATATCACTCGAAAATAATCAATAGCCTGCTCTTCCAGTGCTTTCGCCTTCACGAGTACTTGTGCTAAATCTTCTGTGGTGTCTGGTCGCAAGACACGTCTATTCTCCTGCTGAACCATATATCCTTTCATTTGGTCAATTAACGTCCCAAGCTGTTCATAACCTGCACAAGCGTGGTCCAGTTCGTTCCATATCCCTCGAACACCCTGCAAATACATTCGTATTTCGGTTCGCGAATGGCAGAAGGATTCCAAAATATAACCTGCACCGGATTCATCGAAATCCCCACTCCGCAAGGCCTTCACCCACACATCATATGCCTTTCTGCCTGAAGCAATATTCTGATCAGGTAACAGACGATAGGGAATATCCCAATCCTCAATCGCCAGTCGCAGGGATTCCAGCAGCATCTGCTGTTCAGGGATGCGCACCTGATCACCAAACACCTGACAATACCAAAATCCGGTAAAGTTCAAGCCGAAATTGTCATACAACAAAATCTGCGGTTCCTTGCTCCATCCGTCTTGCACATAAAAGATGCGGTCACTGTCATCATATCCATGGATAACACCGAACTCAGGAATCCAGTAAATCACACCAGTGCCTTCATCAATACTCCGTCTCGCCCAATTCACGGCATCCTGCTGATAATAACTGAACGTGGAATGACGTGTACGTCCCCCATCCCAGATCGTGAATATCCCCAGGTTATCGACTCCAGGACGATGTGCTTCCCCCCATTGTCCATATGCTGTAACCGACATGGGAAGTAGTCTGCGATGCACCGACAGCTTGAAAGCCATGCCCGTATATCCGGCAAGTACAACCTTGGAACCTTGAAACTGGCCCGTATGGGTTAGTATCGCATGCAGACTATCCACGTACGATTTGGACTCCCGCTTCATGATGAGGTTATTTAAAATATTCTCAGCCAAGGACGGATCTTCTCCTCTCTATGCTGCTTTATTCCACGTTTTGCTTACGTTGTATCGCGAGCCTGTCCATTAATCCTTCTGCGCTTTGCTGAAGCTTGCGCCTAAGCCACCCAGGAGACAATAGTTCCTCCCATTCGCTAACAAACAAATGCTGCAAGAAAGCATCCGTGTCATAAAATTCAATTGAATAAATCTGATCTTGCCTAGACTGGATACGATACCCTTGCCATAGGTCCATTTGCTGCAATTCCTTCAAGCGAATCTCAGCTACAAACGGTTTACGCACAGGCAGTGGTTCTTCCCATCCACCTAGGAGGGCATCTGACCTGTACTCAAATCTCTCATCCAAGATCGATACATGAACAATGCCCTCCAAGCGAATCGCCACTTGCTGTACAGGATCTGCTTCATAACCCACCACGTAATCGGCGTTAAACTGGGATATCATCTTTAATGGACACAAGGAAAACTGCCGTTCTCCATCGTGATCCCTGTAATGAATATGTACTCTGCGCAAGTCGGTTATGGCATGGGACAATAATTCAAAGAATTGCAGTTGCTTCGGTTGCGCCGAAAATACCGGAAGCTCGCTACTTCCCATCTGTTGTTCCTCCAACGTAAAACGCTCCAGCAAATGTGCTACACGTTTCACCGCGTCCGATTGATCATAATCGTAATGTCGATAGCGATGCGCCAGATATTTCAGCACACGCTGCTCTTCTTCGGTCATATACAAATGGGGCAATCGAAAAGTCTGATCCTCATAACAATAGCCCCGATATTTTGCCATATACACCAAAGGGGCTCGCAAGGAACTTGCCATATATTCAATATCACGCTGAGCCTGACGACGGGAGATTTCAAATTCACGGGCAAGCCAGCTGCTATTCGGAAAACGTCCACCCCGAATCTGTTCGTCAAACCAGTGAATCCGATGCATGTTACTCATCTTCCCGCCCCCATCTCATCCATTCCTAATATATTCGATTATATCAAAAGACATGGCCTGTTCCGAAGAACAGGCCGGTTATGTTACACATGTGCCTTATCCACTCTGGATTGCACAGCTTTGAAGCATTTCTTGCATACTTTCAGACTTGTACCGTCTGTTTTTGTTTGCGTATACAACAATTTAATTCGGGTACTGCTACACACCGGGCATGTTCCCCGGCCCCTGGAAGGAAGACTCCACAAAACGCGTCCTCTTTTCGTTTTTGCCAATGGTTGTGAACCTCTTTTCGATATGGTTTGTGTGTTCACCGTTATTATATAGGGCAAGGTACGACACAGAATGTCGCATCAGTTTTAAAGGTTGTTCAAAAAGTCCCCAATTGATCACGAAGTAGCCCAAGAAGCGAACTCGACATCGAATCTTGCGTTCACCTTCTCGGTGCTGAATCGTTAACTTTTTGAACATGCAGTAGCAGAAAATAAAAATGTCCCCTCTTCGACTTGAAGAAAGGACAACATTTAGGAAGGATCTGTGCTCGACTGAGCTGCGGCCTGCAATAACGGTTGCAGGAGTCCTGGAAAGCGCGTTTCCAGATCATCGGATCGCAGGGTGAGAAAATGCTGTGTGCCCTGCACTCTGACCCGAATAACTCCAGCTTCCCGCAAGGTACGAATGTGATGCGACATCGTTGACTTCACAACAGGTGCATGAAAATGACTGCACGGCTGCTCCCCGCTTCTCGCTGCTTCCGCAACAATCCCAAGACGGGTCGGGTCGCTTAACGCATACAATACGGAGGAAAGTTCAATATCTGACACCTGTGGATGATGTAAAATTTTCATACTGTAGTCCCCTTTTCTCAGACTATCCATTGTATTTTAACACACATCCATGATATATTTCTAATGTTCGACACCAATCGAACTTTAATGATTTCGTTATGTAACCCCTGCTGTCAGGCACGGGATTGACATCATACTACATTTTGCAAATGTTACACACCGTTTCTGAAATGTTGCGAAATACACATCACTTTAGGAGGTTTTTATGAACAACACCGCAACCGCATCATCAGGGGAACGGACCGGAATACAGGAAGGATTAATTGTAGGCTTGCTTGGCTTCACCGTTGTACTCGTTGTGATGAATACAATGATGTTTAATCTGGCCCTGCCCAAAATTGCAGCCGAATTTATGCTTACATCCGTCGCTTCCTCATGGATTGTTACAGGGTATTCCATTGTATTTGCCATTTCCTCGATTACGTTCTCACGTCTATCGGATTTCATACCTATTCGTACATTATTCACGACCGGGCTTACGTTACTTGGTGCGGCATCCGTTCTCGGGTTCTTCAGTAATCATTTCATCATTTTGCTCATTGCACGTCTGATTCAGGCTGCAGGTGCTGCTTCGGTTCCGGGGCTTGCCATTGTGCTGATTACCCGGTACATTCCACATGATCGCCGGGGTAAATCGATGGCTGTCATCATGTCTGCCAGTTCACTGGGGCTTGGACTTGGTCCCGTCATTGGCGGAAGTATTACTCAGTTTCTGGGATGGCATGATCTGTTTATCGTTACGGGATTAACGTTATTCTTGATTCCTGTATTCTTCAAACTGCTTCCGCGGGAAACACCGCAAAAAGGTTCATTTGACCTGCTGGGTGCCGTGCTTCTTGCCATTGGTACTACGGGTGTGCTGTTATTCCTGACTTCCCGTCAGTGGTACACGCTTGTTATCGGTGCTGCGGCACTGCTTCTGTTCTGGCTCCGAATTCGGCGCGCGGCAGATCCATTTGTTCAACCTGCTTTGTTCAAAGACAAAAAATATATGATGCTCAGCTCGCTGGGGATTGTATCGTACATTAATAACTTCTCAACGTTGTTTCTGTTACCGCAAATTTTGGCACATCTATATGGACTGACACCTGCTCAATCGGGACTTGTCATCTTCCCGGGTGCAGTCGTGTCCATGCTGCTGTCCAACCGGATCGGCCGCATGATTGACCGACATGGCAATACGTTGCTGCTGAAGTTTGCACCATGGTTGCTACTGGCAGCTGCCGGGTTATTCGCCTTATTTGCAGACAATAACATCTACGCCATTATGGCTGTGTATGTCCTGCTCAGCGTTGGCTTCTCTTCCCTAACCACCAGCGTGTCCAATGAATTGTCTGGCAATCTGACCATGGATCAAGTGGGCGCAGGTATGGGGCTGTTCCAACTCAGTCAGTTCTTCAGTGGTGCTTTCAGTGTTGCTGTTACTGGCGTAGCATTAACGGCGATGCAGAACATGCCTCTCTCCTCGGCATATACCAATATTTTCTGGGGTATGACCGTGGTCGCACTGGCATCCGTTATTTTCTCTCAGGTGTATCTGAGAATGCAGTCACAGAAAAAAGCTGCTGCTTAATATGAAGCAAATCATTAAAAAGGCCCGTAAAGCGAACGTCGCTTTACGGGCCTTTTTGATTTTCGTAAGATTAGTGATACCCTTAACTGGCAACAAGATGTTTGACCAAGTCATGGGCCTCTTGTTCCAGAGCTATAATTTCTCCGATTTTACCCAGCACTCGATCTAACATATGATGTCGACGATCCAGATCCAGGTATTGACTTTTCAATGTCATATTAGCCGCGAGATTCCATCGTTGCGCAGCATATTCGTACGTCTCCACCAGTTGAGAAATATCCGGATTGTACGGTATTCCTTCTCTTAGGAAATGGCCATACAAATATCTGTTATTACTTATGCCCGCCAAGTCGCCATACATATTGTCCAGATATTCTTCCGTCAATGCGGATGAATCTTGCATATGCTGACGTGTAGCGTCGATATACCTTTCAATGGCAGGCAAACCAACATGCGGATTAACCAATTCATACCACTCAACCTGTTTGGTTAGCTGCCCGGATATTCCATCCATGATTTCATGATTTTGTTGAAGCATTTCGTAGAACTCTCTCTCTTTCACCTGCTCAACGGCATTCCCAACATCTAATGTAGCATAACGATAACGCGTACCCTCACGAATTAATGGCGTCTGACCTAGATCAAGCGCTTCAAATAACGTCTGTTCATCCATATTACCTTTCAAATGATAAAAATCATCAATAAACTCAAACTGTCCATCTGCATAGTCGGACAAGACAATACAATGCGACGAATGAAGTAATTGATAAAGTGAATTGTACTTCATGTAAAATACATCAACCCATACAATGACTGCTTCGTTTTGCTGAAGCAACGTCATGATTTCCTGGATAACCTCGGTCCGTTCGTTTGTTCTGACGATATTCAAATCAATATGATGAATGCGTTGAAACTCATTTTCAACAGTCATATAAGTAGGGACAAGTTTCGGGGTGCCTCTCTCCGGGTCTTCATGGTACATCATCCCGCATTGCTTCCATACCGCCAGGAAATTCGTGATTTCTTTATAGTTGAGAATGCTGCTTACACATAGGGTAAAGCAATCTTCACCTTCTGTATGTGCTTCTCTTGGCTGAATATTCATATATTCCACTCCTTCCCTAAGGTTAGTGCAAAGATATGCATGCATGGATTGTCTGGCAATAGGATCTTGTCAAATGAAATGGGTTCTTCCAGCATAATCTGCTGGAACCAAATAATAGGCTGTTTGGATGTCAGTAAGGTACCCTTTTGTGTACACATCCCGCTACATTGAAACATAATTTCTTCATTATAATGTGGGCTCGTCTCGGTCCAGTTTGTCAGATCCAATGACGCTCTTCCCATCCGCTCTCCGGCTCGTTCAAAATCAATGAATTCATGGTATGAACCATTATCTGCCGCACCCAGAATATATAATGTCGAATATAGATCCAATGGTACCGGAATGCGCTGGCTATCCAGTTCTATATTATTAAATGCCTGTCTGCGTAAAGGAAAATGAAACGGAACATCCCGCCATTGCACATTCTCCTGATCAGGAAGTTCGTCTCCAGGGTATGAGGAACCAAAGGTCGTGAAGTTCCCTATCTGGTTTGTATCCAGATAGCTAAAACCATTGTTGTTATAGTGCTCTTCCAAAGGTAGTGGACAATAGATGGTCATGTCATTAACCTCCTAGAATCATTCTATTTACGTCAGGTGACAGTTGACCCGACACCTTGCCGCTGCTCCTTGAACAACGTGTCATACACCTCATGCCGCCCGGCCAGTTCCAGATGAGTGCCCCTAGCAACAATCTCTCCCTGATCGAGCACAATGACTTGCTCGGCATCCTGAATAGCTGAATACCGGTGGGCGATCACAAGCACCGTCATATGCTGTGCGATCCTACGGATCACCTCATTTATTTTCCGTTCCGAGTCATTATCCAGTGCAGAGGTTGCTTCATCCAGAATAAGCATTCGGGGTCTTGTTAACAGCACCCTCGCAAGCGCCAAACGCTGCTTCTGGCCTCCGGACAGCTTAATACTTGACTCACCCAGAACCGTATTATACTTGTCAGGCAATTCTTCAATGAAATCATCCAGCAAAGCCATGCGGCAAACCTCTCGTATCTCTTCTTCTGTAGCCTGTGGCTGTACGAGTCTGAGATTATCCATGAGGGACATACTGAACAAGGTATTCTCCTGCATAACCACCCCTATATGTTGATAAAGGTAGTCTGATCCCAAGTCACCAATGGGCTGTCCGTCAACGAGAATAGCCCCTTGCTGTGTTTCATTCTGCCCTAGAATAAGTTTGATTAACGTGCTCTTACCCGAACCACTTCTGCCTACGATCGCTGTATAATCACCAGGCTGGATGTTCAGATTAATCTCATGCAAGACATCACTTTGATTCTCCTGATAACGAAAGGAGACATCCTTGAATTCGAGATGCCCTTGGAACTCTGGCTGTAGTCCGAGCTTTCTCTGTGGTACAACGGTTAGTTCCAGCAATTCAACGATCCGTTCAATGGAAGGTGTCACATCATGAAGTTGAACATTGGAGGCATTAATTTCATTAATGTTGTTAATCATCTGTTGATAGTATGTCAGAAAAACAAGCAGCCCCCCGATTGTTAATTCTCCCTGAAAAATCAGCAACCCGCCGATAAAATAAAGATTCATCTTATTAATAAAGTCATCCTGAAAGGTGTAGTACAGCTCATTGGCATACGTATATGCCAGATGTCGGAATTTGATTTTGCCAAAACGTTTCCAATACCCCACAAACTTGATGGATTCTTTGCGTTGCATATTCAGTGCCTTGATTTCCTTCCAGTGTCTGAAGCTGTTCGATATCCATGTCTCATATTCTCCGGTAGTCTGGCGGAATTCAGAGACCAGTACTTTGGCTTTTTTGCCCAATCGGGAACTGATGACAAAGGAAATGGGAAGCATAACAAAACCCAGCAAAGCCATCTTCCAATTCAGCGATAACAGAATAACCACATACGCCCCTACGCTGATCCATTTGAACGTATAATCAATCAAATGCAAAAAGATAAAGTCTTTAACCAGTGTGACGTCTCCATCCAGCCTATTCTTCAGATCTCCCGCACTATAGCGCTCATATAAAGTTGGCTTCATTCGCACTAATCTTTTCCACATGTTCAGCTGCAAATCGAGCTTGGTCCGACCTAATAACCGGTTACTGAACAGCGTTTGTAAACCCAGAGCGGTTGTCTCCAACGCAAATAAGCCCAGGTATCCGGCAAGGATATAGGGTAACATTCCAAGCTCCCGTCCAACCATGACATGATCAATGAGCAGCTTGTACAGATAAGGGATCATGAGCGCAATAGCAGTCAAGGCCAATTTCAGTGTACCTAGAATGAAGATTTGACGATTCGCATTTTTGATAAATGGCTTAATCTGTTTAAAGAGTGCATACCGGGAAGTTGACGGTGTCTTCGTCACGACATCAGTCCCTCCTTCCGGATGAAATCTTCTGCAAATAACTCACGGTAGTGCTCGCTATTCTCCAGCAGATATCCATGCGTGCCTGTAGCCACAATGCGTCCCTGATGTACAACAGCAACCCGATCAGCATTCAGGATGGAGGATAAGCGATGGGCGATGACAATCGAAGCACGATCCTTGCTCAATTTCTGCCAGGAATGCTGGACCGCTTGTTCAGCTTCATAGTCCAAAGCGGAAGTGGCTTCGTCGAATATAATTAATTTGGGTTGCTTCAGAAAAATGCGGGCAATAGACAGACGCTGCTTTTGTCCACCGGAGAACTCCATTTCCCCTGCACCAATAACGGTGTCCAGACCCTGAGGAAGAGAACGGATAAAGTCTCCAATATAGGCCTGATCACATGCCTCCAGCAATTGATCATCATCCGCGTGAGCGCTGCCAAGCATCAGATTGTAACGGATGGTTTCATGGAACAGAATGGCCTCCTGCTGCACAATTCCTACTCTCTTGCGCAGTCGAGACAGAGAATAGTCATCTATATGCCTGCCACCAATTCGAATCTCCCCTACCTCCGGGGTGTAGAAACCGAGCAGCATGTTCACAATCGTTGTTTTGCCCGAGCCACTCTTACCTACAAGCGCAACAGATTCATGAGCACCGATCTCCAACGTGAGACCGTCCAGCACATAGGGACCCTGTTCATCATACCGAAATCTCACTTGCTCGAATGACGTCTCCCCATTTTCCATCTCAACTTCCGATTGACCACCGCTCCTCTCCGTCTCTTCATCCAGAAGATCAAAGACTTTGCGGGACTGTACCGTCAGCTTGGGCAGATTCACAACCGCCTCGTAGATCATCATCATGGATTGATTATTCTTGGTCAGATACGACATAATGGCAACAAAGGCTCCTGCCGTAAGCTGTCCCTGAACAATAAGCACACCCGCAATGGCATAGATACACAGATCTGATAGCAAAAAAATAAATGCATTAGAGCGGGTAGACATCCATTTCATGACTTCTGTCTGATTGTCGAGACGAATAACGTCTGCGCTCTGTCCCGTGAACAGTGTAGTGACCCTTCTGCCACTCCCCAACAAACGAATATCTCTCATGCCTTGAAGTATCTCCAGCATCCAGCTGACAAAATGGCCGTATTTCCCACGCAAAATGGTCTGCTGCTTGGTCATCTTACGATTAAAATACTGTGATACCCAGACCGAAACCGGAACCAGCACCATCATGGCCAGAGCGATATACGGATTGAGATAAAATAAAAAAACAAACGAAACCAGCAATTTGGTAAATGGAGCTGCCATCTGAAAAATGATTAACTCTATTAACTGCATGACAGAATCCGTGTCTCTTGTTAGACGTGTGACCAGATCACCGGTCTGGGCTTTTTGAAAATAAGATGCTTTAAAATGAAGAATACGATCAAATAAACTTTTTCGAATATCAAATAGAAATTTAACATTCAGGTAGATCCAGATGGATTTAATGATCCAACTTAGAGCCCTTACACCTACATACAAAGCAATATAAGTCAAAATAACATAGCCGAAGAAATGAAGATTACGGTGATAGAATACTTCGTCGATCAAGATGGCAAAAATAAGCGGTCCAATCAGATCCACCACCACCATGATTAGCTCGCAGAACAACATGGTAATCAAGCTGATTCGGTAGGGTTTGGCGAATGTACGGATTCGTTTGCTCAGTGAAATATTCTCCATGCCATCCTCCTCTAGGATATCCAGCTATCAAGTACGGTCTGGCTCTGGGATTGTACCTCGGTAACAATCGGGAACTCGGTTGTATGGGATAACTTCATCCGCTCGGCCAGCTCTTCATTCCATACACCTTCAGCTGTAATTCGAGTCGTAGATGATGTGGGGTCCTGGTTAACCTCAAGGATCTGGGCAGCGTAACGTTTACCTTGTTCCTCTGTGTACCAGATCAAGGAGTCACCCTTCTGAAACCCCGTAATAGGCTCTTCTGTAAATTCAGCTATAATGTGTACTTTGACATCCTCCCCTTGCAGTGATTCAGACCCTGCAGTTGCCGTTGCCGTCTCACTGCGCAGATAGGAGGTCGTATGGAATTGCATGGCTAACGTCACTAATGCTGTCACAGTTAATCCAATAATGATAAGTGCAGCCACGGGTAATTGAATCGAAAGCCGGAACCAGATCTGTCCTATTCGTTTAGTCCGGCTCATGTTCCGAATCTCCTTCAATGAGGCTGACCAGGTAATCCTTCAAATCGGCTATGGTGTCGGTTTGCACAAATGCCAATTGATCATCGTCTATCTCAATGTTGAATACTTTCTCCATCTCCACCACAATTTTAATGTAATCGAGTGAATTCGTTCCAAGTTCCCCCCAGGCTTGATCCATCTGAATATCCGTTCCATACTCCATAACCTTGTCGATGACCTGTATTATTTGAGTCTCCAATGTCATGATTTCACTCATTCAGATCCTCCCCATCATGTGAGATTTAACCAACTCATCGTAATACTTCCGTTCAAGCACACTTATATTTCTGTATATCTCAGGGAGTTTATGAAACGATGTTGGTTTATATGAAGAAGTAAGCACATACTTGGTCAGAACTGCGCGAATGTCACTCCACTCCATGACAATGCGCTCACGAATATGTGTCAATCTGGAATCCGCGCCAGTTAGATTGGCACAACGATACACCTCGGCCTTTTTGGCACTAATCAATTTATGAAGCGAAATGACCCAATCCTCCGCTATGGAAGACACCACATGTTGATCCTGAACAACGGCCTCAAACTGTGGCACACTCTCCTCCAGTCTTGCCAGACTGTTCTCTACCCGCTCCTGTTGCTCTTCAATATGATCCACATAGATCTTCCAGTAAGCCTCCAACTGTTTCGAACTGGCATCTCTTTGATGTATCACCGGATAATGCTTATTGTAGAACGTATAGAAGGTGTGGTTTTCCATATTAAAATGCTCGATATAGCCATGATAGCTATCCGACAGATCCTGGTAACTAACAATTCGTTCTTCATACGACAAGTTATCATGATGCTTATGCTCCATCACGGTAAACGTCTGGTTGATCGGATCAGCACCGTATACAAGCCAGGTATGTGGAATATGCTTTTTGAGATACGTATCATTGCGTATGGATGTGTAATAGACGTCAACCCAGACAATAACCGGTTTGGCATTCAGAACCGCTCGACTGACATCCTGTATAATGTCCTCGCTAGCTTTTACCATTTCATAACCAATGCCCAGATCGTCCAGAATGTCTGTATCCTTGCGACAGGAGAAGAAACCATTCACAAGAAATTGCTTATTCTCAGACCATAGATACTCATCCACATGATGGATGAAAAACGGATGTATGCTTTTGTTCTGTTGCAATACAATGGGAAATAAAGAGTTATAGAAGCATAATTTGAAAAAGACTTCGTTAAAAGGCTGATATCCACCGGAATGGGCTAGCTGTGAATACTCCACACCCAATGATGATGACGTCTTGTTAACCTTTACAACGCCAGATGGCTGTCCGTTATTTTCACTTTCATATGAATCGGCAAGCTCGGGATTCTCTTCCAGAACTGCTGCAAGCATCCTTATGGTGGGATTGTCATACAAAATGGAAGGCAGGACCCGAATACCGAGATTCTCCAGTTCAACCTCCATTCGGATCACAAGCAGGGAGTGCCCGCCAAGCTGAAAGAAGTCGTCGTCAATACCGATCCGTTCCATCTCCAGCAATGTACGCCAAACTTGCACCAGTTGGTGCTCCAGCTCATTCGTGGGCGGTGCATAGTTCATGCCAAAATGTAATGACTGCCTCTGGTTCAATAACTCTCGTGTATCTATCTTCCCATGGATCGTTCGCGGCATATGTGATATTTGAATATATCTTGAAGGCAGCATATATTCGGGCAACAATGACATCAGATATTGGCGAATATCCATGACATACAGTTCCGTATCGGCCACAATATAAGCGGTCAGCACCTTCTCACCTTCGACTCCGGTCGTCAGCACAACACATTCGTCAATTGGACCGTAACGGTTCAGATGTCGCTCTACTTCTGCCAATTCAATCCGATGGCCCCTGACCTTAACCTGCTTGTCCATCCTTCCCAGAAACAACATGCGGCCTTCCGCTGTCCACATTCCTATATCCCCTGTGCGAAACATCCGCTCTCCTTCAACAAACGGTGACTCGATAAACTTCTGATCTGTCAATTCCTGCAATCCTATATACCCGCGAGATACCCCGTTGCCCGAAATACATATTTCTCCGGGTACGCCTATGGGCAACATTAGTCCATGACGATCTCCAATGTGTACAAAATAACCTTGAATAGGGCGCCCCACTGGAATCGGATCAACAGTCTCTGATGACAGCTTCTCATAGAGTGCACATACCGTCGTCTCGGTGGGGCCGTACGTATTGTATACATTGGTATAGGTGAGCAGATGTCCAATATCCGCCATCTTCAATACATCTCCACCGCTGATAATGGTGCGAACACTCGCAAGATTGGGCATCCGGTTAAGTTCCCTCAGGATATGAGGTGTAGTGCTGACAAGGGTGACCTTGTGTCTGTCCAGTAACTGCACTAGTCCGTGGATATCCAGCAGTTGTTCTCGTTGAACCACAACCAGTGTTGCCCCGGCAGTTAATGAAGGAAACACTTCTTCCATATAAGTATCAAAGGTACTCGCTGCTTGTTGAAGCACCTTGTCTGTTGAATTTAGTTGAAACTCGGCTTGAAAAGCGTTCACGTATGCACTCAGATTTCGTTGCTCTACTCCGACCCCTTTGGGCTCACCCGTTGAGCCGGACGTATACAGAATGTAGGCTAGACCATTCATATCGGGTACGAAACTTAAACCACTTCCATCTTCTACTCTCCATGGGGCAGCATCCAGCTCAATCATTTCTATGCCTGAGCCTGAAGGCATAGCCAATGTCATCTCCTCTAAAGCTCGATGTACATTCGTTTCCAACAGTCCCGTAAGAATAATGCGGGCATCCGATTCCATTAAAATATGGCGTATACGCTCCATGGGATATTCAGGATGAAGAGGAATATAGGTTCCTCCTGCCTTGAACACCGCCAGGATCGTAATGATTAACTCCATGGAGCCTGCCATCATAACGGGGACTGGACTCTCCGCAGTCACCCCAGAAGCAATCAGGAGACGGGCAAGTTGATTGGATTGCTCCTCCAGAGACTGATACGAAATCTGGCGATCTCCCTCTATAACCGCAGTCTGGTTGGGTGTTCTGATTACTTGTTCAAGAAATAGAGCACAGACAGAACGTGCCTCCGGCAGGAACAAATGTGGACTCCTGTTCCATCTTTCCATGATTTCATTCTCCTCTTCCAGAGAAAGGAGCTGACTCATGGATAGCGGTTGGTCTGGTAAGACTGTTGTCTGTTCCAGCAATCGTATGTAGTGGGAACATAAACGCTCAGGTTGGCTGGGTTCAAGGGATATGGCACCATAACGGAGAGTCATCTGAAGTCGTTGATCTACCCGGTCAAACGCCAGTGAACAATGGGCTCCTTCATCCAGAATAGGTTCCTCATGGATTCCTTTCATATACAGAACCGTCTTCAACTCGCACTCCTCGGGAAGCCGCCCCAGCTTCTCTGCCATCTTATCGTAAGGAAAATGCCAGTATGTTCGGGCGGACATGACTTCAGATTTGGTATGTAATACCAATTGTCTGAACGATGCTGTCTCGTCTACTTTCCCACGAATGGCGAGCAAGTGGGAACTTCGAAAATCTTCGACTTGTTCTGGAGTCAGGGGCATACCCAGCAACATATCTTGATGTCCATGATAACGATACAACAGATGTTGAAATCCCGATAAGAGCAATATATACAACGCCAAATTTGATCCCCCACTCATGCGGATCAATCTTGCGGACAATTCATCTGGAAAGGATAAGGAAAGGATCTGTACGTTGGGTTCTCCAGTCTGTATCGAAGGTTGCAGAATTCCATCAAACAACGTTCCAATATGAATATCGCCATCTAGTTGTTTCTGCCAATACACTCGTTCTTCCTTAAATTTATCACTCGACATCATAACATTAAGTAGATGGATATCCATGATCTCACCCCGAATACATAGTAAACCGGCACAACAAGTGTTGATCACACCTGTCCTGCCGGTTGATTGTTGTACACGTGCTTGTTTATGCCGTAGTAACTTTCAGGTCACTCCACAAATAATACTGCCCCGTCTCGTCCAGGATCTGGTGGAACCAGTCATCCCGTTCTTCCTGCTCTACTTGTTTGGTTTCGAATATCGTTCCGAGCCATTCCAGCGACTGTTTCATCTGCTCCGTAGTCGGGGCCTGATCCGCCGCCTCAAGCTCCTCTTGAAGCTGTTGAATCTGTTTATATGGCTCAACGACTCCTTTTTGATATTCCTCCTGATCCCAATTCCGATTAGGTGTAGCTACAGCCGCAGCCATACATTTCGTTACTACCGTTGGTCTCGGTCTGGATACAACAGCCTGATCCAGTAACTCTTTCAGTGCTTTACGATCCTCTTTCTGTCCGTAGGCAAAAGATTTCATACCGAGCTTATCCATTTCTACCAGTCCGCTCAGGACATTTTTGGGTCCAAGTTCAATCGTCAGCGTAACGCCATGCTTCTTGAGATATTGCATCGTCTGTGCCCACTTGACCGGCTGGGACAGCTGCCTTTGGAGAAGTCCCGTAATTCGCCCGGCTTCGGTGTATGGCGTGGCGGTAACATTGGATACGACAGGCCACTTGAATGGATGGAAACGATAATTGGCAAGTTCCGCCCCAAGCTGTTCACCAGCCGACTCCATCAAGCGGCTATGGAACGGCGCACTCATCATCAACGGGGTTGTCTGGGCATCCTGGTCCAGCAGGATGGATTCCACTTGTTCAATCGAATCCTGATGACCGGATATGGCATACTGGCTCGAAGCATTGTAACAGGAAATCGCAGACCAAGCCGTATCGGTTGACACTTGCTCGCAGGCTCTGCGGATCATCTCCTCATCGGCGCCATCAATGATGGTCATGGCTCCATCTGCTTCATCTGCGATAAGTTCCGTCAATTCCCCGCGTCGCTTGGTGATCCGCACAGCATCACCAAATGTCATAGCACCGGAGCACGCTAGAGCTGCATACTCACCCAGGCTGTGGCCTGCGCAGAATTGCGGGTTGATCCCGATCTCCTCCATGTAGACACGATAGGCAACCACACTCGCTGTCAACAATGCCGGCTGCATATTGGAAGGTTTGTTCAGATCAAAAAGGCTGCCTTCAAAACTCAATTTGGCCAAATCAAAGCCCAGAATATGGTTGGCTTCTTCATACGTTTGTCTTGCAATCTCGTACTGATCATAGAAGTTTTTCATCATCCCTACATATTGAGAACCTTGCCCTGGAAACAGAAATGCTATTTTTTCCATTGATTAAACACCTCGCCTCTTAGATTGGGTTTACGCGATAACTTCCATGGACACATACGCAGGCTGATCCTGGATCATGCTTAGATCACTCTCAAACAAATAAAAATCTCCGTTCTGCTCAATCTCACGGAATCCGGCAAATTTGTAAGTGATCATCATCGTACGATTTCGATCTGTTGATACAAACTCGGCCTGCAAACGGACATTCGCTTCCTTAGCCATACGCATCACATGATGCAGCAGCAATGTACCTGCTCCTCTGGACATGACGCGGCAGGACACCAGCAGCAGTTTCAGTGTCCACACTTCGTCATTTAATTCGAGCAACGCCAGGCCGATTTTGCCATACGTACCGTACTTGTCTTCCAGTCCTGCAATCAGCAGTTTGTGGCGTGGAGAATACCGGAATTGATCGAGTTCCTCGTAAGAGTAGGTATAACCTGTGGCGTTCAGTTGATGTGTTCTGACCGTCAGTTCTTCTGCACGCTGTAGATCCCCTTCCTTCACTTCAGAGATCGTGAAGATCATGCCAAGGGAGGCCAGGAATTCATCCTGAGTACCTTCGAACTCCTCCTCCTTCTCATTGCGGGCAATATCATTCATATACATCTTTCTGCGTAAGGCAGAATCCTCGGTAATGAAACGTGGCTTCATCTCATCCATATCTGTTAATTCAAGATAGGCCATCGCATCGATACAGAGGACGTCGGGGTGAGTGAATAATACTTCCTCACGTTCGAAAGGCTGATCATCGATAAAAGCAATCGTGTCCATTCCGATATTGATGGATTCCACGATGGTTTTCACCGATCGGGATTTGGCATTCCAATTGATTTGTGGATAGATAAAATATTCGCGCAGACCGAATTCTTCCAACTTGGCCATCGCCAGTTCATGATCGTTACGGCTGGCAATCGATTGCAGAATTCCTCGTTCATCCAGAGTACAGATAACCTCCACAATATTTTCTTTCAGCGTGACCTGTTCATCCTCCAGCAAAATTCCGTTCCAAATCGTATGGTCCAAGTCCCAGATTACACATTTTATTTTTTTCATGACAGAACAGCCTCCTCTTGTACGGATTCATAGGTACTCGCAGCATATGAAGCAATAACCATCTCATGCATTTGTGTGGTGCCCTCGATAATCTCATTCACACGAGCATCCCGGTAAAATCGCTCCACCGGATACTCCGCACTACAGCCCTTGGCTCCATGAATCTGTACCGCACGGTGCGCTACCTTGTTGACCATATCTGCCGCATAGTATTTCGCCGTCCAGGTTTCCATAATGGAATCCGGGTCCATCACTTCTTTCAGATATCCGGATTGATAACATAAAAGCCGCGCCGCTTTCACATCCACTATGATCTCCGTCAGCATTTTCTGAATTAACTGATTTTCCTGCAGGAGGACTCCAAACTGACGGCGGCTGCCTGCATAACTCAGCGAAGCATCCAGACAGGCTTGTCCCAGTCCAACACAGCCCCAAGCTACGGTATAGCGACCATAATCCAAGCAATGCAAGGCCACCATAGAGACACCTATACCTGAACTCCCCACCATACGATCCGATTCAACGTAAACATGCTCCAGATGCAGTTCCGCCAGCATCGAGCCTTTAACCCCCAACATCCCGTTGATCGGCTGTATCTTCAATCCTGGGTTGTTCCGTTCCACCAGGAACGCGGTTGGTTTATCATTCACCTGGGCAAAGATGAGAAACAGGTCAGCAAGCTGACCCATCGTGATCCACTTTTTCTTCCCGTTCAACACATATCCTTCGCCATTGAATTCGGCTACGGTCTCGATGCTTTTGGCATCACTACCGACTCCGGGTTCGCTCAAACCAAAGGCTCCAATGACTTCACCCGAGGCCAGACGTGGCAACCAATAGGAACGCATCTCTTCAGAACCAAACTTCTGAATGGCTATGGCAACCATACCGTGAACCGTAAGCAGACTTCGTACGGATGAACATCCTCTTCCGATCTCCTCGTTCAGCACCCCAACTGATATCGGATCAAGCCCCATACCTCCATATTCCCGAGGAATCATAGAACCCAGATAACCTGAGGATTTCAGCGAGTCGATCACCTCTGGATGAAGACGTTCTTCTCTATCGTGCAAGCCTGCGTACGGGACGATATATTGATCGGTAAATGATGCAGCATCCTGCTTGCAGTGTAACTGCTGTTCGCTCAATTCCATTTTCAACACGTTAACCTCCTATAATGGGACCGGATGAATGCACATTTTTCACACTGTACTGGGGAGAGAATCGGCGGCTTTTAGGAACTGACCGTCTTGCTCTCAATAAGCTCAACGATGGCATTAATGGACTTGAAGTTCTGCAAATCCAGATCTTTATTGTCGACACGAATGGAGAATTCCTTCTCCAGAAACATAACCAGCTGCATCGCAAACAACGAATTCACAAAACCAAGGGCAAAGATGTCCTCGTCGTCCTGAAGCTCATGCTTTTTGAAAAAACGACCCAAAAACTTGCGAACTCTACCTTTAACTTCTTCCATGTGTATAACTCCCTTTCCCTCATTAAAATGGTTTTGAATACGCAATAAAGCTTGTTTATGCCATGAATTATTCATGTCGTTGATTAGTAACTATAGAAACCTTCCCCTGATTTTCTTCCGGTCTGTCCGGCGTGCACCATCTTTCTCAGTAAAGGACAACAACGGAATTTTGGGTCCTGGTAGCTCTCATACAGCACATCAAGAGAATCCACAACGGTATCCAAGCCAATTAAATCCGCAGTCTCCAAAGGTCCCATCGTATGGCCGTAACATTTAACAAAAATATCATCCACCTCACGTGCTGTAGCCACCTGATCCTGAAGAACAAAAGCAGCTTCATTCATAAACAGATGGGAAATGCGGTTTGAGACAAATCCGGGATAGTCGTTAACCAGAATCGTCTCTTTACCGATCGATGACAATAGTTCAGTTACTTCTTCAATGGTACGTTCCGAGGTATGCATCCCCTTGATCACTTCAACGGCTGATTTCAAGGGAACCGGATTCATAAAATGAGTACCAATGACCTGATCAGGCCGTTTGGTTAATGCCGCAATTTTGGTAATCGAGATACATGAAGTGTTCACCAGAAATATGCATGCCTCATGACAGATCGAGTCGATCCGGCCGTACACTTCCTTTTTGATGTCCCACTGTTCATTCACATTTTCAACGATGATATCCGCTTCACGAAGCATCTCCAGTTCCGTCGTCATATGGATGCGCTCCATAATAATCTCCGGGTCTTCCAGTCCCTCTACTTTCTTGAATAACTTCAGCATTCGGATATTGTTATAGATCTCTTCTCCGGCGATCTCCAGCACTTCATCCTTGATGTCCACCAAGACAACCTCATGACCTGTCTGTGCAAAACTCTGGGCTACACCGCGGCCCATCACCCCTGCTCCAATTACCCCGATCTTCTTCATCGTCCCTGTTCCTCCTGTTTGTGGGGGAGAAGCCGTGCTCTCCCTGATCAGAAATTAAAATCAAGATCTTCTGCGGCTGAATCGTAAGAAACCAGCATATGCTTGCTGCTTTCCAATTCAATCTCACCAAGCTTCTGTTCCGGATGAAGCAATAACTGTTGCAGCAACGCTACATAATCGTGAAGCATCTTCTCCGCCGTTTCCCGTTTGAAGAGCTTGGTCCGATACTCCAGATTAAATCGCAGCTTGTCATGTTTCTCGATGATTTCGAGATACACGTCATAACGGCTTTCCACAGCTCCAAACTCATACGGAGTTGTGGTGAATTTGCCGACTGTAACGTCCACTGTACCTACATTCTGAAGTGCAAACATCGCATCAAATAAAGGATTGCGGTGTCTGTCTCTGTTCAGGTTAAGCTTCCGCACCAGATCCTCGAACTGAAACTGTTGATTCTCGTAAGATTTCAAGGCAGCTTCCCTAACTTCAGCCAGCAGTTCCAGGAATGTTTTCCCGGATTGTGGTTTGGTACGAATCGTGATGATGTTAATAAACACACCAACAACATCCTCCAGATCGGCGTGAGATCTGCCCGCAATGGGAGAGCCTACAACGATATCATCCTGATCTGCATATTTAGAAAGCAACACGTTGTACGCTGCAAGCAGCAACATAAACAAGGTTGTTCCTGTCTTGGCAGCCATGCGATCCAGATCCATAGTCAATGTTTCATTGCCGATAAATACAACCTGATCTCCTTCGAATTCATTAGCCAAAGGACGTAGATAATCGGTAGGCAATTTGAGCTGCGGGATAGAATCCTCATACAGGTTCAGCCAATACTCTTCCTGTTTGAGCAGAGCACCGGAAGAGAGCAAGGCATTATGCCACACCGCATAATCTTTGTACTGGATGGTGAGTGGTTTCAGCTCACGCCCTTCATACAGATCTATGATCTCCTGCATAATGATGTCCATCGACATGCCATCCGTAATAATGTGGTGCATGTCAAAAAATACGGCGTGTACACGATCACCAAGCTTAACCACCTCAAAGCGAAACAAAGGCGCCTGATCCAGCTCAAAAGGTTTCACGAAACCAAGGAGCTTCTCGGTGAGTTGTTCCCGAGTGGACTCCGAGTAACCGACGTTGAAGTCGACCTGGTCCCACACCTTCTGATATGGAATTCCGTCTAGAAATTCAAAGGAAGTCCGGAAAGATTCATGACGTTGAATCAGCTTGCGAATGATCTGCTCAAATGCCCCGTGCTCAAAATCTCCCTCCATGATGGAGGCTCTTGGGATGTTTGCATTGGTATTTTGACCCTCAAGCCGGTCCAGAACTACGAATCTCTTCTGCGCAGAAGAAACCGGGTAATACGGTTGGGGCTCCACACGAGTCAGCACAGGCAGTGCTCCCTCGGAATCTCCGCTGATGGAGAGACCATAAGACTCTTCCAGATAAGCAGCCGATTCCGCAATGGTTGGATACATCAGGATCTCTGCTGTATTTACCAGGATCGACAACTCTTTGGTGAGACCATTGGCGATCTTGAGACCCAGGATGGAGTCTCCACCCAGCTCATAGAAATCATCATAAATACTGAGTTCATTGACCCCAAGTGACTTACTCCATAATCGACCTAAGGCGCTCTCAATGATGGAATAATCTTCGTCTGTCCTGCCCAACAACTTCATGTCGCCCGATTCTTCCTGTGCACGACTGGCATTCCCCTTGCGTCCGGTTTCAATAGCTTCGCTAATGTCAGAAGAGAACAGCATGAGCGGCATGTCATCAGAGACATGCTGATAGATTCCCTCCCGGTTAAGTTCCCCGATCAGAACCTGGGTTACATCCTTGCCCATGGCTTCTTGCAGTCCCTGTATACCTCTGGCCGTCGTAATCGCCTTGAATCCCCCATCTGAATTGGCATGAAAATCCCGGGCCATGCCGGTTTCTTTCCACGCGGTCCAGTTCACGGCAAGGGTGGACAGACCTGCCTGCCTGCGATGTGCCGCAAACGAATCCATATAGGCATTGGCAGCAGTATAGTCTCCTTGTCCAGGTTCACTAAAGAACGTTGTAGCCGTGGAGAACATGACAAAGAAGTCCGGTTGGTCCGCACGTGTCAGTTGATCCAAACTCCATGTCCCCAGCACTTTAGGCCGCATGACACGTTCAAAGGCTTCACGTTCTTTGTTCATCAGGAAACCCTCTCCAGCCACACCGGCGCCGTGAATGATACCAGACACGGGACCGTGCTGCTGTCTGATCTTGCTTAGCACCGATGCGAGCTGAAGAGGATCAGCAATATCTACGCTGTATAGATGTACTTCTGTGCCCCGAGCTTCCATCTCTTTGATCCGCCCAATCTGAGCAGTTAACTTGGTTTCCTCACCTGAGGACAGCACATCTTCCCATGTTGCCCGTTCTGGAAACGGTGAACGATTCATCAACACAAGTTTGATTTTCTCCGGCGCTAAAGATAATGCACTTGCCGTCTCCAGTCCAATCCCGCCTGTCCCTCCAGTGATGAGGTACACACCACCTTCACGCATGTGTATCGGTTGGTCGGGCAGCAAGGAAATTGGAATTTCACCCAGCTCCTGGACATATCGACGCCCCTTACGATAAGCGGCAAGATATAACGTGTCAGGATCACGAATTTCCTGCAACCATTGATCCATTGGTGTCTCGTCATCGATATCAATGCTTCGACAGCGGAATTGATTCATCTCATGGCAGATAGTCTTGCCAAGCCCAACCATGGGTGCATGCTCTGGACGAATGTACGGCTCACTGCCTGTAACGCTTTGTGTACAAGATGTCACCAGTACCAGATCGACTGGTCGTTTGAAATGAACCTTGGACATCGCTTTGGACAGATAAAACAGACTATACACGCCGCGATCAAGCGACTCCTCCAATTCGCCCACAGTACCTTCATCCGCATGCTGATCCAGTGCAAAGAAATGAAGGAGCTGCGAGATTTTATAAGGCTCTACCGCTCGAATGAACCGTTCATAATCTTCTTCACATGATCGAATGGTAAATTCGGCGTTGGCTTGATTGGTATAGGACTCTCCGCGGTAAACCTTGATCACGAGCCGCCCTTCCGCTTCCAGTTTCCCGGCTACGGATGAGGCAATACCACTTCTATCCATCAATATCACAACCGGCTCTGTATTGCCTCCATGCTGATCCATTGATATTCGATTCATTTCTTTCCACATAGCCGCATAATGCAGTGGATCCGCGGCCTCTTCTATAGAGACCTCACGCAGCTGTGGACGTTCGGGAATATGGATCCAGCAGCGCTTCCGTTCCAGCGGATACGCGGGCAAGCTGACTTTGCGAGCATGTTCACCTGCGTACAGTTCTTCCCAGTCCGCATCTGCTCCCTGTACATACAGATGGGCAATCTGCTTTAACAAATACTCCGACTCGCGTCCATCCTGTACAAAGCTCTGAATGGCCGAACGCATTAATTGGCTCAGACCCAATTTTTCCGATTCGGTCATCTCACCAGCTGCCCTATCCTTCTTACTCTTGGGAACAGTACGATGTTCACCGAACTCAACTCCCGGCAGTGCAATGGATTGGAATGATCTGTTCTCCAGCTGTCTCAGCGTATTCAGCAAACCTTCCGTATCCCGTACCATAAGTGACAACCGGAACGGGTAATGCCCCCGTCCTGTGCTTGCTGTACTGCACATATCTACGAGTTCATATCGCTCGTTTCGGTCCAGCAGACGAACATATTCAGCAACCAGCCGCTGAAGTGCCTCTTCGGATCGAGCAGACAATACCAGCAAATGAGGACGTGCTGGTGCAGATACAGGTGTAATCACTGGTGGCTCTTCCAGGATGACATGACAATTCGTTCCACTGATGCCAAATGCGCTGACACCGCAGCGACGAGGTCCGTCCTTCACCTTCCACGGTCGTAATCGTGTATTCACATATACAGGCGAAGCATGAAAATCAATATTTCGGTTTGGACGGTTAAAATGAAGATTCGGCGGAATCACACCATGCCTGACAGCAAGTGCCGCCTTGATCAGGCTGATCATACCTGCTGCCTCAGAGGTATGACCCAGATTGGTTTTAATGGAACCGACCGCACAGAATTGACGTCGATCCGTGAATTGTCGGAACGCATTTTGGATGCCTTTAATTTCAATTGGGTCACCCAGTGCGGTTCCTGTGCCATGCGTTTCCATGTACGTGATCGTTTCGGGATGAATACCTGCCTGTTTCCAAGCCTTCGTAATGACTTCCTGTTGAGCCGCTGGATTGGGAGCCGTAATGCCGGCTGAACTGCCATCCTGATTCATGGCAGTGCCTTTGAGAACAGCGTATACCTGATCCCCATCGCTAAGCGCATCCTCCAGTCTTTTTAGCATGACTACTCCGATGCCTTCACCAAGCCCGGCACCATCAGAGTCATCATCAAATGCTCTGGTCTTTCCGTCACCAGACTCCAGACCCTGGAGCATGTTTTCGTTCTTTTTGGTGATCGGCATGGTTGAGATTTTGATTCCACCCACTGCGGCCATGCTGCACTCTCCGCTTAACAGGGCACGCGAAGCAATATGCACCGCTGTAAGGGATGAAGAACAGGCCGTATCCACCAACATGCTTGGCCCTTTCAAGTTCAGCAAATACGATATGCGAGCAGGAATGATGGATGGTGTGTTACCCACCACGGCATCCGGCAGAGCGCCCAAATCTGTCTCATATATAAATCGTGAATACATATCAACCGTGTTTGTTGAATAACCCAAATAGACACCGGTATCCGAACCGGCCAGTTTCCCGCCGCCGTAACCCGCGTCCTCAATGGCTCTCCACACGGTCTCCAGGAAGAGACGCTGATTGGGATCTGTCAGACTCGCTTCTTTCGGTGATAATTTAAAGAATGAATAATCGAATAAGTCAATGTCTTCTATAAAAGCTCCCGCTTTGGAATCCAGTTCCGGGAGGTCCAGCCTTGTATTTTGCAAATACCAGTCCAGATCTTGTTGTCGTCGTTCCGGGAGAGGACGGATATGATCCACCTTGCCTTGAATATGCTCCCAGAATTCGGATACATCGGTTGTGGAAGCCACATTCAGAGCCATCCCTACAATGGCTAAATCCCCGGACAATGGTCCGGAAGCCGTCTGCCCTGAATGCTGCTGATCTTGAGGACACGTCTCTGCTTGCTTCGCACTTTCCGGTGATGTCTGTTCTTCACTGGTTGCAGAAGCATCCATGTCGCCCAGTACAGTAACCGTATCTTCTTCCGATTCACCATGTTCCTTGAATATATATTCAGCCAGCTTGTGAATCGTCGAAAATTCAAACAAGTCCGTTACGACAAGAACGCCAGGGTATCTTTTGGAAAGTCCCGCGTGAATTTTCAACAGCAGAATGGAATCAGCACCAAGCTCGAAAAAGTTCTCATAGATATCGATCTCGTCAAATCCCAGAACTTCTTTGCATACGCTGGCGACATGCCGTTCAGTAGCCGTATATCCTCCCTCGCTCTTGCCTGATAATTTCACTTCACCGCTTGAAGTACTTCCAGCCTTCTTGGTCGACCTCGTTTTGGAAGCAGCACTTTGCAGATATTCAGTGACTTTGCCACTGAGTTCTGTGGACAATCGAACCTGCATTTTATCCAGCAAACGAACGCCGCCGCCACTGAAGTTCAGTTGCCCGATCAGCACCCTGCTAATAGAGGAGTTCATGGCTTGTTCCAAACCTCTTATCGCCTGTGCTGTAAGGACTGTTTTGAAGATGGTATCTGCGGTGAAACCAGCATCCACCGACATGCCCGTCTCTTTCCATGTTGTCCAGTTCACGGTGAGTGTGCGTTTTCCTCTCAAGGAACGTTCATCGGCGAAGGCATCCAGGTAGGCATTAGCCGCCACGTAGTCTGCTTGCGTTACGCCACTGAACATCGTCGCTACAGAAGAATACATCACAAAGAAATCCAGATCGTCACTGTGAGTCAGTTCGTCCAGATTCCAGGTACCATATATTTTGGATGCCAGCACTTCGCTGAATCGTTCTTCACTTCGATCTACCAGAAGTTGATCTCCACCGACACCCGCACCATGAATGATTCCATGAATAGCACCATAACGTGTACGCATATCCCGAATTACCCGATCCATCGCTTCCCGGTCAGCCACATCCGCACTGTACCAGGAGACTTCCGAACCTGCGGCCTCCAGCTCCGTAACGGCTGTAATGAAACGGCAAAGCTTGGCTTGACCGGGCTGATTCATCAGGTTATCCCAATGTACACGCTCCGGTATCGGGGTGCGATTGATCAGAGCCAGACGCACGGGAGCTTTGGAAGCCAGGAAACGCGCTGTTTCCAGACCAATACCACCGCCACCACCTGTAATCAGGTACACGCCCTGAGGGCGTACAGATATTGGGGTATCCCCTGCAACCTGCACACGCGTAAATTCTTCAACGTAACGTTGTCCACCACGATACGCGATCAGATAGTCCCCCTGATCTTGTGTCCCCAGTGCTTCCTCGATCCAGACATCTGCAGGGGTATCTGCATCTATGTCAAAGGAGCGGAAAGAAATGGACGGATGCTCACGGTTCAGTACCTTGCTTAAGCTCAGGAATGGCGCATGTTCTGGCCGCTGAGCGTATTCATCTCCCGTAATATGGTGAGCATTCAATGCAATCAGTGTCATACCAGCAATCTCGGCAAAGTCACTTCTCATCAGAGCACGTACCAAATAATACACACTGTACACACCTCGGCGCTGACTGTTCTGCAATTCATTCAGACTTTGAATACCCGACTGCCCGGTATCCAAAGAACAGCCAACATGAATGATGTGATCCACCGACTTGCCCCGAAGGCTTGCAAAGAGAAGGTCATAATCTGACTCCTGATCACCAAGTGTATATCGATTATCACTCAAGTCTGCATAAGCAGAGCCCAGGGCTGCCCGGATCACCTTCACTCCAGTTCGTGCAAGCACATGAGCTACAGAATCAGCTGCACCGGACCTGCCTTCCATCAACAATACCGTTTCCGGTAAAACGGAGATCCCGCTGCCTGTACGTTTCCACTCAGCAGTTCTCCATTGCATCGTATAATGAAATTCTTCTGTGTCTTGTTCAGACACTGCCGCGCCTCTGTCGATACGACTGGATACCAATTCGTCAGGGAGATCAATCCAGCAGCGATGAGATTCGAAAGGGTACACAGGTAGACTGACCCTACGCACCTCCGTACCTTTGTACAGTTCCACCCAATCCACATCGGCCCCTTGGACGTATAACGAACCAAGTTCGGACACGCCTGCCTCATCATTCCACTCGGAAAGGTTAATGCCTTGTGTAATCTCCTGTACCCGTCGATCGAGCTTCTTCCGTGACGCTGCTGTCATGTCACCAGGTTCAAGCTGTGATTTGCTGGCAGGTACAATCTTGTGCTCCCCATAGCTGAACCATGACTCAGGTTCATTCCACGTTTCCGCCAAGGATAGCACTTGCAGCTTCAGTCCCAGATCCGCAAGATTCGCTGCCACTATAGCCAATCTGAAGTTATAGTGTCCTCTGCCAACACTCGCGGTATAACACAGATCCTGCAGATGGCATGCGGGCGGTTTTTCCTGTATTAAACGGCTATATGTTGTGACAAGGTCCCTCAGAGCTGGCTCAGACTTGGCGGACAACACGACCAGACCTATTTTCGCATAAGAAGCGTCAGCAACCGTGGCAACCGGTGCTTCTTCCAGCACCAGATGGCAGTTCGTTCCGCTAAAACCAAAACTACTGACCGCACAGCGCATCGGAGACTCTTTTCCTTCCCATTTGCGGAGCCTGGTGTTGACATACACGGGCGATGTCTTGAAATCGATCTGTCCATTGGGCCTGTCAAAATGAAGTGACGGCGGGATTTCACGGTTTTTGATAACCAGTGCCGCCTTGATCAGACTGACCAGACCTGCCGCTTCATAGGGATGACCCATATTCGATTTCACAGTACCAATCGGACAAAACTGCTTCTTATCCGTGTACTTCTGAAAAGCAAGCTCCAAGCCTTCAAGTTCCAGCGGATCTCCCAGTTTAGTACCCGTTCCATGGGTCTCAATGTAGGACAAGGTCTCGGGGTGAATTCCCGCCTGATCCCACGCTCTAGAAATCACATCAGCCTGGGCCTCCGGATTGGGAGCAGTGATTCCAATGGAAGCTCCGTCCTGATTAATGGCGCTGCCTTTGATGACTGCATAGATCTGGTCCTTGTCCTTGAGCGCTTTACTCAACGGTTTCAGTAATACCGTAGCAACCCCTTCGCTGATTCCAGCCCCATCCGATGAATGGTCAAAGGCTCTGGTCCGTCCATCCGATGCTTCAAGTCCCCCGCGGTAATATTCCGTATCCAGAGGCATCAGGTTCACACGCAATCCACCAGCAAGTGCCATATCACAGTCACCATTCCGAATGGACTGGCAGGCAAGATGCACGGCCACCAATGAGGATGAACAGGCGGTGTCCACCACCATCGAAGGGCCTTTCAGATCCAGAAGATACGAGATTCGTGCAGGCATCATGGCAGAAATATTGCCCACAGCCGCATCCGAAGTTAGCTGGATATCAATATCCTGGATCATTCGCAAGTAGCTGTCCTTAATATTGCTGGCAAATCCCAGGTACACACCTGTCCGGCTGCCAGCCAGGCTTTTCCCACCATATCCCGCATCCTCAAGAGCACTCCAGGCTGTTCGCAGGAACAGCCTCTGAAAAGGATCCATTAGTGCCGCGTCCCGTGGGGGTATCCGAAATAATTTGTAATCAAATTGATCGATGTCTTTCAGATAGGAACCATCACTATATTTGATGTCCTCTCCATAGCCCGCATATCGGAGGTACGCATCAATATTTTGACGACGAGAGTCTGGAAAATTGGCAATGGAATCACAGCGATCACGGATGTTGTCCCAAAACTCGCCGATATTATCCGCAGACGGAAGCATGGCCGATATGCCAACAATGGCGATTCCCTCAGAGTCGCTTCGCTTCCCCTCCGATTTCAATCCTTTGAGCAGTTGGGCGGCAACTTGCTTATCAATCTTGCCCGCAGCTGCATTCTCAATAATGATTCTCAGCATCTGGCTTGTTTGGTTCATCGGGTTCTCCTTCCTCAACGATCCTCGAAGCTCTTGACTGCATCGTCAATGCTCAGGTTACCAGCTTCAATATCCTTAAACAGTTGTTCAAAATCATCCACCGGTGGGGCTGGCTCAGCAGCCGGTTTTATATCCAGCTTGGTCATGACAAATTGGGATAGCGCATGTACACTGGTGTACGAAAACAGATGGATTAGTTTCATTTTGCCTGGATAGGCTTCTTCGAGCAGAGAGAATAACCGATTTAACAGAATGGAATCTCCGCCCAGATCAAAAAAGCTATCGTGGATATCCAGCTCTTCAAAACCAAGCACTTCGTTATACATGCCTGCAATCTGCCGTTCGATGCTGTTGTAATCCTCGCCGTCTTTTCCTTTGAGTTCAACATGTGCATTCGCCGATTTGTTTCGTTTAGCTGCAGCAGGAGCCACCTGACACGACTCTTCCAACTTCTCGGCTTCTTTCAGCCTGTTTGTCATCTCTTCGGAGAATCGGAATGGAAATTTGGTCAACAGTGCTTTGGCAAACCGTGGGTGGTATGTAAATTCCCCGATCAACACACGCGGCACCTGTTTGTTCAATGCTGCAAAAAATCCGGCCGTTGCCTGTTCGGTCGGAAGGGCTTTTGTAATGGCGTCCACATTAAAACCATAATCCACAGACATGCCCGCTTCTTTCCACGAAGACCAGTTAATAGACAAGGTCTTCAGGCCGCTTTTACTGCGCGAGTAAGACAAAGCATCCAGATATGCATTGGCCGCTGAATAATCTCCTTGTCCAACCTCACTTGACAGCGACAGACCGGAAGAGAAAAAGACCAGGAAATCAAGCTCATCCTGACGGGTCAGTTGGTCCAGTATCCAGGCTCCCTGCACTTTTGGATGAAGGACTTCGTCAAACGTTTCCTGCGTTTTGCGGATCAAATATCCAACCGCCGGTACACCTGCACCGTGGATCACTCCTGTGATGGACCCATGCTTTTCCCTGACATCGGCCAGTACATCCTGCATCGCTTCATAATCCGATACATCGGCTGCATAACAGGATACTTCTGAACCCTGTTGTTCAATCTCCAGGAAGTTGCGGAGACGAGCAGCCGTCTTGGATTCAAGCTCAGGGTCATTAAGCAGTGTCTCCCATTCCGATCTTGCAGGCACTGGGGTACGCCCAATTAACACAAGTTTGACCTCTGCTTGGGAAGCGAAAAATTTTGCCATTTCCTGACCAATCCCGCCTGTACCCCCAGTAATGACATACACACCACCCTGTTGAATATCGACAGGAGAATCTGTCAGCTCATCGGCTTGAACCTCACCCAATTCCTCGATATAACGGACCCCACTACGATAGGCAGAGGTATAACTCTGATCTTGGGAACCCATTTCCTGAAGCAGTTCATCTGCCCCTGCGCTCTCGTCCAGATCAATGCTTCGACAGGTAATATGCGGATATTCCAAGGCGAGCACTTTACCCAAACCGTATAACGAGGCCGCTTCAGGAGAAAGTCGACTCTCATCCGTTGTAACTTCGTAGACCTGTTCGGAGACCAGCATCATATTCAGTGCGTTGTCACTTCCGTGTTCAATGAGTGCACGAATCAGATAAAACAGGCTATATACGCCCTTTTGCTGACTATGTTCCAAATCCTGAAGTGTATGAATTTCCGCAGAACTCGGCACCGCAAAGAGATGTACAATGTCACTTATGGATGTATTCCCCAGCGCTGCAAATAGCTCCGCAAAGTTGCTTTCCGAACCATTCACCGTGAACGAACCGTCAGGTTCATGCTTGAAGGATTCTCCGTAACGCACCTCAATTACTTGGCGCCCTGACTGCTTAAGGCGTTCAATCAATGCGCTTCCCCGTTTACCCTCATCCTTCAAAATCAGAACTGCACCTGTTCCCTGAATCGGTTCTGGCTCTGTTAGATCAGCTTTCCTCCAGTTCATCCGATAGAATCGGGCTGGCGTCGGTTCTTCCGAGACCGCACTGCTGCAATTTGCGGTAGCGGCAGTACGAGCGCCCTCGGGAACTTCAAACCAGCAGCGAGTCCGGGTAAATGGATAGGTTGGCAGACTTGTTTTGCGCAGTCCGTCTCCTGTGTATAGAAGCTCCCAGTTCAGTTCTGCACCTTGTACATAATGCAGTCCAATCTGGTCCAGTATGTCCTGTACAGCCTGCTGACCCTTACCCATCTTCGCCAGTTCCGGATTCAGACTCATAGTCCGATCGCCCTTGTGGCCATCTTCGCCACCTGTAGCTGGTGAATCTGGACGATTTTGATCGTTGCTAACCTTGTGATAACCGTAATAAATCCCTGGACTTCGATGTCCACTGGGTCCACTACTTTTGCTTAAATTCTCATCGGCTCCGATCATTCGTCCAGCTTCATTTAATCGAAGCAAGAGCTCTTCCGCATCCTGTCCGGTGACCAGTAAACGGTAGGCGTAGTGCCCCCTCCCTGTGTTGGCGGTATAACACAGAGAAGGTACATTCTGAGCTTCAACTTGAGAGAGAACGTGAGTATATTCCGTAATCAGCGTCTGGAGCGCTGCCTGCGTTTTGGCCGATACGGTTAGAAGATATTCTCCGCGTATTTCCGGCTCTTTAACCGTAGTGGTCGGCGCTTCTTCCAGCACAATGTGACAATTGGTCCCACTGATGCCAAATGCACTAACACCGCTACGTCGTGGCGTGGCAGCGTTATCCCACTCCCGCAACCGGGCATTCACATAGACCGGGGATGCCGCAAAATCGATGGCCCGATTCGGTCTGTGAAAATGTTTGGAGGCAGGAATCTGTTTATGTTTCAGTGACAAGGCCGATTTGATCAAACCCACGACACCAGCCGCCTCTGACAGGTGACCGATATTCGTTTTGACCGAGCCGATTCCGCAAAATTGACTTTTACCCGTGTGACGCCGGAATGCCTGCTCAATCCCTTGTACCTCAAGCGGATCGCCCAGCATGGTGCCACTGCCATGAGTCTCAATATAAGAGACCGTCTCGGGATCGATACCCGCATCCGCCCAGGCTTGAAGAATCGCTTCCGTCTGTGCCTCCGGGTTCGGGGCAGCGATACTGATGGATTTACCGTCCTGGTTTACGCCATACCCTTTGATAACAGCGTAGATCTGATCCCGGTCTTCCAACGCTTTAACCAATGGTTTGAGCATCACCACCCCTGCGCCTTCACCAATACCCGATCCGTCCGAATCGTCATCAAACGCTTTAGTTCTCCAATCGGTGGACTCAATCCCAATTTTGATATGATCACTCTTTAGCGGAACCAGATTAATCTTGATTCCCCCAACGAGCGCCTGATCGCATTGCCCCTCCTTGATCGCCTGACACGCCAGTGTAATGGCCACCAGAGAGGATGAACAAGACGTATCCACCACCAAGCTCGGCCCTTTTAAATCCAGTAAGAAGGATAACCGACCAGCCGCTACAGAAGCCAGATTACCCACAAGCGAGTACGCAAAGGATTCCGGTTCCGCATCGTAGATAAAACGTGAGTAAAGATCCCGAATATTGTTGGAAAGGCCCAGGTATACCCCCGTGCGGCTGCCAACCAGTTTCCCTCCCCCATACCCTGCGTCCTCGATCGCTTTCCATGCCGTTTCCAGAAACAGCCTGTGATTGGGGTCCGTCAGACTGGCTTCTTTGGGTGACATTTTAAAATAGGCATAATCAAATTTATCAATCTCATCCAGATAGGCATTTTCGTTGAATTGAATCTCGTCTGGCGACATACCTAGATATTGCAGATACGAATGAATGTCCGGCACTCTGGAAGCCGGAAAGGAACGAATGCTGTCCGTACCACTGACGATGTTGTCCCAGAATTCTTCGGGAGAATCAGCTTGCGGCAATTTCAAAGCCATGCCCACAATGGCAATATCTTTGGCAGTATTGGTTGACCCGGACGCAGTATAGGCGTCCTCCTCCGATTTGAGTTTTTTGAGCAGCTGCACGGCCACTGTTTTGTCCAAGCTTCCGTCTTGCAGATGTTCCATGACAAACTTGTATACACTCTCCACCACAGTTCCTCCTTTACAGGTTAATCAGGTTATTCAAAGCCTGCTGCAGCGTAACGTCGCCACTTTCCATCTGGTCGATTACACGCTTCAGATCCTGCTCCATGTCTTGTGGCTTCGAAGTAGCCTTCTCATCCATAAACCGAGCCAATCTGCTAATATTGGAGTTCGCAAACAAATCCGTGACTTTGGTCAAACCAGGAAACTGCTGATCAATCCGGGCCTGAACCTGTATAAGCACAATGGAATCAGCACCCATCTCGAAGAAACTGTCCCCTACATTAATCTCATGAAAACCAAGCATCGTTCGACAGATGGAAGCGAGTGCCTTTTCAGTTGGTGTATAGGATGCGTCTGATTTACCTGTCAAAACCACTTCTCCGTCACGTTCCTCTGACGGGGATACCCGGAGACGCTTGTTGGCCATTTGCTTCATCCGTTGGTCCAGTTGAACGCGAATAGCGGAAGAGAGATCAAACGGACTTTTGGCCAGTGCCGATATCAATTGACCCTCATAATGAATCTGACCAATAAGTACTCGGCGAACCGATGATTGCCGCATCACAAGAGATAATTGATTCATCGCTTGTTCCGTAGGCATGGCTTTGAACAACGTATCCACAGCAAACCCGTGCTCTGCTGACATACCCGTTTCCTTCCAGGTAGACCATTGCACAGTCAGCGTGCGCTTGCCCATCATTGATCTGTATTCAGCATATGCATCTAGGTAGGCATTGGCAGCAATGTAATCCGCCTGTCCCGGGGCGCTGAATACCGAAGCGATCGATGAATATAGCACCATAAAATCGAGATGATCCTGTTCGGTAAGTTGATCCAATACCCAAGTACCATGTACTTTGGGAGAGAATACCTCGGTGAATCCCGCCTGTGAACGGCTTGTGATCATTTCCGAGCTTCCAACCCCTGCGCCATGGACAACCCCTTTAATTTTCCCGAACGTTGCCCGAAGCTGATCCAGAACTACACGCATGGCATCCAGATCCGACACATCTGCAGCATGGCAACTAACCTGATGTCCCCGGCTCTCCAGTTCACGAATAACTGTAATTTGATGAATCACCTTGAATCTCGATTGTTCTGCAACAATGGCATCCCATTCCTCACGTGCAGGCATCGGTGTACGGCTGATTAATGCTAGGTTCACTGGAGCGTCGGAAGCCAGATATCGCGCGGTTTCCAAGCCAATTCCACCGGTACCACCAGTAATGATGTACACACCATCGTTGTCAAAAATAAAGGCATCTTCAGCAGGTGCAGATTCATTCAATGCTCTGAACTCCTGAACATACCGTGTTCCATTACGATAGGCCACCTCATAATAGGAAGATGTCGTACCGATCTCTTGCAACAACTGCTCCAGAGAAGAGTCCTCATCCATATCTATACAACGGCAATGAACCTGTATGTTCTCCTTGCCTACCACTCTGCCCATTCCAAAGGCAGAAGCCAGATGAGGCTTTATCCGCTCCGTACCGGTAATGCAATTGACCTCACGGGATACCAGAACTAACTCCATGGGCTGGCTCAGAGAACTGGACAACAGCGCTCGAATAAACCGGAAGAACCCATATACACGTTCATCTAGAACAGACTCTAATGATTCCATGTCACTAGATACACTTGCTGCATGTTCATCACTGCCCACACCGTTTAGATACACCACTCTGGAAAGTTGGTCTAGGCCCGCCTGTTGCAGCACACGCTGATAGACTTCCACCTGTTCCAGATTTCGACTGTCCGGGTCAGATTGCAGAACATCCGCCTGAAGTACGGTATATACCTGCATCCCCGACTGTTCCATACGTGCTGCTATCTCAGCTGCATAATCGGACCCATCCAGAAGTACCAGTGTAGTACCATGGCTCGCTTCGATCGGCTGATCGGAATCCTCTTTCGCTATCTCTTTCTGCTGCCATACAAGCTCGTAGGCTTGCGGTACCGATCTGGTGCTCGCTTGTGCATACACTGAAGACTGCTCGGGAAGATCCACCCAGCAGCGTGTATTATCGTATGGATACAATGGAAGACTGATTTTACGAATTTCCTCTTCCCTGTACATCAGGCTCCAATCCACGTCACTGCCTGTAGTGTACAGTCTGCATAATTCATGTAATAAACCCGGATCTGAAGACTCCATGTATCGGGATAGGCAATCTCTGCCCTCCTGCTTCAAGATGGACTTCTCCTGCCCCGTCAATTCGTGGTCTTTCCCTTCGATCTTCTCTGTGACTACTTTATGCACGCCATAATAGAGCTGATGCTCACCTGTGGATTCGAGACCTGATGTAGCGAGTAGCCGCAACTTCATGAGCAGATCGGATGTGTCCGTCACTCCAAAGGCAATCCGATATACATGATGCCAGCGCCCCGTATTCGCGGTATAACATATGTTTTTGAGCGAAAGTTCCTGCTGACGTTCCGAGATAAAACGGATATAGTTATCAACCAGCGCAAGTAATGACTTGCGGCTCTTGGTACTTAGCGTGAACACTTCCACATCTCTGGTAATCTTCCGTTCCTGGATCACAGGCGGCTCTTCCAGTACGAGATGGCAATTGGTTCCGCTAAATCCAAAGGCACTGACTCCGCAGCGAAGCGGCTCCCCGTTCCCGTCCCATGGTCTCGATTTCGTGTTGACATACAACGGCGAATCCTGGAATGAAATGGATGAGTTAGGCTTATCAAAATGAAGCGTAGGTGGTAATACCCGATGCTTCAAGGCCATAGCCGCTTTAACCAGACTGCCCACACCAGCTGCTTCAAACAAATGGCCTATATTGGACTTGACCGAGCCTATAGCAACAAACTGATGCTTGTCTGTATATCGGCGCAGCGCTGTGGTAAGTCCATCCATTTCAATTGGATCGCCGAGCTTCGTCGCTGTACCATGCGTCTCCACATAACCAATGGTCGAAGGATCAATACCGGCATCCTGCCATGCCTTCACAATGACATCCGTCTGTGCTTCAGGATTCGGAGCGGTAATGCCAATCGAAGCTCCATCCTGATTAATGGCACTTCCTTTGATCACCGCATAAATATTGTCTTTATCCGCAATCGCCTTGCTTAGTGACTTCAATACTACGGCGGCTCCGCCTTCACCAAGCCCCGAACCATCTGCTTCTTGATCAAATGGCTTGGTTAATCCATCCGAAGATTCAATGCCGACTTTCAAATAATCATGATCCAACGGACTGAGGCTGATCCGTGCACCCGCGACAATCGCCATCTCGCAATCACCATTACGAATGGCCCGGCAGGCCAGATGAGTAGCGACAAGTGATGCAGAACATGCCGTGTCGATCACCATCGTAGGCCCCTTGAGATCGAGTGGATAGGCAATACGAGTCGGCATCATGGCTGTGATGTTCCCGACAATGGACATCGGATATTGATAGGGGTCCAGATCACAGATCATTTTGAGATAAGAATCGTTCAGGCTACTTGCAAAACCCATATAGACACCTGTATTTGTTCCTTCGATGCGCCCTCCGTAACCTGCATCCTCTACCGCATGCCATGACGTCTTCATGAATAACCGCTGAATCGGGTCCGTTAATCCGGCCTCCTTCGGAGACAAACGGAAATACTTATAATCAAACTGATCAATATCATCCAGAAATGCACCCTGAAGGTACTGCACTTCTTTGTCCGCACCCAGCTTGGCATTCATCCATTGATGATAGGCATCCATGTCTTTTTTGCGTCCCTCTGGAAAATCCGTTGTACAGTCCACACCGTTCAAGATGTTGTCCCAATACTGCTCTGCCGTATCAGCCATTGGCATTTCCGCAGCAATCCCAATAATGGCGATGGCCTCATCCTGTTCAACGATTGGTTTCTTTTGCTCCAGAGGAGCAGCCGCTTTTGCTTTTACAGCCGTGCCGTTACCCTGGTTCACATGCAGTGCCAGCTTATGGATAGACGTATGTGCAAATAAATGAGCAATCTTCACTTTACCCGGAAACTCCTCGTTCAGCCTCTCATGCATACGGATCAGCATAATGGAGTTGCCCCCGAGATCGAAGAAATTATCATAGATATTGATCTCCTGATAACCCAGAATCTCACTGTATATGCGTGCTACCTGCTGCTCGGTTTCCGAATAGAGTCCCCCTTCATTCCCTGAAAGATCTACGGGCCCCGTATGCTTCTCCTGTGGTACGGTCCGGTTGGAACGATTCGATGCTCCCTGGTCAGCGATTTCCTTACTCCGCTTCACTCCAGCTTCCAACTTATCCGACAAACGGAACGGGAACTGCCCGAGTGCAGCGAGATGTTTGCTTTCATAATTCATCGCACCGATGAATACTCGGGAGAGTCGTCTGCTCATGGCTGCTTCCATCGCTGCAATGCCATCCGTTGTAGGAATAGTCTTGAACATGCCATCCACATTAATACCAAATTCCACGGACATTCCGGTCTCTTTCCACGATACCCAATCAATGGAGAGTGTTCTGCGTCCCTGCCCCGTCCTCCATGCCGCGAAGGAATCCAAATAACAATTGGCAGCCGTATAATCACCTTGTCCAATTTCACCGATAACAGATATACCGGAGGAGAACAATACCATAAAGTCCATGTCTTGATCTCGCGTCAGTTTCTCCAGAATCCAGGTTCCCTTCACCTTGGGTCCAAGAATGGTCTGGAATTCATCATCGCTTTTGCGATATATAAATCCGTCTCCGGGAATACCTGCTCCATGAATAACACCATGTATGTTTCCATAGCGGTGGGTGATATCCTGAATCACTTCCGTCATGCCTACAACATCGGCCAGATCCGCATTGTAATAATGAACGGTTGCGCCCAATGCTTCCAGTTCAAGGATGCCTTGCATCTTGGGACCACGGGAATCTTGGCCTGCTTCCAATATTTCTTCCCATTCCTCCTTTGCCGGAAGAAGTGTCCGACCAACAATCGCCAGCTTCACTTGCTCCGAAGAAGCCAGAAACCGTGCTGCTTCCAGACCAATACCACTTGTACCGCCTGTCACGAGATATAAACCGCCTGGACGCACCTTGAAAGGTACGCTCTCATGTTCATCAAGATCCATCTCTGTAAAGGTCTCCGTATAACGCTGGCCTTCACGATACGAAACAGCATAAGCTTCACCGTTGATATGTCTTTCCTTGAGGATATCCTTCGCAGATATGGACTGATCCACATCTATAAACTTGCTCCGAATATGTCCATATTCCTGCTGAATCACTTTACCAAGTCCCATTAAGAGTGCATTATGAGGGGTAATCCTCTCTTCTCTTCCTGTGACTTGTCCAGCGTACTCAGCAATCAGGTTCAGATGAATTTCTTCAGCAAAGCCTTTGCTCATAAGCGCCTGAATCAGATAGACCGGTGAGTAGAAAGCTTCCTGTTGTCTGGCTTCAATAGCTGCCAAATCTTCAGGATATAATGAATTGCCCATCATGGATAAATAGATGATTTCAGTAATTTCACCGTCTGTGAACATGTTTAACAGCTCAGTATAGGCCGCCGGAGCAGCTCCGCCGACTTCGTATTGATTCTCCGATATTTGCCGGAACTGGTTACCCGGTCTCACATGGACTACCCGCTTGCATTCGCCCTCCAGTTCTGCCGACAGTTCCTGTTCCAATTCGGTACCATTACCGATCATCATGACTGTGCCTGAAGAGGAAGGCACCGAGGTATGCAAAGTCGTATCCCCATCGTCCTCTATCCAGCGCACCGTATGAAAATAGTCCTTTAACGACACAGCAGTCGGGTCTTGAATATCAATCCAGCATCTGCTGGGCTCAAACGGATACGTAGGTAAACTCAACTTCCGTACCTGTCTTCTTTGATATAGCTGCCCCCAATCCATCGTTGCACCCTCGGCATAGAGTAAAGCCAGCTCCCGAAGTGCTGATTCATCCCATACAAGAGGACTGGAAGTAAGTGCTTTGATCCGTTCCTGTGCCTGAGACGATTGACGTCTGGTGCGCTCACGTTCTTCCGATCCCATACGCTCGGCTCCTGTAGGCTTAGGAGCGGGAGCACCGGTATAGACTCCCTCTTGTGTCTTCAATTGGGTCCACGGTTGTTCCAACAGGTGAATCAGTTGAGCCGTGTCTTCCACAAGCAGGGACAGACGATGTTCATAATGCCCACGACCTGTAGCTGCCGTATAACAGACATTCGCAACAGGAACTTCACGATTCTCCTTCAGGAAACGCTCATACCGCTGGAGCAATCGAATAAGCGCTTCTTCCGTCTGAGCCGAACACACAAACAGCTGCTTGCCTAAAGCCTGATCCTCTCCTGTGTCTTGAGCAGTAACGGCTGGAGCTTCCTCAAGCACGACATGACAGTTGGTTCCGCTAAATCCAAAAGCACTGACACCACATCTGCGCGGGACTCCTTCTTCCGCTTCCCAGGGTCGGAGTTGTGTATTCACATACACTGGCGTTTGCTCAAACCGGATGTTGCGGTTGGGTTTGGCAAAATGAAGAGACGGCGGCAGCTTCTGATGTTTCAAGGCCATCACTGCTTTGAGCAGCCCGGTTACGCCTGCACATTCATATAAATGACCGATATTGGATTTCACAGAGCCAATCGCGCAAAATTGTTTTTTGGTGGTAAACTGTTCAAAAGCATTGGTAATCCCTTTAATCTCAATCGGGTCTCCTAGCTCCGTCGCTGTACCATGGGCTTCAATATAACGGATGGTCTCAGGGTCAATCCCCGCTTCTTCCCATGCCTTCACGATCGCTTCGGATTGGGCACGCGGATTCGGTGCAGTCAACCCAATAGAGGTTCCATCCTGATTGGCAGCAGTTCCCTTAATGACGGCGTAGATATGATCCCCATCCTCAATGGCCCGACTTAACGGTTTCAGAAGAATGGCGGCCACACCTTCACCCACACCTGCCCCATCTGAGGCATCATCAAATGTCCGCGTCTCCCCGTCGGAGGACTCAATGCCAAATTGCTCATATTTATTAAAAACAGGGAGCGTATTCACCTTCACCCCACCCGCTATGGCTGCATCACACTCACCACTTCGGATCGACTGACAGGCCATATGAACAGCAACAAGAGATGATGAACATGCAGTATCCACCACCATGCTGGGGCCTTTCAAATTCAGCAAATAGGATATTCTCCCAGCCAGTACCGCAGTCACATTGCCCGTTACCGAGATGGAGATGGATTCCGGTTCTACATCGGCGATAATATTGGCATAATTGTCTCGGGTGCTGCTGTAATACCCTACATACAATCCCGTATTGCTACCAGATAACTTTGCGCCTCCATAACCTGCATCTTCCACCGCTTCCCATGCCGTCTGGAGAAAAATTCTCTGGTCAGGACTCATCAGGGCTGCTTCTTTGGGTGTCAGCTTAAAGTAGCGATAATCAAATTTGTCCACTTCATCCAGGTAGGAACCTTTAATAAAGCTCAGCCCATCTTCATCCTGCTGTTTGAAACGTACATATTTCAGCACATCCTCTTGTCTCGCTTCAGGGAACTCCACAATGGAATTCACTTTGTTCTCGATATTGTTCCAGAACTCCTCCACATGATCAGCCATGGGCATATGCGCAGATATGCCGATAATGGCAATATCTTCACGAGTGTTCTTTTTCTGCTGTTTCAACAGCGTAATCATATCAATCGCCGTTTTTTTGTCGATTTTGCCACCAGATGTATTCTCAATAATGTATTTAAGCAACTGTTCCAATGTATCGTCCCCTTACATATCAGATATGTTTTAATCCTTTGAGCATATCCTCCATGCTGATCTTGCCATCTTCCAACTGATCAAAAAGAGAATGGACTTCCTCGTCCAGCGCAATTGCCCCACCTACAGGCTCCTCTACATGTTTCTTCTCCCGTTTGTGGCCTGTTTTATCAGCGAGATATCCACCCAATCGGTGCACAGACGGATGTTCGAACAGATCTGCAACAACGAGCACCCCCGGGTACTGACGGTCAAGTTGTGCATACATTTGTTTCACCAGAATCGAGTCAGCTCCAAGTTCGAAGAAACTGTCATGGATATCAATTTCATTAAAGCCCAGAATAGCTTGGCACACTTCGGCAACCTTTCTCTCCCATGGTGTGTATTCTCCGTCATCCGCACCATTCAGCACGGTATCCTGCCGGGCTACACTTTGCGGGGTCACTGGCGCTGGCGCCTTCGGTGATGAAGTTCTCTGTAGACGTGAATCAATCCAGCCCTCCACTTGAGGAGAAAGTCTAAACGGATAGTTGCGAATCATCTTCAACATGCCACGGTCTGTCGACATCTGTCCTATTAATACACGTTCAATCTGACGTCCTTCCACCTGATCCAGCCAAGTCAGAGCCTCTTTATTGGTCATGGCTTTGAAAAGGGTGTCTACTCCGTAGCCCGTTGCGGCAGCTGCGCCTGTTTCTTTCCAGGTTGACCAGTTGACCGTCATCGTTCCGTCCATCTCTTGGTTGCGATAGGCTGCGTAAGCATCCTGATACGCATTGGCAGCAACATAATCGGCCTGTCCCGGTCCGCTAAATAACGTTGCAATGGATGAAAACATCACAAAAAAGTCTGGATTGTCCTCTCTGGTGAGTTGATCCACGACCTGGGTTCCTTGCACTTTAGGGCATAATACACGTTCAGCTTCTTCTATCGTTCTATCCTTAAGTGGATGATCTCCACCTACAGCGACCCCTGCTCCATGAATGACACCTGCAATGCGAACGTATTTCTGACGTAATTCACTCAAAATCATTCGCATGGAAGCTTCATCTGAAATGTCTGCTTGGTAAGGAAGAACTGTCGCACCAGCAGCTTCCATTTGTTGCACAGATCGGATTTTCTGAGCTAACACTTCGTTGGAATGTGTAGCAACAATGCTATCCCACTCTTCTCGTGCGGGAAGCGAAGTTCTGTTCACCAGTGCGAGTGTAATTCCCGGGTATCGCTCCGCGAGTTGTAATCCAAGCTCCAGCCCAATGCCGCCCAGTCCGCCAGTAATGAGATACAACCCGTCATTGCGAATGTTGTAGTTCCATTTAGGATACGCACACGGGTCCAGTGCTCCAAACTGCTGAATGTAACGCGTACCTGCACGATAAGCTACACCATAATCATCACTTTCATGATCCAGTTCAGCCACAATATCCTGGAGTGAAGTCTCCGCGTCCACTTGGATGGATCGGCATTGCAGGCGTGCATCTTCTTTTCGTCCAGCCAAACCCAAACCAAACATCAGGGCAGCCTGAGGAAATACATTTTCCTCGGTCCCGGTGATGGAATGGATTGGATTCGTCAACAACACCAGGTCAACAGGCTCCAGCGATTGGGCACCTATCATCTCCTGAAGGAGATAGAAGAATGGATGAAAGGACTGATCCTGTTGAATATAGATAATCCGGGTGATCGTCAATTTTTCCAAATGAGTCCACAATTGTTCCATGCTCTCACGATGGTCTGAAATGACATACTCCTCGGAAGCTACTTGAAGGAACGAAGGTCCATCAAACACTTCAATAACCTGATGCCCCTGCTGCTGTAGTGTCTTACGAAGAGATAGATCTTCTCTTTTTTCCTCTCTTTTTTCGTCCATAAAAATAACGATATGACCTTCCGATAACTTCCGATCGGAATTACGTTCCGGTTCAGGAACCCAACCCAACTCATAATGGTGAATGTTCTCCATAGCGCTGGCATCCGTCTTGGTTTGGGACGGAGGAGCAGATAGCTCAATCCAGCAGCGATGAGCTTCAAATGGATACGTCGGGATGCTGATTCGGCGAACATCCTCACCTGAATACAGGCTTGGCCAGCTTACCTCCCCACCCCCAAGATAGGTTTCACAATGAGCGGTTAAATGCAGCTGACTGGACTCCGGGACTGACTGCTCTCGAATGGATTCCAATCCGCCTTCTTCAAGTTCGGCCAGTTGGGCGAGCAAATCCTCTTTGCTGGAAGCAATCCGTACCAGACGGTGTTCATAATGGGTTCGGGAGGTGCCTGCCGTGTAACATATATCAGCTAACGTGTGATCGGTTGTTTTCAGATATTTCGTATATTTGGATATATATTGTTGCAGGGCTTGAAGCGTCTTGGCTGAAAGAGGGAAGAGGTACTCCCGCGTCTCAGTCTCGCTGCTGGTTTCCACTGCACCCGCCTGCTCCAGAATGAGATGGCAATTGGTTCCGCTGAATCCAAATGCACTGACACCCATTCGTACAGGTTCACCCTCAGCAGGCCAGATTCGGTTACGTGTATTTACATACACAGGCGTTCCACTAAAATCAATATTGCGATTCGGGCGATCGAAATGCTGCACCGCAGGTAAAATTCCTTTTTTTAAGGACAATACGGATTTAACAAGTCCTGTAATCCCAGCACTTTCATACAAATGTCCGATATTGGACTTCACCGAACCGATCGCACAAAATTGCCTCTTATCGGTGTATTGCTCAAATGCTCCCTTAATGCCATCGATTTCAATCGGATCTCCCAAGACAGTCCCGGTTCCATGGGTTTCAATATAAGCGATACTTTCCGGATCGACCCCCGCAGCTTTCCACGCCTTCACAATGACCTCACTCTGGGCTCTGGCATTCGGCGCCGTAATCCCCATGGAGTTCCCGTCCTGGTTAATGGCACTGCCCTTGATGACTGCATACACCTGGTCCTTGTCCTTGATAGCATCCTGAAGTGGTTTCAGCATAATGACTGCCGCACCTTCACCTATTCCGGAACCATCTGAGCTATCATCAAAGGGGCGTGTCATGCCATTCGATGATTCAATGCCCATTCGGTAGTAATCCTTGTCCAGAGGAAGCACGTTGAGTTTTACGCCTCCTGCCAGCGCCATGTCACACTCACCCAAACGAATGGCATTACAGGCATGATGCACTGCAACCAGAGATGAAGAACAGGCAGTGTCCACCACCATACTCGGTCCTCTCAGATCAAGAAGGTATGATAAACGGCTGGGTAAAATGCAGGATAGATTGCCTGTGACCGAGATCGGCAGAGACTGTGGCTCCACATCATGAATCATCTCTTTATACCGATAACCTTCCAGATCGGATACCAGTCCAACGTATACTCCTGTATTGCTTCCCGCCAGCTTCTCACTGGTATATCCTCCATCTTCAAAAGCGGCCCAAGCTGTCTCCATAAAGATACGTTGAGCCGGATTCATTAAACTGGCTTCCTTTGGGGTAAATCGAAAAAAGGGATAATCAAAGGTATCGATATGTTCCAGATAAGAGCCATCCAAGTATTTGGTGTCTTCACCAGGGTTCATTTTACGAGAGATGTAATTATCGGCATCCTGGCGTCGCTGCTCCGGCAGATCCCTCGTACAATCCAGACCATGCAACAAGTTATTCCAGAATTGCTCCGCATCATCTGCCAAGGGCATACGAACACTGAGCCCAACGATCGCGATATCACCCGGACGGATAGTAGCTGGAATTGCCACTGGAGGCAGCTGACTAGACGACTCCGTCTGAGCTGTGTCACGAATACCCAGTTCACTGAAATCCATCAGTTTGTTTTTCATTGTTTTATCCCCTTTCAGCCGCTGAGCGGAGACTTTCAATCACTTTGGCAAGCATTTGATCATAGGTTCTGAAAAAAAGGTTCCATTGAACCGTATTCATTCCGGGTTTACAATACAGCGTTACCAACATATTTCGTTTTTCATTCTGAATTTCACAGATGACATCAAACAGTTCCTCCAGCGCCCCCCTGCCTCCACTGACATAATCTGCCTCGTAAAATAGCGGACGGATGGCGTCATGCTGTGATTTCATCCCTGCTCTAACCAGATCCTGGATATGATGACCAGGCTGTTCGTCTGCTGTATGTAAAGCTTGTTTAGCTAGGGCAAACAACTCATTGAAATCCTGCACCTCTTGCACATCCAGCGGAATGGAACTGATATGATTCATCCGATAAATCAGTGTATAGACCGTGAGTTGCGGCTGATTGCCAATCTCCGTCAACAGATATGCAAACAAAGACCATAACCATTCTACAGGCGTGCAGCCTGCCGTTTTGGACAAGTTCCTGATTTCATTAAAGCGATCCTTCTCGATCCGGAATTCATACCGATGGTCTTGAAGGGCCTGTCCACCATTCTGCATGTAATCCAATGGAACAGGGTATGCTTCCAGTTCCATGCCTTCCTGGTCTGCGATGAATTTGGCAAGTCTGGAGATCGTAGGATAGGCGAACATATTGGTTAACGTAATTTGGGCTGGATATAATTTTTCAAGTTGATTATAGACCTGGGCAAGAAGCAGAGAATCACTCCCTAAGTCAAAAAAATTAATCGTGGTTGTGACTCCCGCATCAGCTCCCAGCACAACATGAAATACGTCCAGAATAGTTGCCTCTAGCTGTTCAATTGAAGTAATCTGCCGTTGATTCATTGGACACCTCACCTCCGTATAGGATCTACTCCATATAACTTGTTAATGTCTGATTGATCATGCTAGTCACCCGATGCATACTGCCTTCAAATAAATAAAAATGCCCCCCTTTGTATATCCGGGCGGCACTTCCTTGTTCCGTATAACCTCTCCAACGTTCTGCACAATCCAGAATGTAACCTTCATCCTCTGCTCCGTTCAGTATCGTGATATCACATTGCAGCTTATAAGGCTTCTCTTCGTAAGTATACGTCTCATTCATCTCCAGATCCTTACGTAATATGGGGATGAACATATCCATCAGTTGCTGGTTCTCAAAGAACTCATCCGGGGTACCGCCCATTTCCTTAATGCGGTCGATGAACTGTCCTTCGGGCAAATGGTAATAGACCTGTTCTTTTTTATAATCCGGCGTCTCTCGCCCCGAGAAAAACATGTGTATGGGTTTCCTGAACTGCTCTTCATGCATTTTGTTATACAGTTCATAGATAATCAGACTTCCGAGGCTATGTCCAAATAGGGCATATGGCTCCTCATCTGGTAAATCGCTAGATATATAATCAAATACATCATCTACACTTTGCTGAATACTCTCATAGAGCGGCTTGGAGAATTTCAATCCACGTCCTGCAAGTTCAACAGGGTTCAGTACAATGGATTCGGATAACCCCTTTTTCCATTTGTTATATATTGATGCTGAACCACCTGCATAAGGGACACAATATAATCGCATCTTGGTCATAATCTCCTCTCCACTTACACGACTTCTCCCCATCTAATCGCTGTAGCGCAATAATACGTTCCAGCCCCGGCCCCAACCAACACAACACGATTACCTGCTTTCAGTGCCCCTTGCTTCACAGCCTCGGTCACCGCAATTGGCAAACAGGCGTTAGAGGTATACCCGTATTTTTCCATCGTCATATAGGCTTTTTCTTGCGGGATGCCCAAGGCAACGGCGAGTTCTCGAATCAGATTACTGTTCGTTTGCGGGAAAATAAACAGATCTACTTCCTCCATATTCCATTTTACTTTGCGCAAAAGACGGTTCACGAGCCGTGGAATACCTCGGACCAATTGTTCATATAAATATCGGCCATTGGACGTATAGACGGAAACAGATCCGTCAGGAATGTGTCCATAATGAACAGGCAATGTTCCATAACTGATATCTTCCATATTCTCGTGATGCATGATTCCGTTCAAAAAAACGCTGTGATAAGAATCATTTTCATCTAATTCCTGTAAGACAAATGCCCCTGCGCCGTCTCCCACACTGGAACATGCTGCCCGATCCTGCCAATCCGTTACTTTCGAATAGGTATCCGCGCCGATGACTAGAATATTTCTTATATCTCCTTCAGCCTGGAACGTATAATACGCATTCAATAATCCATAGCTGAACCCGGCACAGCCCGCGCGAAGATCCAGACAAATGGCTTGGTCTGCTCCAAGCTTTTCCTTCACAAGAGCGGACGGATGTGGTATTAAACGATCCGGTGTGAAGGTCGCCATAATGATCATATCAATATCCTCGGCATCCATCGCAGCCTGCTCTATAGCTTGTCTCGCAGCTTCCAATGCCAAATCACTGGTGTACTCATGCTTATGGGAGATTCTTCGTTCGCGGATTCCAAGGTTATGGTAGATCCAGTCCGCATTGGCGTTAATGCCCATGGCCTCCAGCCCCTGATTCGTCAACACGGATTCCGGCACATACATGCCGATACCGCGAATGGTCATTTGTCTCATGCATCACGTCTTCCTTTCCTGAATCCAAGGTGAGCAGCCCTCTCTGAAAACAATAAATTTCCTGAAGACAACAAAAAAACAGTTCAGCCGCTTGTTTGCGCTTTACTGTCACAGAAATACCTTATTCAACAACATGTAGTGATGACTGCTCAACGTACATGGCTTCGCCCTGTTGATACACAATGTGTATTTCAGTGTTTATGCATATGACTCCCTTGGTTGCATAATGTGCCTAAGCTTCATTCTGCTCCTCCGGTTTTGGTTGTCGTATGTGACCATAACATGTCTGAGTACTCATTTTTCTTGTGTTGCATATAAAATTTCAACACCCAAATCAACTAATTTGGGTTCATCGTAGCCTGTTAGATGAAGCCAAACCTTTGCTCTGCGTGTATGCTTGTCAATCTTCTTAATGATGCCTTCGTTTCCCATCAATGGGCCATCCAGCACCACAACTTTGGTATTTTCCATATATACGGTTGAATAATCGATAATATCTTCCGGATTGATGAGGTTAAGCAATGTGGTCATTTCATGATCCGGGATTGGCGTGCAGCTTGCATTAGTTCCCAGCATTTTAATGATATGAGGAATAGAACAGATTAAGTGGTATGTTTCGGCGGACATGTTGACTTGAATTAATACATAACCAGGAAAGACTTTTTTGGTACAGGCTTCAAAAATACCCGATTTCTTCTCCGGAACTTTTCTCTTGGGGATTAAAACTCGGATGGAGGTTCCTAGATACATATGTAGGTATTTCCTAATGACTTCTTCGCTTCCTGTATGTACAAACAATGCGTACCAGTTCATGGCATCATCCTCTGATTAACAAATTAGCCAAGCGGAAATATACATAAAATATGAGAGAATTAAATCCCTAAGTTTCAATTTGTGTAATAAAATGTAATTGTTTTGTTGTGAATATCTTAACCCATGACTTTTGGAACGTCAATGCTATTAATTCAATTTTATGTAAAATAATCTTACAATTCACATAAAGCACTCACATTTTGTCTGATATCGAATTTCGGAACAATACTCGTCTCCATGGTAACCAAAAAATCACTTACAGCACCGAACCTCTGTAAGTGATCTTTATCCATCCTTATCCTATTCAAACAGGTCCAAACGAAGACGTTTCAGACTTGTATGTTTGATGTACCACTGGCCGTCTATTTTGACAAAAGTTTCGTGGTAGTGCCCAAATCCGTGGAAGGATTTGTTCTCATTGCCCTCCGGGAACGTGACCCAATCTTCCATTGGGGAGATGACCTTTGCTTCGTTCTCGGATACAAATTCAACTTCGGCGCTATGTACATGATGCACGGTTACGGCCACATCCACCAGATCACGGAAGACTTGTACGATCGTATCTCGGCCTGTTAATACCGGAATTGGATTGCCTTCTGTGCTGAAATCGGCCACTGCATCCGGAGCAAACACATCACCCAAGGTATCCCACTGTTTCGTATCAATATAGCGGCAATAACGCGCCTTGGTGTTCCGAATGTTTTCCAGCGCGAGTAATTGTTCCTGTCCTGTGATCGTTGATTGGCTCATGTGTTGTCCCTCCAGAGATGTAAAATGTGATGTAAGATTAGGATCATGTATGTATGCATACTATACCTTCCTTATTGTACCATTCGGCTTCTATTAGGTACAACGATACAAAAAATCTTTCCTTACCTCTCACGAGGTTGGGGAAAGATCTGGATATACCTATGTGCCAGACGAGGGTAACAGCGTCCATTGAAGCTTCACTTCTATCTGCAAGTTACAGGGAATGTGCACCCTTCATCTGGGAAGCCAGTTCCGACATTTTTTTATTGTTCAAAAAACTTTCCATCTCTTCTTCCGCCTGCACCATCACCTGCTGGATCAAACAGCCTGCGTTATGATTCTGGGAACATTCGAACAGGGACGCCTGACCTTCAATCGCATGAATGATCTCCAGGAAAGAAGGATCCGGATTTTTACGACTAAGCCGGTAGCCACCATTGGCGCCAGAAGTCGATTCGATCATGCCCGCCTTAACCAATTTGGTTAAAATTTTGGACAGATACGTTGGTGATACCTTCTGCAATTCTGCAAGTTGGTGTACACTAACCAGCTGCTCAGGGGCAGTACTTACAAGATGAAGCATCGTATGCAAAGCATAATTTGTCGCTTTTGAATATTTCATGAGGGCACCTCATTATACACGGATTTAATTTATCCATAATAGACTTGATTGAGCTCTCTGTCAAACCACTATGCCTCAAGCGCTTGCAAAAACGAAAGGATACGGGTTAATTGTGATACAATCCGCGGTAATCCGTAGGTGTCATCCCTTCATGGGCCATGAACTGGCGGTTAAAATAACTGGCATTGGGATACCCCGCTTCCTCCGCGATTTGTCCAATGTTGGCCGTAGGCCGTTCGAGTAACCATTGCTTTGCCATCTGTAGTCGTGAACGAGTGATAAATTCCATGGGCGTCATCTCCACAGCACTCTTGAACATTTTGCAAAAGTAATACGAACTCACACCTGCGAGATCCGCCCAGTCCTGTAACAGGAAAGGTTGACAGGCCTCCTGCTGCATCTGTGGAAGAAGTGCAAGAACCCGACTCTCCGCCTTACTTGTGGTGCGTGTGCTCTTTAAAGGTACTGCATGCTGCACGAACTCGGCGAGTACGGCATAGGTCAGTGTGGATAGCTGAGCCGGACGCAGCATCGTGTTCTGTTCCGCCTCAGTGAGCAAGGCCAGATGAGCCTCTTCCCAAGAGCTGCGTTGCCGCAGTGTCCACAGTAGATTGCGATGTAACCCCCGCTCGATCATATAATCATGCAGACGTTCACCGTAAAAATGAAGCCATCGTACATCCCATGGATCATCTTCACTACTATAATAATGCTGCCGCTGCTGCGGGAAATAGAGAAACGCCTGACCTGCACGAAGCTCATGCACCACCCCGTCCACTTCCACATATCCCTTGCCCGAAGCGACGTAGTGAATATTAAAGTTGTTCAGTGCGCCAGCCTCACGCAACACGGAATGCTGGACGTGGTCCATATAATGTCCAACGGACTCGGGATAACAAAAATATGGAATATCCTGCAGGGTAAGCAATACGGTTTGTCTCATCATAGCCGGTTCTCCTTGATCAACAATATTGTGTTAACTAACTTCAATATATTATCATTTTATTTCATTGGTCTATTCTTTATAATCACAATATACATTCATACACAGGAGGATACAACACATGAATTCAGTTCAAAAATTGCGTTGGGGCATTCTTGGTAGCGCTAGCATTGCTGTGGAATCCGTCATTCCAGGCTTGCAGCAATCCGAGTTGAATGAAGTAACCGCGATTGCCAGTCGGGACGAAGATAAAGCCAAGCAGACGGCTGATCAACTTGGGATCGACAAGGCTTATGGCAGTTATGAAGCTTTGCTCGCGGATGATTCCATTGATGCGGTATATATCCCACTGCCGAATCATCTGCATCGGGAATGGACGATCCGTGCTGCTGAAGCAGGCAAACATATTTTGTGTGAAAAACCAATGGCTCTGACAGCGCAGGAAGCTCAGGAGATGGTTCAAGCTTGTGCAGATGCAGGTGTGCATCTGGCTGAAGCATTCATGTACCGCCATCATCCACGATATGAGCAGATCCGGGATATCATTGCCAGCGGTGAGATCGGTGAGATCCGTGGTATCCACAGCACATTTTCATTTAATAACTCCAATGCATCCGGCAATGTCCGCTTTCGGAAAGAGTGGGGTGGAGGTGCACTGTATGATATCGGATGTTATTCCATCAGCGTAGCACGTCTGCTGCTTGGTCAAGAACCAAGTGCAGTTACCGTTATTGGCATGTTCTCCCCACAGCATGATCAAGTCGATATGATGGCTTCCGGACTGCTGGAATTCGATAATCACGTTGGTGTGACCTTTGACAGCAGCATGTGGGCAGCCTTCCGCAATACGCTGGAGGTACTGGGGTCCGAAGGAATTATTGAAGTCCCATCGGCATTTATCAGCGGACAGGACCGCAGTTCCAACTTCTATGTAACGGCTGGTGGTGAACGCAGAGAGATTGAAGTCCCGCAAGTGAACCACTACTCTCTACAGGGAGATGATATGGCACGTGCTGTACTTCAGGGCAAGGATCTGCGCTTCGCCCCTTCCGATGCGGTAGCTAATATGAAAGTACTGGAAGCTTGCCTTCGTTCAGCGGAAGAACGTACACGAATTACACTATAATTGAGAGGATGAACTGACTTATGGAATATATCGAAATTGCTGGTGCAGGTAAACGTGTCTCCCGATTAATTAAAGGAACCGATTATTTCGTGCATAATGCCTACGATAAAGCAGCTACGAACATGGATGCTTTTCTGTCGATTGGCGGTAACACTGTAGATACAGCACATATCTATTGTGGTGGACAGAGTGAAGAAGTCCTTGGTCGTTACATGAAGGAACGTGGTAACCGCGACCAGATCGTCATTCTCACCAAAGGCGGGCATCATGACCAGAATGGACCACGCGTGAACGCTGATGCCATCCGCAGTGACTTGATGGAAAGTCTGGAGCGTCTTCAGACAGATCACGTAGAGATGTATGCCTTGCACCGGGATGATCCCAGTACCCCTGTCAGTGTTATTCTTGAAGCACTGAACGAACATATTGAATCTGGTAAAATCGGCGCAATTGGCGCCTCCAACTGGACCTGGCAGCGGCTCGAGGAAGCCAATGCATACGCTGCGGCAAATGGCCTGAAGGGCTTCACATTCAGCAGCCCAAATCTCAGTCTCGCCAAAGCAAACGAACCTTTCTGGGAAGGCTGTGTGTCAGCAGATGCAGAGACACTGGCATGGCATGAGCAATCCAAGTTGCCCTTGCTATCCTGGTCCTCCCAAGCACGTGGTTTCTTCACTGGAAGATTCACACCTGAAGTTCGGGATAACGAAGATCTGGTGCGTGTATTCTACAGTGATGGCAACTGGGAACGGTTGCGCCGGGCTGAACAATTGGCGAATTCGAAGAAAACAACACCGATCCAGATTGCACTCGCTTATGTATTGAATCAGACGTTCCCAACCTGTGCCCTGATCGGAGCCCAGAATCAGGCGGAGCTGCTCTCCTGTGACGAAGGTTCCCGCATCACGCTGACTCCTGCTGAAATAACATGGCTGGACCTAGGCAGTGAAGTGCCGGCCGGCATCTAAAGAAAGTTAATTATTCATCAACAAATACAGAAGGACTTACCCCAGAGCACATCTCTGAAGGTAAGTCCTTTATGTCATAGATTAAGCCATATAGAATGTTAGAAATTGCACTGTTATTCAGTTGAATTACAGCTTAATGATCTGACCTGTTTTCTCGGATTCGAATGCTGCCAGGATCACTTGCAGGGAACGTAATCCCTCTTCTCCGGAAATCGCTGGAGGTGTTTGGGTTACAATCGACTCTACAAATGCGTCAATGACACCACTCGGCACTTGTTTCTCATTGGTAGCCATGGCACCAACTTTGTACGTCTCAACTGTACCATTGGTCAGTTCAACGATAACTTCATCGCCTTCCACTGTTCCGATCTTCATAACGCCATTCTCGCACCACAGCACTGTACTGTTGTCTCCAGCTCTGTATTGAGTCCAGCTTGCTACGAGCGTTCCGATCGCTCCGCTCTTCATACGCAGCAAACAAGTTGCGTTATCGTCAACTTTAGTGCCTTCCTTGTGCAGTGTGCTGATGAAACCAGCCACTTCAGATACTTCATCATTCAGCAAATAACGGATGAAGTCGGATTTGTGCACGCCCAGGTCGCCCATTGCGCCCATAATCGCTTCTTCTTTACGGAAGAACCAGCTTTCAGCTCCGTCCACACTCCATCCTTCCGGACCCGGGTGACCAAATGATGTACGGAAATTCAGGACTTTACCGAGTTTACCGGAGTCGAGGATTTCTTTTGCTTTTACGTGAGGAGGCATCAAACGCTGGTTGTGACCAACCATCAAATACACGCCATTTTTCTTGGCAGCTTCAATCATTTGCTCGCCTTCTTCAGTGGATACTGCCATTGGTTTCTCAACCAATACATGCTTGCCTGCATTTGCAGCAGCAATCGCCATTGGCGCATGCAGATAGTTTGGTGTACACACACTAACGGCATCCACCGTTTCGTTTGCAAGCAATTCTTCGTAACTGGAATACGCTTTACCGCCGTAAGTCTCGGCCATCTTTTCCGCACGCTCCACAACCGGATCGGCAAAAGCGACAAGTTCTACGTTCTCATTGGCAGCGTACTCTGGAATATGTCTGCGCTCGGCAATGGCTCCACAGCCGAATACAGCAACTTTAATTTTACTCATGTACATAAGTCTCCTTTGACAAATAGATTCGCATTTTTCATGGTTCGATGGTCCATTAGAATTGATTCAGGTAGTTTTCTTTCAACCAGTTGTAGCTGTTGGATACGCTCTCAAGCGGAGGGTTCTGACATACGTCTTGTTCCACGATCAGCCATTCCACGCCTGCATTCGTAGCGCCTTCAATAACAGCTGGCAGGTCAACCGAACCTTGTCCCAATTCCAGTGTTTTCATCTGGCCCTGTTCGTCTTTGCTGAAGTCCTTCAGATGAAGCAGCGGCAAGCGACCCGCATATTGTTTAATATACTCGATCGGATTTTGTCCCGCAAATTGTACCCAACATACGTCCATTTCCACTTTTACCGCTTCCGGTGATGTTTGAGCGAACATGGCATCAAAGGCATTGGCATCACCAACCTGGCCGTGGAATTCAAAGTCATGGTTATGGTATCCGAAGATCAATCCTTGTTTCGCTGCTTCAGCTCCATATTGTTGTAACTCAGCGAATAGCTTGGTCCAACCTTCTGCATTCTCAGGACGATCTTCTGGCATCAGGTAAGGGCAAATGATATATTGTGCACCAATTGTTTTCAAGTAATCGATTTGTTTCTGCAAGTCTTCACGCATCGCATGTAGTGAAACGTGGCTGCTGAATCCTTTCAGTCCAAGTTCATCTAGTAGCGCTTTCATTTCCTCAGCTGGAATATCGCCATATCCGGCAAACTCCACACCTTCATATCCAAGGGCCGCTACCTTACGCAACGTACCACGAAAATCTGCTGCAGTTTCATCACGGAGTGTAAACAATTGCAAACCAATATTAAGTTTTTTCATGTAGGATACACCTCTGTTCTCAAATTTGCTTTCATTGCTCTATCTGGTATCATCCTACCGCAAAACAGGCTAGAATGAACATATACAATATAGTCAGAACATGAACTATCTGATCAAATTTTATTTCCATCATTTTGCATCAATTGAATGGAGCCCATTTAAATGCATGCAGGATGTACATATTGGGGGATTTTATCTTTGGATACGTTAGAGACATCTGTACTAATCTGTGACTACTCATACCACTATAAGGCGTTCACTCATAATATGAAGGGCGAGCTGCAAACCTATCTGTTCCGTCTGCAGACCGAAGGCTCGTGCAAAGTATATGTACAGGATGAGGAATTCAGGATGACGAGCGGGGACTTGCTGCTGCTCAAGCCTGGTGACGATTATCATCTCGTGGTCGATGAACCACATAAGGAGGGACGTTTGTCCAGCGGAGATTATTATCTGTTCTGCGAGGGCAGCTGGATCGAGAACTGGTGGAAAAGGCAGCATCGATCTACCGTGAGCCGAATTGGACTGGATGACAAGCTCATCAGCCTGTGGAGAAATATGTTACTTGAGAAACGTCGCGGACCTCTTGAGGAAAATGCGGAGCTAAAGGATGCGTTACTGCGCGGATTATGTCTTTATATCGACCGGGCAATTAAAGAGAATATTCAGACCGATCGGGCAGTTTCCTCTGCGCTGAAGTTAAAACGTTTTATTGAGGAGCATGCCACGGTTACGTTCAAGCTTGACGAAGCGGCTCGTTATGCGGGCCTCAGCCTGTCACGTGCAGTTCGTTTATTTAAGGAGCACTACAATCAGACCATGATTCAATATGCGATTGAGATCCGTCTGAATGCAGCGCTGGAACGAATGAAATACAGTGAAATGACACTGGAGCATATTGCCGAATCCTGCGGTTTTGCAAGTTACTCCTATTTCCACCGGGTATTCCGGGCACACTTCGGTGTGTCTCCGGCGGAGTATCTCAAATCCAAGCAGCATGAACCTATCGATGATCTGGAGCATGTATGATGTTCAGTATCAGAAACCCATGACCTTAAAGAGGTTCATGGGTTATTTTAATACATTGAACTATGATCAACTCTCAGTACGACTGGAAGTCAGAACGTTTTATATAAGAATGAAGTACACTTTAATATTTTTTCATGTGACTCCAACAGAACAAGACTGTACAATTATAAAGACTGTCACCTTACCTAATTCATATATCTCATTGAATTCCCATCTATCATACTGGAGCGATACATATGCTAATCCACCAGCGCAAAGTCCTCATCATCGAGGATGAATCCGATATTTCGCGCATTCTGCGAGATTATTTAACCAAAAATCAATATGAAGCAGCCGTGGCAGCCACTGGACAAGATGGACTTCAGATTATGGAGCTTATTCAACCAGACTACATCATTCTGGATATCATGCTTCCGGACATGGACGGGATCGAGGTCTGTCGAGAGATCAGACGGCGCAACAATATCCCCATCCTCATTCTAAGTGCCAGAGGCAGTGATACCGATAAGGTACTTGGTCTTGGCTTTGGAGCAGACGACTATATGACCAAGCCCTTCTCGCTGAGCGAACTGTTAGCACGAATTAATGCCCACTTCAGGCGTTATGACAGCATGACATCCGTTGGAGACAGAACAGATCTGCTGCATCTTGGAAACCTGGTGATTGATAAAAAAGCCTATAAAGTTACCTTAGACGGATCGGAAGTTTCTCTGTCTGCCAAGGAATTCGAATTACTTCATTATCTGGCAAGCCATAAGAATCAGGTATTCTCCAAAGCCCAGTTGCTCGACGCTATCTGGGGATATGCAACCTACGGTGATGAAAATACCGTAACCGTATACATTCGCAGACTGCGTGAAAAAATCGAGGCAGATGCCTCGCATCCGACCGTTCTGAAGACGGTATGGGGTGTCGGTTACAAATTCAATTACGAATAAGTGAGATTGGAGGCTCCCACATGTCATTGAACAGCTGGTCCAGACGATGGTTGTTAACAACACTTGGGCTTCTCATAATTATCGTTTTAAGTATCCTTGCACTGTCGATGATGCTGTTACAAGATCAAAATTCAGGCGAATCCAATCTGTCCCTGAATCAGGTTCGCCTCAAGGTCAATTCGATCTTACTCGCTTTGGAGCAAAATCATCAGCATCTCAATGAACAAATTATTCGTGAAGACATACGTTCCGCCGCCAGAGATACCGGGGTTCTGCTTACCTATCTAAACTTGGATGGAAAAGTCATTCTGTCCTCCGACCCCACCTCTGAAGGAACGCAAGTTAATCTGCGTTCAGCTCTCCATTATGATCTGCATCATGCCACGCAGGCCGCGGACGGTAACGATTTGCTTGATATTGCGTTTCCCGTGATGGACGGACCAGTGGGAAGTCAGATCGGCAATGCTATCTTTTCCATCCCCCAAGCCATGGTTACGGTTCAGCAATCGATGACTTTTCCGGTTATATTGATTAGCGCACTCATGCTCCTGTCACTGATTCTGAGCTTATTTCTATTCTGGATGAAACGAAAACTGGACAAACACCTGCTCTCTCCCATCCATCAATTGAAGCAACATGCGGAATCCATGCTTAAAGGCAATTATGAAGAAAAAATTCATTACAACCGGAACGATGAATTGCTCGAAGTATATGCCATGTTTGATCTCATGCGTACGGAGATTAAACATATGAGCGAGCAGCGTATTCAGCAGGAACAAGCACAAAAAGAACTCATCACCAATATATCTCATGATATTAAAACACCAATTACAACAATAAAAGCATACATAAAAGCTATTGAGGAAGGACTATGCAACGATCAGGAGACGCTGATGGAATACATGGGAGTGATGCGAACCCATACGGATAAAACGGCCCGCCTTGTGGAGGATCTGCTGGTTCATGCACTTCAGGAATTGGGGCAAATTTCGGTGGAAACCCGTGAAATGTACAGCGGGCCTATACTGGAGACGATGTTGAAACCGATTGAACATGTTGTCCTAACAAAGGGGCTTATCTATAAAGGGCCCAACTACATCCCCAATGTGTTAATCGCTATCGACCCCACTCGAATTGAACAGGTGATCTCCAATCTTGCCGCCAATGCCCTCAAGCATACAGCTCCAGGAGACACGATCCGTATTGATATGGAACTGGAATCCGGGCACTTGAAAGTGACGATTGCCGATTCGGGTCAGGGAATACGTGTACAGGACATGCCGTTTGTTTTTCAGCGTTACTTCAGAGGCCAGGCGAGTCATGCAGAACAACGTGTTCAAGAAGGTACAGGGCTGGGCCTTTCCATCTGCCAAAGCATCATTGAAGCACACGGAGGTCATATTTCCTTTACTAGTAGAGAAGGGCAAGGTACTACCTTCCGGTTCTATCTGCCGATCTGCTGAGCACCCTCCACAGCTGTAATACTTTATTCATAATTTGATAAGGCTTCCTCAACATCCCTCCTCTAGAATGAATCCTATATTGCACTCGGGAGTGATTCAACTTGTCCAAAAAGGTGATTATCCGTGCACAGAATCTGTGCAAAACGTACAACAGCGGAAGTGAACAATATCATGCCATCCGTAATGTTGATCTCGATATCTATGAAGGGGAATTCACGGTCATCATGGGTAACTCTGGCTCTGGCAAATCAACCCTCTTATATCTGCTAAGCGGACTGGACCAGATCACAGCAGGTGAGGTCTATTTTCGCGACCAGCGGATTGACGCTTACAGTGAACGGGAAATGTCCAACTTCCGCACCCGCCAGATCGGTTATATCTATCAGAGCATCAATCTGGTCCCGGACCTCTCCATCGAAGAGAACATTGCTTTACCGGGATATATTGCAGGAAACAAAAAGAAGGACATCCTATCCCGCGCTGCTGAGCTGATGAATGCCATGGATATTGATGGACAGCGTAACCGCCTCCCATCCCAAACTTCCGGAGGACAGCAGCAACGAGCTGCGATTGCACGGGCTTTGATCAATTCGCCGGATATCATTTTTGCGGATGAACCGACCGGAAGCTTAAATATGGAACACGGCACAGCTGTTCTCGATATCCTTACGGCTATCCATCGAAAAGGACAGTCCGTAGTTATGGTTACACATGATATCAAAGCAGCCTGCCGGGCAGACCGCCTGATCTACATTTTGGACGGCAAGATTGGCGGAATCCTTGAGTTTGACACTTATGACGAACATCAAATTCAAGATCGTGAAGCGATTATCTTCGCTTTAGTTACGGGGAAGGAATAACGATGGCTGTCATGTTTAAACTTAGCTTGTCGTATCTGAGTAGGAACAAAATACAAAATGCGTTGATTGCGCTGCTCCTGCTACTCTCGACACTTCTTGTATCTACAGCTATTATCATTCTGGCGAACACAGGCAATCAGTTTTATGAAATGCATACCCGAACCCATGGATCTCATCAGATCCTGACGTTTGAAAAAGGACTGAATGACCCTGACGCTGTGCACAACTGGTGGGCTTCTCAGGATGGAGTTCAGGTGTCCCCTTTGTTAACGTATCGTACATTGTCAGGCATCATTTTGAATGAAACTCACATCCCTAACATCTACCTGTACATGTTTAATACGCCTCCACCGCCTTGGGGTGTGGATGAACTAATTTTCTCAAGCGGGACGCCCGACACAGTTCCCGAACAAGGCTCCGTCTGGATTCCAACATCTATGGCAAATACCTATCATATTTCGGTAGGTGATACCATTGGCTTCAAAACCGGCTTAAGTACGCTGAATCTGAATGTATCGGGCATTGTAATCGATGTACCATACGGGGCACCATTCTCCAATACAGCACGGGTCTGGATGAATCCTACCGATTATCAACATGATCTCGCTACACTTGCTGGCAACGAGAATCGTATGATAGGCATCCATTTTAACGATTACAGCATGAATTCGGTGTATTGGGAACGATACAATCGTGAGACAGGTATTCCGTTTCTAGAATCCAAAATGGAGTTCGAGGCCATTGCCTCTTTTTATCTGATCATCAATCAGGTTATTGGATTTATCATGATATTCATGGGTGTTGTCATGCTCTCTATCGCCCTGATGACCATCGGGTTTACGATTGCGGATGCCATCCTGGCCAATTACAGAACGATAGGAATCCTCAAATCCCTAGGTCTGACTTCCCGAAAAACGATTGGCACCTATGTTATTCAATATGCATTGTTATCCATCGTAGCCATTATCCCAGGACTTGCACTCAGTATATGGATATCCAAATGGATCATTAATATTTCTGTATCCTCTCTTCGAGTGGGGAATCAGAACATTCCAGTCCATGGATTGGATGCGGCCATAATGTCCGGCGTACTACTATTTGCTCTAGTAATTCTGTTCACTGTGTTATATGCCAAAAAGGCACGCAGCATACAGCCCGTGCAGGCTATTCGTTATGGTATGTCGGAGATAGATCACGGCCGGATGGCTGGCAAAATGAATTCGCCATTGGCCCACCGGATCGGCTTCACACGACTGCCTGTGACCGCCGTGCTTGGATTCCGACATGTGTTCAAAAACACCAAAAGCTCTGTTCTAACACTCCTGCTAACCACCATGGCTTCCTCCGTACTTGTTCTGGGTTATGTTCTGCTGACCAGTATAACCGGAATTGAACAGACCGCAGCTAAATGGGGGTATGACAATGCCAATATTGCAGCAGTGGTCGTGAACAAAAGTAACGTTCCAAAGACTGAATTAAAACAAACGTTAGAAGAGGATTCAAGGATTAGCAATGCAGGCTGGCAAGGGAACACAACGGGTGTAATTAGCCCGGAGTCTTCGGCAACAGTGAAGGGCCAATCCACCAGTATCAACTTAAATGTACTGGACGGGAGTTATCAGGAACTTGGATTCGAAACGTTAAAAGGGTTTAACCCACAACATGCGAATGAAATTGCCCTTGGTGTAAGTGTAGCCAACACATCAAATAAAGATCTCGGTGATCTTATCGATATCTATATTGATGGAGAAAAGCGTACATTCCTCATTACAGGAATCTATCAGGCGATCGCCAACATGTCTGTTTCAGGCAGAATCACCATTGATGCCATGAGAAGTGTAAACCCCGGTTATAGTGAATTTGATGTTATCTTTATCAATGTGAACGATATGGCACAAGCGGATAAGGTTGCCTCGGAATTAAATGAGCAATTTAAAGATTTTGCTTCGGTAGTTACTCAGAAGACATTGCTTGATTCCGTTTACGCGGAAGCCGCGAACATCCTGATCTATCCGATGAGCCTGATTGGATTGCTGTTTATCACTGTGACGTTCATCATTATTTTCAGTACCTGTAGAATCAATATTCGTAAAGAAAGCAGAACGTACGGAATATACAAATCGCTGGGAATGACATCTCGCCTAATCCGGTTGTCGCTCACCATGGGAATGTTCATACTGTCCTCCGTGGGAGCCATACTGGGTATTTTCGTCGGCGTATATCTGCTGCCTCTTCTACTCGAAATGGTCCTTTCCGGTTATGGTATCGTACAACTTCCACTGATCCTGCATTGGGGTGGAATGGTACTGTTCACCTGTCTAAGCATCATTGCAGCCAGTCTTGGCTCATGGTTCTCTTCGAGAATCATTCGGGAAGCATCGCCACGTATGCTGGTTATCGAATAATGTAATAAGGATGCCTTAACACAATAAAACAAGCCCTTCCATACCTCTACAGGATGTGGAAGGGCTTGTTATCATGATATGAACTATTTCCGCCATTTCTTCGCAAGTGCACCAATCTGATGTGGCGTTGTTCGGCAGCAGCCACCAATGATTTTAGCGCCCGCAGCAACCCACTGCTCCGAAGCATCACTCATGCTGCCACAAGTACCCTGTCCAGTCCACGTCTTCGTCACTGCATCGTATACTTCTCCCGAGTTCGGATACACAATAACAGGTTTGTCGCTCGCACGGCTGAGAATGCCCACTGCTTCCGTCACCACTTCCATCGGAGCACAGTTCAGGCCAATCGCCGCAACCTGCGGCTCGGAGCCAAACTTCTGTGCACATACCTCAAGCGGTGTGCCCTCGCTGATGCTTGTCCCGTCTTTTAAAGAAAAAGATAACCAGGCATACGCATGAGGAAACTCCTTCAGTAAATCAACCAGCACCTGTGCTTCCTGCAAGGAAGGAATCGTCTCAAACGCCAGAATATCTGCACCCGCTTCAATCAACGCCGCCATACGCGGACGGTGAAATGCGACAAGCGTCTCATCCGACACGCCGTAATGTCCCACATACTCTGAACCATCCGCCAGATAGGCGCCATACGGTCCAACGGACCCGGCAATAATTGGACGTGGACGAAGACAATCTCCTTCGCGATCTACTGTACGATCTGTTATATTCTCCTCGTGCTCCACGTTCTGGGAACGTACCGAAGGAGCTGCTACAGGCTGACCTGTTGAGCTTTCTCTCCCTACTAAACTACTCTGCACTTCTGCCCACACATCATCTCTCGCCTGTGCAGCCAGTTCCACCGTCTTGCGGATCAGTTCCAGTGCTGCCTGTTCATCAATCCCTCTCTTGCGGAAACCATCCACCGTCGCCTGATAACTGGATGTAATCGCACAGTCGGCTCCTGCTCGAAAATAATCTGCATGGACCTGAACAATAACATCCGGATTCTCAAGCAACACACGAGCAGACCATAGTGGATCATCCAGATCACATCCATGCTGTTCGAGTTCCGTTGCCAACGCTCCATCCAGAATCATGACCGGATGTTCACGCAGGATCTGTTCTATGGGGTTAGTCTGTTGTGCTTGCGTCATGTACTTGTCCTCTTTTCTTATTCACACGTTCTGTCAGATAATAAGCAGCGTAACACACTGCGATAAACGGAACCCCACAATACAGTGCAATTCGCTGTGTCGGGTCAAAGGCAATACCTATGCATGAAGCCAGGCATAATATAAATGAAACAATTGGTACCACCGGATATAGTGGTGTGCGGTAGACCAGATCTTTGACCGCATGTCCTTCCCGGATATATTGTCTGCGGAACATGTATTGGGAGGCACTGATACTCATCCATACTGCAACGACAGCCAGACCTGAAATGGAAACCAGCGTAATATACACCGTACCTGGCGCAATAATACTGGACAGCAATGCCAGCGCACCACCCACCATACTAATCAGAAGTGCATTCAGGGGTACCCCGCTTTTGGTCAATTTGGCAAACCACGGAGAGATCGTTCTTTTGTCAGCCAGAGACCAGAGCATCCGTGAAGATGCATACAGGCCTGAATTGGCAGCAGAGAGAATCGCCGTCAGAATAACAAAGTTCATAATGTCTGCTGCATAGGGTACACCCACCCGCTCCATTACCGCTACAAACGGACTTTCCAGTACACTGGCATCCGACATGGGCAGCAAGGCCGACAAGATAATAATCGTTCCGATGAAGAAAATAACCAAACGCCACAGCGTTGTATGAATAGCCTTTGGTATCGTCTTTTCCGGGTTCTCCGTCTCACCGGCGGCAATGCCGATTAACTCGGTGCCTGAGAAGGCAAAGTTTACAGCAAGCATGGTCATCAATATCGCTGTAGCCCCATGAGGGAACCACCCGGATGCGGTAATATTCGATAGAAATGGAGCCGGTTCAGAATCCGCCATGGGAATGAACCCAAACATGGCTGCGCCACCGATAATAATGAAGATTACGATAGTCACTACTTTTACAGATGAGAACCAGAACTCGGATTCCGCAAATAATTTCACCGTTAGAGCGTTAAACAGAAAGATCATCAGTGCAAAGAGCGCGCTCCATATCCATACGTTCACCGATGGGAACCAGCGCTGCATCAGCAATCCGGCGGCTGTGAATTCGGAGCCAAGCGCAACAGTCCAGGTTAACCAGTATAACCAAGCCACCGTGTAGCCTGTTGCCGGTCCGATATATTTGGCTGCATAACTATGAAATGCTCCCGTCTCTGGCATATGAACAGACAGTTCACCAAGACAGAGCATCACCAGATATACAACGATGGCTCCAATCAGATAGGACAGAATGGTTCCCAGTGGTCCCGCCTGCTGAATGGTGTAACCTGAGCTGAGGAATAATCCCGTTCCAATGACTCCTCCGAGAGAGAGCATGACCACATGCCGTGCCTGCATTTTCCGCTGAAAATGCCCTTTGTCGTTGTTGTTCTCCATACCTGCTGCTCCCCTACTTCTTCATCCAGAAAAAACAAAAAAGACCCACTCTGCCTAAAGAGTGCGCCGTTACTGACAAATAAAAACAAACGCTCCTATCTATCAGGCTTTCACCCGCTGGAATTAGCACAGTATCCTTCAGATCTGTTGCTGAGGTTTCTAAGGGCCAGTCCCTCCACCTCTCTGGATAAGAAAATGATTTTTTACTAATATAGCGATCTATCATGAATGTGTCAACATTTAAATCATAAATGGCACACCTCGCTATTGAGTGGAAGACCCCGGATTGGTGATGGTGGTCTTTACCTCATACGTGATCGGCACGGTACTAAAAATTTTATCCCAATCGTCTTTGACCTTTTTCCATGTTTTGGGTTCCTTGATACGCAAGCTATCCCGAAAATCCGCAACATCTACTTTATAGGTATGCTGCAGTTTGTATAACACTTGGCGAATCTGTTGTTCGGCCAGTTCAGCAAATTCTTTTTCTAGTTCTTTAAGATAATCCCCTTTTTCCTCTCTTTCGGGCGAACGCCAATCTTCCATCAACCAGCCTTCGGATTCGACCTTTACATGGAATGAAATATCATCGCCAACCACTTTTGGAATTATTTTTGTTTTTTTCTTCTTCATTTCATATACAACAGTGAATCCTGCTTTATTATATGTCTTCAAGATGCCTCCTTTTTCTTTAGGTCTGATCCACGATAGCCCTTCTAGATCCGTTTGGCTGAGTTCACCGATGAATTTGGTCGTTTTCCCATCAAAGATACTGGCACCGGAGAATTTGTCCTCTCCGTTGAAGTTCAGTACATTTTGGAGCAGAAAGCTGGAACCGGATTGCATTTGTGCATCTAATTTGGAGAGTAGAACGGGGTCCAGGATTTTATTGGACAAGTACGAATTACCGGTAATTCCTGTAAGATAAAATGCTGGAATCTGGGAAGGATCATTTGAAGTCAGTACATCAATAGCACGATGATGGCTAATCAGCACCAGACAGTTAGGACGAATATCATTATCCCGAAGTACAAAATCCAGCAGCTGGTCCAGACCATACTTTTTGGCGATATCCTTGGACACAACGATAACCTTCAGATGATGCCCGATGAGCGGATGATCTCGCCTCAGTGCAAACTGACGAAAGATTTGCAGCAAGGAATCTCCGGTAAGCTGTTCATTGGAGTAGGACGTTTTACCAGAAGCAGGTGAACCGGATTGTTGGCTCTTCTGACTGCTGGATTTACCGGGAGCAATCTGTACCGTGGCTGTCACATTGTTCTGCTTGGAATACCCTCCTCCCTGATTAGCAATGTTTTTCTCAAATTCCGTCTCTTTGCCGATATCGATCCCAAGGCCAACGTAGACACTTAGATCCTCTATCTCCCGACTGCTCCAACATCCGGATATGGTTAAGAGAATGCATAATACAGCGGCTAAGCGTAACAACATACGGAATGTAATCATGCATGCTTGCCTCCTTTTTTGCGAATCAGACTTATTATCAGGAGCAACAGTGGTAAAGTGGCAAATAAAAGCACGGATGAGTTGCCCAACATATCACCCAGTGCAAAGGTTTCCTCCACAGTTTTCGGCATCAATGCCGTCAAATATATCAACGGCAGAAGAGCATACATAATGACTTTGATTTTCTTTGTACGAAACAAATCCCGAATACCTACCGAAGCACAATAGTGTGTGATCGTGAAGCTCGCAAAGATCTGCATAATCCAGATGACCAATAGTAAGGATTCGAAACGCTCAAAGATCAAACCTTGAATCTCGAAACTTCTCACCAAATCCAACGTTGGCCAAGTCCGTGTTTTGATTCCGTCGAGGGAAAGACTACCTATAACCATCACGACCGTAATTAGGTAAATCAGCGTGGATATAAACATGCCCCAGCTCATCGCTAAGTTACTCTTTTTTGGATTTTTCATATAAGCAGTTATGACAAACATGACCTCATACCCCGTGTAAGCCAGCAGCGAAGGCTTCAATCCTTTAAAAACAGGCATAATACCCTCGCCAAGTACGGGTCTCAGATTGCCAATCTCAAATAACTGATTACTAAGCAAGATTTCAATCACAAATATAATCAGTGTAATTGGCAAAATAATCTCAAAAACGCGCACAATGACAGTGAGTCCGCCTGAGATCAAATATATGCCGATCCACATAAAGACCATCACGATGGCCCATGTTGGTGTGCGCTCAAGCAAATACATGCCTGTCACTTCAGCCATGACCCTGATTTCGAAAGCGGCAATCACCATAAAATACATAATCATGGCGAATCCCAGTATGTAAGCAATCCAGCTCCCCGTAATCTCACGGGTGAACTGGAACACTGTTTTCTCCGGAAATCTGCGACACAGGGTAACCAGAATAATTCCGACACCCGTAATAATCAATCCCGACAGAATGATGGATATCCAGACATCTGGCGTTCCGACATCTTTACTCGTCGTTCGAGGGAGTGTCAGGATCCCAGCGCCAAGCATGTAATTAACAATAACTACGACGGCCTGTCTTGTGCTAATATTTCCTTCGGAACCATTCACTTCATCCCACCTCATACCTCGTGATTTACTTCATTTATCTTTTTCGGTCTTTATCTATTGGACTAGATATCTCGGGACGCATTCTCATCATATTTAACGGTGCACGGATAACGAAGTCCTTCCATTCATTAATGTGATAAGGAACCGCTGGTGCCACATAAGGTACGCCAAAGCTTGAAAGTCGTGCCAGATGCGTACACACAAGCAGAAAGAACATAACCACGCCAAACAATCCGAGTACAGCCGCGCTAAACATGGCAGCAAATCGCAGAATTCGCAGTGTGATGCCGGCACTATAGACAGGGATCGTAAAAGAGGATATGGCGGTAATCGCAACAACGATGACCAGGAATTGGCTTATAATTCCTGCCTGTACGGCCGCCTGGCCGATAATCAGACCTCCAACGATACCCAGCGAGGGTGCAATCGGCTTAGGTAAACGAATGCCAGCCTCCCTCAATATCTCGATCGAAAGTTCCATGATCAGTACTTCGATGATTGAAGGAAACGGCACGCCCGTCCGCGTTTCAATGATCGTCAATACCAGCTTGGTTGGAATAAGACCCGGATGGAACGAGATAAACGAGATATAGAGCGCAGGAGCGAGCAAGGCCAGCATCGCGGCCATAAAACGCAGCATTCGCAGGAATGTTCCAGGAATCCATCGTTCATAGTAATCCTCGGGAGATTGGAGTAACATGCTAAACGTCACTGGCACAATTAAGACAAATGGCGTCCCATCCAATAAAATAGCCACTCGGCCTTCCAGAAGGGCGCCCATTACCCGGTCAGGTCTTTCCGTATTTAGTACCTGTTGAAAAGGACTCAGGGTACTGTCTTCGATGAGTTGTTCCACATAACCTGATTCCAACATCGAATCCATATCCATCTCTTCGATCCGCTTGCATACTTCAGCAACGAGATTTGGATCAGCAATATCCTGAATATAGGCAACAGCCAAATCTTTCTTGATCCGTGAACCCACTTCATACTTCTGAATAAAGAGGCTCTGATCACTACCATACCGACGTAAAATACCTGTGTTATCACTTAACTGTTCTGTAAAACCAATCCGGGGGCCACGGAGCAACCCCTCTGACACCGGTTCATTCACACCACGTGTTTTGATCTTATGAGCTCCAATTAATAGCGCCCCTGGCAATCCATCAACCAACAGTGCATTCTTGCCAAAAAGCACGCCAACTGAGACCTTTTGGAGGGACTGGGTCTCCTCAACCAGACTGACAGGTAATAATTGATCTTGCAGGTAGGCCGACAGTAAATGTGCATTATCCGGATGGAGGAACCCCTCCCGCTTAAGCTCTGGAACGCCCTCCATCATTAACGGTGTAATCAGGTGATCATCAATTAAGTCTTGATCCACCAGGCCTTCGGTATATATGACGGCTGCCCGTGTATTGGTACCTCTAATGGTAAATTCCCGAATGTGCACATCAGCATTTTGACCAAAGCTTTCTCTTACACTGGTCAGATCCGTATTGTACTTGCCGGTTATTTTAATATTGGCATAGTGGCCCGTTTCAGTTCCCTGACCCTGACCCGCGGTAGCAGGAGAAATATCTTTCGAGGATATGGAGGGTTTCTCGGAACGAGAGAAGGTTCCACGCTTAATGGCGGCATTGATCCACCGCATGGTTACTGTAATGCCGATCGGTATGATAAGGACCAAGAATGCCTGAATCCATATGGTCCAATCCGGCACGTAGGATACAATTGTTGACCACATGTTCCCACCCCAACATTTCTCTGCATGATGAAGCTGCAGGTATTCCCAAGTATTGTGTCCCCGTTTGATCACAATAATTCCCGTTTTTTTGTGTACTGAACGACAAAAAAAACGGTTCCTGTGTAAGGAACCGCTATTACTATATATTCTTATACGATTCTGGTCACATGCTCCGCTTTGGCATCCAACAAGTGAGCTGAAGCAGCAATTGCTGTAAAATCATTCAGAGCGATCTCAATCTGCTTCTGGCTCTGCTCGACATATTCTTCTACTTTTTTGGTACCGCTTGTGATATTACCAATCTCCTTTGTTATTCCGGTAACGCTATCACGAATCTCATTAATCGAACTCTCCACCATTGCGGATAGTTTCTTAACTTCCTTGGCCACGATATCGAATCCTCGTCCAAATTCTCCTGCATGTGCAGCCTCAATGGCAGCATTCAACGCGAGCAGTTGCGTCTGAGACGAGATCTCGCGTATCGTTCGTACCACGCCCTGAATTGATCCGGCTTGTTCCTGCAAATGAGTCAACGTTGCACGGTTAGAAGTCGACACCTCAGAGATATAGGAGATACTTGACATCAATTCCTGACTGCGTTCAATGCCTACATCTGCCTGCCCATTTAGTTCATGAGACATCGTTTTTAGCTCATTCACTACGACCGAAATGTTGTTCTGCCGATTGGTAATGTTGGTGGCGATTTTGGAGACACCCAGTATCTTCTGATTCGTCTCATCGTACACCGGCATATATGTCGCCTCTAGCCATACGGAATTCCCCTTTGCATCCTTGCGTTCAACCTTGTCCTGGAAGCTGACACCATTAAATATGCTATTCCAAAAAGCATCATAGTCCGGGGTATTTGCAAATTGACCGAAGCACAGTTGCTGATGCTTCATGCCGTACATCTCATCTACCGTATATCCCATCGTCTGGGCAAAGACTTCATTCACGTAGGTTACCCGGCGATCCAGATCGAATCGAATGATAGCAAGACTTTTCTCCATCGCCTTGATGACCATTGCATCGGTGACAACATCTTTCTTTTCCATATCTAATATAGACACTTGATAACCCCCACAGTTCATTCCATAATAGACAGCCTTTAACTAGCAAAAATCGATCATAACAACATATGTATCCATCAGGTTCTAGATGGCTCTACTATTGATACCCGATTTGCAGCATTTTGGATCACCTGTTGTCGTTTATTTTTTTCATAGAAAATCGTCCAGAAAAGAGATGTTATAACTTATATTATCCGTAAAATATCTCTGTATCTACTTATACGTATCGTAACATAAGGCAAAAAAGGATACTCTTCTGCACTTGTAACGTATTTGTAACATAATTTCTGTTTAGTAGTAACTGTTTAGCGCCTTTATACACTGCCAAACTGAACCACCTTGCATAGAAACCAAAGAAAGAAGAGCACATGATATCCATGGCTCTTCTTTTTTTGATGTTTTTAAGTTAGTTACAGGTTTACATACCGAGTGTTTAACCAGGGGCCTGAACTCATTTTAAAAATCGTGCACAGTGACACACAGCTGAATCGCAATGCCAAATGGGTCCCGTACAATACCGTATCCTGGGCTGAATTCATTTTGTTCATACGGCACCAGTACCTTCACACCCTCATGTTGCATCAGAGAATCATACAGTTGATCGATTGTATCTTTGTCCTTGGATTGAATACATAGTGACGTGCTGTTCCCCAGCTGCCATGCTCTCTCCGTGTCCATTGCTTCTTCCGCAATCATGACTTTGTTAACCCCAATCTCCAGCACCGAATGTGTAATATACTCATCTTGACCGGCAGGGTACTCGAAACCTGGGTTCATCTCCTTCATCTCTTTATAACTTTTCTTGAATATCACCTTGGCGCCCAGAAACTCCTCATAAAAAGCAATGGCTGCCGCTGCATCCCCGTTCATCGACAAAAATGGTATCACTTCAAAATTCATTATATTGCCTCCTTGTTCCTATTGGATTACACTTATCACTATAACAACGAAAGGTGCCAATCCATGGCACCATTAAGAGGGTTTGATATGAAAAAATCAGAACGTATGAACCAGATGCTGCGCTTTATTAATCAAAAACAACAGTTCACCCTGCAAGATCTCATGCAGGAGTTCCAGATCTCCAAACGAACTGCGTTAAGAGATATCACTTCATTGGAAGAGTTAGGTGCGCCCATCTATGTCGAATATGGACGCTACGGTGGATATCGACTGCTGCAACAGATGCAGCTGCCTCCCATTTCGTTTAATACGGGGGAGCTTCATGCCCTTTATTTTGCGATGCAGGCTCTCCGCAGCTTCTCCAGCCTACCCTTTCAAGTCTCTTTCCGTACCATTCATGAGAAATTTATGAGCGCGTTATCCGACAAACAACGACAGGATATTGAGAGCATCCAACACCGGGTTTACTTCCAACATACCGAGCAGATCCGCGACAGTGCACATTTGGAGTTTCTGTTGATGGCTGCTGTGCAGAATATAGTGATCCAGATTACGTACGCTAATCAGCCTAGATCCTCTGATCAAAGGCCATCTTCTGTAAACACCAATATCCGCACCATTCAACCCATCGCGCTCTATGCCAGGAAAGGCTATTGGTATTGCCAGGCCTATGATCTGCATAAACAAGCGTATCGTGTATTCCGCTGCGACCGCATCATTTCAACAGAAATAACGGAGATTGAACCTTTAACTCATGTAAAGGAACTCTATTCACAGGATGTCCAGTCTCTATGGAAACCATCGGAACATGCCATTCCATTCAAATGCCTGATTGATGAAGCGGGGATGGAGCTATTCCAGCAAGAACATTTCCCATCTATGCAGATCATCGAGAAGATGGGATACATGTATCTTGTCGGTTCGTACGAACCTCACGAGCTTGATTTCATAGTGAGATATCTTGCGAGCTATGGTAAATCGATTAAGATTATGGAGCCCGTCACCTTACAGAAAGCATTAAGGCAGTACTATCTGGACTTGTTGGATCATGTATAAAAATCATATTTCTATATCCATTTACTTCACATGCCTTTTAGCTCTGCTCCTGGCTAACTTTTAAACTTTTTTTATTGCCAATAGCCAATTGAACGATAATCTGCAACACGATGATGATAGCCAAACCATAAAATGCTTGCACGAAGCTGCCTGTTAGATCGCGGAGCCAACCAATCGCCAGCGGTCCAAGTGCTCCAAGAATGTAGCCACCAGATTGAGTCATAGCCGACCAGCTACTAGCTTCCTGAGCATTATTTGTCTCATCAATCGGCAACATGAGTGCAATTGGGAACAGTCCACCTGCACCAATACCGAGCGGGATCGCCGCGAGCCACGGACTGACAGAGAGATTCAGCATCAGGACACCTGTTAACTCCAACATCGCACATCCAACAAGCCAGAAGACACGTTTTTGGTACCGATGTACAAGCATGGGAATGAATAACGTTGAGGGCAGTGATATCAATGTAAATAACGTTTGGATGTTGCCAGCAGTCTCTTGGCTATATCCATGGCTCTGAATGGCTGGCGCAAGCCAGGCGGTTAATGAATAGAAGATCGCGGCCATCAGTCCGAAGAACAGTGTCAGCACCCATGCACGCCTGTTCTTCACCGGAAGTGGTGCATGAATGACAGCCGAAGTTGGTCCGGATTGTCTCTCTGTACGCGCAGACCAAGCTAATTTTAACCAGATCGGCAATGCAATGGCTGCGAGTAATGCCCATGTAGCCAAAGAACCTCTCCAAGATCCCCCCAGCGTCTGCTGAAGCGGAACCGATAACCCCACACTAATACTGGCCCCCATCACCATTGCTGTAGAGTAGATGCCGACCATGGCTGCCACTCGGTTAGGAAAATACTGCTTAATGAAGCTGGACAACAGCGGCCCTGCCAATGCAATCCCTACACCTGACAGAAAAGAAGTGAACATCATCAACGGAGTTGCGCCTACAAACAATCGTAATCCCGTACCTATCCCAATAAGGATTAAAGCCAGCACAATGGCACCTTCGTTCCCCCACCTTCTACTTAGTCTTACAGAGAATGGAGCGAATATGCCCATACATAATACCGGTAGTGTAGTTAACAGACTGGCGGTCATGCCGCTCAAACCCAGATCATTCTGTATGGTACTCATCAGAGGAGAAATGGAAGTAATCGGTGGTCTTAAATTCAGTGAAGCCAGAATAAGCGCCAATACAATATAAAAAAGTTTCATTATGAATCACCTCATGGGAGTAGTCTCGTTCCTTTGCCTTCACCAAAAGTCCTATTCTTTAATGACAAGATCTTCGGGTGGTGCACGAATTAAGTATAGGATCATTATAATGATTGAACAATACTATTATTTCTATTAAAATGATTACTAAAACCAATGATTAGAGGTGAATTCATGGAGATTCGTCAAATGGAAAACTTTATTACAGTGTGTGAGGAGCTTCATTTTACACGGGCAGCTGAGAAACTTGGCATATCTCAACCTACGTTGAGTCAACAGATACGTGGGTTGGAGGATGAACTTGGTGTCCCTTTATTTGACCGTGTCGGCAAAAAAATTGTGATGACCCAGGCAGGCACTCTGTTTCTGGAGCACTGTGTACAGATGATCCGGCATTTACAGAATACCCAGGATGCGCTAGCTGAATTTCGGAATGATCAGCGGGGACGATTGGTTATTGGTGTTCTTCCGTCGGATTTGGATTACCGTATCACTCCGCTGCTCGTTGATTTTCATGCCCGATTTCCCAAAGTGCAATTGAAGGTCGTCTCTTCGATCTATGTCGTAAATCAAGTGTTGGAAAATGAAGTCGACATCGGCATCGAGATCACGTCTGCCCCTGATAGGCGGCTTGTACGCATTCCTTTGTGCAGTGAAGAATATGTACTCGTCGTTTCCGAGAATCATGAATGGGCTGAACGAAGCACAATTGAAATTCAGGAGTTACGTGATATCCAAACGGTGATGTTCCCCGAAGGATTTACAGGCAGAGAATTGGTTGATGGCTATTGCCGTAAATATGGATTCACCCTAAATACCATCATGGAGACCAGTTCGGCAACCTCCATCATTAGCCTGGTCAAAGCCAACGTCGGAGGAACACTGCTGCCTTATCCTCTGATCCAAGCCATGAATGAGCCCACGCTACGTTGCATCCGAATTACAGACGATCCGCCATACCGGCACTTTGAGATTATTCATCGCTCCGACCGTTACCTGACGCAATCCGCCAAGGCATTTATTGAGAAAACAATCGAGTATTTCAATCAAAGGTGAGTTTAAAAGGAGGATTTTGAAATGAAAATAAGAGAAGTAGGTTTGTTGACACATCAGGTGGAGGCCATAAAAGAGTTTTACGGTACACTACTGGAACTGGATCTTGTGGAGGATAATGCAACATGCGTTTCATTCCGTGCGGGGAACTCGGTCCTATCTTTCAAGAAAGCGCCAGAACAAGAGAAGCCATACTATCATGTAGCGTTTACGATTCCAACGAATAAACTTGCTGATGCAAAAAGATGGGCTCACGACCGTAACATTCCATTGCTCTCGAAAGATGGACAGGATGAATTTTATTTCCCCTACTGGGATGCAACAGCCTTCTATTTTTATGATCCAAGCGGCAACTTGATGGAATTTATCGCTCACCATTCACTCGATAATGCAGTTGATGAAACTTTCGAAGCGAAGCATCTGTTATGCATTAGTGAAATCGGTCTGCCTGTCGATGATGTTCCTGAGACAATGAACACATTGAATGAGCATTATCAACTTGAACCATTTGCCGGAGACGGAAAACAATTCTCCCCCACGGGTGATGCAGAAGGCATGTTTATTGTCATTGATAAACAGAAGCCCTGGTTCCCAGACGGGCGTATGCCTGGTGTGTTTGCCACGGAGGTGAAGGTGGAAACTGGGCAGCCCGGTAGTCTGCGTATACAGGACGATATGTACTCGATTGAATCGATATGATGTAAGAACGTACTGAAATGAAAACCTCAAGAGGGACTTCCGGCTTAATACTTACCAAAACCATCCTCACACGTGATATCCGATTTAAGAATTTCGAACAGATTTTGTTTGGAATTCTCTAATTTATTTTGTATTTCTTCAATTTCTGATATTTTCGCTTGGATAATGCTTGCTTGATCATTACTTGAAAACCCATGTTTAGAGATCATAGATTGGATCTCATGGATCGTAAAACCAACAGCTAAACATTGTTTGACCACTTCCAGATGCTGAATAATGCTCTGCGCATATATTCGATAGTTATTATGATCTCTCAGCATATGTTCATCCGGGATAATACCTATTTTCTCGTAGTAACGAATCGTGGATATCGGAAGGTTTACATGGTTCGCTACTTCACTAATCTTCATATGGATTTCCCCCGTTTCTTCTTGCTATAAAGTATACTTTATAGTTTACAATCCTCATAGTGAGACAGATGGAGATATAATTTATACCCTACTCTCACCAATATAGATATGAGGAGAGATTTCAATATGAACACAATTACCGGTCAATTCAACAAAACAAATGATTTTGATAACATCGTCTTGGAGCGCCATTCCGTTAAAGCCTACGACCCTGAAGTGAAGATCAGCCGCGAGGAGATGACCGAAATACTGGCGAAAGCTTCACGTGCCCCTTCAGCCATTAACATGCAACCTTGGCGTTTTCTTGTTATCGACAGTGCTGAAGGCAAAGAAAAACTTGCACCACTAGCCTCTTTTAACCAGACACAGGCACTAACGTCTTCCGCTGTCATTGCCGTGTTTTACGATGCCAACAACGTTGAATACCTGGAAGAGATTTTCAGCAAATCAGTGGAACTTGGATACATGCCCCAAGACATCATGGATATGCAGATGCAGCAGGTAAAACCTTATTATGCGAACATAAATCCATCCGAACTGCGTGATATGAACCTCATTGATTCAGGCCTCATATCCATGCAACTCATGCTCGTTGCCCGTGCTCATGGCTATGATACGAACCCTATGGCTGGCTATGACAAAGGTCAGATCGCCGAAGCGTTCGGCCTGGATAAAGAACGGTTCCAGCCCGTGATGTTAATCTCCATAGGTAAAGCAGCCAAAGATGGCTATCCTTCCTATCGTCTCCCGGTTGAAACGATTACAACTTGGGCATAATCAACAGCTACTCTCAAGACTAAAATGACTATGGATGATGCTATAGTAAATACTAAGTCTGAAAAATAGATGAAAATCACTGTGCATCCCATAATATCAGAGTACTCAGCCTATATCAGTTAAAGGTTTTCATTATAATAGCCTCATACTGATTTGGACATAGGAACATTAATTATACATTCATAAACAAAGGGTCCTGATGACAATTGTCATCAGGACCCTTTGTTACATAACTTAAATACTTTTATCAGGTGTTAAAAAAGTCGTGAAACCACCACAAATTTTCATTACCACTTCCTCAATATACCGAATGTCGCATATAACGTGCTTAAATGATCCATTTTCACCCAAGGCGGATAAAGGATTAGAAAATAATATCAATAACCTCTAGCTCATCTTGCTCCTGTTCAGTTTGGCCGTTCAGGGAAATATCCTTTAACAGCACCGAAGGCTGTTCAGCAATTTGGTTGATGATCACGAGCAGGTCCTGAGCAAAATTGTCGATCAGATTGCGCGTAAACAACTTGGTCGCATATTCAAACTGCCCGTTCATTCCCTCATCCAAGAGCGAAATGACCAAGGTAAGGTCAAATTGGGAAACCGCATGCGTTTCCGGATAAGATTCGATCTGGATATCCCCGAAGCTTTGAACGTTATCTTCCTTCGTTTCCAGTGTAAACATGACATCGAATACAGGATTGCGGCTTTGATCTCGCGGCACCTGCAGCTTTTTCACAAGTTCTTCAAACGGATAATCCTGGTGGTCGTAGGCCCCCAGCATCGTTTCTTTGACTTCGTTCAAGTAAGCGAGGAACGTCTTCTCCCCGGATGGATAATGGCGAATCGCCAACGTGTTGACAAACATTCCGATGAGCGGCTCCAGGTCGGCATGTGTGCGGCCCGAAACCGGTGTGCCTACAATGAAGTCTTCTTGTCCCGAGTACTTGCTGAGCAGGATTGAATAAGCCGCCGATAACACCATATATAGGGTAGCACCGTTCTCATCGGCAATGCGCTGCAAGTTGTCAGTCATCTGCTTGTCGATACTGAAAGGCAGCACATCTCCCTCAAAGCTGCGAGTGGCAGGTCTGACAAAGTCCGTAGGCAACTCAAGCGTTGGCAATTCACCTTCCAACATGTCCAGCCAGTAGGCTTCCTGGGATTTCAGCCGTTCTTTTACAGGTTCGGACTGCTGCCAAGTAGCGAATTCCTTGTATTGAATCCGAAGCGGTTCCAGTGTCTCACCGTTATACAGGCGCAGCAGTTCTTCGATGAAGATACCCATCGACATGCCATCCGTGACTATATGATGGATGTCCAGCATAAGCAGATGACGTTCCGCTCCCCATTCAACTAAGCCCACACGCAGTAACGGCGGCCGCTCCAAATCAAAGACACGTACAAAGGCATCTGCAATGCTGTTCGTTTCACTTTCCGTCGCTTTTGTATACTCGACGGCAAACTCCAAGTCCGAATAAACCCGTTGTACCGGTTCGCCGTCGACCATTTCGAAGCCAGTTCGCAAAACTTCGTGACGAGCGATTAACCCTTTGAGCGCCGCCTCGAATTGATTCCGCTCCAAGCGTCCGACGAGAACCGTCATGCCGGACATGTTGTAGCTAAGCTCGGCACCTTCCATCTGCTGCTGGATGTACAGCCGTTTTTGCACGGAGGAAAGCGGATAATGCTCCCTTTTATCCAGAACCGGAATGGAAAGGAATTCCTGCTGCTCCAATCGGCTAATCACTTCAGCCATCGCTTCAATAGTCGAGTACCGGAATACATCGCGCAGCGGCAGGTCCACGTGCAGCTCCTTGTGCACCTTGCTGACCAGCGTTGTCGCCCGCAGCGAGTGACCGCCGAGGTCGAAGAAGTTGTCCGTCACACCAATCGTAACTGACCCGAGCACGTCCTGCCAGATGGAGACCAGTTTCGTCTCCAGATCGGTGCGCGGCGCCACGTATTCGCGCCCTGCACTTGCTCCCTCTTCCGGCGCCGGCAGCGCTTTCCGGTCGATTTTCCCGTTTGGTGTCAGAGGTAAATTCTCCAATTCCACGAAATACGACGGGATCATGTAACCCGGCAGCTCGCTGGAGATCACTCGTTTCAGGTCGGCCGCCGTCAGTTCGATATCCGTTGTGTAGTAGGCGCACAGCGCCTTTTGCCCATTCTCATCACTTCGAACCAGCACCACCGCTTCGCGTATACCTACCACCCGCAACAGCTGTGACTCGATCTCACCCGTCTCGATCCGGTACCCCCGGATTTTAGCCTGATTGTCGATCCGCCCGATGAAGTCCACGTTGCCGTCCTCCATCCACCGCGCCAAATCTCCCGTGCGATACAACCGCTCACCTGCGTTGAAGGGACTGTCTACAAACTTCTCTTCCGTCAGCTCTGGACGGTTCAAGTATCCTCGCGCCACACCGACTCCGCCGATAACCAATTCGCCCAGTACGCCGACCGGTACGGGATTTAGATGTGCATCCACGATGTAAAACTTCGCATTTAACCACGCTTTGCCAATCGGCACATGGCCTGTTGGCGGCAGTTTCTCCAACCCCTCGTCATAGAAACTGGAGTCGATTGCCGCTTCCGTCACACCGTAGGCGTTAATAATGCGGAATGACGGACCAAACCGTTCCTGTAAGGTCCGGTAATCTGCCACGCTACAGCTGTCCGAGCTTGTGATCAACAGCTCCATCCCACTTAACTCCACCCCCTGCTCATGCACGTACTCCATAAACGGCACGATCAGCGCTGGCGTTGATTCAAAAATCGTCACTTGCTCCCGCTCTATCCAGTAATGCAGACGAGACGGATCGATCCGGTCGTCCTTCGGTACAATGACCATGGTACCGCCGTTGTACAGCGTCCGCGCGATGTCACCCACGAACACGTCAAACGAGAAGCTTGCGAGCTGCAACAGACGCACCGGGAACTGATCCAACCGGTATTCCCGTCGGTAGCCTGCTGCCGTGTTCACCAGGCTGCGGTGCTCGATCATCACGCCTTTTGGCTTGCCCGTCGTTCCGGACGTGTAGATGACATATGCCAAATCCTCCGGACGGGCTTCATGGAAGCTGTCCATACCGACAGCATCAACATCATTTACATGACTCTCGCCACCACCGTTCACAGCCCCCGTTAGCTTGCCGGAGTCTATACCGGAAACCACACCAGAGTCCATCGGTGCATTCTCCCGATCTTCGCTGTACGACGCTTCATCGTCGAGGTACAGCACCGTCCCCAGTGCCAGTTCCTCTTCACCAAGCCAGGCTTCGGCACGCTCTCGCAGCAGCGTTTGTGTCAGCAGCACCTTCGCTCCGCTGTCTTCGAGCATGAACCGCACACGGTCCACCGGATAATCCGGGTCAAGCGGCACATACGCCCCGCCTGCTTTCCAGACGGCCAGCACGGCCACCAACAGGTCCACCGAACGCTCAGCGAGAATGCCAACAATCTCCTCCCGGCCGATTCCACTTGCACGCAGCGTAGCCGCCAAGCGATTCGCCCGCTCATTCAGCTCCGTATACTTAAGCCGATCGTTTTCGTACACGACCGCCTCCGCTTCCGGAGTGCTCTCCACCTGTTCCTCGAACAGTCGATGGAACGCTGCCACAGGAGCCACTTCCGGCTGCGCCGGGTTAAACGCGCCGACAATCTGCTCTTTTTCCTCTGCCGTTAACAAGTTAAGCTCGGCAATCGTCGCCGACGGGTTGCGGAGAATAGATTCAAGCAACTGCAAGTAGTGAACAGCCAATTTCTCCACCGTTTCGGTTTTATATAGAGCCGTGGCGTATTCAAACAGATATTCCAAGCCGTCCTCAATCTCCGTAACGTCCAAGCTGAGATCAAATTTAGAAACAATTTCTTCGCTGGCATACGTCGACAAATGCAGTCCCGGAAGCTGGATTTCCACATTTTCTGTATTCTGCAAAGCAAACATCGTATCAAACAGTGGATTACGGCTTAAATCACGAGCCACGTTTACCTTATCCACCAGTTCCTCAAACGGATAATTCTGATGTTCAAAAGCACCCAGCGTTGTCTCCTTGATTTCCTTCAAGTAGTCAAGGAACGTTTTACCGGCAGCCGGGTAACTGCGGATGGCCAATGTATTAACGAACATCCCGATCAGCGGTTGAACGTCGCTATGATTTCTGCCCGCAATCGGAGTACCAACCACCACGTCTTCCTGACCTGAATATTTATGCAGAAGCACGTTATATGCCGCAAGCAGAACCATGTAAAGCGTTGCGCCGTTCTCAGCTGCAAGCCGTTTCAGACCTTCGCTTTTCTCAATATTCATAAACAATTGCAGCGTGCGGCCCTCATAGCTCTGCATAGCCGGGCGCGGATAGTCCGTCGGCATTTCCAGAACTGGCAGTTCTCCGCGGAACATGTCAATCCAGTAGGCTTCCTGCTTGGCAAGCTGCGTTTTCTGCTCATCCGATTGCTGCCATACTGCATAATCTTTGTACTGAATGCGGAGTGGCTTGAGCGGCTCCCCGCTGTACAAGTGCACAAACTCTTCGATCAGTACGTCCATTGAAACGCCGTCCGATACGATATGATGTGTATCGAACATCAGGATGTGCCGGTCAGGCGCGAGTTCGGCAATGCCCACCCGCAGAAGTGGCGGCTTCGCTAGATCAAACGCACGAACGAATTGGCGCACCGTTTCTTCCGCCTGCTCCCCGCTGATCTGCACATATTCCACCTGGAAGGTGACATCTTCGTAAATTCGCTGAACCGCTTCGCCTTCAACCATCTCAAAGCCCGTACGCAGCGTTTCATGACGAGCTACAAGCCCGCGGAATGCTTCTTCAAACCGCTGCCGGTTGAGCTGCCCTTCGAGCAGCATAGCTCCCGGTATGTTGTAGCTCAGCTCGCCTCCTTCCAGCTGGTTCAAGATATAGAGACGTTTCTGCGCGGAAGAGAGCGGATAATACTCGCTAGGTTCCGCAGCCGGAATAGCCGTAAACGAGCCAACCTCTAACCGCTCCATAGCCACAGCCATTTCCTCAACTGTCGAGTAGCGGAATACGTCGCGAAGCGGGAATTGGGCGCCCAGCTCCTTATGCATTTTGCTGACAAGTGTTGTCGCCCGCAGGGAGTGTCCTCCGAGGTCGAAGAAGTTGTCCGTTACGCCTACCGCTTTCTCCCGAACAAGCACTTCCTGCCAAATGGCGGCCAGTTTTGCCTCCAGTTCGGTGCGCGGCGCCACGTATTCGCGGCCTCCGCCTGCTCCCCCTTCCGGCGCTGGCAGCGCCTTCCGGTCAATTTTCCCATTCGGCGTTAGAGGCACTTGCTCCAGTTCGACGAAATACGATGGAATCATGTATCCCGGTAGCTCACTGGAGATCGCCCGTTTCAAATCTGCCGCCGTCAAGCCTTCTTCCACTGTATAATAAGCGCACAACGCTTTCTGCCCCTCTTGATCTTCCCTGACAATAACGACCGCTTCCTTCACGCCACCTACACTCAGCAGCTCTGCTTCGACTTCGCCCGTCTCGATCCGGTAACCCCGGATTTTCGCCTGATTGTCGATCCGGCCGATGAAGTCCACATTGCCGTCCTCCATCCACCGCGCCAAATCTCCCGTGCGATACAGTCGCTCACCTACGATAAACGGACTATCTACAAACTTCTCTTCCGTCAGCTCTGGACGGTTCAAGTACCCGCGCGCCACACCGACTCCGCCGATAACCAATTCGCCCAGCACGCCGACTGGCACCGGGTTCAGATGTGCATCCACGATGTAGAACTTCGCATTCAACCACGCTTTGCCAATCGGCACATGGCCTGTCTGCGGCAGCTTCGCCAACTCCTCATCATAGAAACTGGAGTCGATGGCCGCTTCCGTCACGCCGTAGGCGTTGATGATCCGGAACAATGAGCCGAAGCGCTCCTGCAAGGTACGGTAATCCGCGACACTGCAACTGTCCGAACTTGTGATCAACAGCTCCATCCCACTTAACTCCAACCCCTGCTCATGCACGTACTCCATAAACGGCACGATCAGTGCCGGCGTTGATTCAAAGATCGTCACTTGCTCTCGCTCTATCCAGTAGTGCAGACGAGACGGATCAATCCGGTCGTCCTTCGGTACAATGACCATGGTACCGCCGTTGTACAGCGTCCGCGCAATGTCACCCACGAACACGTCAAACGAAAAGCTTGCGAGCTGCAACAGCCTTACCGGGAACTGATCCAACCGATATTCCCGTCGGTAGCCTGCTGCCGTGTTCACCAGGCTGCGGTGCTCGATCATTACACCCTTGGGCTTACCCGTTGTTCCCGACGTGTAGATCACGTACGCCAGATCCTCCGGACGAGCTTCATGGAAGCTGTCCATGCCCACAACATTTAGATGGCTCTCATTACGGTCGTTCACAGCACCCGTCAGCTTGCCGTTGACTGGATTGGGAGCACTGTTGGAACCTTGGCTGAAGTCCATCGGTGCATTCGCCCGGTCTTTGCTGTATGACGTTTCGTCATCGAGATACAGCACCGTCTCCAGTGCTAGTTCCTCTTCGCCGAGCCAAGATTCGGCACGCTCTCGCAGCAGGTTTTGTGTCAGCAGCACCTTCGCTCCGCTATCTTCGAGCATGAACCTCACGCGGTCTGCCGGATAATCCGGGTCAAGCGGTACATACGCCCCTCCCGCTTTCCAGACGGCCATCACGGCCACCAGCAAATCGACCGAACGCTCGGCGAGAATGCCAACGATGGTCTCCCGACCGATGCCGCTTGCACGCAGCGTGGTCGACAGGCCGTTCGCCCGCTCGTTCAGCTCCGTATACGTCAGCCGATCGTTCTCGTATACGATGGCCTCCGCTTCCGGCGTGCGTTCCGCCTGTTCCTCGAACAGGTGATGGAAGGCAGCCACAGGTGCCACTTCCGGCTGCACCGGATTAAACACGCAGACAATTTCTTCTTTTTCCGCCGCCGTCAGAAGCTCCAACTCGTTTACACGAACATTCGGATTAGCCGCAACCTGTTCCAATGCACGGGCAAAATGACCGTGGATCTGCCTGATGTCTTGCGCTCTGAACGTCAGTGCATTGTACGTAAACCGCAGCAAAATATGCTCTTCCGGAATGACGGTAATGTCCAGGTCGTAGTTCGTTTGTTCCGGCGATTGGATATTAGCAATTTTCAGCGCATCTTGGCCTCCGCCGACAACTTGTTCAATCTGTTCTTCCATCGGATAATTTTCAAAGACCATGATATGGTTGATCAAGTCACGCTTTTGCTCGCTCAGCGACTGAATTTCGAACAGTGGGAATGTTTCGTAAGCTCCCGATGCCAGCGCTTGATCCTGTGTTTTTCTCAAGATATCGGCTACCGTCTCCTCGGCTTTACCTTGAATACGGACCGGAATCGTATTAATAAACAAGCCAATCATGCTTTCGATGCCCGGAATCTCCGCCGGACGCCCGGATACAACGGAGCCGAACACAACATCCTCGCTGTTGTTGTATATCTGTAAGACCAGTCCCCATACAGTCTGCATAAACGTGTTGAGTGTTACCTGTTGCTGGCGCGCCACACGCTCAATTTGCTCAGTCAGTCCTTTGCTGAGTTCCACATCAATTTCAGCCATTTCAAAAGCATGCTGTTTCAGCTGCGTTCTCTCCTGCGGCAGCTTGGTCTGCTGATCGTAACCCGCCAAATACTCCGACCAGTAACCCGAAGCTTTCGCTACATCTTGAGCTTCCAGCCATTTGATATATCGGGAGTACGAGGTAACCGGAGGAAGCTCCGGCGCTCGCTTCTCCTGAAACGCAAAGTAAGTGTCGAACACTTCCTTGATCATGAAGGACATACACCAGCCATCCATCAAAATGTGATGATGACTCCAGATCACATGGTAAGACTCGTCGCCTGTGCGCAAAACGGTCACACGCATAAGAGAGTCTTGGGCCAAATCGAATTTGTTCGCTTTATCCGCGCTTACAAAATCGGCTATTGTCTTCTCCGGGTGCTCATCTCTTGCTGAGCGAATATCTTCAAAGTACACTTCACACTTCCGCTCGCGGAATACTACTTGAATCGGCTCGTCTCTCCAGCCGGTAATAAAGTTGGTCCGCAGCGCCTCATTTCGCTGTACCAGCGTATCCAATCCCCGGGTGAAGGCTTCCACATTCAGACTTCCATACAGATCGAAGGTCACCTGTTCGAAGTAAGCTTCCGAATCGGCATCCAGCAGGCTGTGGAACAACATCCCTTTTTGCAGTGGAGTCAGGGTGTATACATTCTCCAGTTCGCCGAGTGCCGCCGTATGTTCGGACAGCCGCTCCAGTTCCTCCACCGTCACATCTTGAAGCAGTACGTCACTAGGCGTAAGCTCCGGCTGCTCTTTCGATACGCAATGGCTGATGACCTCACGCAAACTCGATTGAAGCAGGGAGCCCAGGCGCTCAACCGTCTCCCGTTGATACTGGGTTTCCCCATAACGGATCGTGAGTTCCAACACGCCTTCCGACACCATACCGTTGATATCGAGGACATAATCCATCACAGCATTCGGACTTGAATCGGAGCCCGGACTGAACGGAGACGGCTGCGAGCCACTGCTTTCGTAATCCTGGTCGAACTGGCCCAGATAGTTAAAACTGATCTCCGGCTCCAAAACGAAGCTCTCTCCGGCACGCGGCGCCGACAAATAACGCAGGATGCCATAGCCGATCCCTTTGTTCGGAATGCGACGCAAGTTTTCTTTCACCTGTTTCACCTGATGACCGAGTGCTACGTGACCTGGCTCCAGAACAACAGGGAATTGGCTTGTAAACCAACCTACCGTGCGCGTAATGTCCACATCTGGCAAAAGCTCTTCCCGGCCGTGGCCTTCGAGATTCACCAGCACGCGTTCCTGACCACTCCAAGCTTGTACTGACAGGCCCAGCGCGGCAAGCAGCAAATCGTTCATTTCCGTATGGTAAGCACGGTGAGCCTGCTTAAGCAATTGTTCGGTTTCGTCCACTGTCCATCGAACGGTTACGAGCCCGCTGTCCTTCAGCTTGGATCTGCCTTGTTCATAATCTTTTGGAAGCGGCTCATAGGCCAATTGCTCGATATACTGCCAATACGCTCTCTCGCTTTCCATCGCCGGCCCGTTCGCATAATCAGCGAGCTGTTTCGCCCACGTTTGGAATGAATCCGTTTTGAGCGGCAGACGGATCAGCTGACCTTGTAGCGCCTGCTCATAGGCGGCTGCAAAATCCTCAAGCAGAATCCGCCAGGATACGCCGTCTACGACCAAGTGATGGATCGCGATGAGCAGATGGTCGCCATCGTCGCAGCGGAACAAACCAATCTTCACCAGCGGACCGTTTTCCAGATCGATGCTTGCTTGAATGTCATTTGCCTTAACCTCTACCGCTTCTTTCACGTCACGGACTCCCTTGAAATCGATAACTTCCAGATCGAACAGCACTTCATTCTCCCCGGCGCCTCGGTTCCAGACGGTATAACCATTCTCGGTTTGATGATAAAGCGTACGAAGAGCATCGTGATGCACGATAAGCTGACGCACTGCTTGGCTTAAAGCTTTTTCATCAAAGCCTTGCTTGGAGAACTGCATAATCGCCTGATTGCTATGATGCACATCGGCCGGATTTTGTTCAAAGAACCAGCGCTGAATCGGGGTCAGGATAACCTCTCCCGTCACTTCGGCCTGGCTTGCCGTTCTCGCCGCTGTTTGCAACCGCAAACTAAGGGCGGAGATCGTCGGGTAATGGAACAAATCTTTCATGACCAGCTTGTACCCCGTTTGCAAAGTACGAGAAGATACCTGTAAAGCTTTAATTGAATCCCCACCAAGCGCAAAGAAATTATCCATGGTGCCAACCTGATCCACGCCTAACACTGACTGCCAGACCAACGCGAGTGCTTTCTCGGCTGGAGTACGCGGCGCCGTGTATGCAGCCTCGGCACGAATGCTTCCTTCCGGCACAGGCAACGCTTTACGGTCGATCTTGCCGTTCGGTGTAAGCGGTAGTTGATCCAGACGCATGATTCGCGAAGGCACCATATGAGAAGGCAGTACGGCGTCCAGATGGGCCACAAGCCCTTCCAGATCGAAGCTGGAATCCACTACGACATACCCGCACAAATATTTCTGCCCCCGCTCGTCCGTCCGGTCGATGACAAGCGCTTGACGCACCTCGGCAACATTTTTCATGGCCGCTTCAATCTCACCAAGCTCGATCCGGTAACCGCGAATTTTCACCTGATTGTCGATTCGCCCGATGAAATCTACGTTGCCGTCAGGCATCCAGCGTGCCAGATCACCCGTCCGGTACAACCGCTCCCCAGCGGTTAACGGGCTATCTACGAATTTCTCCGCCGTTAAATCCGGGCGGTTCAAGTAACCGCGGGCCACACCCGCTCCGCCGATAACCAGTTCGCCCAGCACCCCGATCGGCACCGGCTTCAGATTTGCATCCACGATGTAGAATCTGGCGTTCAGCCACGCTTTCCCGATGGGCACGCTACCCGCCTTCGGCAACTTCTCCAGCGGCTCGTCATAGAAGCTGGAGTCAATCGCTGCTTCCGTTACGCCGTAGCTGTTAATAATACGGAACTGCGAGCCAAAGCGCTCCTGCAAGGTGCGGTAATCCGCTACACTGCACGCATCTGAGCTTGTGATCAGCAGCTGCATCGAGCCAAGGTCCAGACCCTCGGCATACACATGCTCCATGAACGGCACGATCAGTGCCGGAGTTGATTCGAACACCGTCACGGCGTAATCACGAATCCAGCCATAGAGGCGGGTTGGATCAATCCGGTCTTCCTTCGGCACGATGACCATAGTTCCACCGTTGTACAGCGTCCGTGCAATGTCACCGACGAACACATCAAACGAGAAACTGGCAAGTTGCAACAGCCGGATTGGGAACTGATCCAGACGGTAGTCCCGCCGGTAGCCCGCCGCCGTGTTCACCAAGCTGCGGTGTTCCACTGCCACGCCCTTCGGACGGCCCGTCGTACCGGAGGTGTAGATGACGTAAGCCAGATCGCCCGGCTTGTTCACATTTGCCGGATTGGATGCGAGATCCGCCGCTTGTGCGTTCTGCTCAGCTTCTGCCGTGGCAGATGTTTCGGCAACAGCCGTTGCCACTTGCGCCAAAGCCTCCGCCTCTGTGCCCTCTTCGCCCAAAGCTTGTACGCCTACAGCTGTTTCCACCGTGCCTAGGCTGTACGCCGCGGCGTCATCAAGTGCAAGCACCGTTTGCAGCGTTAAAGCTCTGTCGCTGCGCCAAGCTTCCGCCTGCTCCAACAGGCAGGTCTGCGTAAGCAACACCGATGCCCCGCTGTCCGCGAGCATATATTCGATCCGCTCCGCTGGATAGTCGGGGTCAAGCGGTACATAAGCACCTCCAGCTTTCCATACGGCGAGCACCCCGATCAGCAGCTCGGCCGAACGGTCGGCCAGAATGCCAACCACCTGTTCCGACTTCACCCCGCGTGCCCGCAGTACATACGCCAGACGATTCGCTTTAGCATTCAGCTCCGCATACGTCAGCTTGCTGTCTTCGTATACAACCGCCAGCGCTCCCGGAGTGCGCTCCGCCTGCTCCTCGAACAGCTCGTGGAACGTTCTCTCTCTCCACGACTCATCTGCTTCCAAACCTGTACCCTCTGCGGCGTATTGCTTCGCAAGAGCCGAAGACGACACGTCAAACCCGACCAATAAATTATCCTTTTCGCTGTTCGTCAATATATCCAAATCCGAAATCCGCGCACCCGGCTGAGCCAGAATCGACGCCAAAAGCTGCTCGTAATGACCCGCCAGCCGTACCATCGTTTCCTGCTTAAACAACGAGGTAGCGTACTCGATCTTGCAAACCAACTCGTTACCCTCTTCCACGATATCCAAGCTAAGATCAAACTTCGCCGTCTTTTCCTCGATGTCAAACAGTGACCATTGCAAGCCTTCAAGAGTTAAATCCAGGCTTTCGTGCTTTTGCAAAGAAAACATGGTGTCAAACAGCGGATTTCGGCTTAAATCCCGGGTCACCTGAAGAGCTTCTACCAGCTCCTCAAACGGATAGTCCTGGTGCTCGAAGGCTCCAAGTGTCGTTTCCTTCACTTCCTGCAAGTAATCCATGAACGTCCGCTCTGCCGTCGGACCCAAGCGAAGGGCCAGCGTATTGACAAACATGCCGATTATCGGCTGCAAGTCGGCATGAGAACGAGCGGCAATCGGAGTGCCAACTACTATATCTTCCTGTCCCGCGTATTTATGAAGTAATACAGAGTACGCAGCCAGCAGAAGCATGTACAACGTTGCCCCCGAATCGCTGGCAAGCTGTTTGAGAGCCTCGCCTTTCTCCGCATCTAGCCTAAACGTGAGCGTTTGACCGTCAAACTGTTGAACAGCTGGACGAGAGTAGTCAAGAGGCAGCTCAAGAACCGGAAGCTCGGAGCTGAATACCCCGCGCCAGTATTCCTCCTGTCGTTTGATGCGTTGACGCTGTTCCTCGGATTGCTGCCAAGCGGCGTAATCCTTGTACTGAATTCGCAGCTCCGGCAATTCTTCCCCATTGTACAGCCGCACGAATTCGCGCAGCAGCACGTCCATGGAAAGGCCGTCGGAAGCAATGTGATGCATATCCAGCGCGAGCAGGAATTTTTCTTTCTCCAATTCAATCAACAGAGCGCGCAGTAAAGGCGGCTGGGTCAAGTCAAAAGGCTGAATGAAGCCTTCAAGAATGGCTGCAACCTGATCTTCGCTTGCTTGAATCTTCTCGACCTTGAAAGCGACGAGCGGGTGAATACGCTGAACCGGCTCCCCATTCATGATTTCAAAACCGGTGCGCAACATATCGTGCCGGGCCATCAAAGTAGTCAGTACATCTTCTACTTTGGCCTCGTTCAAAGCCCCTTCCAATTGCAAGGCGCTTGGGAGATTATAATTCAGCTCCAAGCTATCCAGCTGGTGCAGGACGTATAGCCTTTTTTGTGCAGAGGAAACCGGATAGTACGCTTTCTCTTCCGCTTTTGGAATCGAGCTATGCTCTGATTCTTCCAAGCTGGCAATAGCCCCGGCCATCGACTCTACCGTCATATAGCGGAACACATCGCGCAGAGGAAGTTCAACGTTCATTTCCTTCCGAATCTTGCTGACAAGGTTTGTCGCCCGCAAGGAATGCCCTCCCAGTTCGAAGAAATTGTCCATGACTCCAATGCCGGAGTAACCCAGCACTTCCTCCCAGATTTTCACAAGCCGGGACTCCGTAAGGTTACGTGGCGCTACGTATTCGACGCCCGTTTGCAAGCCGCCTTGCGGCTCCGGCAATGCTTTGCGGTCCACTTTGCCGTTGGACGTCAGCGGCATGCGTTCCAGCTGCACGAAGTACGACGGGATCATGTATCCCGGCATTCCCTGAGCCAGCGAAGATCTCATTTCGCTAACCGTCAGCGTCCGGTCCGCCACAAAGTAGGCAACAAGCGCCTTCTCGCCCCCGCTGTCCTGACGGGCGAGCACCACCGCTTCTTCCACACCCTCCACGTTCAGAAGCTGCGTTTCAATTTCGTCCAGCTCGATCCGGTACCCGCGAATTTTGACCTGATGGTCGATCCGACCCAGATATTCAATGTTGCCGTCCGGCAGCCAGGCCGCCAAGTCGCCTGAGCGATACAGTTTCTCCCCATCCGCAAACGGAGAATCAACGAACTTTTCCGCCGTCAAATCCGGGCGATTCAGGTATCCTCTTGCCAGGCCTTCACCGGCTACGTACATTTCGCCTGCTACGCCGATCGGAACAGGACGACGGTTTTCATCCAGAACGTACACACTCAGCGTTGGGATCGGCTTGCCGATATTACTTTTCGCCGCCTCCATCTCCATCCATGTGATTTCCTTATACGTCACGTGAACCGTCGTTTCGGTAATCCCGTACATATTGATCAGCTTTGTCTCCGGGTACTTCGTCTTAAAACCCTTGAGCAACAGCGGGCTGAGCGCTTCGCCGCCGAAGATGACGTTACGAATCTGCAGATCGTACGGATGGTCCGCTAAAACCTCACGCAGCAGTTGGTAGAAATATGTTGGCGTCTGGTTCAAAATCGTGACCTGTTCGCGGCTCAACAGTGCCAGGAACTCAGCCGGATTTTTCGCCGTAAGCGGCGGTACGATAACCAGCTTGCCTCCGTACAGCAACGCTCCGTACATTTCCCAGACGGAGAAATCGAAGCAGAACGAGTGGAACAACGTCCACGTGTCGGACGGCCCAAAGTCGAACAGGTTCTTGTCGTTGAACAAAAGGCGCACGACGTTTTTATGCTCAATCAACGTGCCTTTGGGTTTGCCTGTCGTTCCCGATGTGTAGATGACATAGGCCAAGTTACCCGGGCCAGAAATTGGCTCCAGATTCGAAGCGTCCAGCGCACCAGCGGAGTCCGCCCCTTTGTCGCCCCAAACGAAATCGTCCAATTCAAGGCGCGTTCCTGCGAAGTCGGTCTTCTCATGCAAATGCTTTTGAATCAGCAATAACGGTGCGCCCGAGTCCTCAATCATGAAGCGGATGCGTTCCTCCGGGTAGTCGGGATCAACAGGCACGTAGGCTCCGCCCGCTTTGAGAATCGCCAGAATGCCGACGACCATATCAAGCGAACGTTCGGCCAGAATCGCTACCAGCTGGTCCGCTTCGACTCCCGTCTCCCGCAGCTTGCGCGCAAGCCGGTTGGACCGCTCATTCAATTCGTGGTAGGTCAACTGCCGCTCATTCATGACGGCGGCCACGTTATCCGGATAAAGCTTCGCCTGCTCTTCAAACAAGCCATGAATCGTCTGCTGACGCGGGTAGTCTGCCTCCGAATCATTAAAACCGTGCACCAGTTCACGGATTTCCTGCTCTGTTAGCATTTCCAGCGAAGCAATATCCCCTTCCGGCGCTGTTGCGATAGTTTCGAGTAGCTTGTCATAATGTCTGGCGATTCGCTCCGCGGTCTCCTGTTTATACAAAGCCGTAGCGTACTCCAACCGGCATTCGAGCTGACCATCCTGCTCCGAAATGTCCAGAAGCAGCTCGAACTTGGACGTTCGGTTTTCCAACGGATAAAACGATTGCTCCAGCCCCTCGATGACAATTTGCTCATTCTCCGTATTTTGCAGGGAGAAGAACGTATCAAAGAGCGGATTCCGGCCGGTCGCACGCGGAATGTGAAGGCTTTCCACCAAGTCTTCGAACAAATAATTTTGGTGTTCAAAAGCCCCGAGTGTGATTTCCTTCATTTCTTCCAGGTACTTAAGGTACGGCTTGGAACGCTCTGGATGGCTGCGAATGGCAAGCGTGTTGATAAACATACCTACGATTGGCTGCACTTCTTCCTGCGTTCTTCCGGCAATCGGCGTTCCCACGATCAGATCTTCCTGACCCGAATATTTATGCATAAGGATCGAGTAAGCAGACAACAGCACCATGTACAGGGTCGTGCCCGTCCGTGCGGCCAGTTCTTTCAGCTTTTCCGTCCGTTCTTTCCCAATATCAAACTTCACGGTCCGGCCGTCAAAACTTTGCACCGCAGGCCGCGGGAAGTCCGTCGGCAGTTCCAATACAGGCAACTCTCCTGACAGCTGTTTCAGCCAGTACTCCTTCTGCGGCTGGATCAACTGCACATAGGCTTCGGAATGCTGCCAAACGGCATAATCTTTGTATTGAATACGCAACGGAGCCATCTCCTCACCCCGATACAGGCGACTGAACTCGTCGAAAAGCAACGCTGTCGAGATGCCATCCGAGACGATGTGGTGCATATCGAACAGCAAAATGTGGCGATCCTCGGTGACTTCAATCAGGCCGATGCGAAGAAGTGGCGGCTTGGTCAGATCAAACGGGTGATAGTATGCTTCCACCACTTGGTCCACTTCTCGCTCGCTCACCTGGAAATAATCTACATCAAACTTCACCTCGTCATAGATGTGCTGCACAAGCTCGCCTTGAACCTGCTCGATCCCGGTACGCAGCGTCTCATGGCGCTGAATCAACGCCCGAAACGCGTACTCTACGCGCGTGCGGTCCAGCTTGCCTTTGAGAAGAAGCGCCGCCGACATATTGTAGCTACGCTCGGCCGCGTCAAGCTGGCGCAAGACGTACAGACGCTTTTGCTCGGATGAAACCGGATAGTACTCGGCCTCTGCCGCCTTTGTAATCTCATACGTCTCCTGCTGCTTTAAACCGCTAATTCTTTGAGCAAGTTGTTCGATCGTGGTGTAGCGGAAAACGTCCCGCAACGGAACCTCGACTTGCAGCTCTTTTCGAATCTTGGAAACAAGCGCGGAGGCTCGCAAGGAATGACCACCAAGGTCAAAGAAATCGTCATGGACTCCAACTCGCGCAATACCCAGCACCTGCTGCCAAATAAGTGCAAGTCTTGTTTCCAGCGTTGTACGAGGAGCCACATACTCAAGGCCCACTTCTACCTCTCCGGTCGGTTCAGGCAGCGCTTTACGGTCAACTTTTCCATTCGGTGTGAGTGGTAGCTGATCCAGAGATACCAGTCGGGCCGGAACCATATGCGCAGGCAGCTCTTGTTTCAATTGGGACAACAGATCGATCAGCTGCAAGGAATCATCCCCCGCCACGTAACCGCACAAATACTTTTGCCCCTGCTCATCCGTACGGTCAGTCACCACAGCCTGCTTGACCCCCGGGAAACTGAGCAGGGCCGTTTCAATTTCGCCGAGTTCGATCCGGAACCCGCGAATTTTCACCTGATAGTCGATCCGGCCGATGAAGTCAACGTTGCCGTCTTCCAGCCAGCGGGCCAAATCTCCTGTCCGATACAGACGTTCGCCGGACACAAACGGGCTGTCTGCAAACTTCTCGGCGGTTAGGTCCGGACGGTTCCAATACCCGCGCGCCACCCCGGCGCCGCCGATGACAAGCTCACCCGGAACCCCTACAGGAACCGGCTTTAACCCGGCATCGACAATGTAGAACCGGGCGTTCAGCCAGGATTTGCCGATCGGCACATGACCCAACGATGGCAGCTTGTCCAGCGGCTCATCGTAAAAACTGCTGTCAATGGCCGCTTCGGTAACGCCGTAGCTGTTGATGATGCGGAATTGTCCGCCGAATCTTTCCTGCAGCAATCGGTAATCGGTGACACTGCAAGCATCCGAGCTGGTAATCAGCAACTGCATGGAGCTGACGTCCAGCCCTTCTTCATAAATATGCTGCATGAACGGCAGGATAAGCGCAGGTGTCGATTCAAATACCGTAATGTTTTGGTCCCGAATCCAGCCGTATAAGCGGTTCGGATCAATCCGGTCATCCTTTGGCACAATTACCATCGTTCCTCCGTTATACAGCGTCCGCGCGATGTCTCCAACGAACACGTCGAACGAGAAGCTCGCCAGTTGCAGCAACCGCACCGGGAACTGATTGAGCCGGTACTCACGGCGGTACGCATCCGCCGTATTCACGAGACTACCATGCTCGATCATGACGCCTTTTGGGCGTCCCGTCGTACCGGAGGTGTAAATCACATAAGCCAAGTCTTGCGGGGCACTGTCAGCAGATTCAAATTCCACGGCTGAGGTATCCCCGTTATACATCTGTTCATCGTCTATCGCATAGACAGCTTGAAGCTTCAGCCGGTCATCGGCCAGCCAACCTCCGGCCCCCTCCAACAGATGACGCTGCGTAAGCAGCACCGATGCTTCGCTATCGCTGAGCATGTACTCAATCCGCTCCGCCGGATAATCGGGGTCCAGCGGTACATAAGCTCCGCCGGCTTTCCATACGGCGAGCACACCGACCAGCAGTTCCACCGAACGCTCCGCCCAGATCCCCGTAATCGTCTCCCTTCCCACGCCCTGTTCACGAAGGAGCGCAGCCAGCCGCTCGGCGCGTTCGTTCAATTCGCCGTAAGTCAGCTTTTTGTCCATGTAAACAACTGCCGGGTGATCCGGAATGTCTCGGGCAAACTTTTCGACATACCGATGAAACGCTATTCCCTCGCTCAGTGCTGCCACCGGCGGGTTAAACACGTCCAGAATACGGTGTCTCTCCTCATCGCTCAACAGAGAAATCTCGCGCACCCGCAGTTCGGGAGTCTCAAGAAACTGGTCCAAAACGGTTACATACTGTTCCATAATGCGATCAATCTCGGTCGTCTCGAACAGGCCGGTACGATAGGAAGCATGGAGAATGACATGGCCTTCATTCAGCATATGGTCGAAGCGCAGCAGTAGATCGTCCATCTCGTGCCTGGCAAAGTGAGCCTCCAGACGTACATTGATTTCTTCGTACTCCACGATTTTCAAAGGCAGATATTCCAGAGACGTGCGGAACAACTCCGAAAGATCGTTGCGACCGTGTTGTTCGCGTAAATCCTGGATCAATTGGTTATAAGGATATTTCTGATGCCGCAGATCCGCCGTATTTTCCTTGGAGACCATTTGGATCAAGGAAAGCACGGACCCATCTGGATTCAGACTAATCCGCGTAGCCACGGTGCTGACGAACATACCGATCGTTTCTTTTTCCTTCTTGCTGGTGCGATTGGCAAAAACCGTGCCGACCGGCACATCGGTGCTGTCGGTCAGCTTGTACAATAAGACGTACATGGCGGACAAAAATAACGTATATAAACTGACCTGATATTGTTCGCTAAAAGCCAGAATGCGGTCATACCGGGAACCATCCAACGTGATGGAACGTTTATTCGATTCGCTGCCAATCGAGAATGGCGGAGCCGATTTAATGCCGCTCGTTTCAGGCAAAGTGTTGTACTTGGTCAGCCAATATTCCTTGCCTTTTTGATAACGCTGCGATTGCTCATACTCATGCTCAGTTGAAATATAATCCAGATAGGAAGGGGCCTGGTAACTGCTGAGGATGCCTTTGCGCAGTTCCAGGTATTTTTCCATCACCGCATGCAGCAAAGCAGTGACGGACAAGCCATCGGCAATGATATGATTTACAGTCAAATTAAGCCATATTTGGCCGTTCGCAAAATGGATCATCGTAAATTGATAGAGGTGTTCGTCGAACACACTGGCCGGTTTTTCGGTTACTTCTTTCACCCAGGCATAGAATTGTTCGTTTGTACCTATTTCGAGGTGGCTTATCTGGGCTTGGTCATTCTCCGGCTCTTCGAACCACTGCGTTGGATTTTGCAAATCCCCGCTAATGCGGATTCGGAAAGCGTCATAGGTTTTGACAATCTCTGCAGCCGCTTGCTCCAGCAGCTTGGTGTCGATCTCGCCCGTAATCTGGTAGGTCGCCGAAAGCATCGTGATGGATGTGCCCGGATTCATAATTTCCATGAACCATATCCGGCGCTGGGCTTGCGTTAATCCATATTGCTTGTTCGTATTCTCTCTCACATCGACACACTCCCGTATTAGAGATTGTTTGTAGATAGGCTTTGTATCTATAAATTGAACTAAAGATGATTTACACGGAACACTCCGATGACAGAATAACCTTCCAATCGCTGTTATCCCCAGATTTTTTGGCATCCCTTTTTAAAAGGGAAGATCCGGTGATAAAGGCGAGCGCTACGCTTTTTCAGGTTTTTTCTGTCCTCTCCGTTTTTATGTAAATGAAAAGTTCAATTTATACAGATATCAGCAGGAAGCCGCTCGTCGTAATGGTCTAGCCGTACAGCCGCGCGTAATACCCTCCGAGCGCCAGCAGGTCCTGATGGCGGCCCCGTTCGACGACCGTTCCTTGGTTCATGACCGTAATCAAATCCGCATGTTCCACCGTGCTGAGACGATGCGCAATCAGAATGGTGGTCCGCCCCTTCATCAATACGTTCAGAGCTTGCTGTACCCAATGCTGGGATTCGTTATCCAATGCAGAAGTCGCTTCGTCCAGCAGCAGAATCGGGGCGTTTTTGAGAATCGCCCGGGCGATCGCAATTCGCTGCCTTTGTCCGCCTGACAACGATGCTCCTCTCTCCCCCACCGGCGTTTTATACTGTTCAGGAAGTTCCTGAATGAAATGGTGAGCGTACGCCGCTTTGGCCGCTTCAACCACTTCTTCATCCGTTGCATCCGGGTTTCCATAGCGGATGTTTTCCTCAATCGTGCCTGTAAACAAGAATGGCTCCTGCGGAACGTATGCAATCTGCCTGCGAATTTCGTCCAGCGTGTAATGGCCAAATGGTTTGCCCTGGAGCAGGATATCTCCGCTGTCCACAGGATAAAAGCCGAGCAGCAGCTTAATCAGCGTACTTTTGCCGCTGCCGCTGGCTCCCACGATCGCAGCGACCTGACCAGGAAACACCTGCATGGACATGTCGACAAGTACCTTTTTATCCGCCTGATAGGAAAATTCCACATCGCGAAACTCCACCGCGGCCTCCGATACAAGCTCGCTACGAGAAGATCCCAGACGCTCCGGTTCCTCTTCCTCGCTTAGTACCTCTTGAATCCGGTGAGCACCCGCGAGCGAATTCTGGGTCATCGACAGAACCGTCCCCAAGTTCAACAAGGCGTGCGTCAGATTCACTTGCAAAACTGCCAGAGCGGCGACGCTTCCCATTCCCATCAATCCGTACGCATAAAGAAGACTGCCGATGACGATGATGCCGCAGAACGTGACGTAGCTGATAAAATGGTTCACCGCAGCCTGCATACCGTTCTTCTTCGCCGTTTGCCGAAGCGTTTGCGTCATTTGTTCGTTCAACGCCTCGTACTGGCCGTAAATCGTGCGGATGCGGAACAGCTTCACAATTTGAATGCCGCCCATAAAATCTTTGAATTTTTCAGTCATTTTACCGAGCGTTTGCAAGCCTTGTTCGGACAAAGCGCGGATATCCCGTGCAAATTTCAGGCTGACCAGAGAGGACAGCAGCAGAACGACGAAGGATACGCCGGCAAACCGCCAATCGATCACCACCATGGAGACAATGGAGCCGATGCAAAAGACAACTTGAAGCAACAAAACGAAGTAAACCTGCGAGAATGTAAACTCAACGGTCGTTACGTCGTTGTTCACCCGCGACAGCAAGTCCCCGTGGTGCGTCTGCTCCAGGAATCTCGGCCGCACCCGGCACAGCTTGTCATAAAGACGTTTGCGGATATTCAGCACAGTCAGCTCGACACTGCGCTGGTATAAGTAAATGAACCAGGGAGAGATTATATTTTCCAGGAACAGGGCCGCGCCCAAAATAATAAAGGCTTCCACCATCAGGGACGTATCTCGGGACACGGCGAAATCAACCAAGTTATGTACGACCAAGCTGAAGGCGATCAGAAATAATGTCTGGGTGAGCGCCGTTACAGCAAGGCCAATCGCGTACTGGGTTTTGCGCTTGCGGTTCATAAACGTCAGCAAGTAGCCGAGTTCTTTCACTTGCGAGAGCCTTCCGCCCTTTTTCATGTGTATGACACCTCCCTGCGTTCGGCAGACTCGGTAAATTCCTGGTAGTACGACTGGGCGTACAGTCCCTTCCTCTCGAGCAATTGTTCATGAGTGCCTTTTTCGACAATATTTCCTTCTTCCATAACCCAGATTTCATCGGCGTTTTGCACCGTAGAAAGCCGGTGGGCAATAACCATGGTCGTTCTCTGCTTCATCAATACGTCCAGCGCTTCCTGAACCGCGCTTTCCGACTCCGGATCAAGAGCCGATGTGGGCTCATCCAGCAGCAGAACGGGAGCATCTTTCAGAAAAGCCCGGGCCATTGCAATGCGCTGGCGTTGCCCACCGGACAAAAAGCCGCCGCGCTCTCCGACATACGTCTGGTAGCCGCCCTCAAGCTGCATAATGAAAGAATGAGCCTGAGCGGCTTTGGCGGCCTCGATAATATCGTCCATCGACGCTTCTTCCCGCCCATAGCCGATATTTTCGGCGATCGTACCGCTAAACAAATATGAATCTTGGGTTACCACGGAAAAATGCGACCGAAGCTGCTCTGGATCAGCGCCGCGGATCAGGCTTCCGAACACACGGATCTCGCCCTGATCCTCCGGAAGTGGATAAAAGCCGCATACCAGCTTAAACACCGTACTCTTCCCTCCGCCGCTCGCTCCGACAAGTGCAATCGTCTTGCCTTCAGGCACCGAGAAGTTAATATTCCGCAGAATCAGGGAATTCTCTTCATACCCGAAGGTTACGTTCTGAAACTGGATGGGGGCGGCGCTCGCTTTTGGAAGCAAACGACCATTTTCCGTTTCAGTCGGTTGCTCGACGATTTCGGAGACCCTTCTCAGAGCACCGCTCATTTCGAACGTGCGCGTGATGAGCTCGGGAATATGCTCCAGCGGCTCCAGACACAGATTAAGCAAGTACAGGAAAGCGATCAGTTCTCCCGCGCCTAGCTGCCCGTTGTAGATCAAATAGCTACCGTAACTGACAGCGAAAATGATCGGGCTGATCATCAGCGTAGAAAGCAGCGGGTTGACCCAGGCTTCCCGCTTTTTAACGGCCAGCTTTTTTTGAGCCGTCAATTGCAGCAGCACTTGGTAGGAGCGAGATAACATACCAGATAGCAGGTAACTTTTTACAATAGGTATCCCTCCAAGCGTATCCTGGAGGTTGACGTTCATTCGGCCCATGTTCGCCTGGGCTTCCTCCGTCAACTGTTCCAACTGCTTGCCGATCCATTGGGAAACCAGCAGTGCTACGGGAAATAACAGCAGGCTGTACAGCATCAGCTCCCATTGGAGATACATCAAATAAGCGAAACAGCCGATAAATAATAGCGGATGATAAAACCACTGGGCGAGGTCCCGAATCATAAATTGCTGGATGAGCTGCAGATCGTTGTTGATCCGCGACAACACGTCGCCGGAGTGCTGTTTTTCCAAATAGGGGACCGGGAGTTTGCCGATATGACGCATGACATGGTTGCGGATATCCTGCACCGCAGAGGCACTGCTTCGCTCCACACCGAAGCTCATGAAAAACTTCGCAGGCACACCGATCAAGATGACCACAAAGACCGTGTACACGATCTGCAAAACGACGGGCCCCGCCCCATTCTCGGCCTGTGTGGTCAGCTGCTCGACCAAACGTCCCGTCCATATCTCAATAACCGCGGCGGCTATTGCAGACAAGATACCGACGATCATCCAGCCTTTGTGGCGGCTCACATAGGACATCAGCCAGCGGAACGCTTTCCAGGTATCATAAGCGGTTCGGCGCTTGGAAGGCTCCGCTGTGCGTTGTTCTTGAACAGCCGTCTGCCGATCAGCTCCCATGCAGGACCCCGACCTCTGCTTCGATCTGCCGCTTGATCTGCACTAAGATGTCACGGATGACAACGGCCGTTTCGTCCACGCGCGCGAGTTCCAGTAATTCCTCGTGTGCGCCCTCCAGCCGGTAATCGGCGTAAGCTTGCGTCGTTGCCCTCTGCCAGGACGGCAACTGGTGCTCCAGGCGGAACGCTTCGCTGTCCTTCGCAATCAGTTCGTAAATCCGGGCAGTTATCGTGCCTGAATTAATAAGCTGCGCTTCGTACGTCAAGGTGGCTTTGATTTTCCGATGAACACGCTCCCGCACGAGCGGATTGCTCATTAATTCCTTCTCTTCTTCATTGAAATCCGCAAGCATTTCTTCAAGCTCTTTCTCAGACGTTTCATAAGGCGTGAGTGTGTCCTTAATCCACGAGTCCACCATGAGCACGTCCGTTACGACATGCCCTCTTCTTTCCATCGTTTTGGCTACCTCGAACGTCAGGTTGCCTCCGAAGCAGTAACCGAGCAGCACGTAAGGTCCTTCCGGCTGGATACGAACAATCTCATCCACATAATGGTTCAGCATGGCCTCGTAATCGATGACATCGTCGATAAAATCAATGCCGTAAAGCAAGAACCGGTCGTCTAACCTACTTGCAAGCTCTCGGTAACCGATGCCGAAGCCGCTGCCTGGAGGGAAGCAGAACACGTTCAGATCCCCTGTTTTATTCAGCTTAATGAAGGAGTCTCCCCCTTTATCCAGACCCAGATCCTCCTCCCCAAAAGCCATGGCTTCAACGGTTACACTATGGAATTGGCGATTCAGCGGTATCTCGATGCCCGTTTCATCGTAAACGGCTTGAACAAGCCTCATCAGACTTAACGAATTGCCGCCCAGCTCAAAAAAGTTATCCTTTACGCCGACCTGAGGAATACCAAGGGTATCCTGCCAGACACGGGCGATCTTCATCTCGAGCAGCGTTCTCGGCGCAACATATTCCCCTCCTCTGGCCGCAGCTTCCTCCGGCACTGGCAGCGCTTTGCGGTCGATTTTTCCGTTCGCGGTCAGCGGCATCTGCGAAAGCTGCACAAGATGCGCAGGAATCATATACCCCGGAAGCTGCTGGGCGAGCTGCTCTTTGAGTTCATTCGCCGCCAGCTTTGTTTCCGCGACGTAATAAGCAACAAGTTGCTTATGGCCGTTCGCGTCGTCCCGGGCGAGTAACACCGCTTCTTCCACGCCCCGGGCGTTCAGAAGCTGCGTCTCGATTTCGTCCAGCTCGATCCGGTACCCGCGGACTTTGACCTGGTGGTCGATTCGGCCGAGGTATTCAATGTTGCCATCCGGTAGCCAGGTCGCCAAGTCGCCTGAGCGATACAGTTTTTCCCCCTCCGCAAACGGGGAATCAACGAACTTCTCCGCCGTCAGATCCGGACGGTTCAGGTATCCTCTCGCGAGCCCTTCCCCGGCCACATACATTTCGCCCGCTACGCCGATCGGCACTGGGCGGCGGTTTTCATCCAGGACATACACCCTCAGCGTTGGGATTGGCTTGCCAATATTGCTCTTCGCCGCCTCCATTTCGACCCACGTAATTTCCTTATACGTCACGTGAACCGTCGTTTCGGTAATGCCGTACATATTGATCAGCTTTGTCTCCGGGTACTTCGTCTTGAAGCCCTTAAGCAACAGCGGGCTAAGCGCTTCGCCGCCGAAAATGACGTTGCGAATCCGCAGATCGTATGGATGATCCGCCAAGACCTTACGCAGCAGCTGATAGAAGTACGTTGGCGTCTGGTTCAAAATCGTGACCTGTTCGCGGCCTAGTAGCGCCAGGAAATCGGTCGGATTTTTCGCCGTAAGCGGCGGTACAATGACCAGCTTGCCTCCATACAACAGCGCTCCGTACATTTCCCAGACGGAGAAATCGAAGCAGAACGAGTGGAACAGCGTCCACGTGTCGAACCGCCCGAAGTCGAACAAGTTCTTGTCGTTGAACAAAAGACGCACAACGTTTTTATGCTCGATCAACGTGCCTTTGGGTTTGCCGGTCGTTCCCGACGTGTAGATGACATATGCCAGGTTCCCCGACCCGGAAATTGGCTCCAGATTCGAAGCGTCCAGCGCACCTTCCGAGTCCGCCCCACTGTCTCCCCAAACGAAATCATCTATTTCAAGGCGCATTCCTGCGAAGTCGGTCTTCTCATGCAAATGCTTTTGAATCAGCAATAACGGTGCACCCGAATCCTCGATCATGAAGCGGATGCGCTCCTCCGGATAGTCGGGATCGACAGGCACGTAGGCTCCACCCGCTTTGAGAATCGCCAGTATGCCGACAACCATATCGAGCGAGCGTTCGGCCAGAATCGCTACCAGCTGGTCCGCTTCAACTCCCGTCTCCCTCAGCTTGCGCGCAAGCCGGTTGGATCGCTCGTTCAGCTCGCGGTAGGTCAGCTGACGTTCGTTCATGACAATGGCCACGTTGTCCGGGTATAGCTCCGCCTGTTCTTCAAACAAACCGTGAATCGTTTTCCCCCGCTCGAACCCGGTTTCGGTGTCATTAAATCGATTCAGCAACGTCTCCCTCTCGTCCGGGGAAAGCACATCGGCTTGTCCAAGCTCCAGATCCGGCTGAAATACAAGCACAGACAGAAGCCGAACAAGATGGTCGGCCGCCTGTTCCACAAATGCCCGTTCGTATCGATTCCGGTCAAAGCTTATTTCCAGCTGAATAGAGTCGTTTTGGTGGTCGAATCGAAAAACAGTATCTGCCGCCACCCGGTTACCCACCGATTCAGGATGAATCGGGGCGAAGGATGCAACGGTGTTGACGACCGGAAGGCCCTCTCCTGTATAGTCCAGATGGAGCGGCTCCACCATTTTCCGAAAAGGCAGATACTGATGCTCCAGCGCCTCGCCGATGGAGGCTTTGATGCCCCCGAGCAGCGTTTTCAGCGTAGTCTGGCTGCTTACGGACGTTTTGATCACCAGGATGTTATGTGGTGGCTGAGTCACGTCCGGGTCCGCGCTATAAGAAGGCATGCCGACAAGTACTTGATCCTGCCCGGTATATTTGAACAGCAGACTTTTTACTCCTGCCAAAACAATCATGTACAAAGCCAGATCCGAACCATTGGCGAGGCGAATAATTCTCTCCGAGAGCTCACTCGGCAGGGTACGGTGAAGCAAAGCCGGCTCTGCCGCAGCTTCGCCGCCCGCAGATAATTTGGAGGATTGACTGTAGGGAAGGAAGCTCAGACTGTCATCGTCGTCAAACTTACTGCTCCAGTACCGTTCTTCCTTTTCAAATAAAGATTTCATTCGTACCTCCCCTAAAAATGAAGTGACCGCATGCCCCGGCGCAGATCCGAAAAAACTTCCTTTCGGCCTGCGCGTATACGGGCTTGATTTACACGGAGTTGCAAGTTGTTCGCCGTCTTTCTTGGGATGCGCACCACTTTCGCTTGACGGCGGAGCACGCTTGTAATATTAGAACGCGAATTCGATCGTATCGACGGCACTCTTTGCGCCTGCCGCCGGTTTATGACATTCAATCCGACTTAGCTCAAGTTGTGGATTTTCCGCAATTTGAGAAAGTACCCGCAGGTAATCCTCCGTTAAGGTGCGGATCATCGTTTCTTTGAACAGTTTGGTGGCGTAGAAAAAGCCCCCGCTCAGTGCCCCTTCGTTTTCATACATAAACAGCGTCAGATCAAACTTCGCTTCTTCCAAATGGTCAAGCTCGTAATTCTTCAGGCTGACGCCTTCCAGCTCGGCATCTCGTTCTTCGATATTTTGCAAGTCAAAAACGGCATCGAACAACGGGAATCGGCCTGGTTCTCGCTTCACATTCAAACGCTCCACGAGTTCTTCGAATGGATAATCCTGATTCTCAAAAGCTCCCAAAGCCGTTTCCTTCACTTCATCAAGGTAGGACAGGAACGTTTTTTCGCCTGACGGACGACTGCGGAGCGCCAGTGTATTAACAAACATGCCGATGACCGGCTCCAAATCGGCGTTAGTTCTTCCCGCCACCGGGGTGCCTACGATTAAGTCTTCCTGCCCGCTGTACTTGGACAGCATCACGGTATATGCCGCAAGCAGTACCATGTACAGCGTGCTTTCACGCTCGGCCGCCAATTCACGCAGCCGCGCAGAGAGAGAAGCTTCGACATCGAACTCCAGATGCGCGCCTTCGTAGTTGCGAACTGTAGAACGTTCGTAGTCCATCGGCAGATCCCCCGTTGGCAGCTCACCTTCGAAGGTTTGCAGCCAGTACGCTTCCTGCCGTCCGATCCGCTCCCGGTGGGCCTTCGACTGCTGCCAAACAGCATAATCCTTATATTGAATGCGTAGTGGCGGCAGTTCTTCACCGGCGTAGAAACTCGAGAACTCATCCATCACAATCGCCATCGATACTCCATCCGACACAATATGGTGCATATCGAAAAGGAGAATATACCGGTTCGGCTCCAGTTCGACGACTCCGGCGCGCAGCAGCGGCGGCTTGCCGAGATCAAACGGACGAACAAAGTTGCGGACGATCTGCTCAACTTGAGCTGCATCCTCTGTAACCGCTTGATGATGCTCGATAGCAAAATCGACCTGCGGATAAATCCGCTGAACCGCTTCGCCCTTCACCATTTCAAAACCGGTGCGCAGCGATTCATGCCGTGTTATCAGTTTCCGCAATGCGGCTTCCAACCGGTCTAAATCAAACTTGCCTTCCACCTGCACCAGTTCCGGCATGTTGTAAAGCTGATCCGCTCCATCCAGCGTGTGCTGAATAAACAGCCGTTTCTGCGCAGAGGACAGAGGGTAGTACTCTCTCTCTTCCGCTTGAGGGATGGCCTCATGCTCCCGCCGTTCCATCCGGGAAATCGCATCGGCCATCGCCGCAATCGTCGAGTGACGGAATACGTCGCGCAGCGGCAGATTGACGTTTAATTCCTTAAATACCTTGCCCGCTAATGTCGTCGCTCGCAGGGAGTGCCCGCCGATGTCGAAGAAGTTATCGTAAACGCCAATCTCCTTCGTAAGTCCCAGCACCCCCTGCCAAATTACCGCCAGCTTCGTTTCCAGCTCATTGCGCGGTGCGACGTACTCCGTTCCACTTCCAGCTTCCCCTTCCGGCGCCGGCAGCGCCTTCCGGTCCATCTTTCCGTTCGGCGTCAGAGGCAGGCGCTCCAGCTCCACGAAGTACGACGGGATCATGTAACCTGGCAACTCCTGTGCCAACGCACTGCGCAGATCGTTCACTAACAGCTTCGCACCATTATCCGGCGTGTAATACGCACACAGCGCCTTCTGCCCGTTCGCATCACTTCGAACCAGCACCACCGCTTCGCGGACACCTTCCACCCGCAGCAGCTGCGACTCTATCTCACCCGTCTCGATCCGGTAACCCCGAATTTTCGCTTGGTTGTCGATTCGGCCGATGAAGTCCACGTTCCCGTCTTCCATCCACCGCGCCAAGTCTCCCGTGCGGTACAGCCGCTCGCCCGCGACAAATGGGCTATCCACAAACTTCTCTTCAGTCAGCTCTGGACGGTTTAAGTACCCGCGCGCCACGCCGACTCCGCCGATAACCAATTCGCCCAGCACGCCGACTGGCACCGGGTTCAGATGTGCATCCACGATGTAAAACTTCGCATTCAACCACGCTTTCCCAATCGGCACATGACCTGTCTGCGGCAGTTTCTCCAACTGCTCGTCATAGAAACTGGAGTCGATTGCCGCTTCCGTCACGCCGTAGGCGTTGATGATGCGGAACGACGGGCCGAACCGTTCATGCAAGGTCCGGTAATCTGCCACGCTGCAGCTGTCCGAGCTTGTGATCAGCAGCTCCATCTCACTCAACTCCAGCCCTTGCTCGTGCACGTATTCCATAAACGGCACGATCAGCGCCGGCGTTGATTCAAAGATCGTCACTTGCTCTCGCTCTATCCAGTAGTGCAGACGAGACGGATCAATCCGGTCGTCTTTCGGCACAATCACCATGCTGCCTCCGTTGTACAACGTCCGCGCGATATCACCCACGAACACGTCAAACGAGAAGCTGGCGAGTTGCAACAGCCTTACCGGGAACTGATCCAACCGGTATTCCCGTCGGTAACCCGCTGCCGTGTTCACCAGGCTGCGATGTTCGATCATTACACCCTTGGGCTTACCAGTTGTTCCCGACGTGTAGATGACGTACGCCAAGTCCTCCGGACGGGCTTCATGGAAGCTGCCCATACCGACAACATCAACATCATTTGGATGACTCTCATTACGGTCGTTCACAGCACCCGTCAGCTCGCCGGAGACCAGACCTGAAACCATGCTGGAGCCTTGGCCGAAGTCCATTGGAGCATTCGCTCGGTCTTCGCTGTATGACGTTTCGTCATCGAGATACAGCACCGTCGCCAGTGCCAGTTCCTCTTCGCCGAGCCAGGCTTCGGCACGCTCTCGCAGCGGCGTTTGTGTCAGCAGCACCTTCGCTCCGCTGTCTTCAAGCATGAACCGCACGCGGTCTGCCGGATAATCCGGGTCGAGCGGTACATACGCCCCGCCCGCTTTCCAGACGGCCATCACGGCCACCAGCAAGTCCACCGAACGCTCGGCGAGAATGCCAACGATTGACTCCCGGCCGATGCCACTTGTGCGCAGTGTAGCCGCCAAGCGGTTCGCTCGTTCGTTCAACTCCACATACTTTAGGCGGTTATTTTCATACACGACGGCTTCCGCTTTCGGTGTGCGTTCCGCCTGTTCCTCGAACAACCGGTGGAACGCCGCCGCAGGAGCCTCTTCCGGCTGCGCCGGGTTAAACGCACTGAGAACTTGTTCTTTTTCCTCTGCTGTCAGCAAGTTCAGCTCGGCAATCTTCGCATCTGGATGGTTTACAATTGTCACGAGCAACTGCTCGTAATGTTTTGCCAGTCGTTCAATCGTCTCCCTTTTATAAAGAGCCGTCGCATATTCGAAGCTGTAATCCAATCCGCCGTTTTCCTCTCCCACATCCAAGCTGATATCAAACTTCGCAGTATCCAGTACGCTCGGATAAGGAATCAGACAAAGCCCTTCCAGCTCAAATTGCTCATTCTCCGTATTTTGCATCGTAAACATCGTGTCGAAGAGTGGATTACGGCTTAAATCACGGGTGACTTGCACCTTGTCCACCAATTGTTCAAAGGGATAGTTTTGATGCTCAAAGGCGTGCAGAGTTGTTTCTTTGACTTCATTCAGATATGACAGGAATGTTTTCTCCGAAGACGGATAACTGCGAATCGCCAGCGTGTTTAGGAAAATCCCGATTAACGGCTGCACATCTCCATGATTCCTTCCGGCAATCGGCGTACCAACGATCACGTCTTCCTGACCTGAATATTTGTGCAAAAGCACGTTATACGCCGCAAGTAGCACCATAAACAGCGTCGTGCCCGTTTCCGAAGCCAGCTGTTTCAAACCGTCGGTTTTTGAAGCGTCGAAGAAAAACTCCATCGTTTGGCCCTCATAGCTCTGTACAGCAGGACGTGGATAGTCGGTCGGCATTTCCAGCACTGGAAGCTCGCCCTGGAACATGTCCAGCCAATACGCCCCCTGATGCTGAAGCCGTTCCTGCTGCTCCTGCGAATGCTGCCAAACGGTGTAGTCTTTGTACTGAATGCGCAGCGGCTCCAATTGCTCTCCACCATACAAACGCACAAATTCTTCAACAAAGATTTCCATCGAAACGCCGTCAGAAATAATATGATGCATGTCGTACATCAGAATATGGCGTTCCGGAGCCAGTTCAACAAGGCCTACCCTCAACAGCGGTGGCTTAGCCAAGTCAAACGGACGGACGAAACCGTGAACCACCGCTTCGACCTCTTGCTCATCCGCTTGATAGAACTCCACCGAAAAATTCACGTCCTGGTAAACCCGCTGTGATGCTTCGCCATCCACCATTTCGAACCCGGTGCGCAACATTTCATGCCGCGCCACCAGCTTGCGGAACGTTTCTTCGAACCTTGCCCGGTCCAAAGCACCCTCCAGCAGCATCGCTTCCGGCATGTTGTAGCTAAGCTCCGCACCTTCCAGCTGATTCAGGATAAAGAGACGTTTTTGAGCAAAAGATTGAGGGTACACCTCTCGGTCATCCGCCACCGGAATGGCAACAAATGTCTGCTCATCCAGCCGGTAAATGACGGCAGCCATGCTCTCGATCGTGGAATGGCGGAACACGTCGCGCAGTGGCAGATCCACGTTCAAGTCTTTATGAATCTTGCTGACCAACGTTGTCGCGCGCAGGGAGTGGCCACCGATGTCGAAGAAGTTGTCGTGAATACCAATCTCCTTCGTAAGCCCCAGCACTTCCTGCCAAATAACTACCAGCTTCATTTCCAGCTCATTGCGTGGTGCGACGTACTGTGTTCCGCTTCCCGCTTCTCCTTCCGGCGCTGGCAGCGCCTTTCGGTCAAGTTTCCCGTTCGGCGTCAGAGGCAGGCGCTCCAGCTCCACGAAGTACGACGGGATCATGTAACCTGGCAGCTCCTGTGCCAACGCACTGCGCAGATCGTTCACCAACAGCCTCGCACCAGTATCCGGCGTGTAATACGCACACAGCGTTTTCTGCCCGTTCGCATCACTTCGAACCAGCACCACCGCTTCGCGCACACCTTCCACCCGCAGCAGCTGCGACTCGATCTCACCCGTCTCGATCCGGTAACCCCGAATTTTCGCTTGGTTGTCGATTCGGCCGATGAAGTCCACGTTCCCGTCTTCCATCCACCGCGCCAAGTCTCCCGTGCGGTACAGCCGCTCGCCCGCGACAAACCGGCTGTCTACAAACTTCTCTTCCGTCAGCTCTGGACGGTTCAAGTACCCACGTGCTACACCAACGCCGCCGATGACCAACTCGCCCAGCACACCGACTGGAACAGGATTTAGATGTGCATCCACGATGTAGAATTTCGCATTCAGCCACGCTTTGCCGATTGGCACATGACCTGTCTGCGGCAGTTTCTCCAACTCCTCGTCATAGAAACTGGAGTCGATTGCTGCTTCCGTTACGCCGTAGGCGTTAATGATGCGGAACGACGGGCCGAACCGTTCCTGCAAGGTCCGGTAATCTGCCACACTGCAGCTGTCCGAGCTAGTGATCAACAGCTCCATCTCACTCAACTCCAGCCCTTGCTCGTGCACGTATTCCATAAACGGCACGATCAGCGCTGGTGTTGATTCAAAAATCGTCACTCGCTCCCGCTCTATCCAATAGTACAGACGAGACGGATCGATTCGATCGTCCTTCGGTACAATGACCATGGTACCGCCGTTGTACAGCGTCCGCGCAATATCACCCACAAACACGTCAAACGAGAAGCTGGCGAGCTGCAACAGCCTTACCGGGAACTGATCCAACCGGTATTCCCGTCGGTAACCCGCTGCCGTGTTCACCAGGCTGCGGTGCTCGATCATTACACCCTTTGGCTTACCCGTTGTACCCGACGTGTAGATTACATAGGCCAAATCCTCTGGACGAGCTTCATGGAAGCTGTCCATACCAACAACATCAACATCATTTGGATGACTCTCGCCACCACCGTTCACAGCACCCGTCAGCTTGCTGGAGACTTTACCGGAAACCATGCTGGAGCCAAGCGGTGCATTCTCCCAGTCTTCGCTGTATGACGTTTCGTCGTCGAGGTACAGCACCTTCGCCAGTGACAGTTCCTCTTCGCCGAGCCAGGCTTCGGCACGCTCTCGCAGCGGCGTTTGTGTCAACAGCACCTTCGCTCCGCTGTCTTCCAGCATGAATCGCACGCGGTCTGCCGGATAATCCGGGTCAAGCGGTATATACGCCCCGCCCGCTTTCCAGACCGCCAGCACGGCCACCAGCAAATCGACCGAACGCTCGGCGAGAATGCCAACAATCTCCTCCCGGCCGATTCCACTTGCGCGCAGCGTTGCCGACAGGCGGTTCGCCCGTTCATTCAGCTCCGCATACGTAAGCCGATCGTTTTCGTACACGACCGCCTCCGCTTCCGGAGTGCTCTCCGCCTGTTCCTCGAACAGGCGGTGGAACGCCGCCACAGGAGCCACTTCCGACTGCGTCGGGTGGAACGCGCCGATAATTTGCTCTTTTTCCTCTGCCGTCAGCAAGTCCAGCTCGGCAATCTTCGCATCTGGACGGCTTACGATCGCCGCAAGCAAATGTCCAAAATGAATCGATAGCCGCCGGATCGTGCTTTCTTTATAAAGAGCCGTTGCGAATTCAAAGTTGCACTCCAATCCGCCATTTTCTTCCGTAACATCCACACTCAGGTCGAACTTGGCCATACCATATTCACTAGGGTACGGGGACAATTTCAGCCCTTCCAGCTCAAACTCTGACTCCTCCAGGTTTTGCAGGGAGAACATCGTGTCAAACAGCGGGTTGCGGCTCAAATCCCGGCTAACCTGCACTTTATCGACGAGTTCTTCGAACGGATAATTTTGATGCTCGTAAGCGCCTAAGGTCGTTTCTTTCACTTCTTCCAAATACGACAGGAAGGTCTTCTCCGAAGCCGGATAATTGCGGATCGCCAGCGTGTTAACAAACATTCCGATCAAGGGCTGCATATCGCCGTGCGTTCTGCCCGCAATCGACGTGCCAACGATCAAATCATCCTGACCTGTGTATTTATGCAAAAGCACGGTATATGCGGCAAGCAACACCATATATAGCGTCGTTCCTCTTTGAGCGGCTAGCTGCTTCAAGCCTTCGTTCGTTGCCTCGTCCACAAAAGACGTCAGCGTATGTCCCTCATAGCTCTGTACAGCAGGACGCGGGTAGTCCGTTGGCATTTCCAGAACCGGCAGCTCGCCCCGGTAACGGTCCAGCCAGTAAGCTTCCTCGCGTTTCAATTGCACTTTTTGCTCGTCCGATTGCTGCCATACCGCATAGTCCTTGTACTGAATGCGCAAAGGTTCTAATGACTCGCCGCCGTACAAACGAACGAGTTCCTCAACGAACACGTCCATTGAAACCCCGTCGGAAATGATATGGTGCATGTCAAACATCAGTAAATAACGATCGGCTGCCAGCTCTACGAGCCCGGCACGCAGCAACGGTGGCTTCGCCAAGTCGAAAGGTCGGATAAAAGCCTCCACGACTGCAGCTGCTTCTTCCCCGTTCGCATGTCGACACACAACGGCAAAATCAACGCTCTCGTAAATACGCTGTACCGCTTCGCCTTGCACGATCTCAAATCCGGTTCGCAACGTTTCATGACGTTCGATCAGTCCGCGGAAAGCTTTCTCCAGCAGGCTATGGTCAATCGATCCTTCGAGCAGCAGCACACCCGGCATGTTATAGCTCTGATCGGCTCCTTCCAGCTGATTCAGGATAAACAGGCGCTTCTGAGCTGAGGAAAGTGGATAATACGCTCTTTCATCTGCCAGCGGAATCGACGAGAACAACTGCTCTTCAATCCGGGAGAGGGCGAGAGCCATCTCTTCGATCGTTGAGTAGCGGAATACGTCGCGCAGAGGCAACTCGACGTTCAACTCCTGATGCACCTTGCTCACCAGTGTCGTTGCCCGCAGGGAATGGCCGCCCAAGTCAAAGAAGTTATCATGAACCCCGATGTGTTCCAATCCGAGCACGCTTTTCCATATTTCAGCCAAGCTGGCTTCCAACGGAGTCCGAGGCGGAGTATGTCCTTCGCCCGGCAACAAGCTCTCCTCAGGTGCCGGGAGGGAGCGGCGGTCAACCTTGCCGTTCGTCGTCAGCGGAAGCCGTTCCAACTGGATCAGGTAGGCCGGGATCATATAGGCAGGAAGTTCCTGGGAAAGAACGCTCTTCAGCTCGACCGCCGGAAGCTCACGGTCCGCTTCATAATAGGCGCAAAGTTGCTTCTCGCCGGAGGTGTTTTCCCGCGCAAATACCGTTGTTTTCCGAATTCCCTGCACTTTCTGAAGCTGAGCTTCGATCTCGCCCAGTTCAATACGGAAGCCGCGGACTTTCACTTGATCATCCGTCCGCCCCACGTATTCAATCGTGCCGTCCGGTAGCCATTTTGCCAAATCCCCTGTACGGTACATGCGCTCTCCCGGCACAAACGGATGGTCCACAAATTTCTCCGCCGTTAGCTCCGGCCGGTTATTGTAGCCCTGTACCAAGCCTTCTCCGCCGACGCAAAGCTCCCCGGCCACGCCGATCGGCAGAAGTTTATTCTGGCTGTCGACGATATACACCGTCGTATTGCTGATCGGCCGTCCGATGGGTACGGTAACCGCGGAGTCATCGACAAAGTCGACTGGAAGATACGTGGTATAAACCGTGCTTTCTGATGGGCCGTACAGGTGGTTGAGCCTGCCCGGTCCGATATGGGCGAGCGCTTTACGCACATGGCCGACCGACACGCGCTCTCCTCCGAACAAAATCGCCCGGACATCCCGCAGGCAGTTGACGTTCACATCCACAAGGACGTTGAAGAAAGCCGTCGTGATCAGCATGACCGAGATTCGCTCGCGCTGGATGAGATCCGCCAGCTGGCCGATCTCCAGCAAAGTCTCGTGGGGAACCAGCACCAGCCGTGCCCCGTTGGTCAAAGCACCGAAAATATCAAAAATCGCTCCGTCGAACGAATAGCTCGAAAGCTGGAGGACATGATCCTGCTCAGTGATGTCGATATAATTCGTATTTCGCACGATCCGCACGATATTGCGGTGCGAAACAAGGTTTCCTTTTGGCTTGCCCGTCGTGCCTGACGTATAGATGATGCAAGCCAGATCTGTCGCTTCGTTGCCCGAATTTAGATTTGTGCGGTCCTCGTGATAGAAGGACTCGTCATCCAGTAAAATCACGGAGTCCGAACCCGCCAGGCGCTCGCGTAATCGGCTTTGCGTCAGCATGACCTGCGCACCTGAATCCTCGATCAAGAAACGGATACGCTCCTCGGGATATTCCGGGTCAATCGGTACGTAAGCCGAACCGGCTTTGTGTGCCGCCAGCATACCCACCACCATTTCGATGGAACGCTCAGCCATAATGGCGACCAGGCGGCCTTTGGATATCCCGTGGCTACACAAGGTACGAGCAAGGCGGTTAACGCGTTCGTTCAGCTCGCAATAGGTCAGCTCTTGCCCATTCAAGGAGATGGCAGCTGCATTCGGGATGCGCTCCACCTGCTCTTCGAACAATTGAATGAGCGTTTTCCCGCGCGGAAATTCCGTTGTGGTGTCGTTAAAACGTCCGAGAAGGTCAGCTTTTTCCGCCTCCGTCACAAGTTCCAGCTCGCCCACGGTAATTTCCGGGTTATCCGCCACCTGCTCCAGCAAATGAACGAGATGCCCCTTGAGCCGCTCAATGCTATCTTTATCAAACACTTCTGCGTTAAAGTCGAACCGAATTTCAATCTCGTCTCCCGGCACCACGGTGACGTTGAAGTTATAGTTTGTCTGCTCATCCATCTGAACATCAGCAATCGTCAGATCGCCGTGCTGCTGGTCCCCCGCCTGCTCCATCTGCTCGTCCACCGGATAGTTCTCAAAAGCGATGATATGGTTGATCAGGTTCTGCTTTTGCACGCTGCGGGCCTGAATTTCATACAGCGGATAGTAATCATAACGCCCGGACTCCAGCGCCCGCTCTTGAAGCTTCGCCATCAGGTCGGCGAACACGGTGTCCGCTTCACTCGTGACCCGGACCGGCACCGTATTGATGAACAGCCCGATCATCGACTCAATGCCCGGGATTTCCGCCGGTCTTCCTGCCACGACGCTACCGAATACGGCATCGTTTGTTCCGTTATATTTTTGCAGCATCACGCCCCAAATAGCTTGCAGCAGTGTATTGACCGTAACCAGGCGCTGTTTCGCCACCCGGTCCATCCGCTCGCTCAAGTCCTTGCCCAGCTCGGCGGTGACGTGATCAGCCGTAAATCTGCCGTTGGGCGCCACTTCCTTTTGTCCCGGGAGTACGGTTTGCCCTTCATAACCTGCCAGGAATGCCATCCAATAGCCTGATGCCGCCTGATCGTCCTGTTTCTCCAACCATTCGATATAGGCGCCATAATCCGATCCCTTATCTCCCGCTGACTGCTTGCCGGATGCTAAGGCCGAGTATGCCTCAAACAGCTCCTGTGTCAGCTGAGCCAGGCACCAGCCGTCCATCAAAATATGTTGGAAACTCCACAGTACATGATAACTTTGCTCTTCGGTGCGCAGGATCGTGAACCGAACGAGCGCGTCATGTTCCATATCGAAGCCGCGAAGCTTGTCCTCCTCGGCCTTTTTATCCAAGTAAGCTTGTTTCTCGTCCATCTGCATATGAAGCAGCTCTTCATATTCAAAACCGACCGGTTTGTTGCGGTATATGATTTGCAACGGCTCGCCCGCCGGTCCTTTCACAAAATTCGCCCGCAGCACCAGATGACGTTTCGCAAGTTCCATCCAACTCCTCTCAAAAAGCTGGACGTCGAGCGCTCCCCGCATCGTAAACCGCGTCTGCTCAAAATAAGCTGCCGTTTGCCGGTCAAGGGCGCTGTGGAACCACATCCCCTTCTGCATCGGCGTAAGTGAGTAAATATTTTCGATTTCCCCGAGATGGCCCGAGCGCTGGGCGATTTGCTCCAATTCTGCAATGGTCAAGCCTTTAAATTGCACGTCGCTCGGCGTCAATTCAGTGTTTTCTTTGCCTGCACAGTGGATAATGAGGTCTCGAAGACTTTGCTCAAGCCGCTGAGCGAGGCCTTCCATCGTTTCCTTGCGATACTGCTTCCGGCTGTAGCTGAGATCGAGCGATAAAGCGCCGTCCAGCACCATACCGTTGATATCCAGCACAAAGCTGCGGGCCTGCCGGTCGCTAGCCGGGCTGCCGCTGGAATAAGAAGATATGCCGATCTCGTCCTGGTCGACATCATCGTCGAACTGGCCGAGGTAGTTAAAATTAATTTCCGGCTCTGCGCCCCAAACCAATCCATCCTCCGATTTCGAGAGATAGCGGCATATGCCGTACCCTAGCCCCTTGTTCGGAATACGGCGCAAGTTTTCCTTGACCTGTTTAATCTGATATGCCAAATCTCGGTCGGTTTCCGGCTCCAGGACGACCGGAAACTTGGTCGTAAACCAGCCAACTGTACGCGTGATGTCGATATCCGTTCCGATCGATTCACGTCCGTGTCCTTCGAGATTGATCCGCACCCGTTCATGCCCCGTCCATTTGCGTAAGGCTATTCCGAGCGCCGTTACCAAAATATCATTCATTTCGGTGTTGTAGGCACGGTGAACCCGCTTCAGTAGCAGATCCGTTTCTTCGGGAGTCAAACAGACAAACAGCGATTCGCTGTCATGCTGCGTCGTAACGTCCGCCTCCATATCCTTCGGCACGGCCAGAATCTCCATTTGTTCCACGGCCTGCCAATAGGCCCGTTCCTTTGCTATCTCCGGACTTTGCGCGTAAGCAGCCAGTTGCTCGGACCAAGTACGGTACGCATCTGTTTTCGCCGGGAAACAAATTCCCTCGCTTTTGCCAATCTGCTCGTAACCTAGAGCGAAATCCTCCATCAAAATGCGCCAAGACACGCCGTCTACCACAGCATGATGAACCGCGAGCAGCAAATGATCTCCGTCCTCGCACTGGAACAGTGCCGCCTTCATAAGGGGCCCGTTCACCAGATCGATGCCTGCTTGAATGTCCGTTGCCTTCCCTTCCACAGCCTGCGTGGGATTCTCCGCATCCTTAAAGTCGAACACGTCAAGCGTGAACAGTCCACCATCCTGAATCGCTCGGGTTAACGCACCAAACCCTTGTTCCGTCTTGCAGAACACCATGCGCAAGGCGTCATGATGCTCGGCCAGCTTTTGCAACACCTGATACACTATCTCTTCGTTGAAGCGATCCTTCCGGTACAGCATCACCGACTGGTTGAAATGATGCGGGTCTGCAAATGAACTCTCGAAAAACCAATGCTGAATCGGCGTCAATGCCGTTTCACCCGTTATTTCGTCTTGATCGATGGTACGTCTGATCGGTTTCACATGCAGGCTGAGCTGTGAAATCGTCGGATATTTGAACAAATCCCGGATTTCCAGCTTGTACCCGGCTTGATGAAGCCGCGAAGATACTTGAATGGACTTGATCGAGTCTCCGCCCAGCTCAAAGAAATGATCCGTTACCCCAACACGATCAGCGTTTAATACCGCCTGCCACACATCAGCAAGCGTTCGCTCAGCTTCATTGCGGGGAGCTACGTACGCGCCGCCAGTCAGTGCGTTTCCTTCCGGGGCAGGTAAAGCCTTACGATCGATTTTGTCGTTCGGCGTGAGCGGCATCCGCGGAAGCTGAACAAAATGCGCCGGAATCATGTAATTCGGCAATTTTTGCGCCAGTGCGCTTCTCAGCTCGCCGAGCGTAAGAGGGAGGCTCGCGACCAGGTAAGCGCACAATTCTTGCCCGCTTTTGCCTTCCCGCGCGATTACAATCGTCTCCTGCACCGAGTCGATCCTCAGAAGTTGCTCTTCAATCTCACCGACCTCGATTCGGAATCCACGGATTTTCACCTGATGGTCGATCCGGCCCAAGTACTCCATATTTCCGTCCGGCAGCCAGCGGGCGAGATCTCCTGTCCGGTAAAGGCGTTCTCCCGGCGCAAACGGATGTTCCACAAACTTCTCTGCCGTCAGCTCCGGTTGGTTCAGGTAACCTCTCGCAAGCCCAACCCCTGCCACGCACAGCTCGCCGTCCACTCCCGGAGGCACAAGTTGCAGGTGGGCATCCAAAATAAAAATCTGATGATTAGCCAGTGGGCGCCCGATCGGAATGACTCTGCGTTCCGGCTGCTGCTCATCCGCATCCCAAAGCGTGGTAACAATTGAAGCTTCGGTAGGGCCGTAAGCATTGAAATAGTGAACCTTCGCTTTCCACTGCTGCACGAATTCGGCCGATACCGCCGAACCTCCCGTTACAAGCTTTGTTAAGCTGGGAAGACGATCCGGGTTCAAATGCGCGCTGTACGTCGGAGGCAAAATCGCCGCCGTAATCGCATGCTCGTTCATATAACTCTCGAACAGACGAGTGTCGAGAATTGTTTCGGCTGTCGGGATGTACAAAGCCGCGCCAAAATAGAGTGCTTTGAATACTTCCCAACAGGATGCGTCGAAGGACAAGCTCGCAAATTGAACGATCCGGTCATGCTCCGTGATGCCCAGCCTATCTGCGAACATCAGCTTCAAGCTGACCAAACCACGATGCTCCAGCATGACTCCTTTGGGTTTCCCCGTTGTACCTGACGTATAAATGACATAAGCAAGATCGTGTGGACCACTGGCCGCCTCCAGGTTCGAGCCATCGTCGCTATAGGCTTGTTTATCATCTAGCGCCAATACGGTCCCTTCAAACGGGACTTGCTGTAACAGCTCTCTTTGAGTCAGCAGAAGCTGCGCGTTCGAATTCTCCAGAATGTAGCGGATACGTTCTTCCGGGTACTCCGGGTCGATCGGCACGTAGGCACCGCCAGCTTTCAGAACCGCCAGAATGCCAATGACCGTCTCCAGCGATCTCCTGACCATCAAGCCTACCAACTGATTGGGCAGCACACCGACCGATCGTAGTGTACGCGCCAGCTGGTTCGCCCGTTCGTTCAACTCTGCGTATGAAAGCCGCTGCCCCTCAAAGACAACCGCAGTCGCCTCGGGCACACGCTTCGCTTGCTCCTCCACAAGCTGATGAATCGTCCGATCACGAGGATAGTCCTTCTCGGTATCGTTGAAGCTTTGCAGTAATTGAAATTTTTCGTCCTCCGACAGCATGTCCGCTCGCACGATTTCCAACTCCAGCTCATAAAGCCCCACGGACAGCAGGCGATTCAGGTGGCCGACGACCCGATTCATGAACTCGGAGTCATATAAATGCTCGTTATATGATAGCGCTAACTGTATCGTCCCCCCGGTTAAACTGAATTCAAAGGAACAATCCGTGACCACGTTTTGCCCAATTTCGTCCAGATGCAGCTCCTTAAGGGATACTAGCGTATGGACGAAGGGTATCCCTTCAGCATATTGCAGATCCAGCTTCTCCGTCATTTTCAAGAACGGAATATGTTGATGCTGAATGGCTTCCGGCAAGGAAGTCCTCAGTTCGCTCAGCAGCGTTTTAAACGTTGCCCCCACCGAAAGCGAGTTTTTCAAAATGACCGTATGATTAACGGATCGACGCGTCTCCCCCTTTTTCGGCACAACCGGCATGCCGACCAGAATGTCTGAAGCTCCTGCATATTTATGCAAGAGTGCCTGAACACCGGCGAGCAAAATCATAAAAGTAGCCAGCGGAGCACCCTTGCTCATTTGAAGGACGCGCTGCGCCGCTTTCTCCGAAAGCGAACTGCCAACGGTTTTCACAATGGGCACCAGGGAGTTTGGAGCTTTGCTGTAAGGCAACCGCGTCAAGGTATAATCTTCACTACCGAATTTTTCGTTCCAAAACAACGTTTCTTTTTCAAAAGCCATCTGGATCGTTCCCCTCTCTTCATCGGTAAAAGCAATCCGGCAGAGCATATGCCGAAGCAACGCTCCAGCCTCGCTCCTCTCCTTTTCAAACATCTGACAACAACAAGCATCGTTCTACGCAAGAGATGCGGTTACTTCGGACTCCTCTGCTTCAATAAGATTGCTGCCGACGAGTCACCCGAAGACGGGATTTGGTTTAACATGGGATTCAGAATTGGATTTGGGGATAGACGACAAGGAATGTTCCTCCTGTCGATGTAAGGCTTGCCGCAGGGTTCCAGCCGTCCAGCAGGAAGTCGACCGTACCTCCTGATTTGGCACCCGAGCTGCCTTTGACGAAGCCTATGTTTAAGGGGTATTGATACACTCTATGTACGATTTGCTTATTCCCCCACAGCCCTGGTGTGGATAAGTAAAGATTCGGCTGCGGGGTAGTGAGCTTTTCCTGACGATTAAATTTAACGAGGGTACTGCATGAGACTCAAGGAATGCTCCGTATGGCACGAACGGTACTGCCCTTGGATTGCCGGAGAATTCCATGCTGATTGACGTTACCGCAGGTAGCATGAGGAGAAAGCGCTACCTTAACATCAAGTCCGCACGCCCTCCGGAAGGCACTTTCATGCCTCTTGCCGGGGGCGGCCATCGGCTTGGCCAAGCTTAGGTCGTTACTAACAAATCCTTGGTCTCCTGAGAGATCACCTGTTGCATACTGGACTTGATAATGGCGCAGCCGGCGGTCAGATGCTCCATCGAGACGGTAAGCGGAGGCATGATCTTCAGCACACAATCTCCTCTGCCGGCTCTTTCAATGATGAGCCCGTTTTCGAAGCTGATATCCGTCACCCGCTTCGCCCCGGCTTCATCCATGAACCCCGAGACGTCAATGCCCCAGATCAGGCCGAGTCCGCGGATGGCGATGGACGGATGCAGAGGCTTGATTTCTTGATCAAGGAACGAGCGCACATACTCTTCCTTCTGCTTCACCTGAGCTTCCAGTTCGGTTCTGTCCCGGAACTCGAGAGCAGCCTTCGCGGCCACAAAAGCCAGCTGGTTGCCGCGGAAGGTGCCGTTGTGCTCGCCCGGCGTCCAGATATCCAGTTCGGGCTTCAGCAGCAGGAGGGACATTGGCAGGCCGTACCCGCTGATCGACTTCGACAGGGTAATGAGATCCGGCTCGATCCCTGCACGTTCGAAGGAGAAGAATTCGCCTGTCCGACCGCATCCTACTTGAATCTCGTCTGTAATGAGCAGAATATCGTGCCTGCGGCAAAGCTGCTGCAGCTCGCGTAGCCACTGCGCGTCGACAACGTGAATTCCTCCTTCGGCTTGTACCGTTTCAAGCAGGATCGCGGCCGGCTTATCGATTCCTGAGTGCGAATCAGTCAGGATATTCTCGATATAGCCGAGCGTATCCATTTCTGCGAAAGCCCCGCTCGGGTGCGGCATGAACGTAACTCCGTCCAGAGGAAGCCCCGCCCCTTCTCTCATGGACTTGGAGCTTGTCGCCGACAGACTGCCGAGCGACATGCCGTGGAAGCCACCCATGAATGCGAATATTCCACTTCTCTTCTTCGCCTTGCGTGCGAGCTTCAGGGCCGCTTCCACCGCATTCGTCCCTGTTGGACCGCAGAATTGAAGCTTGTAATTCAGCTTCTTCGGCTCCAGGATCCGCTCTGAGAAGCTCTGGATGAATTCACGTTTGGCCATTGTATACATATCCAGACCGTGCATAATCCGGTCGGAAGTCAAGTAATCGAGAACCCGGTCTTTAATATAATCGTTGTTATGGCCGTAATTGAGTGCCCCGGCACCTGCAAAGAAATCAATATATGCTCTTCCGTCCTCAGAATATAAAAGGTCTCCCTTGGCCCGGTCGAATACCACCGGAAAACTTCTGCAGTAAGATCTTACGTTGGATTCCAGCTTTTCAAAAATGCTCACTCACTTCATCCTCCATCGGAATTGGGATAAGGTTGGCTCCATCTTTCTGAACCTTCCTTTCTGAACCTTCTGACGTCATGGAGCAACATATTCTAGGCTGTCATTTTCCACAATTGTTGGTCCCCGCATGCCGGCTTGTTGTTTAGCCAGTAGACTGGTCTCTCGCACACAGCTTGTATGGGTATAAAAAACCCTACAATTCCATTTTATAGAATAATAGGGAATAAGACCTAGGTTGAATTATATCAAAATTTACAAGAATGTATAGTAAATTTTTTGTTAAATATAGTCATTATATTGTTAAATTTGGTTTATGGAACATAATGTGTTAACATTTTTCGTTAAAAAGAGTGAATAGCGAAGAAACGTTGAGAATTGGTTTTACATCAATCGAGGAATTCGACGCGTGTTGACATTCATCCGTGAAACAGGATAATTTGGTATATATTACCTTTCAATAATCTTTGCCAGTGTTTCGAATCCTTGCACTTTGCATTAACTTAACTTGATTACCTGACCAATTTCTGAAAGCCTGGCTGGAAGCTTGCCGCAGCACCCACACGGATGGCAGCCGACATCGTTTTGTATCACGCCTTCTTCTCAACAACTCTGTTAGAATAAAGGGTAAATATATTATGCTCCTCCTCATCAAACCGTACGTGAGATTTTCCCTTATACGCTTTCCGATGTCCTTCACTCATTTACATATAGATTACCAATGACGTTCTGAATCCAAGTTAAACAGACAATGATTTCACTTCGCGTAATAAGCTTCTTCATTCAGCAAATTGTTGCTCCTTGGCATACCATTTTGTGAGTCGCTGAAGGATGTTCCAGTCACGTTCAGTTATCTTCCTTTATCGTTAAAATGATCTTTTATGCCCGATCCGCATCCTTCTTGGGGATATAATTGCACTTACGGTTTACATTGTACAAACACAAATAAGGTGGTTCTAATATTCAGAACCACCCTCCTGATACATCAAAAAAGTCCTGATGACTTAGAGTCATCAGGACCATTATTTTGTTTGGTAATCCATGTCATCAGACAACAGTTCGTGTAGTTCCATACTTTTGTAAATGGTTCTACACTTATTTATCATTGGAAAATAAACTAATTTGTACAGAATACCTTACTCAACCGTTACACTTTTCGCCAGGTTACGTGGTTTATCCACATCATGACCCAGTGCCAGGGAAGCATAGTATGCCAGCAATTGCAGCGCAACTACAGACAAAGCAGGGCTTAGCAATGGCAGCGTCTTAGGAATTGCAAACGCTTGGTCTACGGATTTCAGCAATGGTGCTACGTGCTCTTCGTACGTAATTGCCAGTACATCCGCACCACGTGCTTTCACTTCTTTGATGTTGCTCACTGTTTTCTCAAGTACGTTCTCCTGAGTTGCCAAAGCAATAACAGGGATGCCGTCTTCGATCAATGCGAGCGTACCGTGTTTCAACTCACCGGCAGCATACGCCTCGGAGTGAATGTAAGAGATCTCTTTCAGTTTCAATGATCCTTCTTGAGCTACTGCGTAGTCAAGACCACGACCAATGAAGAAGAGATGTTCATGTTTGGAGATTTGCTCTGCATATCCTTTGATTGCCTCCGCTTGCTCCAACATGGACTCCACTTGCTCAGGCAATGCTTGCATTGCTGCCAGCGTGTGTGCAATCTCTTCTGCAGATTGCGTACCACGAACTTGTGCAAGGTACAGACCAAGCAAGTTGAACGCGATCAACTGCGAAGTATACGCTTTGGTAGAAGCTACTGCAATCTCAGGACCTGCCAATGTTGCAATAACATCATCTGCATCACGTGCAATGGAGCTGCCCACTACGTTTGTGATTGCCAGTACATGTGCACCATTGGATTGTGCTTCACGCAATGCAGCAAGCGTATCGGCAGTTTCACCGGATTGGCTCACTACGATTACAAGTGTATCTTTGTGCACGATTGGGGAACGGTAACGGTACTCGGAAGCCACATCTGTTTCAACCGGAATACGTACCAATTGCTCAATCACTGTACGTCCAACCAGACCTGCATGGTACGCTGTACCACATGCAATGATTTGAACGTTACGGATATTTTTAATTTGTTCTTCAGTCATTTTCAACTCAGGAAGTTGAACTTTTTTGCCTTCATTATCGATGCGACCCAGCATAGTATCACGATATGCTTTTGGTTGCTCATGAATTTCTTTCAGCATGAAGTGCTCGAATCCGCCTTTTTCTGCGGTTACAGCATCCCAATCGACACGAATCATTTCCCGAGAAATAAAGTTGCCTTCAATCGTCATCAATTCGACAGCATCATGTGTCAATACAGCCATTTCACCATCATTCAGAATGTACACGTTACGTGTATGTTCCAGAATTGCCGGGATGTCGGAACCAATGAAGTTCTCGCCTTCACCAATACCAATAATCAATGGGCTTGCTTGACGCACAGCTACGAGTTTCTCAGGCTCATGCTCTGTCAATACACCCAGTGCAAATGCGCCACGCAACAACGTGATCACTTTTTGAACTGTTTTGACGATATCACCATTGTATTCACGTGCGATCAGGTGAGAGATAACCTCAGTATCTGTCTCGGAAGTGAACGTGTGACCTTGAGCCATCAATTCATCCTTCAGATCCAGGTAGTTCTCAATAATACCGTTATGCACAACAGAGAACTTCTGGCTTCCATCTGTGTGTGGATGAGAGTTCTCATCTGATGGTTTACCATGAGTTGCCCAACGTGTATGTCCGATTCCGGCATTACCTACCAGTGGTGCACCATCCAGCTTGGCTTCAAGGTTCGCAAGACGACCAAGAGCTTTTGTGATTTGCAGACCTTCTGGTGTGAATACTGCGATACCTGCAGAATCATAACCACGATACTCAAGTTTCTTCAATCCTTCAACCAATACCGATTGAGTGTTCTTATTACCAATATATCCAACAATACCGCACATAATTTATTTCCTCCGTTTGTATATGAATACTGTGTCACGAAGATAAACAGGCAGAGGCGGCACATCGGAAAAATGAGTGATTGCCTAGCGTTTCATGAATACTTGGTACTTATTCAATTATCAATGATCAGAGCGACCTCGTGTCGCCCCGCTGTCATCATAAGTGTTATGAATGCAATCATGAATGTACATCATTTTCCCGTCCGCGTACTGTTTACGCTCTTCACGCACATTCATTTGAATTTTAGTTTAACTCTTGCACCTGCACCGGCGCGTTGTGTGGACAGTCACCTATCCATTTTCCGCAATCCGGTTTACGGCTCTGGTGCTTCACCGGGAGGTCCCCGCCGAACAATCCGAACACCTCCACCTCGTCAGCTTGATTGCCGTTGATCTTAATCAGCCGTTCTTCAACCTAGAAGAAATCCTGATCAACATCATCCCGCGCAACTCCAAGCTCTGGCGCTTGTGTAACTGTAACCTTACGTTCCTCACTTTCTGTGTCTGAATGACAACTCCACTCATTATATGCACGTCAGGTCCATTTTGCAATGGAGCAAAGTACCTGTGACAATTTTAGCATATTTACCTACAATCCCGACCGGATAAACGGACCTATGGTCTCATCAGGCCGGGACGCAGGAATATCCATCATTAGAGGTAATTCAAAAATTCCGTATCTCTTACATCTTCCAGTCCTATACCAGTTCTTTTTGCACTACATCTGCGATGTGAGACACAAATTGTTCAAGTTCGTCTTTATCTGGTCCTTCCGCCATAACACGGATCAGAGATTCAGTACCTGAAGCCCGAACGAGTACACGTCCATTATCGCCGAGTTGCTGTTCTACTGTAGCAATAGCCTGCTCGATTGCAGCATTGCCCTCGTATTTGCTCTTATCTTCAACACGCACATTCACCAATACTTGTGGGTACTGGGTCATTAGCGCTTTTAGTTCACTCAGTTTTTTACCGGAAGCCTTGAGCGTATCCACGAGTTGAATCGCAGTCAGCATACCGTCTCCAGTTGTATTGTAATCCAGGAAAATAACATGGCCAGATTGTTCTCCACCCAAGTTGTAACCGCCGCGACGCATTTCCTCCATCACATAACGATCACCTACTGCCGTTTTAGCTGTTTTCAGTGCAAGTTTCTCCGTTGCTTTGTAGAATCCGATGTTACTCATAACGGTCGATACAACAGTACTGTCCTTCAACTTGCCTGCACGATTCATCGCATCACCGCAGATACACAGAATGAAGTCTCCATCCACCTCAGCGCCTGTCTCATCAATAGCAATCAGACGATCCGCATCCCCGTCAAAAGCAAGACCCAGATCCGCTTTATGTTTAAGCACTTCTTGTTTCAGGTTCTCTGGATGAGTTGATCCACATTGCTCATTAATATTCAGGCCGTTAGGCTCAGCGCCAATGGCAATGACTTCTGCACCTAGTTCACTGAACAATTTTGGTGCCAGTTCATAAGCTGCTCCGTTTGCACAGTCCAAAACAATTTTAAGTCCAGAGAACGACTCATTTACAGTCGTTTTCAGGAAATCAAGGTAACGATAACGTGATTCTTCATCTGTCGTTACAGTACCCAGACCGCCACCTACTGGCCGTGGCAATTGATCTGTCTCCGCATCCATCAGTTCTTCAATCCGGTTCTCTGTTTCATCAGACAGCTTGAAGCCATCTCCACCAAAGAACTTGATTCCGTTATCCTCAACCGGATTGTGGGAAGCGGAGATCATCACGCCCGCGTCAGCTTTCAACAAACGTGCAATATACGCCACTCCAGGAGTGGATACAACGCCCAGACGGATCACATCAGCGCCAATGGACAACAGACCTGCAACCAGTGCGGATTCCAACATCAATCCCGAGATACGAGTATCCATGCCGATAACCACTTTTGGTCTTTCCACACCACCTGCAAGCACGTAACCACCACAACGTCCAATGCTGTAAGCCAGCTCTGCCGTTAACTCTTTATTGGCAACCCCTCTTACACCGTCTGTACCAAAATATTTCCCCATGATTTAACTCCTTCTATTCGCATCATATACGAGCACTATTATTATTTGTTGAGAATTTTAAAATTAGAACGTTTACGGATTCGCGCCACTTTTACTGCCAGTACCGCTGTTATTATTATTTAAATTACCTCGACTGCTTGTGCTCCCCTGTTGGCCCTGATCCTGAGTATCCGTATTCGATTCCGTTTCTTCTTCATCAGGAACAGGCTCCGTTTCCCCGTTTTCGACCTCGGCTGGTGAAGGGTCAGGTGCTACCGTTCCCTCGTCCGTCGGTTCTTCGCCAGGAGTGGTAGTGGTGTCTTCAGCCTTTTCGCTAATTTTGACCGTCGCACTTAATGCAGTGGATGATTCATCCAGTTTGGCATAACGGGGCAGATCGGCTTCAAGCTTGATCTCATGCGTTCCGACCGCAAGTCCAGCAAGATCCCCGGTTAACGTGAGATCATCACTACTTAGACCCTCAAGCATACTAGCTGAGCCTGTGAGTGTGAGGTTCAGACCGCCACTTTTAGGCGTAACGAGTGTACCTTCCAGCCCATTCCCCGCATCGGTAAGTGTGATGGGGACGTTCGGAAAGACTTTGGTAGTCTCCTCTGCCTCGTCAAATGGGGATATGGTTACCTTGATCTGAATCGAACTAGGCTCGATTTTCTCAAAACCGGAAGGCGGCGTCAAGTCCACGTTAACTGTTGACGTACCTGACTGCTCAAACTGCGTTAGATCAAGGGTTACTTGGTCGTAGGCCTGTATACCCGCAAGCGCATCCTCTGATCCATAAACCGAGACTTCTTTCACGCTTGGCTCTACTGTGGAGAGTACCAGGCCTTCCGGAAGCTGTCCCGAATATTTGATTCTTAAGGGTACAGATGTATAGGGCTGATTGACCGGAACCCGGACTTCAACCGTTTGAGGCGTTATAATCGCATTTTCAAGGACCTTGCCCTCAGCATTGTATGCTTGAAGTTTCACTTTTTTCTGTATGACATCTTCCTTGACATCTTTCACGCTCACACTGCCCTGGACCTTCGCTACAGCCTCGAGTTGTCCTTCGGGCAGAGTTACCTTAACCGGCGTCGAAGGTTCAATTACGGGCGTTCCAGCGCTGTATCCGGCGGATGGTTCCCCTTCGGGTACAATATTCACATTGAAGGATTTGGTGCCCAATTTTTCTACGTTCACCGTAACCATGGAAGGTTCCATGCTGACCACTTCTACCCCGGAAGGCAGATCAGGTACGAGTGGCAGTGTATTGGACCCATCTTTCACCTGACTCAGATCGACCAGTACCTTGTAGTCATCATTCGTAAAAATCGATGTTAGCATCGAGCGCTGCCCTTTGATCTCCAGCCGGACCTCATCCGTACTTAATGAAGTAAGCACATAGCTGTTGCTGTCTAATCCATAAGGTTGAACAGGCACCGTACGTTCCACAACCTTGTTGGTTGTCCCTGTTGTAATCGTAGGGGTGGTTGGTACCTCATCCAGATGAATCATGAACCAGAGCAGCAGGCTCACCGCAAGTGCAAGTATTTTGGCAAAGTTATTATTGTTAAACCACTTATCCATTGTTACGTCCTCCCTTCCGTTTCCAGAAGGTTGTCCAGCCATTCTTTTTCAGATTGGATGTAGGGCGCAACTCCTCATACAGTTTGGCAATCAGCGATTCTTCCTTAATATCACGAACGACCTGTCCATTCATTGCAAGTGACACTTGTCCCGTCTCCTCGGAGACAACCAAACAGATCGCATCTGCAACTTCGGTAATCCCGATTGCTGCACGGTGACGTGTTCCCAATTCCTTACTGATAAAAGGATTCTCTGATAATGGCAAATAACAAGCTGCCGCCGAAATCTGTTTTCCCTGTATAATAACGGCTCCATCATGGAGCGGTGTATTTGGAATAAAGATGTTAATCATCAGCTCTGAGCTGACCAGAGATTGCATCTTAATGCCCGATTCCGTGTAATCGTTCAGACCCGTTTCACGTTCAAATACGACCAAAGCGCCAATTTTACGCCGTGACAAATAATTAACTGACTTAATAATCTCACCAATTAACACAGTTAATTCTTCATCACTCGCTGCCGCTGAACGTCCAAACAGCTTACCGCGTCCCAATTGCTCCAGACCACGACGCAGTTCCGGCTGAAAGATAATGAACACCGCAACAACACCAAACGTAAACATCTGGTTCATTAACCATTTGAGCGTATACAGGTTTAGCCACGTACTTAATGCCCAGATCAGCACAAGGAACAGAATCCCTTTCAGGAGCTGAACCGCACGTGTCCCCCGCACAAGCAAAATCAGTTTGTACATAATATAGGTAACGATCAATATATCGATAACGTCCTTAATGGACTCTGTCCACGTTAAGTCAGCAAAATAATTCATAAGCCAGCCCCCGCTATCCCCATTGATGAGTAACCCTGATCTCATATTAACCCATTAGGATTTTATATAATCCTTTGTCTCCGCGTTTTGCATCATTCGATTTGTGCAAAATGCGTATCTATATGTAGTAGTATGTTCTCTTTAGTATCTAGGTTATAACGTTAACGTTCAGGTTGCAAGTTACGGCAGTCTCAAACTGCACATAAACATCACATTTCCCATGATTTACAAAGTTTCGTATAAAAAAAGAGTACCCCATGCAATCTGGAGGTACCCTGCTTGGTATATACCATTGAAGATTTTACCCTGTTCTAGCGATAAGCCACTTCATTTACCATATTGGTTATTTTGTACCAGAACCAGTCCAGCGCCTGATCAATACTTTTCACCTGACCTGAAATATGCGCCGTTGAAGCCTGAAACAGTTGTCCGTCGATAACCGTCAGATTGCCGTTCACATCACCATATACTTGTGCGGTTCCATTTTCTATCGTAAGATCGCCAGCAATTGACTTACCTTCAGGAACAATAACCGTGTTACCCTGAATCACGATCTGGTCCAGATTATTTCCCTTAACAACCATCTCGTTATTCTGATTCCAGAAATTCAAGGCGCTAAAGAGCATCACGACCAAAAAGAAGGCTGCCGCCGTCAGCGCGGGATGTCCTTTGACCCATTTGAGCCATGCTTGCTGTCTCTTGGGCTGGGGCAGAGCATTCATAATTCGATTGGTCAGCTCATCAGAGGCAGACGGTGAATAGTGTTTCATGGCAAAGAGTAACATTTCCGTCTGTTCCAACTCTTTAAAGCGCATGCGACAATCCGGACAGATCACAAGGTGACTTTTCAGTTCAACCTTCTGGGCCGGGGACAACGACTCATCCAAACATTCATGCATTAAAGAGACGGCCGAGTTGCAATCCATATGAGAGCCAATCCTTTCTTAAATCACTTAGTCCATGTGCCATTAAAAAGCACGCATAAGACTTGCATACATTACATACGCATCCGTTTCGGATATGTTTCAAATAATTTCGCCCATATTTAAAGGCGTTTAACATTTATAACTTATACTCCAATTTTTTACGTAGAAAATCACGGCCCCGATGAACGCGTGTCTTGATCGTTGTTACGGGCATACCTGTCACGTCACTGATTTCCTGTAGCGACAAGTCCTGTAAATATCTCAGAATCATAACGGACTTATACTTGGCTGGCAAACTGTCAATGGCCTCACGAATGAGTGTCTGCGTTTCTGACAGGAGCGCTTCACTCTCCGGTGTACGATCATCACTCGGGAGCATCGCATAACCATCAGATCCTTCCTGATCATTCAGTTCAGCATCCAAAGAGTATGAAGGTTTCTTTCTGCGCAGTCGGTCAATACACAGATTGGTTGCGATCCGGTAGATCCAGGTTGAGAACTTCTGGTTCGGGTCGTACTTCTCCATATTACGAAACACACGCAAAAACGTCTCCTGCACAACGTCTTCAGCTTCATGACGATTGTTCAGCATCCGGTATGCCAAATGAAATAGCTTGTCCTTATATAGTTCAACGATTTCTGCAAAGGCTCTTTGGTCGCCCTTGAGCACCAGTTTAATAAGCCTGTTCTCCAAATTGTCCACCCTTATTCCCCCAGACATGCTGATGGGTCTTCCGTCTTCTGATACCCGTCCACACTTGTAATTCACCAATCAAATCGTAAATCAACTTTGGTCAAAAATCAAGACTGTATGACAAATATCCGCCAAAAACAGTAAAAACGGGAACTCCCGCAGGAGTCCCGTTTCATCTCTCACTCCGTAGAGCAGAGAATGGAGCTTTTATTCAACAAAGTAATAGGTACTTTGTTACATATGATTATTCAAATGAAGCAGTTCAATCATCAACCTGTATTACGCAGTCCTGCAGCGATGCCGTTAATTGTCAGCAACACTTCTCTGAGCAGTTCCGTATCATCCTCACCACGTTCACGCATATCTCTGAGCTCGCTCAGAAGTTGAACCTGCATGTAGGACAACGGATCTACATAAGGGTTACGAAGACGAATGGATTCTTGAATAACCGGTACATCATCCAAAATTTCAGCTTCTCCGGTAATTTTCAGAATCAGCTCTTTTGTGAGCTTGAATTCGGCTTCAATCTGACCGTATATGCGATCACGGGCTTCCTTGTTCGAAGTCATTGCTGAATATTCTTTGGCAATCACCAGATCTGCCTTGGCTACGGCCATCTGTACCGTATCAATTAATGTACGGAAGAATGGGAAGCTTGCATACATTTCTTTCAGGACAACCAGATTTTCCTCTTTACCCTGATAGTAACTTTGCAATCCTGTTCCTGCCGCATACCATGCCGGAAGCAGATAACGACTTTGAGTCCATGCGAATACCCAAGGGATCGCTCTCAGATCTTCAAACTTATCGCTATTTTTACGCTTGGATGGACGGGAGCCAATGTTCAGCTCACCAACCTCCGGAAGCGGCGTTGATTCTTTGAAGAATGTGAAGAAGTCTGGATCACGGAAAATCAGATCCTGATATTTCGTCAGAGATACTTCCGAAATCTCTTTGATAATACTGTCCCAATGACGTTCGGATGCTGACTCTTGCGGCTCAAGCCCATTAAGTGCTGCTGTGATTAGAGCCGAAGTTGCCTGCTCCAAACTGCGGTATGCAATCCCTTGAAGGGAATAACGGGAAGAAATAACCTCTCCCTGCTCCGTAATCTTGATGCCCCCACCAATCGTATGTGGTGGTTGAGCAAGAATACTGCGGTTGAGTGGCATGCCGCCACGTCCCAAAGCCCCGCCACGTCCATGGAAGAACTTCAGCTTAACGCCATGTTCATTACCTACAGCCGTGATGGCATTCATTGCTACACGCAGTTCCCAGTTGGCTGTAACCACTCCGCCATCCTTGTTGCTGTCAGAATAACCAAGCATGATTTCATGCAGTTCATTCCGTCCTTTTACGCTTGCGCGGTATACAGGAAGGTTGAACAGCTTCTGCATAATGTCCGAAGCCGCATGTAGATCATCAATGGTTTCAAACAGTGGTACCGCTTGAAGAGTAGATACAACCTCACCGTTGTGTCCTTTGGTGAATAAGCCCACTTCCTTGGCAAATACCATAACCTCCAGCAAATCACTTGCGCCCTGCGTCATACTGATCAGGTAACTTGTGATACAGCCGTTCCCAAATTCGTTTTGGGCACGCTTAATGGTACGGAAGACATCCAGACATTCTTTGGTTCCCTCCGTGTATTGGTGATAAGGAGAAGTAAGCGGACGTGGATCATCCAGCAAACGAGCAAGCAGATCGATTTTACCGTCTTCAGTCAGACGCGCATAATCCTCTACAATGTTCATTTTCGCCAAAATCTCCGACATCGCATTTTCATGTTCCTTACTGTGCTGACGCACATCCAATGCTGCAGTATGGAAACCAAACAACTCGACTTGACGAATCATTTTGCGAATGGTCGTATCTGCTACGTAATCGGCAAAATGATGGCGCAGACTTCGATCAATAATCATCAGTTCATCAATCAAATCCTGTGCGCTATGATAACGGTCAGGCTGACCTAATTTGTTCTCATCCAGTACATTGTTCAGCTTGGCAATCATATAAGCCAATTTGATGCGGTATGGCTCTTTTTCATTCCGCCAGATATCCACTTTTTTCAATGTAACAGAATTACGGTCCTGCTCAATCGACTGCACCAGCTCATCCGATACGTGAATGATGTTTGTGCTGAAGCTGAGATGGCCCATAAGTTCAATCATAATCCGTTGGTATTCACGCAAAGCGAGCTTGCGTTGCATCAAGAGTGTCTGCCATGTTACATCTGAAGTTACCGAAGGATTTCCATCCCGGTCTCCACCGATCCAGGAACCGAACCGCAAATACGTCGGCACATGCCAGTCATGGTCAGGATAAAATTTGTTCAGGCAGCGTTCCAGCTCCTGATATACATCCGGAAGTACGTGGAACAACGTTTCATGAAAGTAATACATCCCGTTCCGCACTTCATCAAGTACAGTCGGTTTACGGTCGCGAAGTTCATCTGTCTGCCAGAGTGTAATAACCTCATTCAGCAGCTTCTCACGCAACTGTTCACGTTCACGCAACGTCAGCGTAGGATTATCAAGTGACATGACATCTTCGGATATCCGTTTATGGATGTCCAGAATAACCCGGCGCATAGCTTCGGTTGGGTGAGCTGTCATAACGAGTTCCAACGACAAATCGTCGAGAATCTCTTCCACCTCTGTATGAGACAGTCCACGTTCCTTAAGATCCTGTACTGCTTTCTCAATCGATCCTGGCTGCACAGCGTCCCCTGCAGAACGTTCATAATCCCGTTTACGCCGGATCCGATGGTTTTGTTCAGCAATATTAACTAATTGAAAATAAATAGCGAAAGCCCGAATAACCTGGTGACGATTGTCCGAGTCTAATTCCTGGATCATCGTTTTGAACTCTGCATAGAGTTCTGGCAGAAATTCTGCACGCAACGATTTGCTCGTTTCCCGAATCTTCTCAACGATATCTAGAAGCTCCGTGCCGCCTTGATGGACAAGAACTTCTCCGAGTATATTGCCCAGGAACCGCACGTCTCGCCGAAGCAGGTTGTTGGATTGGCTTTTGCTGGCGGTTACCATAGTTTCAGTCATGCTTATCCTCCCATCTGATCGTTCCATTCGTACACGTAAATTTGACACCTTCATAACATCATACAATAAAATGGTACGAAAATCTTTATTTTTCTACTAGAAAAAATGGGGATTATCCCCGATTTACAGCACAAAAACACGCTTTTTTATTCATTTTCTTGTTCTGCTTCAATTAATGGTCATATGCTGTCGCATGATACCTTTTTCACGTACTTTAGATAAATCAAATATCTCATACCTATGCTTAAAAATTTATAAATATACAGTTACTTTAGATATGATTCCATGGTACCTGATCGTAAGGTTAAACCGCATAATTTCATTATTTGAGAACAGATGATATACAAAGAAACATGACCGGCAAAGCAAGCTTTTGTATACTTTACCACAGTGACGTAATAAATTAAAGATAAAATTATAAATTCCTTCCCACTACAAGTCTGCTTATTAGGGGAGTTTCTTATGTATGTTCCTAACCTACTGTAAACGTAGGGATATCTTAACAGACCATTTCTACATAATGTTCTTAGCTTTTTGGGCAGATTAATCTATAGCTCTTACTAAAAAGGAGGAATCCAAATGATGAAGAAAGGTACAACAATTATTGCTTCCGTGCTTCTGGTGGCCGCGATGGCTGGCCCTGCTGCTGCTGATGGTCAAATGTCCAAAGGAATGGATACAACCGGCTCACGTGTCCGGTCTTATCAGGACACCAACTACATGGACCGCACAAACACTAATTCCAACATGAATATGAACATGGATGGAAACTACCGCAACAATGGTGACTATCGTACCAACAATGTTCGGGCAAATGCTACAACAACCGACCGTGACAACGGCATGGATTGGGGCTGGCTTGGTTTGCTGGGACTGCTTGGATTAGCTGGCATGCGTAAAAGAGTGACGGACCACAACGAACGTTAAATTGTGCGCTCTTCACCTATACAATAGCTGCTGCATCTTAGAGGCAGCTCATCCACAGAGATAAACAGAAGAGCCAAGACCTCCCTAATTGGATAGTAAAGGGGTCTTGGCTCTTTTTTAAATGAACCTGTATTGTACTTTACATAAAATATTATATAAATAACTGCTAAATTCTTACGTTAATAAAAGTAAAAAGCCTCTGCATCTGCAAAGGCTTTTTCGTTATATCCTATAAGCGGGTGATGGGAATCGAACCCACGCTATTAGCTTGGAAGGCTAAAGTTCTACCATTGAACTACACCCGCATAAACAAAAATCGGGATGACACGATTTGAACATGCGACCCCCTGGTCCCAAACCAGGTGCTCTACCAAGCTGAGCTACATCCCGATACTAAAAAA